>JADFNB010000035.1 GCA_022563595.1 Gemmatimonadota bacterium
GGCCCTACCTGGGCATGGGCCAGCTTGCCGAGTGGAATCTCTTCCGCGCTGTCGTGGAACAGCACGACGCGGAGCGAGTCGCCCGGGAACTGGGTGCGGATGAGGTGTGTGAGCGCAAGGGATACCTTCTTGGCGGGCGTGAAGCGGTCCTCGCCGTACAGAATCATCGAGTGCGAGCAGTCGAGCATCAGCACGGTCGCCGCGCTCGAGCGATACTCAGCCTGATGGACCATCAGGTCCGGATAGTCGATATCGATCAATGCTGATGGAAGGTCGGAACGATGGAAGGATGAACCGTTCGCGTCATCTCTAGTGCCTTCCCGGCCTTCCGTCCTTCCATCCTTCCGCCGTCTCGCCGCGCGTGTGATCGCCCGCTTGAGGGTCTCTGGCACATCGAGGTTCAGCGTGTCACCGAACTCGTACGGTTTCGAGACGGCCTCTGCCTCGACACCGGTGGCGAGATACGGCGTCTCATGGCTGCCGAAACTCGATTTCCCGATGCTGCCCAGCAGCCCGCGCAGCGCGCGGTATCCCAGGAAGTCGATGCTCTTGTCTGTAAGGTTGAACTGCACCTGCTGTGACGCGGCATGCGCCTGACCGCCCGGTCCCAACATGGGTTGATGGCCCTGTGGCATCTGCGGCGCCTGCTCGACACTGAGGTATCCCTCGTCGATCAGCCGCTGCACGATCGCGTCGAGCAGATCGGCGAGCTGTTGCTGAATCTCGGCGTCCCGCTGCTCGTCACCCGTCGATTCGCCGCGCAGGACCTGGAGCATCTCAGGCGTGAGCTGACCCGACTCCATCAGCGCGTGGAGCACCGCGTCCTTGAGCGACTCCATCGACCGGTCATCCGTGTCCCCGAACTCACCCCAGAAGGGGTGGCTCATCGCCCCGCCCGCAAACCCCGACTGGAGCAGGAAATCGCTCAGCTGGTCGAGCAGCTCCTGAAGGTTGACCGCGTCAGCCAACCGCGGGATGTACTTCCCGTAGGTAGTGTAGCGCATGACTCCTTAGAACCTGTGGTACCGGCGAGGTTCCCGCAATCGGCCTGCCGAGCACAGGAGCCACCCTATCGCCAACCCCGGGCGTAAGCCCGGGGTTCAAGGAGGCTGACCCAGCCCCATTCTCCGCGCGGCTTCGACCACCAGCGCGGCACACCCCTCATATCCGAACGCGGCGCTGTTCAGCACGAGATGATAGTTCGCCGCATCGTCCCAGTCCCGGCGGTAGTGCGTCCGCACGTATCGGCGGCGTTGCTCGTCGACACTGTCCATGCAGCGCGCGGCTTCGTCCGGCGACTGGCCGAGTCGCTCGACGGCGGTTGCGATACGTGTCTCGCGAGGTGCCACGATGTACACGTGCATCGTCTGGTCTCGTTCGCCGAGGTAGGCTTGGGCGCCGCGGCCCACCATCACGACATCTCCATGCTGCACGGTCTCGGTGATGATGCGTTCGGTGACCCGCACGAGACGGTCCTGTTCCGCGTCCTGTATGTCGCCCGAGGGAACGAAGACCTCGGGCGACGAGGTCGCCAGCGTGCGTGCCAGACGCTCGATCAGTCCGGGCACGCGCTCCTCGCGCGCCTCGACCTCTTCCGGCGGAAGACCGACACGCTCGGCCACGCGATCAACGAACTCGTTGTCGATCAACGTCCAGCCGAGCTGCTCCGCCACACGGCGGGCGATATCGGAACCGCCGCCGGCGTACTGGCGCGAGATGGTGATGACAGCCACGGGAGAACCAATCCGTTACTGGAACAGGTTAGTCGGGCCGCCGGCGCCACCCGGGTCGCCGCGACTGCGGCTCGCCTTCGTGTACCCGATCTCCTCGCTCCGCGATATGCGTTTCTGCGCCACCAACCCCTCCAACACCAGCTCGCAGGCGGAGGTGAGTGTTGCCGGGTCGCCACGAGGGGCGAGACCGATCTTCTTCACGGTGTCGAGCAGGCCCGGAACCGTGCTGAAAGCTTTCACGCAGGTGTCCGACCGTTCCTCCCCCGACACCTTCAGCGCGCCGCCCTCGTCGAACCAGGTCACGATGTCGTGGCAGGGTTCGCTCTGCGCGCGCTCCTCGAACGTCGTGTGGCACGCCCGGCGCACGAGTTCCTTGGCGATGATCTCGGCTCCCTGTAGCTCGCCCTCGTATTCCAGCTCGATCTTGCCCGTGATGGAAGGGAGCGCAGCGTAGATGTCCGACACCCGCGGGACGACCGTCTTTTCGCGGTTCACGATCGTGCGGCGCTCGGCGTTGGAGATCGCGTTCTCGAGCACGGTGATGGGCAGGCGCTGGCTCACGCCGGAGCGTTGATCGATGCGCTTGTCCTGTCGGGCCTCGAACGCGATGCGCTCGATGATCTCGCTGATGAAGCCGGGGATCTCGAGTGGCCGGCCGTCGCGATCGAGCCACGCCTCCTGCGCGGTGATGGCCATGCCGTGCTCGATGGTGAGCGGGTAGTGAGTGGTCACCTCGCTGCCGATCCGGTCCTTGAGCGGTGTGATGATCTTGCCGCGCGCGGTGTAATCCTCGGGGTTCGCGGAGAAGACCAGCATCACGTCCAGCGGCAGGCGTATCGGATAGCCCTTAATCTGAACGTCGCCTTCCTGCATGATGTTGAACAGACCGACCTGTATCTTCGCGGCCAGGTCGGGCAACTCGTTCAGCGCGAAGATCCCGCGGTTGCTGCGCGGGAGCAGGCCATAGTGAATCGTGAGTTCGTCGGACAGTAGATGTCCGCCACGAGCCGCCTTGATCGGGTCGAGGTCGCCGAGGATGTCCGCGATCGTCACATCCGGCGTCGCCAGCTTCTCGACGTAGCGGTACTCCCGCGTGATCCATTCGATCGGTGTCTGTTCCCCGTGCTCTTCGATCAACTGCCGGCCGTACTTGGAAATCGGGTGGAACGGGTTGTCGTTGACCTCACTGCCCGCCAGGATCGGCATGCGTTCGTCCAGGAGATTGAGCAGCGATCGCAGGATACGGCTCTTGGCCTGCCCGCGCAGTCCCAGCAGGACGAAGTTGTGTTGCGCGAGGACGGCGTTCACCACCTGCGGAACGACCGTGTCCTCGTAGCCCACGATGCCGGGAAAGAGTTCCTGTCCCGCTTCCAGCATGCACACCAGGTTCTCGCGCATCTCGTCCTTGACGGAGCGCGCGTGTTTCCGGGGAGACGCCCACTCGGTCTCTCTGAGTTCACCGAGCGTACTTGGGAGATTCATGTTTTTCCTTCCGCATGGCCGGGAGAGGTGATCCACACCTTCTGAGAATACCCCCGGCCGCATCCTCCATTCAAGCTGTGAGCCGGATCCCGAGCACCCGCAGGGCCGTGAAACCGTGCGCGGTAACGGGTACGAGCGCGGCACCGTCGGCGTCGGTCTCGAGCAACTCGAGATCCCGTTCAGTGAAATCCGTCCGGACCACGCGATCGAAGTGCAGGATGCCCGGTGTGAACGGCACCGTGCGCGAGACGCCCATGATCTCCTGGATGTAGAGAATCGAGCCTACGCCGTCGTCGGCCGGCTTGACACCGGTGATGGTCACGCCCGGATCCCGCAGCTCGAACATCCGGCCGAAGGTCGGGAGGGCCAGCGATCCCCGGCCCTCGGCGTGCACCGCCACGAGAGGTTCGGTGCTCCACCCGAAACGCCACAGACCGTCTGCCCGGATGAACGTCTCGAACGCCAACCGAAACCGTACCCGTCCGGTCGGCGCGTATGCGACGAACCGGTCTGGTTGGGGAACGGCTGCGTACCCCGTGTCGGGCGCGGCGAAGAGCGTCGTCCCCGCCGCCGCCCGGAACGCCAGCCAGCGCAGGTGGGTGAACCGCCCGATCGGCGGCGTCCCGCCGAGCACCCCGCCCGCGACCTCCCACTCGACTCGGTCCGCGGGCTCGGCCAGCCCGAAGCCATATTGGAGCGGTTCGCCGCCGGTCCCAGTGGCCTCGTTGACGATGTCGATCCAGGGAAGCCCGGCGTGCAGCGAGATAGTGGTGACGATCGAGCCGCGTGGCGATCGGCGCTCCACAATCAGCCGTTCGTATCGACCGGCGACACGCTCCCGGCGGTGAGTCACACGCCGGGCGCCTGCGACGGCGTTGAGTCCGGTGCCGGCCGCGACCAGATCGTGCCCGCTCCCTCGCACGACGACCGACGCGATGGCGCCACTCGACCGATCGATCGTAACCCGATAGGAGTCGTTCTCGATCACCTCGCCCGCATCGGTATCGCCGTCCGTCTGTCCGCCTGTCCTGCCATCCACCGGCAGGTATGCGTACCCGAATGCCGGGACGTCAGTTGCGACCATCGACGTTCCGTTCGGGAGCCGTGCCACGTCGCTCCGTCCGAACGGAGACGGATTGAAGACGAGCACGCCGGAGACAGGCAACGCGATGCGCGCGGCGATGCCTGCGAGCGTGGGTTCGGTCGCGCCCGCCGCACGTGCCAGTGGCGCGAAGACGTCGCGCGTGCGGGCCGCGCTCCGCGTCGCCCGTGCGGCACTGATCTGTGCGAGAACGGACGCGGCCGGGAGCTGCACCGCGACCGGAAGCCCTGAACCGTTCGACGCCGAGCCAGGCGGTCGCGTGCCGGTGACAGCGTCGTCCGCATCACCGATCACGATCCGCGGGTACGCGTATCGCGCGTTCCACTCGTTTACCGTCGCATAGGCGACGAGGGCCAGGTCGGGGTCGGTCCCCACGATCAAGGCGGACCGCTCGGCAACGGGTTGCGTGGGCTCCATGGCGAGCCATCGCTCAATATGTCGCGCCATAACCGCCCGGCCGTCTCCGAACCCGAGGAGTTCGGGATTCCCGACGTCGTCGTGCCGGACTACGCTGGTAATGCCGGAGCCAGTCAGGGCCAGCTCCAGGTGAGGTACGGCACGGTCAGCAATCAAGGCTATGCCGGCCGTAGGCACGCCGAAGCGCTCCGTGATTCTCTTCGCGGGCACGGCGGTGCGGAGCAGGTCGAGGTGACCGAGCGGGAACGCAGGGTCCGGTATCGTCACGGGGTTCACGCGCACGCCGGCGGCTACCAGTGTCGCGAGCAGCGCGCCGAACGTGAGATCGGAACGGCGCTCGAGCCGCGACTCGAGCAGATGGGGATCGGCGGCCGTGAACCAGTGGATCGTCCAACGCGGTAGCGGCTCCAAGACGTGACGGGTGCGGATCGGGCGGCGCGTGCCGGGCATCTCGAGTTCGCTCCGCACGGTTGCGCGCCCGTCGAGCGGGAGCCACAGCTCGCCTTCCAATGACTCGCCGCGCCGGAGCATGCCCGCGGTGCCCACTAACCGATTGCGACGGTCGAACACGCGGAGTCGCCCCGCAGCAGCGTCCGTCCCACCGGCAGAGAACCGCACCAGCGTTCGTTGTCCGTGCGGATGGGCCTGAAAGATCGTCGTGGAAGCGACGACGGTCACCGCCCCAACACCCCCGACGATCCTGCCGGCGGCCAGCATCCCAACTGTCGCCGTGAGGGTGGTCACGAACTCCCGGCGGTCAGCCACGGAACGCCCCGCCGACACCCTGCGGACGAAGTGTGGGTATCATCAGTACAACGACCATGAACCGATCATTACTCTCGATCATATGCAGTTGCCTGGTACTGGTCACGCCCTTCGCACCAAGTGCGCAAGTCGCCCCCCAGGTGCGGACCCGCTAATGGTAGGCGCCTCGACCGATCCCCGCGACATTTCCTACGATCGCGGGTTCTTGATCGCGAAGGGTAGCGCTGGGGTTCAGGCTGTGAGAGTCGGCCGGTCAGAACGCGCCCAGGATCATCCGTATCCCGAGACCCAGGCAGAGTAGCACTACCGCTCCCCCCGCCAGATTCGCCACCGGCCCATTCACATCGTTGCCGAGTCGCCGCCGGTCGTTCATCGCCACCAGCAGCGCGATCGCGATGATCGGCAGGACCAGGCCGTTCAGGACCTGGGCGAAGAGGATCAACGGAACCGGCCGTGTTCCGAGCAGAGCGACCAGCGCACCGACGAGCATGGTGCCGCCGAAGACGAACCGCGCGACCGGCGCCCGCACGTCGCGGCCGCGCCCGAGCAGGTCCAGTGTCGCGTACGCAGCCGCCAGCGGAGCGGTGATCGCGGACGAGATTCCGGCGACGGCGAATCCCACCGTGAACGCTTTGCTCGCCCAACTCCCCAGGAGCGGCTCGAGCTGGACCGCCATGTCGGCCACCGACTCGATCTGCTGGCCGTTGAGGGCGGCGGCCGCCGTGACGAGAATCGCCGCCGAGACTAGACCGCCGAACCCGATTGCGACAACGAGGTCGAGCCGGGCGGTGGGAAGATCGTCCCGGGATTCCCAGCGCTCGGCGACGACGGCGGCGTGCAGGAACAGGTTGTACGGAACGATCGTGGTTCCTATCAGGCCCAACGCGGTCACGGCAGCGCCGTCGGGCAGCCGCGGGATGGTCAGGCCGGCGAGCAGCGCGGGTACGCGCGGAATGACGAGTATGGCCGTGGCGAGGAACATGAGTCCCATTACGGCGACGCACACCATCAGTACGCGCTCGACGAGCCGATACCTGCCGGTCCACAGCAGCGCCCCGGCCAGTGCGGCCCCGATGAGCACCCAGAATTTCGCAGGCACGCCCGTGACGCCTTCGAGGCCGAGGCCAGTGCCGGTGAGGTTACCCGCCTCAAACGCGGCGGCGCCGGCGACGACCGCCGTCACGGCGAGGATAGCGAGGGTCGGTCCGAGCCAGCGCGGTCCCGGGGTCGCCCGCAGCGCCTGACCCAGACCAGCCCGGGTCGTGAGCCCCAACCGTGCGCTCATCTCCTGCAACACGATCGTGGCCACGGTGGCGAAGAGCAGCGCCCAGAGTAGAGTGGCGCCGTAGCGCGCGCCGGCGAGCGTCGCTGTGGTTACGGTACCCGGCCCGATGAAAGCGGCGGCCACGATGACGCCGGGACCGATCCCGCGCCACCGCTTCATTCGTCGAGCGCAAAGGGGAGATCGACAACACCGGCGTTGGCTCCGCCGGCCGTAACGTCGCGACCTCCGTCCACCTCTCGTCGCACGATCCCCAGGCCGATATAGCGTTCAAGTGGTGCGAGCCACGCCGCGCTCGTAACCCGGCCGCGAGGTTTGTTGTCCTGTACCACCGCCGACTGATTCAGGTCGATCGGTTCGTGCCACACGAGTCCGACCAGGTGACGGTTGGGACGACCCCGAAAGTGCAGGCGCGCGACCGTTTCCTGCCCGACGTAACATCCCTTGGTGTAGGAGACGCCGCCGATCTCATCAAACCGCACTTCCTGCGGGAGAGTCTTGGCGTCGATCTCCGCACCGAGTCGCGGCCAGCCGGCGAGGATGCGGGCAAGCTCGGCCGCCGATGCCCCGCCGCTCACTGCGCCGGCCAGTTGCAGGCGATCGCGAATCGCAGGCGCGTCCTGCCGCCCGACCGCGAGCTGCAATTCGAACGGTATGCCGTATTCCGGCACGGCCACCTGACAGGCGATCTGTCCGGCGATCGCGACAGCGGTGCGTCCCTCGGCCGGCAACCCCACACCGGCACGCTCGGCCACGGCGTGCGTCCGCGGTCCCACCAGGCGTAGCACCTCCATGTCGTCCGAGCGATCGACCACGCGGGCGAGCCGCGGAGGCAACGAGCGCTGGAACACCGCTTGGAGGGCGTCCAGCCCGTCGCGCGGTGCGAACATCCTTACCTTCGCGCCGTCTCGGGATATCCAGGCGTCGCTCACGATCATCCCTTTGGGCGTGAGCACCGCGCCGTAGACGAAGCCGGCCTCGCCGGCTTGCTCGATGTCGTTCGTGAACATCCCCTGGAGACAGGCTAGCGCGCCCGGACCGTTCAGGTCCAGGACCGCCACGTCCGCGTCGGTCACCAGCGCCCCGTCGAGTACCGCGTCGGCCTCTTCGGGCGTGATATCCGCAACGCCGATCGTGCAGGGGGGTGGGGTCGTAGCTGCCGCGTTCATGGTGAGACGGAATCTAGCGTGATGCGATCGTAGAACCCCGCCGCCCGATAGGAATGGTCCAGCAACTCCACCGGATGCGCCGCGCGCGACGGCAGCCCAGCCGCCCGGAGACCCGCGCCGATCTGCATGATACAGCCGGGGTTCCCCGTCACGACGACGTCCGGCGCGTCCTCGGCCAATGCCGTCACCTTGCGATCCAGCACGGCGCGCGACATCGCCGGTTCCAGCAACGTGTAGATGCCCGCGCCCCCGCAGCACGAGTCGGCGTCCCGGTGGTTGACGATCCGGAGGTCCGGGATCGCGGCGAGCACCGCGCGCGGGGGGGCGTCGATCCGTTGTGCGTGCAAGAGGTGACAGGGCGGATCGTACGATACCGTGAGCGGTAACGGCGCGCCGACGCGCGGGCCGGTCGCGGCCAGCGTTTCGCTCACATCCAGCACGCGTCGCGCGAAATCGGCCGCTTCGTCCTCTAGGGGATCACCGGAGAAGAGACCGGGATATGATTTCAGCTGTGCCCCGCAGCCCGCCGCGTTGACTACGATGCCGGCATCGGGTGCCGCTCGGAACGCGGCGATATTGGCGCGGGCGAGGCGGAGCGCATCCCGATGCAAGCCGGTGTGCGCATGGAGCGCGCCGCAACATTGTTGGTGCGCGACGTCTACGACACGGTATCCGTTCGCGGCGAGCGTGCGCCGGGTGGCGGCGTTCACGTGGCCGAAGAGCCCTCGTTGGATGCAGCCGAGGAAGACCGCCACGGGAGCGGCGGGATGCGGAGCGGGTGCTGGCGGAGCGGCGTCCGGGTGGCTCCGCTTCCGAAGGTTTCCATTCCACGGAGCCGTAGCCGCCAGCATACCGAACGCGAACCGAATCCGGTTCTTGCCGGCCAGCCAACCGGCGACGCGACGCACGAGACGCGCGGCCGTCATGGCAGGACCTCGCAGTGCCGGCTCGGCCATGATCGTGAGGACCACGCGCGCCAGCAGCGGCACGCCGCGCGCCACTGCGATCTGGTGGCGGGCTTGCTCCAGAGCCGGCCCGTAGATGACACCGGAAGGGCAGACGGGCTCACAGGCACGGCAGCCGAGGCAGCGGTCCAGATGGAGCGAGAGCGCCGCGTCGGTCGGAGCGAAGTCCCCGCGGGCCAACCCTTGCATGAGATAGATGCGGCCGCGCGGGCTGTCGGCCTCGTCACCGGTCTCCAGGAAGGTGGGACAACTCTGCAGGCAGAAGCCGCAATGCACGCACGGCGCCAGTCCGGCGAACCCGTCACTCACTGCTCGGCTCCAACGGCGACGGTGAGAACTCGACCGGGGTCGAACGACCGGCGCAGCTGGTCGACGAGCCGGCCCACCCCTGCGCGGTAGGCGCCGAAATGCCCGAGACGCTTCCGCACCGGCCACGGCGCGCGCTCGATGGTCAGCGGCACCTCACGTTCGGCGGCGTTGCGTCGCAGCAGCGCGATGTCTTCCGCGCCCGCCGCGCCGCTCCAGCGGATCTGTCCCGACGGGACCGTCACACTGATCCAATCGTCGACGGTCTCGTCGAGGTGGTGCGCGACGAGATCCAACGCGTCCGCCAGCCCTTCCGGAAGGGTGGCGAGACGCAGAGTGACCTCGTCATCGCCTGTGCCGGACAGGAGCCGGCGCCACAGATCGGCGGCGTCGGCGCCGCCGTGTGGCGTGAAAGGCAGGCCAGCGTTCTGGGTTATGGCGTCCCGCTGTGCGGCAACCTCGCTCTCCATGCCCAGCATACGGACCGCCAACATCCATTGGCCGGCGCTGCCGGTGCCGCCGGCGCGCGGCGAGAGCAGTTCCATCGCCGCCGGTGTCCGGCCGGCTGCGAGCACGGCATGGGCCGCGTCGAGCAGGTGGTCCCGGGTCCCGGTCGCGGTGAGCGTCATGTCGGCTCGTGGAACAGCGCGCAGCCGGAGGTGCAACGAGGTGACGACACCGAACGCCCCGAAACTGCCTGCCATGAGTTTGGCCAGATCGTAGCCGGCGACGTTCTTCACTACACGGCCCCCGGTTTGCACGATCCGCCCGTCACCGGTGACGAGCGTGATGCCGAGGATGTGGTCGCGCAGCGCGCCGAAACCCGCGCGCAGCGGACCGGCGGTTCCGGTCACCACCGCCGAGCCCAGGGTTCGCTCGTCTCCCGGGAGATCGTGGGCGACCCACGCCCCGTGATCCGCGAGCCGCCGCCGCAGTGTGGACCACGGGACCCCGGCTTCGGCGGTGGCGACGAGGTCGGTTGCGGAGACGTCCGTCACTCGCCGCAACCCGGCGGTCGTCAGCACCAGGTCGGCGGGCGCGTCCGGCGGCGACCACCGGGCGCCACCCTCGATCCGTACCCGCCATTGTTCCTGGGTTGCCGTGCGAAGCACGAGGGCGCACGCGTCGGCGCTCTCGGGGACCGCGCGCGGCACGCCGTCCGGCGCGGTGCCCACTCGGGTACCGGCGCCAAGAATCGCGCGCAGTCGCGCGGCAGTCAGTTCCCTATGGGCCATGCGTCGAGTTCCAGTCGGGTTCTCGTCATGCCGTCTCGATCGCCACGGTTCGGCCTCTGTCGTACCTGATCGCTCCACTCCACTCGCGACACGCGTGTACCGGGATCACCTTGCCTGGGTTCGACCGTTCCTCCGGATCGAATACGCGTCTGACCGCGCGCATGGCACCGAGCGTCTCCGCGTCGAAGATGCTCGACATGTACCGCAGCTTGTCGCTCCCGACACCGTGCTCGCCGGTGATCGTCCCGCCGGCCGCGATGCACGTCTCCATGATCTCGCCCGACGCGCGCTCGACTCGGGCGCGCTGTTCCGGGTCGGTTCGGTCGAACGTAATGTTGGGGTGCAGGTTGCCGTCACCGGCGTGGAACACGTTGCTCACGGTGAGTCCGTAGCGCGCGCCGATCCGGCTGATGTCGTCCAACACGTCCGGCAGCGCCGAGCGGGGGACGACGGCGTCTTGCACCACGAGGTCCGGACCGAGACGCCCGAGGGCGCCGAAAGCTTTCTTGCGTCCCTGCCAGAGCCGATCCCGGTCGGCCTGTTCGTGCGCCGTTTTTACGCTCCGGGCCCCTCGCGTTCGCAGCATGTCCCCGACGATAGCCGATTCTTCGTCGACCGCCGTGGCGGTCTCGCCGTCCAGCTCGACCAGCAGAACGGCTGCGGCGTCGGTGGGATAGCCGGCGCGGTAGATGGATGACTCCACGGCCTTGATGCAGTTCTGGTCCATCATCTCCAGAGCGGCAGGCACGATTCCGGCGGCGATGATGGCGGACACGGCCTCACCGGCGGCACGGATGGAACCGAAAGCGGCCAGCAACGTGCAGACGGCCCGCGGTGTCGGCACCAGCCGCACCGTGATCTCAGTGGCGATGCCGAACATGCCCTCCGATCCGACGAAGAGCCCCACCAGGTCCGGACCCCACTGGTCGCCGTTGGGTGAGCCGAGCCGGACCACCTCGCCGCTCGGCAGCACGACCTCCAACTCCAGGGTGTGATTCGTGGTGACGCCGTACTTCAGGCAGTGCGGTCCGCCCGCGTTCTCCGCCACGTTACCACCGATGGTGCACGCCGTTTGGCTCGAGGGATCCGGGGCGTAGTGCAAGCCGTACTGCGCGGTCGCCTGGGAGAGCCGGGCGTTCACGACGCCGGGTTCCACTACGGCGCGCCGATTGATGGGATCGATGCTGAGAATGCGCGACAGTCGCGTCAGCGCGATGACGACGGTATCGGACTCGCCGAGCGCGCCGCCCGACAGCCCGGTGCCCGCCCCCCGCGCTACGAACGGCACGCTGTGATGGGCGAGCACACGGACCACCCGGATGACCTCGTCCCGGTGGCCCGGCAGCACGACCGCTCCGGGCCGTGCGTGGAGCGTCGGCAGGCCGTCGCTTGCGTACGTCTCCAGCTCGGCGCGTTGGCGCCGGACCCACCTCGGCCCGACGATGCCGGCAATCGCGTCCAGGATCTGGGCGGCAACGCTCATGCGCTCACCATGGGGCAGGGTACCTGACACTCTTGGTGCGGGATTCGCGCTATTGAGCGGGAGAGGACGGAGAGCGGAGGCGTCGCCATCAGCGAAATATGTGGTAGCGGAGGCGGGAGAGGCAGGAGACAAAGCAACACGGGCGGCCGGTGACCCGACCGCCCGTGGCGGATTGCGATTGCTGGCAAGCTCCTAGGCGGCGCGCCAGAACCCCATGAGCGCCTTGCCGTCCGGGCTCTGGCGCAGCTTCTCGAACGCTCGCTCGCGTATCTGGCGGATACGCTCACGCGTTACCCCCATCAGACTGCCGATACGCTCCAACGTCATCCCCTCGGCGCCCTCATCGAGACCGTAGTAGAGGTAGAGGATCTTCTGCTCGCGTGGCGTCAGGTATTTCTGGAACACGCGGTCGATGAACTCGCGCATCAGTTTGGTGTCGGTCTGCTCCTCAATCTCCGTCCCTTCCTGGCCGGCGAACCGCTCGCCTATGGTGGCGGCGTCCTTGTCCGTGCGGTCGATCGGAGCGTCGAGCGAGATCTCGGCCGCCGTCATGCGGCGCGCATTGCGTACGTTCTCCAGAGTGTCGTCCAACGCCTTGGCGATTTCCCGATCCGTGGGTTCCCGCCCGAGTTCCTGTGAGAGATAGGTCTCGGTGCGGGACATCCGGATGAGGTGGCTGTTCTGGTTCAACGGAATCCGGACGCTACGTGTCTGCTCGGCCAGCGCCTTGAGGACTGCCTGACGAACCCACCAGACGGCGTAGGAGATGAACTTGACGCCGTGATCGGGATCGAACTTCTTGACGGCCTTGAGGAGTCCCTCATTGCCGATCGCCACGAGCTCGGAGAGATCGAGACCGTGTCCCTGGTATTTCTTCACATACGAAATGACGAACCGGAGGTTGGCCGTAACGAGTCGTTCCGCGGCCCTCTTGTCACCCTGCTGGGCGCGGCGTGCCAGCGCACGCTCTTCTTCTCGTTCCTTGATGAGTGGGAGCTTCTGAATGTCCTGCAAGTACTGGTCGAAAGCGCCCGACGCGGCGACCCGAAAGAATGCCTTCGACTTTCTTGCACGGAGTTTGGTCATACCCTCCCCTGCGATTGGGTTACCGAGGCAGCCAACGAAAGGAGGCGGATTCCAGGAACCCCGCCATTTTGACCGATTGTTGGTGCTCGCGAATATAGAGAACGCACGAGAATGCGTCAAGAAAAGCAAGTTTTCCACATCACAAAATGTTTACCCGCAATGCATTCCGACATTTATCAACGAGCTTTTCCAACTCACCCATGCCGCATGGATCGCAAGTCTAACAAGTTATTGTGGATTAACGGGTTACTTGATGTTGAAATGTGGGAGAAATTGGGAACTCGTTGTGTGACAATCGATTAAACTCTAGACCCCAATACGCTGATAATCTCCCTTTCGGGGACCTCGAACGTCCAATTATCGGTGTTTCTTCGGGCCGGTTCACCTACTCTCTTGAGGAGTGCAAACCTGACAGACCCTTCTCGCACTTTTTTGTCCCGTTGCATCGCCTCGAGCAGGTGGGCCGGGGACTTTTCCGGCGGGTCGATCGGGAGGTTGAACGATATCAGCGCCTCGCGCAGCGCTTCGGATGTGCCTGCTTCCGTCACGCCGATCCTGGTACCCAGCTGCGCCTCCGCTACCATGCCCATGGCGACTGCCTCACCGTGCAGCACCTCGTAACCGGAGGCGGCCTCGATGGCGTGCGCCACCGTGTGGCCGAAGTTCAGGATGGCCCGCTTGCCGGTTTCCCGTTCGTCTTCCGCTACGACCGCGGCTTTGATCTGGACGCTGCGGCGCACCAGTTCCACGAGCGCCTCGGTGTCGCGGGCGAGGATCGCCTGTCGGTCCCGCTCGATCCAGTCCACGTACCCGCGGTCGGCTATCGCCCCGTGCTTGAGCGCTTCCGCCATGCCTGCGGCGAAGTGGACCGGTGGCAGCTCGCCCAACGTGGTGACGTCCGCGACGACCGCCCGCGGCTGGTGGAACGCCCCGATCAGGTTTTTCCCGTGCGCCGTGTCCACGCCCGTCTTCCCGCCGATCGAGCTGTCGATCATCGCCAGCAACGTGGTGGGTATTTGGATGTAGGGTACGCCACGCATGTACGTAGCGGCGACGAACCCTGCCAGATCGCCGCTCACCCCTCCACCGAGGGCGACGACTGCCCCATCGCGGCCCAATCCTGCAGCAAGCAGCCGCTCGCTCAGTGCCTGCCACTGCTCGGCGGTCTTGTTCCGCTCGCCCGCCGGAAAGGTGAAGAGATCGGATGGCGCGACCCGGTCCGCGGCCTCCAACACCGCCCGCCCGAATTTCTCGGCGACGGTCGCATCCGCGATCACCGCATAGCGGGCGGCGGGGCATGCCGCAGAGAGCGTCTCGGAGAGCTGAGTGAGAAGCCCGTCGCCGATCACGATGTCGTATGCGGCGGGTTCGAGTGCCACGGAAACAACGGCGCGCGCTATAGGGTCACCTCGCCTTCGATCACACGGACCGCCTGCCCGCCGACCCGCACGGCGGTGATCGTGCCGTCCGCTTCCGTCGCCACCTGCACCCGTATCCGGCTCGGCCGCCCGATCTCCGCGCCTTGGTGCACGACGAGCGTGGCCGATCCATTAGTCGGCCGCAGGACGCCGTGGCTCACGAGATAGGCGCCGAGCGCCCCGGCGGCGCTCCCCGTCGCCGGATCCTCCGCCACGCCGAGCGCGGGGGCGAACATCCGGCAGTGCGCGACGCGCTCGTCGTGCTCGTCGGGCGCGTAGAGCATCACGCAGTCGGTACCCAGGCGCCCGAGGAAGTTGCCCAGCGTACCGCTTCCTCCGCTGGGCAGGCTCGCCAGGGCAGGGCGTGACGCGATCGGCACCATGAGCTGTGGCAGTGCCGTGGAGACGATCTGCGGCGGTGGCGAGGGCGCGATCGTCGGGCCGTCTGCGCCGATCGCGCGGGCCAGCCCGTCGATGTCGTCCACGACGACACCGAATTCGGGGAGCGCCTGCGTCATCACCACCTCTGTCGGCGAGCCAGAGTGGAACGTGATCTCCACCGGGAGGACGCCTCGTCCCGTTTCCTGCTGCACGCTCACCGATCCGTCGTCTCGCGGCGCGGGAACGCGACCCAGCTCGGCGAGCAACCACCACGTACCGATGATCGGGTGCCCCGCGAGCGGGAGTTCCGCTTTCGGGGTGAAGATGCGGATGCGAGCGTCGGCCTTGCTCGAGCGCATGACGAACGTGGTCTCGGAGAGGTTCATCTCGCTCGCGATCGCCTGCATGCGCTCGGCTGGAAGGTCGTCCGCGTCTGGGAAGACCGCGAGCGGGTTTCCGCTCAGCGGGGTCTCGGTAAACACGTCGAGCTGGTAGAACCGATGGGTCGACATGCTACCAGGTCCGGTCGGGGATACCGGCCTTGTGGTTTGCCAGTCTCGCGAGCGTGAACAGCAGATCCGAGAGCCGGTTGAGATAGATCAGGATGATCGACGGTACCGACGCGGTCGCATTGAGCGCCACGACACTCCGCTCCGCCCGTCGGCACACGGTGCGCGCCATGTGGAATGCCGCCGCCTTGGGCGCGCCGCCTGGGAGCACGAATGCGGTGAGTGGAGGCAACTCCGCGTCCGCCTGGTCGATCGTTTCCTCGAGCGCTCGCACGCGCTCGTCGTCCACCAGGGCCTTCTTGAGCGCTTTCTCCACCTTGCGCGGTTCGGGCGAGGCGAGCTGCCCGCCGATCGCGAACAGATCGCTCTGGATGGACTCGAGGAGATCGGCTGCCAGATCCGCCGGCTCGCACACGAGGGCCGTCCCGATCGCCGCGTTTAGCTCGTCGACATCCCCGTAGGCGCCAACACGGAGATCGTGCTTCGACACCCGTCCGCCGCCGAAGAGCGATGTATCGCCGGCATCGCCGGTTTTCGTGTAGATGGGCATCGGGGGCAAGGTAAGACGGAAGTATGGAAAGATGGAAGGATGGAAAGGTTCATCCTCTTTTCATCGTTCTTTCGTTTCCTCCCCGTGTCGCCTTATGTATCATACGCATCGTGAGGCAGAATCCCCTTCCACCTCATATCATATCGTGACCATGCCAGCACAATCTCCTCTCCGAGTCGCCATCGTTGGGTCGGGGCCGGCGGCGTTCTTCACCGCCGACCAGTTGCTCGCGCGTGACGGGCTCGAGATCACGGTCGACATGTTCGAGAGGTTGCCGACGCCGTTTGGTCTGGTGCGGTTCGGGGTCGCGCCGGATCACCAGAAGATCAAGAAGGTCACACAACAGTTCCACCGGGCGGCACAACGGCCCAACCTCCGTTTCTTCGGCAACGTCGACTTTGGCACGGACCTCCAGCTCGACAATCTGACCCGGCACTATCACATGATCTGTTTCGCCACCGGAGCCCAGACCGATCGCCGTCTCGGCATCCCGGGAGAGGACCTGCAGCGCAGCCATTCCGCCACGGATTTCGTGGCGTGGTACAACGGCCATCCCGAGTATCGCGATTACGAATTCGATCTTTCGGTCGAGCGGGTGGCAGTCGTCGGGATCGGCAACGTCGCGGTCGACGTCGCGCGTATCCTGTGTCTCACGCCGGAGGAACTGGCTAAGACGGACATCACGGATTACGCCGAGCGGGTTCTCCGGCAGAGCAGCGTACGCGAGATCTACATGCTGGGTCGCCGCGGGCCCGTGCAGGCGGCGTTCACCAATCCCGAGGTACGCGAGCTGGGCGAGATGCCGGGTGCCGACTTCCGCGTCCTGTCGGAGGATCTGGTGCTTGATCCCCTGAGCCAGGCGGCGCTGGACGCCAGCGACAGCCGTGCACTGCGGAAGAGGCTCGACATCCTCCAGGAGTGCGCCAAGCGCTCTCCCGAAGGGAAACCACGCACGCTGACGTTGCGCTTCCTCGTCTCTCCGGTAGAGCTGATGGGCAACGACGCCAGTCAGGTCGTCGGGATGCGGATCGTGCGCAACAGGCTCGAGGAGGGCAAAGGCAGACTTCGCCCCGTGCCGACCGACCGGTTCGAGGATCTCCCCGTTGAGTTGGTCTTTCGCTCCGTGGGCTATCACGGGGTGCCGCTCCCCGGGGTTCCGTTCAACGAAGATTGGGGCACGGTGCCTAACGAGAAGGGTCGGGTCGTTACCGCTGACGGAGATCCGGTGCCGGGCATTTACGTGAGCGGCTGGATCAAGCGCGGGCCGAGCGGCGTGATCGGCACGAACAAGGCCGATGCGGCGGAGACGGTCGGCGTGATGCTCGAGGATGCCGCCGCGGGCAAGACGTTGACACCGGCGGAGCCCGATCCCGCCGCCGCGGAAGCTACGATCCGTTCCCGCCAGCCCCGCTTCATCTCGTACGACGACTGGCTCCGTATCGATGAGCTGGAGACGAGCCGCGGCAAGGCCGAAGGACGGCCGCGCGTGAAGTTCACCAGCGTGCCCGAGATACTGGAAGCGCTGGACCGACGGTAGCGCGGATGGAATGATGGTCGGATTGACGGTGGCCCAAAGGCTCAACTACGTCGAGCCCTGACCGGTGTGACGGGTGGCAGGTCACGCAACGGCGATCTCGAAGTTGACAGGATTATGTAACCCGCTGAACTTAAAGGAGTTATACGCCTCGATCCAACCGTCCGCCCGATCCGACCTCGGAGGAGCCATTCGCCTTTTCGTTTGCGCGGTCCTCGTGACCGGTGGATTACTGTCCGGCACCTCGACCCTCGCGGGCCAGGACGACGGGCTCGAGCGCCGCGTGGTGCGGGGGCTCGAGTTCGTCGGGAACCGCGCGATCGACGACTACACTCTCTCGATCTCCATCGCGACCTCCAACTCGACCTGGTGGGCGCGCACGCCGGTCCTACGGCTCGTCGGCTTGGGGCAGAAGCGGTATTTCGACGAGCGCGAGTTCCGGCGCGACGTCTTGCGCCTCGGGTTCCTCTACCACCGAAGCGGCTATCCTGACGCGCGGATCGACACGCTGGTTCATCGGACCGAAGATGTCGTATCCATTCGTTTTCTGATTCACGAAGGCGAACCCATCCGCGTCACGAATCTCGCGATTACCGGCGTGGATGACATTCTGTCGCTGCGGTCGTTGAGACGGGACCTGCCGCTCGTGGAGGGCGACCCGTTCAACCGGTTCCTCCTGCTCGCCTCTGCCGACACCATTCGCGTCGCGCTTCAGAACCGTGGGTATCCTTTCGCCGAGGTGTTCCGGAGCTTCCGCACCGACCGGGAGACCCATGAGGCGACCGTGTCGTTCGACGTGGAACCCGGTCTTCGCGCCACGGTGGCGGCGGTGAACATCGTGGGTGCCGAGGAGATCGATGACGAGGTGATTAGGCGGATGATCCCTGTGCGGGTGGGTGCCACGTATCGTCTCGAGGATCTCTATGAGGCGCAGCGCGAGCTGTACCGGATGAATGTCTTCAACTACGTCAGCGTCAGGCTCGAGGACTCGTTGCCCGAGAGCCCGGACGACTCGCTCGTCTCGGTGCGGGTGACCTTGACCGAGGGATCGCTGCGGCGGATCCGCGTGGGGGCGGGGTATGGATCGCTCGACTGTTTTCGCGGCGTGGTGGGTTGGAGTGCAGGAAACTTCCTCGGTGGCGGGCGCACGCTAGATGTCACGGGACGGGTATCGAAGATCGGCACGGGAACCCCGTTCCCGTGGGGGTTCGAGCAGAGCCTGTGCTTTCCGCTGAGCAACGAGGTCGAGAGTATCAGGCTCGAGTTGAACTACATGGTTACCGCCAGCCTGTACGAGCCCCACTTCTTCTCCCGGCGTGCGAGTGCATCGGTGTCGGTCTTTGCCGAGAAGCGCAGCGAGTTCAAGGCGTACGTTAGGGAAGCTCAGGGTGGTGAGCTTGCGGTTACCCGCCAGACCGGTTTGGGTATCCCGGTCACCCTGACCTACGCACTTCAGTTTGGCCGTACCCGAGCCGAGCCCGCCACGTTATGCAGGTTCTTGAACGTGTGTCTGGCAGACGACACGGTATTCACCAAACGTCTCCTCCGATCCACCGTCAGCCTGAGGGTGGTCCGTGACCGTGCCAACTCGCGGCTGGATCCCAGCCGGGGCAGCCGCGCGGTGGCGGAGTTGCGGTGGGCGTCGGGCCTCACCGGATCAAATGAGCTGGCGCGGTTCACCCGTGCCGTGGGCGAACTGGCGTCCTACTACCGGGTGGGTCGCCGCGGTGTCTTCGCGTGGCGCGTGCGTATCGGGACGCTGGTACCGTCGGACCTGAGCCGCGAGGACAAGAGTGTGGAGTTCGTGCCTCCCGACGAGCGCTTTTACGGTGGCGGGCCGAACAGCGTGCGCGGCTTTGGCGCGAACGAGCTGGGGCCGCTCGTGCGCGTGCTCGAGCCGGACGAGCGGGAACGCGTCGTAGTCGTCGACAGTGCCGGTGTGGTGGACACGCTCGCGGGTCGGCTCCGCACGTCGCCCACGGGCGGCAACCAACTCTACTTTGCCAGTGTGGAGCTACGCTTCCCGCTGCCGGTCTTCAGCGGTCGCCTGTTCGGCGCCGTGTTCGTAGACGCGGGGCAGGTCGGGGACGACGTCGTCACCCTTGCGGACGTGCGGGTGACGCCCGGCGTCGGCGTGCGGTTGGGGAGCCCCCTGGGACCGGTTCGGTTCGACGTCGCCTACAACCCGTACGCCGAGACCCTCGGCCTGCTGTATCGCCGTGAGGGCACGCAGCTGATCGAGGTCTTCAAATCGGTGCGTCCCGTCCGCGGGACCGGTTTCTTCGACCGGTTGCAGCTCCACTTTGCGGTGGGGCAGGCGTTCTAGCATGCGACGGTCGCTCCGTTGGGTCGGTGTGCTCCTGGGCGCCCTGATTGCAGCCGTCCTCGGCCTCACCGGTGCGGCCCTCGGAACGGAGGCCGGTCGCAACGTGGTCGTGAGCGCATTGCTCTCCTACGCCGAAAGAGCGCTGCGCGGTACGCTCACGATAGAGTCGTTTGACGGATCGCTGTACCGCGGGCTCGAACTCCGTGGCGTGAAGATCGTCGGTGAGGACGGAACGACCTTCGCCGAGATCCCGAGTCTGCGGGCGCGCTACCGTCTCAGCGACTTCCTCTCGCTGCGTATCACACTCGGCCAGCTCACGCTGACTGACCCCACCGTGACGATCGTCGAGCTGCCCGGTGGCCGTCTCAACGTGGAGGAGATCTTCGGCCTTGGCGAGGTCAAGTCCGGCGGCGGCCCGAGGCCGTTGGTGGCGTTCAGCGACGTGCGCATCACGGGCGCGGTGCTGCACATCCGCACACTGGCCGAGGACGACGTCGACCCCATCGTCGAGATCTCCGACGCCTTGATAACGTATCTGCGGCTCTCGTCGCCGCTCCCCCAAGAGCGGGGTGTTCGTATCGAGTTGGAACGGCTCCGCAGCACGACGTCGCAACTGTTGCCGTTCGATGTGCGCGGCGCGCGCGGGACGGTGGAGATTTTCGGTGATACGATCCAAGTGGATCTCGCCGAGCTGCGCCTTCCCAACTCGACGTCGACTGCCCGCGGGCGGTTCTGGAATCCGACGGGCGAGCTGGGGCTCGATCTTGCGTTCGATGCCGAGCGGGTCGTATCGGCCGATCTGCGCCGACTGCTACCCTGGTTGCGGGTTGGTGTGAGCGGCAAAGGCAGTTTCCATGTTGCCAGCAGAGGTAGGGATGTCGTGGCTGTGCGCGCGACCGATCTCGACCTCGCCACGATTGACGGCGGACGGTTGAGCGGCACACTGGGCTTTGCTGTGGGGCCCGGCGACGAGTGGGCCGCCGAAGGCGTAGACGCCAGCGCGGATGGGCTCGATCTCGATTACCTGCGCGGGATCATCGACACGATCCCGTTCGACGGTCGCTTGAGCGGCCGGATACGGGCCGACGGGCCTCGCAGCGCCCTGGTCGTAGATCTGGACTGGCGGTTCGAGGACGCCCGTGCGGCCGGTGCGATCAGCGACCTTTCGGGCGCCGGCGTGGTGGAGTTCGCTGACGAGGACGTCGTGTTCCACGACTTCGCCGTGCGGGAGGCGCGCGTGGCGCTGGCCACCGTGCGGGGAGTCGTTCCGGGGATCGCCCTACAGGGAACGCTGGAGCTGGACGGCGTCTTGGATGGTCCGTGGCACGACGCCCGGTTCACCGGGACCATGCGGCAGTGGGACGGCGGGCTTCCCGTGAGCGTCGCGGAAGGTTGGGTCAGGATCGACAGTCGTGGCGACACGGTGGGTGTATGGGCGGAACTCCTGCTGGACTCGTTGCAGTTCGACGGTATCCGCCCCAGCTACCCGAGCGTGCCGTTCATCGGCGGGTTCGCCGGGCGCCTCGCGCTCGCCGGGTATCTCGACTCGCTCGCTCTGGACGCCGACCTCGCGGGTCCGGGCGGGCGTGTGCGAGGCGACGCCACGGTGGTGCTGGTTGCGCCCCATCTCGGGTTCCGCCGGATGGACCTGAGCTTCACCGGTCTCGCCATTGTTGGATTGGAGGAAAGGCTGCCCCAAACGCGGTTGACGGGACGCCTCCGAGGACGCTTCGAGACCGACACGCTCGTGCCGCCGGTGGTGGATCTCGCGCTGGGGTTGCGGCGTTTTTCGGTCGGCGGCATGCTGCTCGACAGCGGTGTGGTTCTCGTGCGGTCGCGCGACTCGCTGCTCGTCGTAGATACCGTGTGGGCGGAAGGGCTCGGGGTACACCTCGCTGGGAACGGACGGCTGGCGATCCGATCGCCCGGAACGGACTCGATCGTGATGCGCGTGGACGTGGAGGCTGTCGAGGTGATCGCGCCGCTCCTCGCGAGTGTGGCTGGGCGGAGGCCGGCCGACGTGCCGGACCGTGTGGCGGGAGCGATCGCGGGCACGCTCACGCTGGCCGGTGCGCTCGACGCCATCGGATTCGGCGGAACACTCGAGGGATCGGAGTTGCGATGGGGCGACATCGCTGTCCCCTCCGTTACCGTTCGTGCGCGGTTGCGCCAGGGTCCTGTTCCGGCGCTCGCCGTAGCGCTCGACGCGGACTCAATCGCCGTAGGCGAGCTGGGGTTCGCCGCGGTCGAAGGGCGCATCGATGGACGACCCGATTCATTGCGCTGGAGCGCGCGCGCCCGCATGGGTGAGGACGGCTCGTTCATCGTGGGGGGGCGCTTGCACCACTCGGGCGGGGCCACCGCTGTACGGTTCGACTCGCTCCCAATCCTCCTGGCGGAGAACGTCTGGTTCTTGGAACGCGATGCCGGCTTGACGATCACGGACAGCGCCATCGTGCTGTCCGACATGACGCTCACGACCGCGTCCGGGGAGTCGCGTATCCTGCTCACCGGGGCCGTTCCCCGTCGCGGCCATGCGGTCCTCGATGGCCGGATCGAGGGGCTGCGCGTGAAAGAGGTGCGGGCGATGGCTCAGCTGCCCGTCGAGCGGGCGTCGGGCGATATCAGCGGCACGTTCCGGGTCAGCGGTACCGGAGAAAGACCGGTGATCACGGCGGAGCTCCAGATCGAGCAGTTCACGCTCAACGACTTTCGAGCGCCGCTGACGCGGAGTAGCGTGGAGTACAACAACCGACGCCTGGCCGGTACGGTCACCCTCGAAAAGGACGGTGAAGAGATCCTCAATGTGGACGTGAACCTACCCATCGATCTCGCCTTCAGCGATGTGGCGCAGCGACTTCTCCCCGGTGACCTCAGCATCCGTGCCCGGGCCGACGGGGTCGACCTCGAGTTTCTGGACGCGGTGAACCCCAGGATCCGCAACGCGAGCGGTCGGCTGTCGGCCGACTTCGGAATCACCGGAACGTGGGATCGCCCGGAGCTGACGGGATTCCTCACCGTTGTCGACGGCGCGGTTTCGTTCCCCGGTCTCGGCGTGCGTCACGAGCGCGTGAACGGACGCCTCGAGCTGTCCGGCGACACCATCACCGTGGAACGGTTGACGGTACAGGCCGGCGGCGGTAGCGCCGAGGTGCGTGGCTTCGTCCGGCTCGAGGGGCTGACGCGCCCGGAGTTACACCTCGACGTGAGCGCCAGCGAGTTCCGCGCGATCGATGTGCCGAACTTCCTGGCGCTGACCGCGTCAGGCGAGATTCACCTGCGCGGGCCGGTCTTCGCCACCGCTCTCACGGGCAACGGAACCGTGACTGAAGGGGTGCTCTACTTCGCGGACATCGTGGAGAAAGAGATCATCAACTTGGAGGACACGGCCTTCGCGGTCGACTCCGCAACGGCGGCGTTGATCCGGCGGCAGGGACTCGGGACCGCGTTCCAGAACAGGTTTCTCGACAGCCTCAGGATCGACAGTCTGCGACTCGAGATGGGATCGGACGTGCGGCTGCGGTCGACCGAGGCCGACGTCCTGTTGACCGGCGTGGTCACGGTGAACAAGATCGGGGACCAATACCGGATCGACGGGACGCTCCAGACGCCGCGCGGAACGTACCGGCTGCCGCTCGGCCCGACGATCCAAAAGGACTTCACCGTTACGCGCGGCGAAGTGCGCTACTTCGGAACACCCGATCTCAACGCCGCACTCGACATCGACGCGCGGCATCAGCTGCGCGACGTTCGAGGTGATCCGGTCACGGTATTAGTGAACGTCGGGGGGACGATCAACTCACCAACCTTGACCCTCTCCAGTGACATCCAGCCGCCGCTCTCGGAGACCGAGATTCTCTCGTATCTGGTGTTCGGCGCACCGACGGCGCAGGCTGCCGGCGGACGATTCACGCAGTATGGGCTGCAGCAGACGATCTCTACCTGGGCCTCCCGTATCAGCGGCCAACTCGGCAGTGCGTTGATAGCCGATCTTGGCATCCCGCTCGATTACTTCGAGATTCGTCCGGGGTTCGGTGGTGAAGGTTTCGGCCTGGCCGGCACCGAGATCGCGCTCGGGAGTCAGATTGGCGAGCGGTGGTTTGTGACGCTCAACCAGCGCATCTGCCCGCGCGAAGCGTTCACCGTCGAGAACCTCGGAGCGGCGATAGAGTTCCGCATGAGCCGGCAGTGGAGTCTGGCCGCCAGTTTCGATCCGTTGCCGAGTTGCTTCACATCTGCGGCGCAGCCGTCGGAGTTCCGCTATCAGTTCGGCTTGGACGTGCTGTGGGAGAAACGCTACTGATGGCGAGAGTGGTCGTGATCGTGAATCCCGTCGCGGCGCGCACCGACCCGAGCGTCGTGCGCACGGTGTCGTCGGTGCTGACGCGTGAAGGCTGGGACGTCGAGGTGGTAGGGACCACACGGCCCGGGCACGCTGCGGAGCTGGCCCGGGCGGCGCTCGACGACGGCATCACACGTATCGCCATCTACGGCGGTGACGGCACCACCATGCAGGCGGTACGTGGTGTCGTGGGTGAAGAGGTGGAGTTCGGATTGGTTCCGGGAGGCACCGGCAACCTCCTGGCCAGGAATCTGCGGCTGCCTCGTGATCCGGCGAAAGCGGCGCTGGTCATCGCCCGGGGAGTTCCGCGTAGGATCGATCTCGGCCGCATCGTGCGCAGCGACGGCGACCACTACTTCGCGGTAGCCTGCGGCGCGGGGTACGACGCTGAGCTGATGGCCAGAACCACGAGCGCAGCCAAGCGACGCTGGAAGTTCGGCGCATACGTCGCGCAGGTTCTCCAAACGCTCGCAGGCGTGCGCAACGTCTCCTATCGCATCACGGTCGACGGCGAGCTATTGGAGGTCGAGGCCGCCACCGTGATGGTCGCCAACTGCGCGGAGCTAATCCCACCGTTCATTCGATTCGGCACGGGGATCTCGGTGGACGACGGCCTTTTGGATGTCGTGATACTGCGCGCACAGGGTTTCGTGCAGAGCGCCGGCGTCGTGTGGCGACTGTGGCGCGGCGGGAACGACGCGCGCGGCAACGTGCGGTACGCGCGGGGCCGCGTCGTCACCGTGGAGACAGACCCCGTGCGACCGGTCCAGCTGGATGGTGAGGCTGCCGGCGAGACGCCGTTCACTGCGGAGATCCTCCCGGGCGCGCTCCGCATTCTCGTACCCTCCACATCCTGATGCCCATGTCCGAGAGCGTCCTGCTAGTCGACGACGATCCCGACATTCTCCGCACGGTGGGGGAATTCCTGGAGCACTCCGCGTACCGTTTTCCGCGAGGCGACCGGCGAGGCGGCCGTCATCCTGCTGAGCGGACACGGAGATGTGCCTGTGCCGTCCGCGCGATGCAACTCGGCGCCGAGCATGCTATGATCAAGGACTACGGGCTCGAGGGCTAAGGAGGCTGTCGTGCAAGAAACCGATGGCATGATCTGCCGCGCCTGCGGCAACGAGGAGCGCGCCTCCGAAGGCTATCCTTGTGCCGAGTGCGAAACGTTCATCTGTCTCATCTGCTCGTTCCGCGGCGTGACGCTGTGCAAGGCTTGCGCGGAAAAGCAGGGCGGGCAGACGGAGCCGCCGGCGGCAGGTCCGTAAGCCTCCCAACGTGTCCCGCTCCATCGCCGACGTTCCCGGCCTGTCCGTGGGACACACTACCGACGCCGATGCGGCGACCGGCTGCACGGTAGTGCTGGGTCCCGCGGAGGGTATGCGGGCGGCGGCGTACGTGCGCGGACGCGCGACGGGCACGCGTGAGCTGGACGCTCTCTCCCCACAACATCTCGTTCCCGTCATTCACGCCATTCTCCTGACCGGTGGCTCCGCGTTCGGGCTGGGTGCGGCCGACGGGGTCATGCGCTGGCTTGCGGCGCGCGGCCGGGGCTTCCGGGTCGGCGAGCTGGTCGTTCCCATCGTGCCGTGCGCCGTCGTCTTCGACCTGGCCCAAGGGCGTTCCGACCGCTGGCCCGGTCCGGACGATGGTTACGCCGCCTGCGAGGCGGCGGGGGGGGAAGTCGTCGAGGGATCGGTGGGTGCCGGCACCGGTGCTACGGTCGGGAAAGCGCTTGGGCCAGGTCGGGCGATGAAGGGCGGTGTCGGCACGTGGGCGGTAACGCGCGGCGCGGTGGCGGTGGGGGCACTAGCCGTCGTCAATGCGTTCGGTGACGTCCGCGACGGCGCCGGACGCATTATCGCGGGTGCCCGCGCTCAAGAGGGATTCGCGGACGCGAGGGCCTACCTGGCGGGTGGTGGCGAGGCGACATCCCGGTTCGGCAACACGACGTTGGTGATCGTCGGGACCAATGCGGGCGTCGACCGCATGGCACTCGCGGAGATCGCGCGCTCGGCAGCGGATGCGCTGGCGCAGCGCATCACGCCGGTCGGAACAGTGTATGACGGTGACATCGTCTTCGCCGTCTCAACGGGTGATGAGCCTGTCGGACACACGATGCAGGTGGAACTGCTCGCCCAGGAGGCTACCGCAACCGCGATCGAGCGGGCCGTCACGCAGGCCAGGGGGAGACCGAACGTTCCGGGTCTCGCCGACTGAGTTACACCGCTTCTCAACCTCCGCCTCGGACGAGACGCACCGCTACCCCTTCGATGATGAGAGCGTCCGGGGCTCGCCCCAGCGTGAACCGGGCCGGCGTGGCGGTAGCGCCGATCGCCGCCAGGCCGGCGGCGTCCACGGTCACTTCATACTCTCCAGGCCGGACACCCAGCACGTAGAACGTGCCGTCAGAGAACGTCGGTCTGTAGCGTGGTTCCCAACGGGCGACTCACGGCGAACCGCGGAGGCTAGGAGGTACGGATGCGTAAGGACCTCTTTGACCAGTTGGTCGAGAGCGTGAAGCAGATGAAGGCCATCGAAGCGGGCCGCCTAAAACCCGCCCGAGTCACTCGGGCGGAGGATCTGCTCCGTGGCAAGAGCCCCAACGTTGCGGCGCTTCGGGCGCGGTTCAAGCTCAGCCAGGCGAAGTTCGCGGCGCTACTGGGTATCAGCGTGAACACGCTCCAGAACTGGGAGCAGAACCGGCGTCGTCCTGACGGGCCTGCCAAGGTCCTGTTGCGCGTCGCAGCGACACGTCCGGAAGCCCTGCTCTCAGCAACGAAGCAGAAAGCCAAGCGCCGGGCGCGCCGGGCGGTGCTATAGCTGTTGCCTCGTGCTCGGTCCTGACCGAGCTGCGGTCTAACGGATCTGCCCATAAGCTGCGGCGCTATCACTTGCCATGCACAAAGATGCCGAACGTTCATCGGCCTCGCCAGGCTCACAACTCAATGACTTCCTTATTAACGAACGGCGCCGACAGCTTCATGGGCTTGTTAGACGGCGCTCAGTTTAGCGACTCACCTGTCCACCGGTCTCGGCTGGCCCAAAATGGACACTCTGGGCACACATCCCCCTCGGCGTAGTCGACTCCCTCCTCGTGCGGACAACCAAGGAGGCGGTCAGTCATCACCCCGGTACGGG
>JADFNB010000036.1 GCA_022563595.1 Gemmatimonadota bacterium
GGAAGCTTTTCGAGCGCCTTGTGCACTGTCGCATCGACGTGCGGCGGGACGGTGTCGCGCCGTCCGGCGAGCCGTTGCGGCCTCTCCGTGAGAACCTGCGCCACGATGGCTTGCACCGTAGGGCCCGTATACGGTGGCTCTCCCGCCAGCATTTCGTAGGTCACACAGGCGAGCGAGTACACGTCGGACCGGGCATCCAGCTCCCGGTCCCCCATCGCCTGCTCAGGACTCATGTAATGGGGCGTGCCGAGAGACATGCCAGTCTCCGTGAGCCGGTTGCCTCCCGCCGCGCGTATCGCCAACGCGATACCGAAGTCCGCGACCATGGGCTGTCCTTCGTGCAACAAGATGTTCTCCGGCTTGATGTCCCGGTGGATCACCTCATGACGGTGCGCGTAATCCAACGCGCTAGCCACGGCCTTGGCGATCTCGAGGGTCTCCTCGATGGAAAGTTGTTTCTCGCGACTGAGTTTCTCGCGCAACGACTCGCCCTCGACGCGCGGCATCACATAGTAGAGGAAGCCACCCGCCTCACCTGAGTCGTGCAATGGAAGAATGTGGGGATGATGGAGGTTAGCGGTGACCTCGATTTCCTTGAGGAACCGCTCGGCACCGAGGACGGCCGCAAGCTCAGGCCTAAGGACTTTCACCGCGACTTTGCGACGGTGCTTCAGATCCTCGGCGAGATAGACGGTCGCCATGCCGCCCGCGCCGAGTTCTTCTTGGATGGCGTAGCGGTCGGCCAGGGCAGCTTTCAGCCGTTCAAACTGCTGGTCCATACGTGGAAAGATGTGACCCGTTCGGTACGGACGCCACAGGGCGACCGGAATGGCGGACGGCGCGCACTCGAAGAGGCGGTGTCCAGGAACGGCAACCTCTGGGCCGACGGTGGTGGCGGCGCCGAGTGCAGGGACCGCGGGCCTTTCTATGTGCTTGATGGGCCAGGGAGGAGGTGCAAGGCGCTTAGGGTCGTGGCTACCAGCTTCGGGCGTTACACTAGAGCGGTATGGCTACCCGTAGGACACCTGAGGAGGTGCAAGGCGCCTAGGGTCGTGGCTACCAGCTTCGGGCGTTACACTAGAGCGGTATGGCTACCCGTAGGACACCTGCGGCACCCCACGATCGCCGAAGGGATCGGATATTTCCACGTGCCGATCGCCATATAGCGCGCCGTGCCACATGGCGGAGATGCGCTGGGCCAACCCGCCGGACGAAGCCTGCGGCACGCTGTTGAATTTTCTCGACAACGAGTGTGACGATGAAGTGCAAGTCGTTAGATACTAGGCACTTCCATTGACTGAAACTTATGAACGTCCTTGCGACCGTCTTCGCGTATCACGAACGAACAAAGCATCACTTCCACCAGTATGCTCGTTCGCCGGGATACATGGACTGGGCGAATCAGCCTCATCCGTTTCGGTATTACCGCGGTGCCTCCGAGGCGCAGTTGGAGTTAGGCCGTGAGCCGCCTGCGCTTCCGCATTACCGGATCTACGAGCCGAACGCCTTGCCACCGTCACCGGTTGATCTCGGGACCGTGGCCGACTTCTTTCGATACAGTCTCGCACTGACGGCCTGGAAACAGGCCGGCACGAGCCGCTGGTCATTGCGGGTCAATCCATCTAGCGGGAACTTGCACCCGACCGAAGCATATGTGTTGCTTGAATCCCCGCGGAGCGAGCATGACGGACCCGCACTTTACCATTATGTGTCGGAACGTCACTCGCTAGAGCTCCGCGCGTCATTCTCTCAGCATATTTGGGATTCGCTCATGTACGACCTGCCTGCAGGATCATTTCTGGTCGGACTCGGTTCTGTTTCCTGGCGAGAAGCGTGGAAATACGGCGAGCGGGCGTTTCGCTATTGTCAGCACGACATCGGGCACGCCGTGGCGGCGCTTCGCTTTTCTGCTGTTTTGTGTGGGTGGCAGCTCAGGCTGGTCTCAAGCTGGTCGACGGATGACGTGGCCACCCTGCTGGGTCTGAATCGTCAGCAAGAGTTTCCGGAAGAGGAGTCGGAGGAACCAGAGTTGCTTGCCGTGGTGACTCCCAACACCTCCGATGGGGAAGTCGCCGTCAGATTTCCTGTTGCGGCCGCGAAGACAATCGAGAAGATTCGCACTGGCCAGTGGCATGGTCAACCCAATCGGCTGAGTCGCGAACACATTTCCTGGCCGGTTATCGACGAAGTCGCAGTGGCGACGCGGATGCCACGAGATATCGCTCTGGACGCAGTACCGCGTGAATCGGTGTGTGACCAGCAGTTGTCCTACCAGTTATCAAACGTTGATGCCCGACAGATCATTCGGCAACGGCGTAGCTGCCTGGCACTGGATGGGCGCAGCACAGTGTCTTGCGAGCTGTTTCTGCGAATTCTTGCGCGCACGCTGCCGGGACCCTACCCGCCCTGGGATGCCCTGTATTGGCCCACGGCCATTCACCTGGCCTTGTTCGTTCACAGGGTCGACGATGTGGTGCCTGGGCTCTATTTCTTGGTTCGAGATCCGGCCAGGGTGGATCTGCTCAAGAAAGCGATGCACGAGACCTTCCTCTGGGAGACACCTGCAGGAGTGCCGATCGGTTTTCCTCTGTATCGGTTAGTCGAGGCGGATGCTCGCGACGCGTCGCGAACCTTGAGTTGCGATCAGGACATCGCCGCGGATGGTTTTTTCAGCCTCGGCATGATAGCCGAGTTTGCCGAGCCGATTCAGAGCAACGGGGCCTGGTTCTACCGCAACCTTTTTTGGGAGGCAGGCGTAGTCGGCCAGGTCTTGTATCTGGAAGCCGAAGCAGCCGGTCTCGGCTCCACGGGGATCGGATGCTATTTCGACGATCCCGTTCACGACCTCCTGGGACTCGCCGATAACCAGTTTCAGAACCTCTACCACTTCACCGTGGGTGTCCCGCTCGAAGACCATCGCTTGCAGACCTGGCCACCGTACTCGTGATCCCAAGACCGCTGCAGAATCTGGCCGTTCGTTCGCGATTCTATGGGCCTGCTATTCAAAGAGGGCTACGCTCGCGGTGAATCCGTGGATGTAGTTTTTGCCGCCGACCGGCCCGAGTTCCCCCTGGGCGAAGAAGCCAGCCAACGGGATCGGTCCAACTTTCTCCTGGATCGTCCCGGCATCGTGATTCGGCTCCGGAAACAACCGGGTTCCACGACCATTGCAACTGAAGAGCAATGCCGCTTGCGGTGGATTCGCGTTCGTTGTTCGATCCTGCTCGAGCAGCCGAACCAAATCCTCGTCGGCCGTTACCGCGTCGCGGACGTGGAACTGCACCGTCTGACCGACGCGCACGGGGTTTCCGATCGCCAGCGATCCGTCATCCTCTCGGACCCCTATCACGTTCGAGATCAGAAAGTCTCCCCGCGCGAAGGTCTCTTGATATTCGTTCATCACGATGCCGAGGTGCAGCGCGTTCTGCATCAATTGTCGATCCTGAACTGACAACGTCGGCACCAATTCGCGCAACCGCTGCATGGGTGGGACGCCACCCAATTCGTGAACGATGTTTTGTTCTGCTCGGGTGACCACGTAGTGCTTGCCAATCGGTCGGCATCCCTGCGAGACGACCGATCGGATCCGCGGGCCGCCTCGGACAACCGCCCCGATGAGACCATGCGGAATGGTCGTTGAGTTGAGGAACAACCGATTCATGTCGGGACCGGCACCGCCGCTCGCCATGCCACCGATGAGCGGCACGCCCGGAAGTTCGTCGGCAAAACGATCGATCACGGAGTTCGGGACTGAGGAAAATGGTTCGCCGAAGACAAAGACAGCCCGAACATCGGCTCGTCCTTCTTCCAGACCCGATGGGACTCCGTCGCACACGATGCCATCGGGCGTTTGGGAGAATTCGGCGTGAAACAGCTCGATCTCTGCATCCGGCAACACGGCCGACCACAGACTGATGGCCGGGCCGGATTCGATCTCTTCACGGCCCCCTGCGATCATTTCGCCCGTACAGCCTAACATCAGTCGCGTTTCGCTCTTTCGGTAAGCCAGACTCGCCAATTGTTCAAAACGGTCAGCATGAAAGTGTGATACAAAGAGGAAGGAGATGTCGGGTGGGACGCCGCTGAGCCCCCTGGCCAACTCGCCACAAATCGCATCTAGCGCGATCGTAAGATCCTGCGCTTTCGAATAGCTGGCACAGTACGTCATGAGTCTCCTTCGACCGCCAACGGGCTCTTTGCCTTCTGTATGATGTTCTCAGGCTTGAAATATAACGCCGTCTCTCGCAGGAGGTATTCCTCAAACACGAACTGAGCACGGGGAGGAACGCGCTTTTCTAGCGTGCTATCTGGCGGCTACCGGCGACCCCCTGAACCTCCCTCAGGCGAGGCGTTGTCTTGTGAACTTGTATGGTAGAACCCTCAGCCGTACCGATTCTCCGGGAGGGCTGTACGCGTGGTTTCCTCCAGGCGGAGAGCCTGTCGAAGTCCCGTGGGTAGGTAACTCATGACCCAACCCCGTTACCCAAGGAGATCCCCGACATGGTGGATGAAAACGCACGCGTCAGCTCCTAACGGCGTGTTTCGTGGCAGACAGCCACTGCCTCTCGGGGGCCGTCGTGAGGCCATCGATCCTCTCATCCGCGTCCTGAGTGCCAGCTTCCTCAACTTGCCAGGTGACGTCCGCATCACGGCCGGGTCTGATAGGCATCTAGTCGGGCCTTCCTGAGGCATTCTAACATGTACCGATAGCCGGGAAAATGCGCGGCGCTCCGTCGCTTCTTGCCGTGCTGTATAACAAGTACGATGTAACCCCTTCCGGGGTACCCCAACATGGGGTAGCGTACGGGACAGCCCGGTCGGCCGAGCGATCACCAATGCACCGGAGTGAGTCACAAGTGAACGTTTGAGGGAGGTTGGAATGGCTGAGTATGCGAATCCCGACGCGCTGGTCGAGACTGACTGGCTCGCTCAGCATTGAGATGATCCGGCCATCCGGGTCATCGAGGTCGACGAGGATACCACCGCCTATGGCAAGGGCCACATCAAGAATGCCCTGGCCTGGGGAACTGGAACACAGACCTGCACGCAGCTGTTGGCCGGGAGTACGTCGACCAGGAGGGGCTCTCACAGCTCTTACGGCACGCGGGGACGGGTTCCGACACGACGGTCGTGCTCTACGGGGGCAACAACAACTGGTTCGCCACCTACGCGTACTGGTTGGTTCGATACCTGGGCTTCGGCGCCGTGAAGCTATTGAACGGTGGCAGGAAGAAGTGGGAGCTGGAGAACCGCGGGCTCACTCAGGAGGTCCCGTCATTCGCTGCGACCGACATCACGGTGAGCGGCCCGGTCGCGGCGGCCACCCGAGCGCTCCGCGACGACGTCTTGTCACAGGTTCGAGACGGGGACGTGTGCTTCATCGATGTGCGTTCGCCCGAGGAGTATCGCGGTGAGAAGCTCGCGCCCGACCATCTACCTCAGGAGCAGGCCCAGGTCCCGGGACACATCCCGGGCGCAGCCAATATCCCGTGGGCCAAGGCTGCCCAGGACGACGGCACCTTCAAGTCGGCCGACGAGCTGTCACAACTCTACGAGGGAGGCGGGATCACACGGGACAAAGAGGTGATCGCCTACTGCCGTATCGGCGAGCGTTCCTCCCACACCTGGTTCGCACTCACAGAGCTGCTTGGATACGACAAGGTGAAGAACTACGACGGTTCCTGGACCGAGTACGGCTCGCTGGTAGGAGTGCCCGTAGAGAAGGGGTAGCGCAGGAGGAGACGGAGACTCACTTCCCTCTGGCCGCGTGACGCTGCTGGTCTTAGGGTAATCGTGCAGCGACCGGAGCCCGGCGTGGCTGACCCGCTGTTTGATGCCACCCGGGGTGATCCCCGGTTTCAGGAGCCGATACCGCCGATTTACGCTCCCCGGATCAGGGGCCTACAGGGATTTAAGACCGCCATGAAATTCCTCTGCCTCAAATGCGACGAGCAGATGCGATTCAAGGAACGCGACGTGCCGGGCGACGGAACGTTCGCCGCGGCGTTCGCGTGCCCTCGCTGCGGTTGGAAAATCGCAATGCTCGCGAACCCGATCGAAACCCAGCTGGTCAGATCGCTGGGGGAGAAGATTGGCGGTCGGCCACTCAACGAACAACTGGAACAGCCGCTGGGATTGGTGCGGAGCACGCTGCTCGGCCGCGAGGACGCGTTCGAGGAGGAGCGAGTGCAATCCGGCGCGGGCGGCAAGCTCAGCAGGCCGACCTGGAGTGCCGAGGCTCGCGATCGCCTCGCGCGGGTGCCGAAGTTTGCACGGGGGATGGTCAAGAGGATCTACGCCGACTACGCTGTGGAACGTGGCATCACGGAGATCACCCCTGAGGTGATGAACCGCGCGCGCAGCGACCTCGGACTGGAGGAGATGTAGATCTCGATGGTAGATAGCAGCACCGGCGTCAAGGCAGCGGTCTGCTTCTATCCGCTGCTCACCGATCTCTTGAACGACGCTATGGTTCGAGTTCTGCTGGAACATCTCGAAGACACGGGCGAGTTTGCCACGCCGTTCCCCGTGCCGTCGACGAGTCTCGACGACCCGCTGTTCGACGCCCACGCGGAATGGAAGGGCAAGCGGCACGCCGCTGGAGATTCCATACTGATGGGTACCATCCCGTTCGGTTGCTGATGGGCAGCTTGGTCCGGCTCTCCGGTCTCGCAAAGCGCTTCGGCGACGTGACCGCCGTCCAACCGCTCGATCTCGCCGTCGAGCCGGGCGAGCTCGCGGTGATCGTGGGTCCGTCGGGATGCGGAAAGACCACCGTCCTGCGGATGATCGCGGGCTTAGAAGAGCCGACTGCGGGGACAGTCTGGATCGGCGACCGGAATGTGACCGAGCTCGAACCAGCCGAGCGCGACATCGCGATGGTGTTCCAGAACTACGCGCTGTACCCCCACATGACGGTGCGCGAGAATCTCGGGTTCGGTCTCAAGATGCGCCGGGTGCCGCGTGCGACGCGCGACGCGGCCGTGGGGCGTGCGGCGGCGGTCCTTGCCCTCGAACGGCTGCTCGATCGCAAGCCGGCCCAGCTTTCGGGCGGCGAGCGCCAGCGGGTGGCGCTGGGCCGAGCGCTCGTTCGGGAACCGAGCGTCTTCCTGTTCGACGAGCCCCTCTCGAACCTGGACGCGCAGCTCCGGCTCGAGATGCGCAACGAGATCGCTGCGCTGCACCACCGGCTCGGTGCCACGATGATCTTCGTTACGCACGACCAGGTGGAGGCGATGACCCTGGGCACGCGCATCGCGGTGTTGCGGGACGGGGTGCTCCAGCAGGATGCCGCGCCGCTGGCAGTCTACCGGGAGCCGGCCAACCTCTTCGTCGCGCGTTTCATGGGGACGCCCACGGTCAACACGCTGGCGGGCGCGCTGGCCGAGGAAGACGGCGGGACGGTCTTTCGGGCACCCGGCCTCGCCCTCCGGGGCCTGCCGCACGCCTACCGCGGTCCCACGACACTCGGGGTCCGGCCGGAAGCGCTCGCCCTCCTCGCGCCCGACGACGCTGCGGAGGCGCACTTCGTTGCGCTGGTCGTCCGGCGCGAGCTCTTGGGCAGCGAGCTCCTGGTGCACCTCGACGGGCCGGCCGGCATGGCCTGGATCGCCCGCACCGATCCTGCGGCGCGCTACGCGGTCGGGGACCGTGTCGGCGTGCGGATTCTCAGCGACCGCGCCCACGTCTTCGACAGCGACGGGGTGCGGCTGGTTCCGGTCCGATGACCCGGCACACACTCGGCGTGGCGCTCGCGACGCTCACCCTCGTGACGGGATGCAACCGGCAGGACGGCCGCGGTGGAGCCGTGACCCTGCGGGTGATGAACTGGGCCACCGAGTTGGAGCTCACCGCCGAACAGCGGATCGCTGACACGTTCGCCGCCCGGCATCCAGGGGTCCGCGTCACTGTCGAATCGATCGTGACCAACTATGGCGAGAAGCTCGTCACGGCGATCGCGTCCGGCCTCCCGCCGGATGTCTTCCTGCTCGACGCGCCCGATATTCCGACGTTCGTCGAGCGGGGGCTGGTCCTCGATCTCGCGCCGTACGTGCAACGAGTGGGATACGATACCAGCGCGGCATTTCCCAGAGTGCTTGCGATCTTCCGCCGCGGCGCGCGGTTGTTCGCCCTGCCGAAAGGCTTCACGCCGCTCGTCATTTACTACAACCGACGTCTCTTCGCCGAGTTGGGCGTACCTCTCCCCTCGGACACCGGCTGGACGTGGGAGCAGTTCCTCGCGACGGCGCGGGCGCTCACCCGCGACCTCGACGGCGACGGCCGCACCGACATCTTCGCCGTCAATTTCCCGCGGCAACTCTACGAGTGGATCCCGTGGGTGTGGTCCGCCGGGGGCGACATTCTCGACCCGCAAGGCACCCGGACGGTGGGCTATCTCGATTCCGATCCCACGGTCGCAACGTTGGAGTTTCTCACGTCGTTGGTCACCGAGCACGGCGTTGCGCCGCCGATCCAATTCCTCCGCAGCGGCGATCCGATGCGCGTCGGTCGATTCTACATCGGCAGGCAGGCAATGCTGATCTCCGGCCACTGGCACATGCCGCGCCTCCTGGCGTACGCGCGGCGCGGGGATCTGGAGATCGGTGTCGCGCCCATTCCCCATCGGGAGGGCGCCGCCGCCCAGACCGTGATCTACGCCTCGGGGTGGGCGGTCCCCGCCAATGTCCGGCACAAGCGCCTAGCCGTAGAGCTCGCCGCGTTCCTTGCAGGCGAGGAAGCGCAACGGATGCGGGCGGAGTCGGGGCTCGAGATCCCGGCGCTGGAGGCGGTCGCGCGCGCGGTTGCGGCGCGGGACACGCTCGACATCGAAGCCGCGTTCCTGCGAGAGGTCCGGGGTGCCCGCCCTCCGTGGGGAGCGCGGGTGATGGATTTCCACGAGATCGAGGAAATGTCCTTGGACATCATGGACCGGCATCTGCTGCGGGGCGACCCGGTGCGCGCCGCGGCTGCGGAGGTCGCGCAGGCAATCGACCGCGTGATCGCGCGATGACCGCGCGCGGGCGCCGCGCGGTCTTGGCAGGGCTCGTCTGGCTGGTGCTGGCCGTCGCGGTCGTCGCCGGCACCCTGGTCGCCCGCGCCGCGGCGAGGCGCGCCGCCGTCGATCTTCTGCGTGCCGAGACCGGCGTCGCAGTCGAGCTGCTACGGGAAACCGGTAGGGCCGACGCGCTCGACCACCTCTTCGGGTCGCGCTGGGCCCTGTCGGACGATGTCGATCTGTCGGTCGACGAAGCGATCGTGCGCCGGACCGACGGCGGCCTCACGGGCGTCGCAGCCGTGTATGACGCCGATGCCTGGTCGAGGGTTGGAACGCTCCGACTCACCGCAACGCCGCAACGGCCCACCGATGGGACGACGGCCGCGGCAGTCGTAGCGGTCGCCCTGCTCGGCATCATCGCCATGGGTTGGACGCGCGCCCGCAGCTCGCGGGTGCGGTGGCCGGTCGTCGCGGCGGTCGTAACGGCCGTACCGCTCGCGGCTGCGGGGCGATCGGTGCACCGGACCCTCGAGGACGCGACCAGCACCCGCCTCGAGGTTGCGGCGAACGCACTCCGATCGGTGCCCGACCTCCAGGCGCTGATCGCGGAGCCCGGCGGCGTATACCGGGTTGCGCAGCTGCCGTTTGTGGCGTTCGACCGGCGTGGGGACGTGATCCTCTCCACGCTCTCGACGACCGTGACCGCACGCCTCGGGGAGGGCCGCCCTGCGGGCGGCAGGCTCGAGGCGGATCGCGTCACCTACGCCATCGCCGATGTCGGTCCAGTGCGCCTCGCCGGGTTGCCGTACGAGCACACGCACGACCCGACGGTCCCGCTCATCGCGATCGGCTTGATCGGCCTCGCGCTGGCGGCGGCCATCGCGTCGCTCGCCCGGCTGGTGGACACTCCTCGGGCCTTCCGGCGCACCGTAACCGCCTGGTCGTTTCTCGCGCCTGCGTTCCTCCACCTCGGGATATTCAGCATCGGTCCGCTACTGTTCGCCGCCTGGCTGTCGCTCCACCGCTGGAGCCTGATCGATGCGGCGCGACCGTTCGTGGGGCTGGCCAACTATGCCGCCATTCTTACGGACCCCAGCTGGTGGAATACGGTCCAGAACACCGCCGTCTTCACGCTCCACGTGCCGATCGCGATGGCAGTCGCCCTGGGACTCGCCTTGCTTGCGCACCGGCCCGGGCGCGGCGTGGTGTTGTTGCGCGCCGTGTTTTTTCTTCCCAGCGTCACGAGCCTCGTCGCGATCGCGATCGTCTGGCAGTGGATGCTCCACGACGAGTATGGCTTCCTGAACTGGGTCCTGTCGCTCGTGGGGCTCGGGCCGGTGCGCTGGCTCACGTCGCCCGACACCGCACTGCTCGCCATCATGCTCATGTCCGTCTGGTTGATCGTGGGCTACCAGATGGTGCTGTTCCAGGCCGGCCTGGCAGCAGTGCGGCTGGACCTCTACGACGCCGCGCGCATCGACGGTGCCGGCCCCTGGCGACGCTTCGTCCATGTGACGCTGCCCGGTCTGCGCCACACCCTGTTCTTCGTTTTCGTCACGTCCGTTATCGGGTCGTTTCAGATCTTCGGGGCGGTGTACGTCATGACGGAAGGCGGCCCGCTCCATTCAACCGACGTGGCGGTCTTCCATATCTACGAGGAGGCGTGGGAGTTCTTCCGTTTCGGGAACGCGGCCGCGATGAGTTGGGTGCTCTTCGCGATCATCTTCGTCGTCACGTGGCTTCAGTTCCGGGTCCTCGAGCGCCGCGTGGAGGAGGGATCATAGGCGCGCGTAAGTGGATCGCGTGGCCGACCACCATCCTGCTCGCGGCCACGATGCTCGTCCCGTTCTTCTGGATGGTCTCGACGAGCCTCATGGACGAGCTTGAGGTCTATCGGTTTCCGCCGCGGGTCCTGCCGACCGACCCGCAGTGGGGCAACTACGCCGGCGCGCTGACTGCGCGGCCCTTCGGCCGATACTTCCTCAACTCGTTGGTGTTCGCAACGGGTGTCGTCCTCGGGCAGCTCCTCACCGCCGCGACGGCCGGCTACGCGTTCGCGAAGCTCGCGTTCCGCGGGCGGGAGCGGATCTTCCTCCTCGTCCTCTCGACGATGATGGTTCCGACTGTCGTGGTGCTGATCCCGCGCTTCCTGTTGATCGACCGCTTGGGGTGGGGGGATACCTATGTCGGGCTCATCAGTACGGAGCTGGTGTCGGTGTGGGGCATCTTCCTGATGCGGCAGTATTTCCGCTCTGTGCCACGGGAACTCGAGGACGCCGCGCGCATCGACGGGGCGAGTGAGTGGCGGATCTTTTGGACCGTGTCGCTGCCGCTTGCGAAACCGGCGCTGGCAACCATCGGCCTGTTCGCGTTCATCGACGCCTGGAAGAACCTGCTGTGGCCGCTGATCGCCACTCGGTCGATGGCGATGCGGACCGTGGAGGTGGGCATTGCGTCGTTCCACGGCGTCTACGTCATGAACTGGCCCTACCAGATGGCGGCCGCCGTCACAGCCATCGTGCCGATCATGATCCTGTTCGTGTTTACGCAGCGGTACTTCGTACAGGGGATCCAGCTGACGGGGTTCAAGTGAAGCCCGCCGCCACCTCGACGAAGTATCTGGATGCGCTCTTCCGATGACCGGCACCGGCACGTTGAAGATTGGGGCGTTCGATACCGACCTCCCGTTTTGCCGCGGGGAGGACACACCGATCGTGAGGAAGGCCGATCCAAGCGCCGGACTGACCGTCGAGTGGTCGCGCAGCAGGGACGGCGCGCTGCTGCGCGCGTCGGTGATCGCGCAAACCCCAACCGGCTCCGGCCGTGGGAAGGCGGTATCAACCTGGACGCGATCTACCGGTACTACCGCAGCCGGCGCCCGCAGGACGAGCCGGAGGAAAGACGGCCCAGCGGCCCCGAGCGCCGCCAGCGCGCGCGGGGCCCGAGACGGAGTGCGCCGTTTACGGGGGGCTCTGTGCCAACCCCCGAGCGTCTCGTCGTGGTCACGGCCGACGCCGACGAAGTCGCCGCGGCCCGGACGATGATCCCGTATGGCCCGCGGCTCACGATCATCGAGCCCGCGGCGATATTCACTGAGGACTATTTCGCGGAGCTACTCTTCGAGCGGGAATCCGGGAAGCGGCGCGTCGAGACGTTGGTGCTCGGCGCTAGTGCTCTTGCCGCGGACCGGCGCTCGCTGAAGCCCTCGTGGTTCTGGGAGCTCCCCGAAGTCGTCGCCGCACTCCGCCGGTTTCAGGCGGCCGGCGGGCAGGTCGTCCGGCCCGCTGCTCAGTGATACCGCCTCCCGAGAACTTCGGAGCGCGTCACACCGCCGGGCTGTGTCGTCGTGTAGCCCCAGAGGTCCACGCCCTGCCCGCGGAAGCGCTCGGCGGCCTGGCGGGCCTGGTCGAGCGTGTGGGCCAGCGCCTGCTGGAAGCCATTCGCGCCACGGGCCTCCGCGATGCGACGCTGCTCGATGTGGGGACGGGAATCGGCGTCATTCACGACGAACTTCTGGCAGTGGCCCAGTTTGAATCTGACGGACTAGGATTGCGGGGCGGTTCGGTCGGGCCTAGAAGATCGTCAGCACTCGTAGACACAGAGCGTCGGCGCCAGACGAAGAACGGGACCACCAGAAATGCTCAAGCATTGTCAAGTAGCCAGTTTATCGCTATGCGGAAATACGGTATTGCGATAATACGATAGTTGAGCTACCTTCGGTGATGGATGTCGAGTTCGACGATGATGAGCTAGACCGGCTCGAAACCGACGCCGAGTTCCTCGGGCGATTCGCCGCTCCCATTGCGCGGCAATTCCGCCGGGTCATGCAGATCATCAGGGCTGCGGTGGACGAGCGGGACCTATACGAGTTCAAGAGTAGACGATTCGAGAAGATGAAGGGAAAGCGACAACATCAGCATTCACTCCGCCTGAACGATCAATGGCGGTTGATTGTCGAGATACGCGGTGAACACCCGCGAAAACGAATCGCGATAGTGGCAATCGAGGACTACCACTAGCTATGGAGGATGCTATGACCGCAAGGGTGCTCGCAGAGGTGTTCCCGCCGGGCGACTTCCTCCGAGAGGAACTTGAGGCCCGTGGGTGGACTCAGTCCGAGTTCGCCGAGATCATCGGCCGGCCTCTTCCGGCGGTGAACCAGATTATTGCGGGAAAGCGGGGCATCTCGCCCACGACCGCGAAGGAACTTGAGGCCGCGCTTGGACCGTCTGCGCGGTTCTGGATGAACTTGGATATGGCGTGGCGGCTTCAGCAGGCTGAGCCAGCTCCAGCGCGTATCAAGAAGGTAGCGCGCATACGTGCGCACTACCCGGTGCGGGAGATGACCAGGCGCGGTTGGCTGGAAGCGTCGGGCAGCCCCGATGTAATGGAAGCCCAACTCTTGCGCTTTTTTGCCATCCGATCGCTAGACGAGAAGCCGGAACTACCCCACGTCGTGCGGCGGACCAGTCGCCCTGCCGCAGACCTTACACCGCTTCAGACCGCGTGGCTTTTCCGGGTCAAACAGTTGGCTGAGGTGGTACAGGCCGCCGATTTCTCGCTGAAAAAGCTGCGGGACAGCATTGAGCCGCTACGCGCACTCATGATCGCACCAGAGGAGGCACGACACGTTCCGCGCGTTCTCAGTGAGGCGGGCGTGCGGTTTGTGGTCGTCGAACCGTTCCCCGGCTCTAAGATCGACGGAGTCTGTTTCTGGCTATCCAAGACACAGCCCGTCATCGGGATGACGCTGCGGTTCGACCGAATTGACAATTTCTGGTTCGTTCTGTGGCATGAGATCAAGCACGTTCTAGAGCGCCACGGACAGAGCACTGTGATCGTGGACTCAGACCTCGATTCCTCGGGTGGGAACGAGGATGAACAGAGTGACGAAGAGCGCATCGCGAATCGCGCAGCAACAGAGTTTTGTATCCCGCGCGTTGAGCTTGACGACTTCGTGGCCAGGACACACCCCATCTTCTCACGACGGCGTGTTGAGGGGTTCGCGGAGCTTCAGCAGGTTCATCCGGGCATTGTTGTTGGACAGCTGCAGAGGCGCCTGGGCCGGTACGATGTTCTCCGTAGCTATTTAGCCAAGGTTCGCGATATCGTAGCGTCGAGCGCAATCACAGATGGTTATGGTAGGACGGTACCGGTGTTGGTCTAGCAAGGAAGGGCAGCAATGACCTACGCAAGACAGCTACAGCGCATAGTCTCAGAGTACCGACACGCGGGCAACCCCTGGCCAGCATCCGCCAAGGACATGGCCGCGTGTGCCTCAAGCATCCTGTCACGATCCGCAAATCTGGGGCTCGTCATGGGGGTGCGCAGGATGATGCGTAGGCGCCTCCGGTGAGGGCACGCATTGCAGCGACCGCGATATCGCTGGGGGCGGCCGCCTTGTTCGTGCTCGGGGCATGCACGGGTCCCCAGGTGCCGACCGTCGAGGTTTCGCCGGACCGCCCGCTCGCCTCCGACCCGCCGGCTGCTCGAGGGATGAGCAATCTCCAGCGGGCGATCGCCGGTCTCGAGGGACCGGCCATCGTCTCACTCGCACGCGGGCACTACGACCTCCTGCCCGCCGAGTTCACCGACTCGTCCTGCGGCAACTGCGAAGATCCGACGGAGCACGTGCCCGCCACCGTCGGTCTCGTGGTGCAGGGCATCGGCATTCGGATCGTCGGCGCGGATCCTCGGACGACGATCATTCATACGGGGGCCGGCTACGGCATCCTGTTCGACGGCTGCGACGGTTGCGCACTCGAACGGGTGACCGTCACGGGCGGGGTGCGCGATCCGGACGGGCGAGCGACCGACGCCGCCGTCGTGGTCCGGGACGGAGCCGTCGAATTGAGCGCGTGCCGCATCGCGGACAACATCGGCGACTCCGCCACCGTCGCCCGAGTGGTCGTGGGGATCGCGGGCGTGGTCGGCCGCGAGCGCGCCTCGATCGACCTCCACACTTGCGAGATCACGCGAAACTCGTGGGACGGGGTCGCCCTGTACCGCGGCGCCGTCGCCGAGATTCGCGACAACGTCATCGACGGCGTGGACAAGGCGCGCGGTGCACAGGTGGGCGGCGGACGGGGTGTGGGGATCGGGCTCACGTGGGACGCCCGAGCGACCGTCGAACGCAATCTCGTGACGCGCTACTGGAAGGGGATCGGGGTGTTCGTCGACGCGCAGGCCACGGTGCGCGAGAACGTCGTGGAGGACATGCTCACCTGGGGTATCGCGTTCTGGGGCGCAGGAGACGGCCGTCCCGTCGCAACGATCGAACGGAACGTGATCTTCGGCACGGGAGCCTGCGGCGTGATGATCGCGGTCGACAGCGTGGGCGCCGAGCCGCCGGGCGCGTTGCTCGGGAACCTGTTGATCCAGACCGGGCAGGACGAGCGCTACGACTCCGGGGAGCCGTACTGTACCCAACGTCCCGTGGCGCTGGAGGCCGTCCCGGAGGGGTTCGTCATCGCGAACAACGTGTTTCACGACAACCGGCAGCCCGGCGACGCGCCGCGCGTACAGGACGTCGATCGCGATGGATTCCTCGAGAGAGCGCGCGCGTTGCTTGCGAGCCTCCGGCAGCACTCGGCGCTTCACCGCGCCGTCCTGTTCCAGACGTTTCCGATCCCGTAGACAGGGTCAGAAATAGAGCGACACCCTGATCGTCCCGATCGCCTCGCTCAAACGTACGACCCGAGATCCAGTCGCTCCAACTCCCGAATGAACTTGATCTTGTGCGTCGGAGTCCGTTCCAGCTTTCTCTCCAGTATGTAGATCTTTTCGGTGGACAGACGCGGTGTGATATCCGCCAGCGATTGCGCGTAGGCGACGGCCTCCACTAACCGAGCCCTCAGAGCCTCTTCCCGCCGAACGCCGTTCTCCAGCGACTTGGAGAAGCCGGCATCCTTTTCGATGCGACGCCAATCGGGGAAGACGAACACGCTCAAGTATTCATCATCGTCCAGCCGAGTCACCAGTGCATCCTTCACCCAAATCGAACGCACCAGCAGGTTCGACAGGTGCATTCGGTCTATCAGACTCCCATCGGCCCACTCCATCAGTTCTTTTTCACGTCCCACCAGGAACACCCAGCGGTCTTCGTCTACCCAAGCCAAGTCACCGGTATGATAGAATCCGTCTGCATCAACGAGGGGACCCTCTTGCTGTCCCAAGTACCCCAGCGAAATGGTGGGACCCTTCACCAACAGCTCGCCCACCGGATGGTCCCGTCCGGGAATCATTCTCGGGTTGTCGATCTTGTATTCCAGACTCGAGATCAAGCGGCCGCAGGAGCCGCGCCGGCTCTCGTTGAGGCGATTGCGGGCGATGAAGCCCGAGGCCTCGGTCGCGCCGTAAATGTCGATCACCGTCACACCCAGTTTAGCAAAGATCTCGATCACGCCAGGATCGATCCGTGTGGATGACGATACGCCGTAGCTGAAATGTCCTCCCATCTTGTTCCGCAGGAAGATACGGATCGCGTTGAGCTTCACCTTGTCCAACGTCCCAATGTCATGCAGCTTGGCATGCCTCTCGATGCTGGTCAGATGCTGGTAGAGATCCTTCCAGATCGCTTTGCCTTTCATCTCCTCCAGAACTTCTTTCATGATGTAGATCCAGAACTTCGGCACCGCCATCAGAGTCTTGATGCGGACCCCGAGCTTCTTCAGCTTCTTGATCTCGTTTTCCAACACCTTGTCATCGTCGGCTTCACGCGTGAAATAGGTCACGCAGAAACCTCTGGCTTTGGTCACCAAGAACTCGAGCAACGTGGCGATGTGAGTATAGGGACCGATGTTGAGCACGTCTTCGGCTTTCCGCAGGTTCACGACGTCCATCCCCTCATTCACCTGAGCCACGATGTTGCCATGCGTAATGCGAACCACTTTCGGTAGACTCGTGGTGCCGGACGTTGCGTAGTGTCCGAGCACCAGATCTGATTGGCTCAGGCGTTCGCTGGGCTCTGGAAAGTCGGGCGCTATGGGAAACGGCAGAGCTGACATGCGCTGCTCGTGATCTTCCATGATCCCGATGGTGGGAGCGTCGCTGTCCTCGAATGTTCGGTAGATGTCGGCAATCAATATCCGGCAGTGAATGCCGAGCTTCTTGAGGATCCCCTTCATGCGATTGCGCGATGCCGGGCTCACCAGCACCACATCCGGAGGGCTCAGCTCCAGCAGATGCGCGAGTTCCGCATCATGCATCTTGGTGTCGAGTGGAAACAGGATGTTACCGGTGTAGACCGTGGCCAGAGCCAACATGTCCCACTCCGGACGGTTCTTCACGAAGGTGCAGACGATCTGTTGCTTCGCTTCCGCTGTGTCCAATACCTGGATCGCGCGCCTGATGTTGTCCAGGTAGTCCAGGTAACTCAGAGTCCGGTAAGTGCCTCCATCGTCGTAGCGGATGGCCGGCCGTTTTCCCTGGGCAGGAAGCCGATCTCGGACGATGTCCGCCACCGAAGTGATATGTCGTTCGTCCACCGACACGGCGGGCGCGGACTCAAGTAGGGTTGTCATGGTCTTTGCTCCTTTCCATTCCCTTTCACGGAAAGAGATCTTCCGTACGCGGTACCATTCAGCTGGAAATCGCCCAGCTCGAAGCCATACCGCTGGGCCATTGCCAGAGCCTGATCCACCTGCTCCGGTTTGATGGCTCCTCTCGCGAAAGAGCTGTTTTGTCCTTCAAAACCGAGCAGGAGGGTTTCGCTCAGGCAGCCCGGGGCCATCCCGTTCTCGGGGAGCCCGATGCAGTTGATTGCGTGGCCTTCGGGCAGGCGAGCATAACCGCCGTCAAACACGAAGTAATCCCGCATGTGATCCTTGAAGGCCACGCTGAGGTTAGAGGGCACCGAGGCGCAGGAGATCACCGAGCCCCGCTTGACCAGCTCTGGCGTAATGAGACGACTCTCAGGCGAGTTGGTGGCTATGGTGACCACGTCACAATCCCGAACCGCGTCCACCGACAGGTGGAGCGAGATGTAGTCGTTGTGCTGTATGCCGCCGTTCCGGTCGAGCGCGTCCTCCAACAGGCTCCCCAGCTCAGGTGCGTCCGCTTCCCTGCCCAGCAACCAATCCTCCACGCGCTTCCACACGGAGGCCTCATCTCTGGAACCCAGAGCCGGCAGCACGATCTCCTGCAAGATGCGGTCGCCGATTCCTCCGACCTGCACCTGGTCCAGTGACCCCACTACTCCGACCTGCTCACGCACCTTGCGGGCCAGGTAACGCAGACACAACAGACGAGTCTTGCGCAGCCGGTTCAGGCCATCACCGTTCTCGCGCCCGATGAGCTTCAAGCTCCCCACGTGCCCGGACAGCATGGCCGCCAACACCGAACCGATGTTGCCCGCGGCTCCCACCACCGCCGCTCTCGCCTCCTGCAGCTCGATGTGTTTGAGTTCCGCCGCTTTGAGAATGCCCTCGACCATCAAGCCGGCCGTGTAGGCGTTGCCCGTGGTGACAGGCACCTCGAAGTCGTTGATGGTCGTCCCACGGTCGGTCACGATCGAGGTGTAGGCACCCAGACCTACCACCGAGGTTGGGATGTGATCGTCGCCCAGCTCCTTGGCCATCGTCACCGCATCCTGGACTTTGTCTTGGACCTCTTGCAGCCGCAGCAAGTCGAAGCGCTCGGGACTATCCGTGCGTCTCGCCCTCCCGTAGACCTCAACCAAGTATCGTGGTAGGTATGCAACCGAGACGAAGTTGGCCTCGACTACGAAGCCGTCCGAGCTGATGTAATCGGTGTGGATTACGTCCGGCTCGAGGAATCTGGCCAGCCGCGTCCACCAGATCGCGAGTCGCTTACGCTCTACCCTCCCCTCGAGGGACGGGAAGTAGTAATCCAACACCTGATCAAGCTGAGCCGGATGAACCACGAATCCCACGCGAGCGTCGAAATCCACCCGTCGATCGATTCGAGGATGCGTGACATCTACGCGCGGTGGATCTCTCCGCTCCCTGGCCGATACCGAAACTCCCACCAGATGACCCACTAGGGCGCCCTCGTTGTTTCGGGAGATCAGCTGGAAAACCTCGTCCAGGGCGTTCAGGGCGCCGTCCATGTCTTCCCGAGAAATGTCGGCGGCGGGTTGGATCCGCAGTACCGAGAGCCTCTTCTTGCCTGGATTCCCCTTCAGCAGCGTGGTCACGGGGGCCAACAGCCGGATGCGATGATGGTGCAGCAGATAGCTTGCGACCAGCAGTGAAAGGAATCCCTGGCGCACACCGAATCGGAATAGCGGAGACTTGTCCTGCAAGTCGGTGAACTCCACACCGATCATCAAACCTCGGCCTCGTACGTCCCGTACCACGTCGGGAAATTTCTCCTGGAGTCTTCTCAGACCGGCAAGGAAATAATCTCCTTTTGCGGCTACCTCTTTCATGAACCGGTTGTCGTCGCGCGTGAGTATTTCTAAAACTCGGCCGGCGACGACGCATCCCAATTCGTCTTCCGCAAAGGTCGATGTGTGGAGGATGCTGAAATCCTGATCGTAGACGTCATTACGGATGAGCACGGCCCCGATCTTCACCAACCCTCCTCCCAACGCCTTGCTCAGCGTGATGTACTCCGGGTCGATATCCCGCAGGGGACCGGCGCCGTAGGCGACAAACGATCCGGTACGTCCACAACCAGTCTGGATCTCGTCAATCAGATAAGGCAGGCCCAGGCGATCGTGCTGTGCGGCGAGGATCTGCAATACCTCGTCGGGAACGGGACGAATGCCACCTTCGCCCTGGATGATCTCCAAGCAGAGGGCGATGAGCCTCGAAGCAAACACCTGCTCCACGATGACCCGCCCATCCTCGACGCGGGGCACCAGAAACTCGATCTGGTATTCCCGCTGGATTTCCTCGAGACGCTCGACGTCCGCGAAGTCGATGAACTCGGGACGAAGGGCCGACAGCCCTTCAAATCCCTCGCGATAGCTCTTGTTGAAGGTGACCTTGAGCGCCGAAGTGGTCTTGCCGTGAAAGGAACCCTTGAAGGCCAGCACGACGGGATTCTTCTGGAAGAGTTCGAACTGCCCCAGGTTGTGTTCGTCCAGATCGTCGCGGAATTTGCCGAGGTCACGGTCTTGCCCCGGAATCTCGATGTCGGGGTAGTCTCGCTCGGTCCTTTGGAAGAACTGCTCGATCTGGCGCGCAATGTGATCGAACTGACGTCTGAGACTATCCAATCGCACCTTGTAGGCGTGCTTCAACGCCGCCTCGATGGCTTCTGCACCGCTGTTGGTAAGATGACAGAGGTACTTCTTCTGCGTCGGAAGTACCTGGTTGAGTTTTTCGGCCAGGCGACCCGCCTCTCGTCGCTCGGAACTCTGGGCAAGGAAAGGAACATCCGCATCCAGGCAGGACTTGAGCAGATCTTTCAGCTCCTGGTTGTTATGTCCTAGCAAGCCGGCTCCGAAACCGTCGACCAGGTCGAGCACCCTGACTTCATTTCCGTCATCATCTTCCAGGTACAGGTAGGCTCCGCGGGCCTTGGAGAACGCCACGTAGAGTCCCAGGCTCTCCAACAGGTCCGCAAGCTTCGGGCGGCAATAGGCCGCATAGGCGGTGGATCCGAGCCAGGGGTCGATCATGTCAGCTGTGCCCAGTCCACGGCTTTCACCGTGCCTAGATCGGGGCGAGGCTGCTTGGCGGATGCTGTGCCCCACGAGAGAACAACGGGTAGCAGAGTAAGGTCGGCCGCGAGTGCGAGCACGATGGTGAGAGAGGTGAGCAGCCCAAACTGAGAGGTGGGCATGAAGTCGGAGACTCCCATGACGGCAAAGGAGCCCACCAGGATTAGCGAGGTCATCACGATCCTCGGGCTCACCGCGACCAGCGCTTCCTCGCAGGCTTGGCCGCGGTTGTGGCCCAGCTGCCGCAACTCCTGGTACGCGTGGACCAAGTGGATGGTATCGTCCACTGCGAGTCCCACGGCGATCCCGGCGATGAGCACCGTGGCGATGTTCACCGGGATATTCCACAGGCCCATCAGACCCAGGACCATGGCCACCGGATAGAGGCTGAAGGCCAAGCCCAGGAGAGCCAAGCCGAAGGAACGGAACAGCAAGACCATGATCACAAAGCACGCCACGCACACGATGACGAGGGATTCCTTTTGCGTTTGGATCACGCCGTCGTCCATGCGGGCCCATAGCAGAGAGGTTCCGGTCGGGATCAGGTGCATCTCGGACGGGAGGACTTCTGCGGCCAACTTGCGAATCCGCGGGAGCAGCTCGAACAGTTGCTGGCTGCTCGGATAATCCATCATTACGACCAACTGAACCTGGTCCGCTTGCCGAGAGAGCATCCCGCCCAGGTCGGCCAGGTGATCGCCCATGGCATCGGGCGAACCCGACATCACAAAAGGAGAGAGGACTGAATGAACGCCCGGCAGCGTCTCCAGTTGGCCAGCAAACGTCTCCAGGGGAATCCAGTATTCTGCTGAGAGTGGGTCTTCGCCCGCGGGAAGTTGAAACACCAAGTTGAGCGGGTTCTGAGGGAATCCCGCCTGCTCGAGCACCTGGTAGTCCTGGGGAACTCGCGTGTGGGAGCGAAAGAACTTCGCGTAGTCGGTGTCGGCCCTCAATGAAGCCAGCCCGAGCAGCGATACTCCTCCCAGGGCGAAGGCAGACACGACCCAACCGCGGTGACGGCTCACAAACCGCGACCACTGTACCACCAGCCGCTCTCCCAGCGCGGCGGCCGGGAGTTGATCGCGCCTGGTTCCGCGCCAGAGCACAGCAAGAAGGGCCGGCGCACCAGTGACCGTCAGCACCCAGGCCAGCGCTATGCCGAACGCACCGAAGACCGCCAGCTGAAAGACTGGTAGCACACTACTTCCGGAAAAGGCGAGAAAACCCGCGATGGTGGTGAGGCTAGTGCCTGCACAAGGAAGAGCGATGGACCGCACAGCTCGCACTGCGGCGGACGCACTGTCTCCCCCGTTCGACCGGGTGGAGTGGAAGGCATGTATCAGGTGAACCGCATCGGCTACTGAGAGGGCGATGAGCACGGTCGGCAGCATGATGGTGACCATGTTCAGCGGGTAGCCGGTACCTATGAGCAGAGCTTCGGTGACGATCACGGTCCCCAGTGACACCGACAGCAGGACCGCCGTGTCGCGGAGGTTGCGGAAAATCAATCCCCCAATAAGGGCCACGAACAGGGCGACCGCGGGGAAGAACAGGAACATGTCCCGACGGGCCGAACGGTTGAGTTCGCCGTTGATGACCGCCGTCCCCGCGACATGGGCCTGCTCTATGGTCGGAAACTCTGCGGCGACCTTCCGGATCTCGCTGACTAGAGCTTCTCGATATCCGTCCTGCGTGTCGATGTCATTGGTGATCTGCAGCAACAGAGCTTCGTAGGGACTCTCGGGGTTGGGCTTCAGAAACTTCCGAACCAGCTCACTCTGTGCGGGGAAGTTCGAGGATGAGAGCACCCAATGGATGTGTTCCATCTGATCCAAGCTCGCGACCAACGCGTCCCGGTCGGCGACCAGGGCGGCTCGGTTGGAGGCATCCTGCTGCAGGACCACCAGCATCCATTCACGGTTCCCAAAGTCGCCGAGAAAACGCCGGTAGTCTCTGAGCGCAGGATCATCCGCCGCAAACCACACCGCGACCGAGTTGTCGATACGGAATCCGACGATGCTGATGCCGATGGCAGCGAGGGTCGCCGCAAGCCAGCAGCCGAGCATGGCTCTTCGGACCGACGCTAAAGCGAATAGAGCAGCGAAAAATTTCGGGAATTGCACCATCGAGCACCTTGCCTGTGTCCGCGAACAAGGTGCTCAGCGAGCGTCAAGTGGGCGTCAAGTCCCCACCGCCTTTCCCACTCTCTCCCCACCGGAAGATGGGTGGCACTCACACGACTCGTCGTTCCGGCTCCACAGCCTGACGGAAATCCTGCTAGACTCGTTCTCGCCCTGCGCCACGCCCTGCTCGGCAACGATGACCGCCCCCACGGAGGCGGGAGTGGGCCACCGAGCGAAAGGGGCAGTCCGTCAAAGACGTGGCTGTGGCTGGCCGGTGGAAAGACTATAACACGCTGCTAACGTGCTACCAGCAGCCCGATCAAGACGTGATGAGTGAGTCGATGAAGATGCGGGATCGCGATGTGCTGGGCTCGATGGGGTGATAAACGGCACCCCAACAGCACCCCACGTGAGCGGAGGCGAAAGGCCGACCGAGCCAACCCGAAGTTAGTTCGCGACCTTCGCTAGCTAAGCCATCACGGTTGCGGCACCACGTATACGGGTGGTTCGAGGACGCCCTCGCAGGGGTTGCCTACGCCTTCAAGCCGCCCCAGCTCGACGAGCCGCGTCATCATCTCCGTAGCGCACGGCGGGAACGGCGAGTGTGCAACGTTGCGCATGATGAGATGGGTGCTCTGCGGTAATGCCCGGGCAACTTCCCGTCCCCAACGAACCGGAGTCGTCGGGTCATAATACCCGGAGAGAATCAACACCGGCACGGCCTCCACAACCGGCTGATCGTATCCATCCGGGGGGACGCCCTTCGACCAATCCTCGCACGCCGCCACCAGCGCGCGGGCCGGATTGGGCCCGATGAAGGTCCCGCCCGACCTCGCCTCGATGTTGGCTGCCGCGATACGTTCCGCATCCTCGGTGCAGACGACAGAGAAGCCCATCCCGAGGTAGAGCGAGCGTGAGATCCCCAGCGTTGCAGAGATACCGGGAAGGAGCCTATCGTAGTCACCGGCGGCGGCGCGATGCACGACCAACGGGATCTGCGGAATAGCGTCACCGTTCATCAACAGTCGTCGTAACGCACCGGCGAAGACCGCGTGATCTAGGGTGATCGACGCCGTGTCGCGTGCGAGTGGATCGAATACACGTACGCGCACGGGATCATCGGCGAGCCGCTGCAACACCGTTGCGAGATCTCGCTCGAGGTCGGGATACGCGGCGTGACACGCCGGCCGCTCGCGGCACTCGGCGAAGATCGTGTCCAACGAGGCCTGGGCGTCCGCCGGGTTGTCCAGCGGCAATGCGCCCGAGGGGGCTATCACGGCGCGGAGTGTCACGGTGCGGGTTCGCTCAGGGTACATCCTCAGGTAGGTGAGCGCCGCCCTCGTGCCGTACGACCCACCGTAGAGGTTCACCCTGTCGTACCCCAGCCACTGTCGAACTGCGTCCAGGTCGGCCATCGCAACCGCCGTGTGGTAGAACCGCACATCGGCGCGCTCTGCAAGCTCAGCGCCGCAGCCCGCCATCGCTCCTGGCGGGAACCTCCAAGACAGGAGAAGTGCGGCGCGTGCATTCGGATCATCGAAGTCACATCGCAACGGGTTGGATCTGCCGGTCCCGCGTTGGTCCACCAGAACGACGTCGCGGTGTTTCCGGATCTCCGCCATCGATTGCGCGTAGCCGCCGGCGATTTCGGTCGCGGCCTGACCCGGCCCGCCTGCAAGCGCGAACATCGCGTCAGTCGACTCCTGCTCAGACTCGGCCGGAAGGATCACGATGTTCAAGCGAATCCACCGCCCGGTCGGGTTGTGACGATCCTCCGGAACATGGAGCATCGCGCACCTGACCTCGAAGCCGGGGCCGGGAACGACGCACGGCGTTGGCGGCAGATCGTTTCGTTCGGTGCGTCGATGACGCCCGGTTACCTCACGGGTGAGTTTCTGTTCGCCCTGCTCGAACGTGTACGCGCCCGTGAACCGATCGCCGTCGAGGTTCAAGCGGAAGGTGACGCGGCCCGGACCGAGATTGAAGCGCACCCCGAGCTCGGACTCGCCGAGCCAGCGCACGCCGGTGATGGCAAAGGGGGCGTCCAACGTCGTAAAGACACGTCCACCGAGTTCGGCCCCCTCTCGCCACACGAAGATCGTTCCCGAGAAGGGATCTCCTTCGAGGGTGGAGGAATCGAACGCGTAGATGCCTGTCGCGTCGCGGTCTTGGGCAACCGCGGTAGACACACCAGACAGGAACAACAACATGGCGAAGCCGATCGTGCGGACTGCCATGGGTCTCCTCAGTTGGTTCAAGACATCTGCCCTACGCCACCCTATTCGGAGAAGTTTCAGCCCACCCCCGGAACACCGCCGCCATACCGCCTGCGCCGATCTCGCGCTCGACGCGGTAGCGCTCCGCTAGGGCTGTCTTGAGGCGGTCTAGGACGCTGTCCGTCATCGCCAGCGTGCCAACTCTTCGAGCGCCTGCCGCGCCTCGGTCACCATCCACACGTACTCGGGATCGGTCACGCTACTTCCCCACCTTCGCCTTCAACTCCTCGAAGAAGTTCTCAACCACGATCAACTCGGTCGCCTCCTCCTCCCCGATATTCTGAATCATCACGAACCGCTGATCGTCGGTCGTCACATCGTAGAACGGATGCTGGGTGCTCGAGCGAAACCCTTGGGTAGAAAACAGCATCCCGCGCTCGCCAGCCACAAAGGTGGCTCCCGGCAAAACCTCCACTACCATCAGATTCCCACTTCCCTTGTAGAACAACTCCCGCCCGCTGTGTGCCCACACCGGCTCCTGCCCACCATCGGTCGAGACCGTCCACTTCCCCTCATTCGTGTTGGGGAACGGGCGCACATAGACCTCGTAGCGGCCCGACTCGTCTGAGGCATAGGCCAACCACCGGCCATCCGGCGACACCGCGGGGGAGGTCTCATCGTACTCCGTCGCTACCAGGGCCACCGCACTGTCAGCCCCCATCCGTCGAGCATAGAGGTCACGGTCACGATCCTCCCCGCCAACGCGGTACACGAGCCACTCCCCATCGGGAGAGTACGTCACCTCCCAAATGTCCCGCTCCTCGTCCCGCAGCAACTCCGCCGGGCCACTCCCATCCGCCAGCCGCACATAGAGATCACTATTGTTCCCGCGATCCGACACGAAGGCCACCGACCGCCCATCGGGCGTCCACTCGGGCCGGAAGTTCAGCGAGCCCCGGAAGGTGAGTTTCGGGAGCGGCCCCCGATCCAACTCTTTGATCCAAATCTGTGGCCCGTCGTTCGCACTGATACTCACTGCCAGGTGCGTCCCGTCCGGCGAGAGCTTCGGCCACAAGAAGTCCCCCGTCCAACCGGGGTCGATCTCCTCGGCGGTCCCGTCCCGCGTCACCCACACCAACTCCGCAAGCCCGCCTCCTAAAACGCTCCCGGTCGTGTAGAACAGCGTCCCCGTCGCTGAGACGGCGAGGTCCATGGTACCCGCCAACCCGACCCGCAGCCCCTCCACAAGAGCCACCGCGTCCCCGGTCACTGCCAGCGTGCCCTCATCGAACGGCACCACCATCAGCGTCCCGTCCGCCGTCACGTACACGAGGTGCCCCGACGCGGCATACCGCGCCCGCACCCCGCGCACCAACACGGTGTGCGTGCCCGTCGCGAGATCGGCCACGGCGATGTCCCACTCGGCAAGGTTCACAACCCCCCCACGTCGCACCGAGAACACGACGCCCCGTCCACCGGGGAGCGCCTCGGGCCAGACGTGCCTTTGTTCCCTCGCCGTGGTGTCGATCATCGTCACGACCTCCGGCGCACCACCACCTTCCGCCACACGCACCAGCCCGTTGCCGGGGAGGTTGCCGTCGAAGTACAGGTAGCCGTCCGACCCCCATGACCCTCCAACACGCCCTGTACCGGAATCCGCGATGGTGATCGGGGGGCCGCCGCCGAGCGACGCCACCCGCCACGCACCCTCACCCTCGGCGTAGAACCCCACCCGCGATCCATCGGGTGAGAAGAACGGGGACTCCGCGTCGTCTATGCCCGGCAACGGCGTAGCGTGGAGCTGATCCAAGTCGCGCACAAACAGCCGAGCGTTCGGGTCACCCTCTCCCATATACACCAGCCGGGACCCGTCCGGCGAGACCGCAACTCGTGACCCGAAGTCAGTGTAGAGCGCTTCCTCCTCCGGTAAAGCGATGCTGTATCGCGAGACGGGTTTCGGGATCGGGCGCAACCAACCCCACAATGTCGTGACCGTCATCACCACCACGCCAACCGCGAGCCCGGCGCTCAAGCGTTTCCACATCCCTGATGTAGGTGCTCCCGCCACTGTTGCCGCCTGCGTCGTCGGCAGCGTGAACGTTGGGTTCGTTAGTGCTTCCCCAAACTCCTTCGCCGTCTCGAACCGATCCGCCGCCAACTTTTCCAACGACTTCGCGACGGCTGCCGTCACGTTCGGCGGCACCGACTTTCGTAACTCCGTCACCGGGCGCGGCGTGT
>JADFNB010000037.1 GCA_022563595.1 Gemmatimonadota bacterium
GCAAGCACGAGAGGTAATTGGGGAGTTCATCGAAGCGTACAACCGTGAGTGGCTGATCGAACGGCACGGCCATCGAACCCCGGCCGAGGTCCGTCAGGCACTCACGAAAAAGGCGGCCTGATTAAGCCGCCCACTTGTCCAATAAACCGGGACCGGTACAGGAGGATGGAAAGCGAACTCTCCATGATATACGGCGGACGTGCCGCCGGTGGCAGACTCTCGATCACGTCGAGAACCTGATCGAACTTCACCCCGAAGTTGGGGTCGTGGAAGCCGAGGATGATCCCCGGCAGATGCTCTCCGACGTACCGGAAATCGGCGGCGAGGCGATCGAGTGGAAGCACCCGGTAGGGATTGCTCCAATCGACGCAGAAGTTGCACGCGTATGGACATCCGACGCTGGCCAGCATCGGAACGGTGCTCATGAAGTAGCGCCACCGCCTGAAGAAGAAAGCCGTCGTGCGGATTTCCGGCAGGCGTTCTTCGACGGTCGGCAGATCATCAAACGCAGTTGCGCTGCAGACGACTGATCCCGGATCGACCGCGCCCGCAACGATATCGCGAATCAGCTCCTGGTTACAGTCCCGAACGACGATGTCGAAGAATCTGAGGCAGTCGGTGGGGAACGATTTGGCGTGAGGGCCGCCGATGACGGTCCTCGTGCCGGCCCGCCGGTAGAGCTTGGCCAGCGCGTAGGCGAGGGGACTGGCTTGGGTATAGCTGCAGATGAATACGACATCGAGATCGGACGGAAGCCGCCGTTGGAGATTCCCTACCCCGTAGTACGTGGCGTAGAACGTCTCATGTCCCGCCCGACGACACCAAACCGCCACCGCCTGTGGGGTCACGCTGGCATACTGCTTCGTCATCACGAAGTGATAGACGGTGCTCGCCAGGTGCCGCGACGGCAGCGATAGGATATCGAGGATGCCCACTCGCATGTATCTGTCGCCCGGACCAAGAACTTGGTGACACTAACCCTCTGGACCGGGGAAGTCCAGCACACGCAGGCGGTGGACCGCGTAATGGATGCGACTCTGGCATAGATACGTGCATTACGAAGAGATGCCCGGGGCGGGATTCGAACCCGCATTCCCCGGAGGGAAAGGGATTTTGAGTCTTTCGTGGGCAGTCGCGTAGGGCGCCCTCCCCAGCCGTTGCTGGGTTTTTCCTTCCCTATACCACCCTCTCTTCCCTATGTGTTGTCACCCGCTGTCACCGAGCGCCCAAAAACACCCCGGTTTGTCACAGCCCCGACACCGCTAGGACGCTCGGGGGGCTTCATGGCTTCGCTACGCGCTAGAATCTCCCCGACAGCCCGAGCCCGAACCGTCCGTCACGTTGCGGGCCGACGCTCACCAAGAGGCGGTCATGCTTGCCGCTGCTTGCAATCACGTAGCCGGTGACGGCGCCCACGATACCAAGCATGACCGCACCGATGCCTGCCTTTTCAAATGCCGTAAAGCCAAACCAAGTACCTGGCGGGTCATCCCCCGATGCAAGCCCGATGACCGCGCCGACCCCCGCACCAACCAGTAATCCGATGGCACCTCCCCTGAGACAAGGATTCCACCTCCGGCACCACCCCGATTGGCCTGGATGGAATACGAGCACTGAGTTGGCAGCCGCAAACGTGGTTGCACGAACATCGCGTGTGGTGGACGCGAGCAGCTCTTGCGCCGTTGCGCTGGCGAGCGGCACGAACGCGAGGATGGCAACGAGAATTGTGGCGTGACGCATGGCGTAGTCCTGTGTGGCAACGCACCAAGCCTACTGTAGGCGCGTCAAGCAGGCGTCAAGGCAATCGTCTTGGGCGCTCGGTGGTCTGGAAGTCTCGTCGTCGGGCGGGCGTCCTACGGGGCGTCTGTAAACGGACTGCGACTGCCGCCAACTCTTGGCTCGGGTCGTCGAGGGCTTGCTGGACAGCCGGTGGGCCGTCATGGACGGGGATAGGCCAGGGGTCGCCCATGGTCCCAAGGTAGCAGACGCACATCAATAACCGATCAATGCCGGCCGTCGGGCGAGCTGATAGAGCCGGTGCCGACCACGGGCTCGCGAAGGGATTTGTGAGGTATCGGTCGCCCCCCAGCCCCTCGGGTCCCTGGCAGCTCGTCACCTGGCGGAAGGCGACAGAGCGAGGGAGGCGGGCCTGAACCGCGCTACTTAGCATCCAAGGGCTAGGGTTTCCTACCTCGCCTACCGTAGAAGCCCTTCTTGCGGCTTTCGGAGATCACTTGACGGTTGCTTGACTGGCGTGTGGCATAAAGCGGGGGTGTCACGGATCTATGCTTAGCCCGGTTAGAGGTCCAAAATGTTCCGCTCATATCAGTCTACTCCTGGATTTCGCCCGCAGAGGGCGCATGGGGCGCTGAGGATGCCGCCACTCCGAGTTGCGTCCCAGCTTGCCCTGGCACTCGCTTTGGCCGGCTGTGCCGGGAGAACAAGCAGCTCCGCATGGAACGCGATCCTGGCGAAAGGGGAGGGGTGAAAAGCATGAAGTCAAAAGGAGAACGCCCCATGAGTCTACAGAGGCCGAGTTTGATGATTGCCTGCCTCTTGCTTTCCACTGGGATCCTTTGCCACAGGGCCGAGGCTCAAAGCAACCGTGCCGAAAAGAAAGTAGGCCTTTCCGTTAGCTACTTTGGTGATCCGTTCCCAAGTAAGTTCGGTGGGAATCTGGCCTATAATGTCACGGATTTTGTCCGTATCACCGGCGGCTACGGACAGGGAATGGCAGCCACTTCCGGCACGTCCAAGCTGGAAGCAAAGACCTATGGTTTTGTAGCGAGGTTCTTCCTCCCTAACCGGAGCATTACGCCCGTTGTCGGATTGGGCTGGGCTCATGTAAACCTCACACTCACCGGGATGCCTGGAAAGATGAAGGTGGCGGGATTAACGGCCACAGGAAACCATCTCTATGTCACCTTCGGACTCGACTGGCAAGCCAGAAACGGACTGAACCTCAGATTAGGCTATAGCTACTCCTTAAGAACGGGCGTCGGCAAAAGTCCTTGCATCAATATTGGTTGGTTCTTTTCCTGACGAGTTAGAACGCAGTTTGGCCCACAGACCGGGGAGAATCATGAACGGGAGAGATGGCTCGCCGTCACTTGCCGACTTTTACAGAGGGGATTCGGACGACCTTTTCGATAAGTGTCGGCGCTTCAGTAGTGTGGTTAGCGGAGCCCAACTACGGGAAATTTTGCGGTATCAGTATCGCCTCATTCTCGAGGGACCGCTTGACCATCGTGTTCGGGTGCGGGACCCGATGACAGGAACGGTCAAGGATATGCTCTGCTTCGACTCCAGCAGCTACTTCGGGCTCCAGCTCCATCCGCGGGTGATGAGCGCAGTCCGGCAGGCCCTTGACGATGTTGGCTGCGGCACGCCCAGCATCCAGATTTTGGGCGGCACCAACCGCTACCTACAGGAGTTGGAGGATACCATAAGCGCGTTCCATGGACGGGAGGCCGCGCTGATCTTTTCCTCGGGGTACGCTGCCAACGTCGGCATCCTGACCGGCCTCTTGCGGGAGGACGATTTCGTCGCCCGTGATCGTTTGAGCCATGCCAGCCTCCAGGACGGTTGTCGCTGGTCAGGAGCACGCTTTGGAGGGAGCTATGCCAATCGCGATATGAACGATCTCGAACGTCTTTTCGCGGAAGAAAGCGAAGGCGCCCATGGGAAGCTGATCGCGAGCGATGGCATCTTCAGTTTGCACGGCTGCGTGGCACCCCTTCCACAACTTCACGCGATTGCGGAACGACACCAAGCATACCTCATGGTGGACGACGCTGTCGGCGTTGGTGCGATCGGGGCCACAGGGGGCGGAATCGAGGAACACTTCCAGATGAAGGGAGCGGTAGACATTCTGATGGGCTCTTTCACCAAGGTATCGGGCTGCCTGGGCGGCTACGTGTGTGGCTCAAAGGATCTGATCACCTACCTCAGGTTCTTTGCACGGTCGAGCGTGTTTACGGCCACGCTCCCGGCGGCTCTCTGTGCAGGCGTCACAGAATCCTTCCGAGTCTTTCAGGGAGCGCCCGAGTACCGGGTGCGTCTATGGGAGAACGCCCGACGCCTGTGGAAGGGACTCCACGAGGCAGGGTTTGTAGTGCCGGAGCTGGAGTCCCCCATCCTGACGGTGTTCATGGGCACCGATCGGCTTCTCTGGGCATTTAACCGCCAGCTTTTCGACGCCGGTCTCAAGTGCGCCATTTTGAGCCACCCGGCCGTGCCGAAAGACGAAAGTGCTATCCGGTTCACTGTCACTAGTCGCCACACCTCTGATGATCTCGACCGGGCCGTCGAGGCGATGGCAAGGACTGGCAAGCAGTTTGGCATCCTCCATCGTAGCCCTGAGGAGATCCGCTCGATCGGGGAGCGGCTCACCTTCCCCTCGAGCGGTGCGATCTAGTGTGGTGTCGCCGAAGTATGGTAGCTACCGAGGGCGTCACTGCGCCCGATCCCGCAAGGCACGAGGAGGAGTAATAGCAGCGCTATCGCGAGGACGAGAAACGCCGCGGGGCGGGATGCGGGGGCGTCCGAATACCAGCACTATTTCGGCGACACCACACTAGGAACGGTCAACTGGATCGAGCTGCGCAACGATTGGACTACCGGTCCAACTAGCTGGAATCACATGCGCCGCGCCATCTCGCGGTTCCTGAGCATGACCCTGAGGAAATATCACCCGTTCCGCCTAGCGGTGATGGATCCCGACACCTTCCCCGCCGAAGAGGAACCCGAGGGCCGGGTTCCCGACCTCTCGCCGGAACTGTTCTGGCGGATCGTGCGACGGACACCGGAGTACCTGTGGGCATCCTACGTGACGATGGCCGCGGGTGGGCTCGGGCCGAAAGAGTACCTCGCGTGTCGTGAAGTACACCTCATGCCGCATACGACAGCATTACAGGTGCCAGGCAGTAAAGTCGGACGTCAGGGCCTGGCGGTCGTGAACTTCGATCCGACAGCATGGGTCTGGGTCACACGCGCCGTCCCGTCGCCCGTCAACTACCGACCGCTGTACGACCCATGGAAGAAAGCCGCCGCCGCCGAGGGCTCACCCGAGCTTCGGCTGTACGACCTCCGGCACATGTACGGGCAGTGGCTCTCCGAGTCCGGTCAACCCGAACCGCGGATCCAGGTCGGGCTCCGGCACAAGACGGCATCAATGACACGCCGCTACACCAAACAGCGGGACAAGGGGGGAACGCCCGCGTGATCGCCTCGATCATGTTTCCGACCACCGCGGAAGCGCACAAGGCGGCCAGGCAATGAGGCCCAAGGGTTCCAATATGGATATGTTAGCTTCCTTCGGAGTTCCGAGGGGGTCTAAGTGACTGCCATAGTACACCCTAGTCGCAGGGTGCCAAGTACCCCAAACCTTTGGCCCCCTTGGGCGCTCGCAAAAGGGGTCAAGTCCCGCCATTGGTCACGCCATCACATTCAGAGGCATGTGTAGAAAGCGCTGAAACCCCACATGCCCGGGGCGGGATTCGAACCCGCATGGGGTTGCCCCCAAGGGATTTTAAGTCCCTTGTGTATACCGATTCCACCACCCGGGCGCATTCTGTAACTGCCACGTTACAAGCTACTTCGGCGCGTAGAGGTTCTCCAGGCCCTTGCCAGTGTAACCGTGAGTGTAACCGTCGAGCCGAAATTCGTGCTTCCCGTCCCTGTTTCACCTTCCTACCCCTTTGGTCAAAACTGACACAACCGACAAAACCCCCACTAGGCCACGGTGGCCGCCTCCCGGAGCCCCCGTACCGCGCTTCGCGTGTCGGCTTCGTTGGTAATGGCATACCGTTCGTACATGCTGTCCGTGCGGTGCCCCACGAGTTATCATGCCCATGAAGCCCTACACCTTGGCAGCGGCGCGGGACGTTATGAGCGAAGATGAAGCCGACGGGTACGGCGAGTGGAATATCCCTGACTTTATCGGTGAACGGTACGCCCTGACTGAGCAGGCCCGTGCCCTGGCGTACCTCACCAACAGCGTGCGTCAAGACGTCAGGGACGATCCTAGGGTCGTGAACGGTGTAAGCGACGCACTGGTCGATCTTGCCGACGCGCTCAACGAACTGTTCGAGGGCGCGGAGAGGATCGACAAGCATATCCGCGCTGACGCGATCGTCGAATACGACGCGGCGTTGAGGGCTGCGCACTGAGCACCGCGCCGTCCTCGCATCGGGGAGTCTGGATCGCACCGTGGACAGACGATGGCCGGATGGTGGTGTACGTCATGGACAGGCATTCCCGGCTCGTAATCGACCCCACCACGATACCGCTCACGGCCAATGCGACGACGCTTGCCGACGGGCTGTGGGCGCTGCTTGACGTAGTGGACCCGCCAAGCGCACCTGTCCCCACTACCTGGCCCTGCTTCCGCGGCGTCGACCGGAAGAAATGCGAGCGGCGCGGTACGCTCAGCCTCGTAGACTAGGCACGGCCTTACGGCTCTAGCCCCGTAGCCGTCACCCACGGGGCGGACCTCTCAACCTTCAGACAGTCGCCCACTTGAACGGAGCGACCAGCGACATAAGCGATATTAGCGACCGAAGGGGGATACTTACATCGCTTACATTGCTTCGGTCTCATGTCGCTTCAACCTCGCTTCAGGCTGACCAGAACCCGGACCGGGCAGTCGTCGATCGCGGACCCCATGCCCCTATCATGTCTACTCGGTACGTGACCGCGATAAAAGGGATCGGCGTTTCAGGATGTCACCTCCACTCTGCGAGCCAGATATCCCCGCCTTCCGGCTCCCGCCGATCGAACAGGATCCACCGGCCGTCGGGAGACCAGACGGTGTAGTCGATCCGCACGTTTTGATCGTCGAACGAAAAAATGGGGTACGGTGGCTCCCCATCGAGTGGGGAGATCCACATCCGGCGGTGACCGGTGACGTCGGCCACTCGGGTCCGGTCGCGCGAGAGCGACATGTGCGCCCCGCCCTGGATCGGCGCCGGCACAATTTCCCCATCCGCCACGCGCACCCGCATCGCGCTCAGGTCGCCCGCCACGATACCCCGAAAATAGATGTACTCGCCGTCTTCGCTCCACGGGAGGAAGTGACTTGCACCAACCCCCACGTTCGTCATGCGGCGCGGATCGGACCCATCGCCGTTCATCACCCAGACTTCCATGCGCCCCTGTCGATCGGACTGGAACGCGATCAGGCTGCCGTCCGGCGAGTACGATGGGTTGATGTCGAGCCACGGGCTTTCCGTCAACTGCGTGAGCCGCCCTGACGCGGTATCGACTGCCCAGATATCCGCATTCCCCGCCCGCGCGGAGAAGAAGGCGAGACGCGATCCGTCAGGCGACCAGTTTGGTTGATAATCGCCGCCCGCACCACGGGTGAGCTGTCGTTCACTGTCATCCGACAACCTGTGGATCCAGATGTTCATGTCGCCGGCGCGATCCGAGTTGAACGCGATCGTGGCGCCGTCGGGAGACCACGCCCCTCGACTATCCTCGCGCGTGGTCACTACCACCGGTTGCGGCTCTCCGGAAGCACGCCCTGTCACCGGGTCCACGGGGAGGCGCCACAGATCGGCATTGAGGCGCAGCACGGTGAACAGGAGATGATTGGATGTGGTGGAGGTCGCGAGCTGCACGTCCTGTCCCGCACCCGTCGTAATCTGCTCGGCCGGCCCGGTCGGTACGCCGCGGGCGTCGACGGGAAGACGCCAGAGGTTGAGTCCCCCGCTCCGGTACGACGAGAAAAGAATGGCGCCGCCATCAGCGGACCACACGGGGTTCACGTCAACGAACACGTCGTCCGTCACACGGTGCCACTCCCCACTCCCGACCTCGACGACACCGATGTCGAACTTGGTGCGCTCGATGTGTTGGAAGACCAGTTTGGTCCCATCCGGCGACCAACTCGGATCGACGTGTGTCACGGCTTCCGAGCTGTCGACCGAAATCTGTCGCGCGTTCCGCCCGCGCTCATCCATCACCCAGATCCGTCGGGTTCCACCACGCGAGGCATCGACCGCGATTCGCCCCGTCGCGCTCAGCGCGGGATTGTACGCGTCGCTCACCAACAGTTCCTCGGACCGCGACGCCAGGTCAATACGCCAGACGTCGCCACCGGTGAAATCCGCAAACACGTCGGATGGAGAAAGCCGCACGCCGGGATCTTCGCCGCGAACGAAAAGAATCGCGCTCCCGTCAGGGGTCCACGCCGCCTGGATATTGTCGCGACGCCCTTCGGTGAGAAATTCTTCGCCCCCGTCCTCGAGCCTCGTGAGCACCAGTTGTCGAAACCCGTCGACGTCACGACTGAACACTAGGCGCTCCCCGTCCGGCGAAAGCGCCGGGTATGCTTCGACGCCTGTGGAAAAGGTGACTTGCCGCAGCACCACCTCCATCACCGCGGTATCCCCTGGTCCGTTTCCGTCACGGGTCCACCACACGACCGCGGACGCCACCAACGCGATCGTGGCGCCGGCAAGAACACCGACTGCTGTTCGACGGCCCCCGCGTGGCCCCGCCTCCGATCCGACCGGCGTCTCGAGCGCCTCTACCATTTGCATCGCCGTGGTGAACCTGTCGGCGGGGTTCTTGGCGAGCACTTTGGTGAGCGCCGCCACCACCTCATCTGGCACCGCCGGTCGCAGGTTCGTGATCGCCGGGGCCTCGACCGTCAGATGCTGCCTGACGACGCTCTCGATAGTTGGACCCGTGAACGGCGGCTGCCCGGCCAACATCTCGAAGAACACACAGCCAAGCGCGTACAGATCGCTCCGACCATCCAACACCTTTTCGCCTGCGGCCTGTTCGGGACTCATGTAGCTCGGCGTCCCAATTGCGAGCCCGGTCTCTGTCAGTCGGTCGCCCCCTGCTGCGCTGATCGCCCGCGCAATCCCGAAGTCCGCAACAACCGCGTGCCCGCTCTCCAGCAGGATGTTCTCGGGCTTGATGTCCCGGTGGATCACGTCATGACTGTGCGCGTAGCTCAGGGCGTCGGCCACCTCCCGTGCGATCTGTACTGCATCCTCAATGGGCAGTTGTTTCTCGCGGTTCAGGCGGTCGCGCAGCGACTCGCCCTCGACATATGGCATGACGTAGTACAGGAAGCTGTCCGCCTCCCCGCTGTCATGCAGGCCGAGGATGTGGGGGTGCTCGAGCCGCGCGGTGATCTTCACTTCGCGGAGGAACCGCTCGCCACCGAGCACGGCGGCCAACTCGGGCTTCAGGACCTTGATGGCAACCTTGCGTTCGAGCTTGAGGTCCTCGGCGAGATAGACCGTGGCCATGCCGCCCGAACCGAGTTCGCGTTCGAAGCGGTAGCGGTCGGCTAAAGCGGCTTTCAGGCGGTCCAGCGGGTCAGCCATCGGGGCTCCGGCTACGAGCGCCTCTAGAATACAGGCTGCGGCCCTCGGCGGCCAGGGGGTTGGCGCCTAGGAAGTGGCTCACGACGAAGCGGGACCGGGAGGCGCGCCCAGCGCCGGGTCTGGTGGAGCGCGACTTCGCAACGGCGGCTCACGCCTGCGAGCCCCGCCGGCTTCATCAGGCGGGCCACCCGCTTGTGATTCACCACGACGCCCTCGTCCCGCAACTCCGCATAGATCCGTGGCCGACCGTAGGTCTGGCGGCTGAACCTGTGGATCTCTCGGATTCGTTCCAGCAGCGACGTATTTGACACCGCCCGCGCCGAGGGCGATCGCTGGCGCCACGCGTAGTACCCGCTGGGGGAGACACCCAATACGCTGCACAGCGTGCGCACCGGATAGCTAGCCTGATTCGCCCTCACGAACGCGAATCCCTCTCGGGCACCGTCCCCGTCTCCCGAGCAAACCAGGCCGCGGCTTTTTTAGAATCTCCCGCTCGATCCGGAGCTGCTTCACCTCACGGCGTAGCCGCCGCAGCTCGTCACGCTCCTCCGTGGTCAGGCCGTCGGTGCGGCGACCCGCATCCAGATCGGCTTGCTTGTCCCAGTTCCGAATGGTCTGGGCCGACGGCTCGAACTCATCCGCCAGTTCCTCGGGCGTCGGTCCCGCCCGGACCAGCTGCACCATCTGCTCCCGAAACTCGGGAGGGCGGCGGTCTCGTCGGTGGCATCCGCGGACTCCTCTCTCACACAAGTGATCAGGTGTCCACCGAATGCGGTCAACTCCACCACTGGCTGGACGCCTCCAGTACCAAGGGCGATACTTGGGATAGGGGAAAGCAAATTCCTATCCCGTATCCTGTATCCTGTATCCTGCAAGAGGAGGAAGTTATGCCGCTTCGACTGGGAGCGACCGCTCCCGATTTTTCAGCAGATACGACAGAAGGACCGATCAACTTTCACGAGTGGATCGGTGACGGCTGGGCCATGATGTTCTCGCACCCCAAGGACTTCACACCCGTATGCACTACAGAGCTGGGGACCGTGGCCGGACTAAAAGCCGAGTTTGACAAGCGGAACGTGAAGGTGATCGGCCTGAGTGTCGACTCTGTTGAGGACCACAAGAAATGGTCCAAGGATATCGAGGAGACCACGGGGAACGCAGTTAACTATCCCATGATCGGCGACCCCGAGCTCAAGGTGTCGAAACTCTACGACATGCTTCCGGAGAGCGAGTCAGGTGGCGCAGAAGGCCGTACCGCCGCCGACAACATGACTGTCCGCAACGTCTACATCATCGGCCCGGACAAGAAGATCAAGTTGATCATCACCTATCCCATGACGACTGGACGCAACTTCAACGAGCTGCTGCGTGTGATCGATTCGATTCAGCTGACGGCGAATCACAAGGTCGCGACGCCAGCCAACTGGAACAACGGCGATGACTGCATCATCGTGCCCGCCGTTTCGAATGAAGATGCGAAAGAGAAGTATCCCGACGGGTGGAAGACCCTGAAACCGTACCTGCGGATGGTCAAACAGCCGAAGTAATCTGTTGTCTATAGGCGCGCGTCGTCGCCTTCATCACGGAGCCCCAGGTGATCGACCACATCCTCGATGACTTCCGTCGTACCGCAGCGGCGAGGTGCCGTTCCCGTGCCCCGCCCGCGCGACCCAAATTCCTATCCAGACAACCGTACTCGCTACTCCAAAGGCTTGAGATCACCCAGCATCGTCGGGATCAGCTCCGTTACAGTGGGATGGATGTGTACAGCCCGCTGAATCACCGTATACGGCGCACCGGCGTACATGAGTCCCGAGCAATCGGAAGGGGCGCCGGATCTCGATGGACGCAGCGATACGTATAGTCTGGCGTGTATGTTGTACGAGATGTTTAGTGGAGAGCCGCCGTATAGGGGGCCTACGGCGCAAGCGATCATCGCAAAACGAATGGCGAGTTCAGTGCCATTGCTGCGGGCGGTGCGGGATGCCGTCCCCACGACAATCGATGCCGCGCTGACGAAGGCCTGCCCGATGCGGCGGAGGTGGAGGCGGAGGAGAAATCCGAATGACCGACTTCGATAGGGAGGGACAAATGGAAGAGATCCCGACAATCACGGTCGCTCGACTGCAGGAGATGCTCGAGCGAGGCGACCCGGTCGCCGTCCTCGACGTGCGCCGGTCGGACGAGCGCGAAGAGTGGTTTATTCCCAACAGTCTTCACGTGGATGCCTCCGACGACCTCAGGGCGGGAGACATGAACTCCCTCGCCGCGGCCGAACTACAACGAGACCGGATGGTCGTGACCGTGTGCGCCCGCGGCAATACGAGCAAGATCGCCGCCCGGGAGCTGCAGCGGCGGGGGTTCAACGCGCTGTCGCTCGCGGGCGGGATGCGCGCCTGGAGCCTCGCGTGGAACAGTGCCGAGGTTCCCGTGGCCGGGAACGCAGCCCGCATCGTACAGCTCCGCCGGACGGGCAAGGGGTGTCTCTCGTATCTCATCGTCGGCCCCGAGGGCGAGGCCGCCGTCATCGACGCCTCGCTTGAGCCCGAAGTGTACCTCGAACTCGCGGAAGCCCACGGCAGTTCTATCGTGGCGGTGCTGGACACTCACGTTCACGCCGATCACCTGTCCCGCGGTCGGCCGCTCGCCGAACGGGCCGGCGCCACGCTGTGGCTGGCGCCGACGGACCGCGTCCACTTTCCGTATTCGGAGTTGCGTGAGGGTCATGTGCTCGAGGTGGGGGGCGCCACCATCGAGACGATCCACACTCCGGGACATACACCGGAGAGCACTTCTTTTCGCGTCGGGCAGGCCCTGTTCACCGGCGACACGCTGTTCCTTTCAGCGGTTGGCCGGCCGGACCTCGAGACCGATGCCGAGGGCGCGCGGGGCAGGGCGCACGATCTCTATCGGTCGCTCAACCGCCTGCGGGAATTGCCTGCGGGCACGATAGTGCTCCCCGGGCACACGAGTGAGCCGATCCAGTTCGACGGTCGTGCGATCGCCGGAACGCTGGAGGAGGTCGGTCGGCGTCTCGACGTCCTGAACCTTCCCGAGACCGAGTTCGTCGCGACGATCCTCGACCGGATTCCGCCGACACCGCCGAATCACGATCAGATCGTACAGCTCAACGAGGCCGGTGAGTTCCCCGATACGGACCCGACGGAGCTCGAAGCGGGCGCCAACCGCTGCGCCGTTTCCTAACGGGGGCCCCTTCCCGTGACTGACCGCCGGCCGGAGGCCATCCGACTCGGTTTGGGCGAGAACTGGCGGCAGTTCTGGTTACTTGTCCTCGTCAATGCGTTTGTCGGCGCGATGGTGGGCCTTGAGCGTACCGTCCTTCCGCTCATCGCTGAGCACGATTTCGATCTTGCATCGAAGAGCGCCGCCTTGGGATTCATAGTCACCTTCGGCGTGGTCAAAGCCCTCACGAATCTCTGCGCGGGGCGCCTAGCCGATCTCTTCGGTCGCAAGCGGATCCTGGTGCTCGGCTGGGGGTTTGCCCTTCCGGTCCCGTTGCTCGTGATGTGGGCGCCGAGCTGGTCGTGGATCGTCTTTGCCAACGTCCTGCTCGGTGTGAACCAGGGGCTCGCGTGGTCGATGACGGTCGTGATGAAAATGGACCTTGTGGGCCCTCGGCAGCGCGGGCTGGCGATGGGATTCAACGAGTCCGCGGGATATGTTGCGGTTGCGTTGGCCACCCTCGCCACGGGCTACGTCGCCGAGCGTTTCGGCCTACGACCCGAACCGTTCTATCTAGGCATTGGCTTCGCCGCCGTAGGGCTCGCGCTCTCCGCTCTCTTCGTCAGGGACACTCTCGCTCATGTAGGTCTTGAGAAAGCGGTACACGCCGGTCATCAAAAACGGAGCGCCACTGGTGCGGAGGTCTTTGCGCAGACGACTTGGCGCGATCCTGCCCTCAGCAGCAGCTGTCAGGCTGGGCTTGTCAATAACCTCAACGACGGTGTAGCCTGGGGACTGTTTCCATTGTTCTTCGCAACCGCGCGTCTGCCGATGCACCAGATCGGAGTTCTTGTGGCCGTGTATCCGTTTACATGGGGAGTCATCCAATTGTGGACGGGCGCGCTGAGTGACCGTTGGGGACGCAAGTGGCTGATCGTCGGCGGCATGGCGCTGCAGGCGTTGGCCCTCTTGGCGATCGCCGTCGGGTCAGCATTCGGCCCGTGGTTCGCTGCGTCGGTGCTTCTTGGGATTGGCACAGCGATGGTGTATCCCACGTTGCTAGCGGCCGTCGGCGACGTGGCGCACCCGGCGTGGCGTGGGTCTGCCCTAGGGTTCTACCGTTTTTGGCGGGACAGTGGGTACGCCGTCGGCGCGATCTTGGCGGGCGTTCTCGCCGACGCCTTTGACATTCCGATCGCTATCGGTGCGGCCGGGGCTGTGACACTCGCATCGGGTGCGGTCGTTGCCTGGCGCATGCCCGAAACCCGACGGGCCGGGACCTGACCTGGAAAAAACAACAGGACGAGTTCTTCGCCCCCTCTCTGCCAATATGAGTGAGACACCTCGCCTGCCGTAGTTTAGTGTAGAGAGCGACGAAGGAGACAGAGATGGACACAGTGATGATAGCGCCCTCTAGAAATGAGGAGGTAGAGGTGTTGGCCAAGGCCAAGCGACGGCGCTTCACGCTGGAGTACAAGAGACGGATCCTGCGGAAGGCGAATCGATGCCGCCAACCGGGTGAGCTGAGTGCGCTGTTGCGATGTGAGGGGCTGAGGTGAGAGTCCGTCTCTGACTCGATGAGCTGAGCAGTGACTCGGAGACTTTCTCCTGCCCGGCGAACGCTTCCTTCGAGCAGGTAGCTCGCGGAGAAAGCGCTCTGGACCGAGCGTGGCCGCGAGTTCGGGCTTGAGGACCTTCAGGGCGACTTCGCGTTGTGCTTGAGATCCTCGGCGAGGTACACGGTCGCCATACCGCCCTGGCCGAGGTGGGACTCGATCTTGTAGCGGTCCGCAATCGCGACCGTGAAGCGTTCGGTGATGTCGCTTATACGCAGGTCGATTGAGATTAGTGATTACTGAACTAGCACGGCAAAATGCACTGCAGATTCAATCGCTAATCGCCAATCGCTAATCTCAAATCACTAATTCTCACACCCATCCTCTCTCGTGGAACGTTCGCAGCACGCTGACGAATCTTTCCATCTCATCGGGCAGACCGATCGAAACCCGATTGTACCCGAGCATCGGCGGGAAGGGACGCCCTACGCTTATATCCTGTTCGCGCATACGCTCGATGTAGGTCTCCAGGTCGCCACCAACACGGTGCATCAGGAAGTTCGTTTGACTCGGCAGCCGGCCAATGCCGAGATCGTCGAGCGCGTCGGTGAGGATACCCCTGCCCCGTTGATTGGCCGCGAGGCTCCGCGGGATCATCGCCTCGTCCTCGAGAGACGCCAGCGCCGCGACGCCCGCCAGGTGGTTCGGCGTATTCCGCGTAACGTACGCTCGCAGCTTCGCGGTCGTCTCCGGATGCGCGATGCCATATCCGACGCGCATGCCGGCCAGCGCGAAGATCTTGGAGAAGGTGCGTACGACGATCACGTTCGATTTCTCCCGAACCCAGTGCACCGATGACCAATACCGGTCGCTGTGCACGTACTCGAAGTACGCCTCGTCGATGACGAAGACCACGTTTTCTGGTGCGCTGCCAATCCAGTCGTCGATTGCGGTACAGTCGGTGAGCGTGCCAGTGGGGTTGTTGGGGTTGCAGATGTAGGCGAGCACCGGGCCGTCGAGCGCGTAGGCCCGCTGCCGCATCGCCGCGATGTCATGGGCGTAGTCGGATGTCAGCGGCACCCGTTCGAGCGTGTACCCGAACGGCTCGGCGTACCGAAAGACGTCCTCGAATGTCGGATCGGCGAGCACGATGCGGGCACGCGGCCCCGCGACCGCGCTGACCGCAATGCGGATGATCTCGGTGGAGCCGTTGCCGAAGACGATGTGGTCGGGTGTCACCCCATGACGTGCGGCGAGCGCCTCCGCGAGCGGACCTGTCGCGCTGCGAGGGTATCGATTGGCCTCGGTGATCCCGTCGATTACGGCCCGCCGGGCGGCGGGAGCGAGACCCAGCGCGTTCTCGTTGGAGTTGAGCCGCAAGGGGCCGCTGCGGCGGGCGACGACAGGGTCGATCGTGATCGCCGTGGCGGATGTGCTGAATCCGGTGAGACCAGCTGCCAGCCCGGCGCGGACGAAAGCGCGGCGCTCCATCGAAGACTCCCTGGAGGGGACTGTCTAAGATGTGACTTGGAGTCCGATTGCGGAAGGAAGGGAGCGGCGGATGCATTCTGGATCGTTTTTGAGTAGGTGGGTTCCAGGCTTTGGATCTGCGCGGTACCTCCCTGGTAGAGAGTCGCGCAGCGTTCGGATGATCTCTCCGACTTCGTTGCCGTAGATCGGCTGAGCGTGCGCCCCGCCTTGGGCGGCGCGCACGATGGCGGCCCGGAGATCGGCCACGCCGCGTCCCGCGGTGGCGACGAGAGGGACCGCGTCGACGCCCAGTCGTCGCGCCAGGCCGTCGAAATCGAGTCGCACGGCCAGCCGTTCCGGCTCGTCGATTACGTTAGCGGCCACTACGAGCGGTCGCCCGACGTCGAGCAACTGAACAGTGAGTGGGAGCCTGAACGGGATGTTCTTGGGCTGGAGCACATGTACCAGGACGTCGGCGTTGCCCATAGAGAACCTCCGCGCGCGCAACCCGCCCCGTCTCGTTGGCAATCGTTCTCGTCCGTGGCCTGAGAATACACCACCTCTTCTGAAGGTTTGACGAGGACGGGATCAAGGCGGTCTCATGGGCGGCCCCTTATCTTTCCGCCCGGTAATGCGGCAGACTTCCTTCGTGGCGCGTGTCCTTCAGGCGGGTGACCGGACGCGGCGCCGCTCGCTCGTGCTGATCCGTGCCGGATCCCGGCTGGACGAGAGCACCGTGCTGATCGGCTTCGCCGTAGCAATCGGCACGGCGGTCGGGGTGGCGGTGATTCTGTTCTACAAGCTCATCGACCTCATTCAGGCGGTCGCTCTCACCGCCGCCGCTTCCCTGCCCGGGTTCGGCCGCCTCTCCATCATCCTCGTTGTCTTCGCCGGCCTGGCGGTCGCCGTGCTTCTGGTGCGTTACGGGGCGCGCGACTCGGACGGTGAGAACATCCCGGACGTGATGCTGGCGGTCGCGAAGCATGGCGGCCAGCTACGCGATTGGCCAATCGCTATAAAGACGATGGCGGCGGGTGTGCTGATCGGAACCGGAGGCGCCGTCGGCGCCGAGGGACCGGTTGCGGTGGCTGGGTCCGCTCTCGGCTCCCGGCTCGGTCGGGTGTTCCGCTCGAGCAGCACCAGGATGACCGTGCTCGTCGCGTGTGGCGCGGCCGCAGGGATATCGGCCGCCTTCAACGCGCCCATCGCGGGTGTGTTCTTCTCGCTCGAAAAGATCATGGGCACATTCTCGGTCGGCGCGTTTCCGCCGGTGCTCGTCGCGTCGGTGATTGCGGCTGCTGTCTCACGCGTTGCGTTCGGGAACTCCCCCGTGATCGCCATCCCGGAGGAGTACGGGATGGGCTCGCCGCTCGAACTGATCCCCTATGCCCTGCTCGGAATTACGATGGGTGTGGTCTCCGTGCTCTACAGTCGGAGTGTCTACCGGACCGGGGACGCGCTGGCCCGGTTCCCGAACCGGTGGACGCAGGTTGCGCTCGCCGCGCTGGCGATCGGAGCGCTCAACGTCGCGTTCCGGTCCGACCTCTGGGGTCACGGTCACGAGTCGCTGTCGATCGGGTTGATCGGACAGCGCGAGGCCTACTGGCTCATAGCCCTCGCCTTTGCCAAACTGGCGGCCACCTCCTTCGCGATCTCGGTTACTCGTGCGGGAGGAGTCTTCACCCCGGCACTGTTCATCGGGGCCACTCTCGCTGGCGGCCTCGCCGTGGCGGCGGAGACCATATTTCCCCATTGGGTCATTCAGCCCGAGGCCTTCGCGCTTGCCGGCATGGCCGGTCTCGTGGCGGGCAGCACGCACGCGCCGCTTACCGCAATCATGATCGTGTTCGAGATGAGTGGCGACTATGCGTTGATCCTGCCGATCATGCTGTGCGCCGCCATCGCGTTCATCACGGCGAAACGCATCCATCCCGAATCGATCTACTCGGAGTGGTTACAGCGGCGTGGCGAGAAGATCCACTACGGGCGCGACGTCGCGGTCCTCGAGGGGCTTACCGTGCGCCGGATCTATAACCGCGAGCCGCATATCATCCGGGAGAACGCGACGATCCCCGAGATCATGGCGGCGATGGGACACAGTGCGCAGACTGAATTCCCCGTGCTCGACGCCGAGCACCGGCTGGTCGGGATGCTCGAATACAACGACCTGCGCACCGTCTTCTCTTCCATGGAGTCGCTCACGCCGGTGCTCGTCGCGGCGGACATCGCCAACGAGGAGATCGAGCCCGTCACGCCGGCGGACTCGCTGCGCACCGCGCTCCAGCGTATGGGCGTGCACGGCGCACATTCCGTTCCGGTTGTCGAGCCCGGGGACAGCGGCAAGCTGTTGGGCACTATCAATCGGCAGGAGGTCTACACGGCATATGACCGCGAGCTGTTACGCCAGCAGTGAGGCGGTGGTTGCGCGGAAGCGGGAGCCGGTTCGGCCAGCTCGCCTCCTAACCCGCTACTGGCGTTGACATTACGGGTCGAGTGTACTATCGTCGCGTTCCCGGTTCCGGGGAGTGGACAGTTCCGCTGCGATATGGTGTTCCCACCTTTGCCGGAGATCGTATGAGCAGAACCGCAGCAACCACGACCGTCCTCGCCATTGCGCTCACGCTCGGTGCCGCAGAGGCACGCGCGCAAGGGTTCCAGGTCAACGAGCACGGTTCGTGTCAGATGGGCCGGGGCGGGACGGGTGTGGCCGCCCCGTGCAGAGACGGCTCAGCTATGTTCGGCAATCCGGCCGGCATCGTCGGGGATCTTGGCTGGACCATCTCGGCCGGGGTCACCGTGATCGACGCCCACGGCGGCTTCACGGAGGACCTGACGGGAGCCAATACCAAACTGGCGAATGACCCGATCCTGGTTCCGCACGGGTATGTCGTCTACGGGATCAGCGATAAGGTGGCAGCCGGGTTGGGTGTGTTCGTCCCCTACGGACTTGGCACGGTGTGGCCCGTCACGTTCGCGGGACGATTCAGCGGGTATGACAACGATCTGCGGTCGATCTACGTGCAGCCTACGCTGGCGATCAAGCCACATCCGATGCTCTCCATCGGTGCGGGATTCGACTTCGTGATCAGCGAACTCACGCTCACGCAGCGGGTCGACCTGTCCGAGTTTGACGTTCCGGGCCAGCCGATCACGTTCGGGCAGTTGGGCATCCCATTTCATACCGACGCGGCGAACGCGCTGCTCAAGGGGGATGGCACCGCCTTCGGCGGTCATTTCGGGATCCTGTTCGAGCCGAGCGAGAAGTTCAGTATTGGTGCCCGCTACATGACCCGCGTGACCATCGACTACGACGGCACGGTCGTGTTCGATCCGGCCGCATCGCTCGTGCTGCCGCCCGGCAACCCGATCGCCCTCGCCAACCCGACGATCGATCCGACGCTTCCCCTGCCGCTCAGGGCCCTGCTGGCTCCTCAGTTCCTACCCGGCGGTGCGCTGGCGGACGGTGGCGTCGAGACCGCGATCACGATGCCCGATCAGATCAGTGCCGGCATCGCGATCAAGCCGGTAGCGGATTTCACGTTCATGGTCGATTACCAGTGGGTGCACTGGTCGCTCTTCGATACGCTCCCGCTGGACTTCACCAACGAGGAGACGCCCGATCGCGTGGTGATCGAGGACTATGAGAACACGCACGCCGTTCGCGTCGGGTTCGATTGGGCTACGAGTGACCGGCTGAGCCTGCGCTCGGGATACATCTACCACACGGCGGCTGCCCCACCCCAGACCGTGACGCCGCTGCTCCCCGAGGGCAAGCGGAGCGAGATCACGTTCGGTCTGGGCTACGCGCTCAGCGACGCGTTACGTGCCGACGTAGCGTACCAGTACATTAGGCAGCAGGACCGCCGAGGCCGCGTCCGGGAGGCCCCTGCGGGTCAGCCCACCACGATCGACCTGAACAGCGGTCTATATGATTTCTTTGCCCATCTCGTGGGCGTCACGTTGACTGCGAGATTCTAAATGTTCAAGCACGCACGCGTTCTTGCTCCGCTCTTAGTCGCGGCCCTTCTCGGGGCCTGCGATGACGAAGCGGTGAACCCGCCGACGGCGGCGGCGGGGGCGATGTTTGCCCGGTACATCGCGCTAGGGAATAGCATCACGGCCGGCTTCCAATCGGGCGGCATCGACAGTACGACGCAGAACCAGTCGTATGCGGTGCTGCTGGCAAACAGCATGGGGACGACGTTCATCATCCCCCAGCTGGCCGGGCAGGGGTGTCCGCCACTCTTTAGCAACATCTTCACCCAGGAACGCACGTCCGCGGTCCCATGCGCCGTGCGAACGGACGAGATCCCGGAGTTCATCAACCTGGTCGCGATCCCCGGCGCTGCCGTGATCGATGTATTCAGCAACTTCGATCCCGCGTCCGGTCCGAACACCCTCACCACCGTGCTCGGCGGGGGTCACACCCAGCTCCAGAACGCAGCGATGGTGCGCCCCACCTTTGTCACCGTGTGGATCGGGAATAACGACGCGCTCGGCGCCGTCCTCACGGTCGGGAACGCGGGCGATCCATCCCTGGTCACTGATCCGGGCACGTTCGCCACGCGGTACACCGCCATGATGGACAGTCTCGATGCCCTGGGTTCCATCCAGGGTGGCGTCCTGATAGGTGTGGTGCAGGTGGCGCTTGCACCATATCTGACCCAAGGCCGGGTGTGGAAGGGGTTCGAGTTGGGCTTCGACGCACAGGTGCAGGCGCAGTTCGATGCGGCCTTCGCGGCGACGGTCGCGGGCCTGGTGGCGGCGGGAATTCTCCCGCCGATCCCCACGGTGGAGAACGCCACACTCACGACTCTGGGCATCAACGCGAACTTCTTCGATGTGGACCTCAACTGCCTGGCCAACCAACCGCTGACCGCGACGGACACGGCCTGGGCGTCGGTACCGTTCCATATGGGCGGACCGATCCTGAGTGCCGCGTCCGCCGGCGCGGCGGACCCGACCGCTGGGGCAAACCTCATCACCTTCGGGGTGGACTCGCTCGTCAGGATCCTGAATCCGGCCGCCCCGGCTCCGAACGTCGCGATGCTGCCGACTCCGACCGTAATGGACTGCTCGGTTGCTGACGCCGTGACCGCGACCGAGGCCACCAACCTGTTCGCCTCCGTGTCGGCGTTCAACGCGACCATCGAGGCGGAGGCCGACGAGCGTGGCTGGGTGTACATCGATCCCAACGACCTGTTGCGGCAGCTCGCGCAGGACACCTCGGCGATCCGGCCGTTCCCGGCGTTCCCCGGCACGGCGTCGAATGACGCCACGCTCAACACGCCGTTTGGCTCGGCGCTGAGCCTGGACGGAATCCACCCCAGTGCCTCGGTGCATCGCAGCTTGGCAAGTGTGCTGATTCTGGCCATCAACGCGGCGTACAGTTCCTCGATACCCGCGCTGCAGTAAGGGTCGACTAACCACGCGAGCCAGGTAGGGGCGCGCCAAGGTGCGCCCCTACGTGTGCGCGCCGGCACCCGATAGATTGCCTGCACCAATGATCGCGCCGTTCCATCTCGTCCGCCTCGCGTCGGCGGCCGCCGTCCTGGCCGTGACGCTCGCCGTCGAGCCCGCCTCGGGACAGCTACCCGACCCCTACGTCGTGCCGCGTGGCGCCCTGCGGGTGAGCTTTCGGCCGTCCTATACGAACTGGGACCTGCTCTTCGATAGCGACGGGAACCAAGTCGCCCTGGGACGGTTCTTCTCAGCCGACACCCTGGGTGCACCGTTCCTCCCGACGCTGGCTGCGGCGGAGTTGGCCGTCCGCTCTATAACCGGCGACGGCAGCTACCGCATGAACGCAGGCGCGTTCCGGGCCGACCAGGACGGCGACGTGCGCCGGTTCCCGTTCGAGTTCTCGCTGGGCCTCTCGAGCAGGCTCACACTCTCGGCGACGATTCCGATCGTGACGACGAGAGTGAACTCGGCGACTGTCCTCGACACCGCGGGCGCCAACGTGGGGTGGAATCAGGTGACCGGACCGGCGGCCAATGCCACGGCGGAGGTCCAAGTCATGTTGCTGCTCGGGGATTTGGAGACCGCCGTCATGATCCTGGAAGCCGAGATGGCCGCCGGGTCGTTCGGATGTCCTGCGAGCACGCAGTGTGACCAGGCACGGACCGTCGCCGATCGAGCACGCGAGCTGGCCGCGAACCTCAGGCTAATGACCGGGGTCGCTCAGACGTCAGGAGGGGGGGGCGCTGTCGTCCCTCCCCCGTTCGCTCCCCTCGCCGGCTCACCTCAGGGTGCGGCGATCCTCGGCGCGATCAGTAGCATGAACGCCGACCTCCAGGCCCTCGGCCAGGCGTCGCTCACGGGTTCCCTGCCCCTTCCCGCCACCCCAACCGGCGCAGGCGCCGTCAACACCATCATCACGGGGTCGGAGTTTGGCTACCAGGCGAGGACACTGGATCCGGAGAAATCAGCCAAGCTGTCCCGCTTCGGCGACATCGAGCTGGGGCTCCGGTACGCGCTCGCGCAGGGCCCACACGTGCGCGCCGTCTTGGGTGCGCGGGCACGACTCCCGACGGGCTTTCGCGACCTGACGAACGATTATCTGGATATCGGTCCCGGCGATCGGCAGCTGGATCTCGAATGGAGCTTTGACGCCGCCTTCGAACCGGGTCACCGGCTGGGTATCTGGCTAAGTGCGTCGTACACGTTACAACTGGGCGATCGCCTCGTGCGCCGCGTGAGTCCGCCTGAGCGCCCGCTGGCGGAGGCCGCGACGGAACTGCTGGTGGACAGGAATCTGGGTGAGATCTTACGGGCGAGCGTCCACCCGTTGCTGCGGCTGAACGATCAGTTTCGCATCTTCGTGTCGGCCGCGTACGTCCATAAGGCGCGTGACCGGTTCTCGGCCAATGGGGCGCCGGTACCGGAGCTGGAGGCGCTCACGGAGATCGAGACGTGGAGCTTCGGTGCCGGCCTGTGGTATCGGATGGAAAGCGGCCGCCGATCGGCCAGACTCCCTATCGAGGCGGGGATCTCCTACCGCTCGGCATTCTCCGGGAACGGCGGTCGGGCGCCGAAGGCGAATCGCATCAGCATGAGTCTCCGGCTCTACTATCGGTTGTGGGGAGGCATGCCGGAGCGGGAGACGCCCGAGGCCGAGCAGCAGGCCCAGGAGCGGCAGTAGAGCGCGCCTGCTTGAGCAGCCGACGTGCGTGCTCGCGCAGCGAGCGATCGTCGGAGCTGCCGAGCATGCGCGCGATCTCGCTCTCGCGCGGGGCACCTTCCAGCACCTCGACACCCGCGGTCGTCATCCCGCCCGCCGTTCGCTTTACCACCCGCAAGTGACGGGACGCGCGCGCGGCGATCGGCGCAAGATGACTGATCACGAGCACCTGGCGCGCTTCAGCAACCCGGGCAAGTGCATCGGCGAGCTGAGCTCCCACTTCCCCGCCGATGCCCTGGTCGACCTCGTCGAACACGAGCGTGGGTACCGCGTCATGTCGGGCGAGCACGACCTTGAGCGCCAACATCAGGCGCGAAAGCTCGCCACCGCTCGCAACCTGTGCCAAGGGCCGCGGGTCCAGACCCACATTCAGTTGGACCATGAATGTGACGGTGTCCGCGCCGCTGGCCCCGACAGCGGGCGCCGGGTTCACGGTGGCGCTGAACCGACCGCCTGGCATGCCGAGACCCGGGAGCAGGCGGGTCACCGCCGCGGAGAGCTGGGCCGCTGTCTTGGTGCGCGCTCGCGTGAGTGCTGCGGCCGTCTCGGCAAGCTCCGCTTCGGCGCGATCCCGGCGCTCCCGGATCTCACGGATATCCAGATCGGCCGTGTCCAGTAGATCCAGCTCCCGTTGCGCCTCGGCTCCGGTCTCCAGGACCTCGTCGAGGGTCGCGCCGTACTTCTGCATCAAGCGGTAGAGGATGTCGCGCCTGCGTTCGACTGCGGCAAGCCGGCCGGGATCCTGCTCGATGGCGGTGCCATACTCACGCACCAGCCGCGCCAGCTCGTCCGCCGCCGCATACGCTGAGTCCAGGAGATCCCGCCAAGATGTCACCGTCGCATCGATCTTCTCGAGCTGGCCGAGCAGGCGGTCGGCGGCGCTCAGCCGCTCGAGGACACCGAATTCGTCACTGTCGAGAACGGTGACGAGTTCGTCCGTGATCCGGGTGAGGTCTTCGCTGGCCGCGAGACGTCGCGCATCCGTCGCCAGCTTCTCGGCCTCACCGGGTTCAGGAACGGCGTTAGCGATTTCCTTGGCCACGTGCCGCAGGTAATCCGCGCGTGCCCGGATCTCGTCACGTCGGGCCAGCAACTGTTCCTCTTCTTCCCGGCACGCTGTCGCCGCCTCGTAGGCCGTCCGGACCCGCTCGCGTGCCGCTCCCGCCCCTCCGAACGCGTCCAGCATGTCCCGTTGTGACGCCGGTCGGAGCAGCGTTTGAGCTTCGTGTTGGCCGTGCAGATCGACCAGAATCCGGCCGAGCGTTGCCAGTGTTGCTACGGTAGTGGGACTCCCGTTGGCCCACGCCCGATTGGGCCCGTCACGCCGGATCTCCCGGCGCACCACCAGACGGCCGTCTTCGAGGTCGATGCCTGCCTCGTCCGCGGCGGCCGTGAGTGCGGTTACGGCAGCTGCGTGGTGGGGCTCGAACGCCGCTTCGACCACCGCGAGGTCGGATCCCGGCCGCACCAGGTCGCTGCTGGCACGCTCTCCCAGCAACAGCGATAGGGCGTCCACCAGCATCGATTTCCCGGCCCCGGTCTCGCCGGTCAGGACATTGAGCCCGGGGCCCAGCGGCAGAGTCACGTCGGCGATCACGGCCAGATCGCGGACGCGCAGCTCGGTCAGCATTCTGCTCTCATTCGCGGTCGGTGATGTCACCCCACTGTAGTTTGCGCCGCATCAGCGCAAAGAATCCTTCGGTTTCCAGCCGTACCAAACGCGCCTCGAAGGCGGATCGCGTGATCACCACACGGTGGCCTTTCCCCAGCGCCTGCCCCACCTGCCCGTCGTGGGACACGAACACCTCTTCCTCGCCCCAGGGCGGCAGCACCTCGATGGTGATGCGGGCATTGCCGGCAACGACGATGGGTCGAACGGCGAGCGTGTGTGGGTCCGTTCCAGGCGTCGCACCAACCAACGCAAGCAACCACGGCGTGAACGCGTATCCAATGATCGCAAGCACGATCGAGACGATCGTTACAAACGAAAGGGTCCCCCCAGCTACCGTGTTCATGTGGGCGACACGGCTGGCTCCTTTGTTCTGGGCAACGAGGACCGTTCCGGCCGTTGCCAGCCCGAGCCCAATACTCATGATGAGAAAGATGACCGGCCACGAGTAGGACATCGCTGCAACCGCGTCGGCTCCGAGATAACCGATCCAGTAGAGATCGATGATGAAATAGACGATGTCGAGTGCGCCTGTTAGAACGATCGGCGCTGACAGAAGCAGCAGTGGTTTGAACAACCGCCCGTCGGTGACGTTGACTGACCGATCATTCGACCTCGATACCGTACTGGGCGTCTCTGCTTCGAGGGCAGGCCCGGTTCTGTAGCTCGAATCGCTTCGGTCCGGTACTGACTCATCGCTCATTTAGTGATCGACTGCCTCGACAGCCTCGTATGTCTCAACCGACGCTGAATCCGGTTCGATACGCGCGTACTCGACGATTCGCTGGCCGAGGGTTGCGAGTCGGTCCTCGGTCGCTGAATCGACAAACTCACCGTTTTCGATCGCTTCGTAAGAGTTTCCGACCGCTGCCTGATGAGGAATTACCCACGCGTTGAGCGCCCGACAGACCGAGCGCATGTGCTCGAGCGTCGTCACTGGGAACGCCCCTCCCGAGACGGCGAGCAGGCCGACAGTCTTGTCCTCGAACTCCTCGAACCCACAGAAATCGAGTGCCGTCTTCAGTGGCGAGGAGTACGAGCCGTGGTACATCGGCGAGCCAAGCAGGGTCGCGTCACCGTCACGTACTCGTGCAGCGAGCTCCTCGGCGTCACCCGCCTCGGCTCGGTCGATGGTCGCATCGAAGACCGGTAACTCGAGGTCACGAAGGTCGATCAGGTCGGTCACTGCACCGCCGCGTGCGGCTTCCTCGAGCGCCCGTTGCAGTGCGAGGCGGGTGACGCTTCCCTCGCGTTGACTTCCACAAATTGCTGTAATACGAATCGGTTCATCAGAACGACGACTGGTCGCTGTTGGTTCGTCCGTCATTGTACGTCCGTATCGAGGAGACGTGTGCGAATCACGACTGCCCCACATAGTCCGGGCTTTAATACAGCTCGTCGTGGAAGTAGTGTTCGAGCAGGTGGGACT
>JADFNB010000009.1 GCA_022563595.1 Gemmatimonadota bacterium
CTGTCGCGGTACCGGCGAAACCAAAACGCAATCGCATTGCCTACGCCACGATTGCCATCCTCGCGATCATTGGGGCCGTCACCGTCATCTCGCGCACCGTCGGCCCACCGGAATCAGCTACCGCAGCCGAGACTCCCAAGCTCGCTGTATTGCCGTTCGATAATCTCGGCAGTTCAGAGGACGACTACTTCGCAGACGGAATCACCGAGGAGATCACCAGCCGCATCGCAGAGATCAGCGGGTTGCGAGTGATCTCGCGTCAGAGCGCCATTCAATACAAGGATTCTGAAAAGACGCTCCAGCAGATAGGAGAAGAACTAGGCGTCGATTATGTGCTGGAGGGCACCATACGGACGGACCGATCACCGGACGGTTCCGGTCAGGTACGGGTGACGCCGCAGCTCATTCGCGTCTCCGACGACGCCCATCTGTGGACGGATCGTTACACTGCCAACCTCGTGCCTGGCGAGATTTTCGGCGTCCAGGAGCAGATTGCGAACCAGGTCGCTGAGGCGCTCAACGTCACGCTGCTTGAGCCGGAACGCCAACGCCTGGCAGCACGGCCCACCGACAACCTGGAGGCGTACGACTACCTGCTCCGCGGCAACGAGTACTACCACCGAAGCCAAGAAGAACAGGACATCCAGATTGCCATCCAAATGTACCAGAAGGCGGTCGAGTTGGACCCGGAGTTCGCTTTGGCCTACGCTCGACTCTCGATCGTTCATTCCGGCATGTGGTGGTTCTTCTATGACCGGACCCAAGAGCGACTGGCAATGGCGAAGGAAGCGGTGGACCAGGCCCTGAGGCTTGATCCCGATCTGCCCGAAGCGCATGAAGCATTGGGGTGGTACCACTACTGGGGTTATCTGGATTATGACCGTGCCCTGGCCGAGTTTGCCATCGCACAGAAAAGCCAGCCGAACAGCAGCGATCTCTTGACTGGGATCGCGGCCGTCCAACGGCGGCAGGGGAAAATGCTGGAGGCATTGGCCAATTTTATCAAAGCTTCAGAGCTTGATCCGCGCTCGTCTGTAGCAGCAGCGGCCATCGCTGAGACGTACTCCCTCTTACGCAATCCTGTGCAGGCAGCGCGTCACTTTGACCGGGCTATCTTCTTGAGCCCCGACTGGCCCGGTCCCTATGCCAAGAAAGCGAGGTGGTTACACCTGCGTTTGGAAGGCAGCACGGAAAAGGCGCGGCCAGTGCTGGAACAGGCCCGCAGCCTTGGCGTCGCAGAAGACCCCGACATCGCATATACCTGGGTCTTGCTCGAGACATGGGATGGAGACTATGAGGAGGCGTTGGACCGGCTTGCCCTGGTTTCGTCAGAAGTTCTTTGGGAAGATCAATTCCTCCACGTGCCCAAGGCCCAATTCTATGCCCAGATCTATGGTCTCATGGGAAACAGCCAGCTTGAGCGAGCCTATTACGATTCAACGCGCAGCATGCTGGAGACCAGGATTCAGCAACGACCCGATGATGAGCGCTTGCGGAGTGCTCTCGGCATCGCCTATGCCGGTCTCGGTCGCAAGGCGGACGCGATCCGCGAAGGAGAGTTGGCCGTCGAATTACTTCCTATGAGCAAGGAAGCCTTCCGAGGTGCTTATAGGGCGGAAGACTTGGCGCGTATCTACACCACGGTCGGGGAGTACGACGCCGCGATTGACCAACTGGCAATCCTGTTGGCCGTGCCCTCGCCCACCGCCGTTCCAATGCTCAGAATCGATCCTACGTGGAATCCCTTGCGCGACCACCCTCGCTTCCAGCGCCTCCTGGAGCAGTACGGGAACTAGGCATAGTCACGATCCGCCTCTAGCGGGACTCGCCGCTGAGATCGAGCACCGCCGCTCCTGCCAGCCGGCCGGTCCGCAGATCATCGAGCGCGCGGTTCGCGTCCTCCAGCCTGTACGGCTGTACTTCCGTTCGGATGGGGATCTGGGGCGCGAGCGCCAGGAACTCGGCTCCGTCCCGCCTGGTGAGGTTCGCCACCGACCTCACGACACGCTCACCCCACAGGAGCTCATACGGGAACGACGGGATGTCGCTCATGTGGATCCCCGCGCAGACCACCGTGCCCCCCTTGGCCACCGCCTCGAGTGCGGTAGGCACCAGCCGCCCTACAGGCGCGAAGATGATCGCTGCATCCAGGAGATCGGGCGGCCGGGTATCCGATCCGCCCGCCCACTGTGCGCCGAGATCACGCGCGAAGCGCTGGCCTGCCTCGTCACCCGGCCTGGTGAACGCGTAGACCGCCCGTCCCTGGTGAACGGCCACCTGCACGATCAGATGTGCCGCCACGCCGAAACCGTACAGCCCCAGGCGTTTCGCGTCGCCCGCGGCCACCAACGACCGGTACCCGATGAGACCGGCGCACAGCAGCGGCGCCGCGTGGACGTCGTCGAGCCCTGCCGGGACGGGCAAGCAGTAGCGCTCGTCGGCGACAGCATAGTCGGCGTAGCCACCGTCGATGTGGTAGCCGGTGAAGCGGGCCCGGTCACACAGGTTCTCGCGACCCGAGACGCAATAGCGGCACTCTCCGCACGTCCAGCCCAGCCAGGGAACGCCGACGCGCTCGCCCTTGGAGAACCGTGTCACGCCGTCGCCCACCTCATCGACCACACCCACGATCTCGTGCCCGAGAACGAGCGGCAGCTTGGGATCTGTGAGATCTCCGTCCATGATGTGGAGGTCGGTGCGGCATACCGCGCACGCACTCACTTTCAGCAATACCTGTCCCGCACCAGCCCGCGGCACGTCCAGCTCCGTCGCGCGCAGCGGCCGCCCCTGCCGTTCCAGGACCATGGCCCGCATTCTATTGGCCATGAGTGAAGGTCTCTTCGGGCCGCGCTCCGGTCAATCGGGCGGTATGCGGCCCGACACGTCCCGCCGCGAAATGCCGCAGGCCAGGTAGATGTCGTGCCCGGCGAGCCGGTCGTTCATTTACGAAGGAAGAAGACGCGTCAGCGCTCGAGCAGTGCCCGCGCGCGCCGAAATACCGCGTGCCACATCCGCCGAGTCAGTTTGCCGGTGTTGGTGTTCTGCCGGCTCGGGTGATAGGACGCGATCAGTGTCGTGCCGTCGGCCAGCACGCTCTCGGCGAGATGGGCGAAACGCGGCCGCTCACCGGGCGCGAGCCGCTCCCACCAACCGGCCGCCTTGAGCCACGCCTCGAATCCGATACGGCCGAGCCCGACCACAACACGCACCTCGGCGAGCAGTCGGAGTTCGGCATGCAGGTACGGCCGACACGTAGCCAGTTCCGTGGTAGTCGGCTTGTTGCCCGGAGGTACGCACCGTACCGCCGCCGTGATGTAGCAGTCGGTGAGGGCCAACCCATCGTCGCTCGACGTCGCGTGCCCCTGGCTGGCGAAGCCGAACCTGTGTAGCGCACCGTAGAGCCAGTCACCGCTCGCATCGCCGGTGAACATGCGGCCCGTCCGGTTCGAGCCGTGCGCACCGGGCGCGAGGCCTACCAACAGCAGGCGCGCTCGCGGGTCTCCGAACCCGGGCACCGGTTTTCCCCAGTAGTCCCGGTCGTAGAACTCGCGTTTCTTGGCGCGAGCGACCGTCTCACGGTGCGCGACGAGTCGCGGGCACTTGATACACCGGACCAGGTCGCGATTCAGCGAAAGATGAGACGGAAACCGCACCGTTACCGGCGGCATGCCGAGGGTGAGAGAAGGGAGCGGACCCTCATACCTATGCCAGCCCGTACTCCTTGATCTTCCTGTACAGGGTCCGCTCGCCGATCCCGAGGTTCTCCGCCGCACGCCGCCGGTTGCCACCCGTTTCCGCGAGCGCCGCGTCGATCGCCGCGCGCTCGACGTCAGACATCCTCATACCCGGGCGGTAGATCACTTTCTCGCTCGATTCCCCCCGACCGTCGTCGTCGATACCGAGCACCTCCGCACCGACGCCCGTGTAGACGGGGGCCCGCCCGATGTCGATCACCTCGACCTGGTGCGGCAGCTCGTCGAGTCGCCGCCGGAGATCCTCCATCTGCACCTTCAACTCGACCAGACTCCGAAAGATGAACTCCAGCTCCTGACCGGCGATCTGCCCGGTCGCCTCGGGCGCAACCCGCATCGGGAGCAGTCGGGTTCCCGCGTCACGGATGTCGGTCGGGATATCGGTGGGCTGTATCTCCCGGCCGTGCCCCAGCACGACCATCGACTCGATCAGGTTGCGGAGCTGGCGCACGTTACCCGGCCAATGCGCGTTGACGAGAATATCGAGCGCCTCACGCGTCATCCCGCGGAACGATCGGCCGTGAGTCCTGCTGAGATCACGGACGAATCGTCTTATGAGAATCGGAATGTCGCTCTTCCGCTCCCTGAGCGGCGGCAGGTAGATGGCGAGGACGTTCAGCCGGTAGAACAGGTCGTCGCGGAACTCGCCCAGAGCGACGCTTTCCTTGAGCGATCGGTTGGTCGCGGCGATGACGCGGACATCGACGTGAATCGGCTGTGTGCCGCCTACGCGGAAGAAAGCCCGCGACTCCAGGACACGGAGCAGTTTCACCTGCACCGACAACCTCATCTGCCCGACCTCGTCGAGCAACAGGGTGCCACCGTTGGCCAGTTCGAACCGTCCGAGCCGCCGCTCCGCCGCACCGGTGAACGCGCCCTTCTCGTGCCCGAACAGCTCCGACTCGAGCAGTGACTCCGGCAGCGCCGCACAGTCGACCGCTATGAACGGTCTGTCACGCCGCGGCGATAGGTAGTGTATGGCCTGGGCAACCAGCTCCTTCCCCGTACCCGACTCACCCTCTATCAACACGGTGCTCGTGACCGGGGCCATCTGCTCGATCTTGACCAGTACCTCTTGAATCGCGGGGCTCTCTCCCAGGATCCCCGTTCGCTCCTGTATCCTCCGCCGCTCCACTAGCCGGCCGGCTAACGCCACCGTATCGACCGGATCCACCGGCTTCACGCTCCACGCGGTGAGACCCAGGACCTGGACCAAGCGCGTGGCGTCGCCCTCGGTCGGTTCGAGCAGCCCGAGCGTAGTGATTCCCTTGTCGCGGGCCAGACCCACCAACTCGGCCGCGGGATGCTCGTGCAGCGACCCGGTCAGTATGATGACGTCGGGATTGGACCTATCGACCGCCTCCCGCAGATCGTCCAGCGACGACACCATGGTCGTCGTTGCACCCGCCGCCTCGAAGGCCGCGTTGAGCGGGACGGCGACCTCGAGGTCGTCCATGGTTATCGCTACCCGGTCGGTCATGAGTGATCCGTCGGCGCCCCGGTGAGGAGTTGCACGGCGTGCTCGATCAGCGGGTCCAAGACCGCGAGTCCGTCGCGCACCGCTCCCGGGCTGCCCGGGAGATTCACGATCAACGCCGCCCCGCGTGTGCCGGCCAACCCGCGGGACAGCGCGCTCCGGGGAACCGTCTCGCGTGCCGCCGCCCGGATTGCCTCCGCGATGCCGGGCGCCTCGCGCTCGAGTACGGCGCGGGTCGCTTCGGGCGTGACGTCACGCGGCGAGAGACCCGTTCCTCCGGTCGTGATGATCACGTCGGCTGTGGCCGCGTCTGCCCAGCGACACAGTAGCCCGGCGATGCGATCGCTCACGTCGGGGACTACCTCACGCGCTGTGACCGCGAAGCCGTGCGATTCCGCCCACGAGACTATCGCGTCGCCGGACGTATCGGCCCGTTGTCCCGCGGCTCCCAGATCGGAGACGGTAAGCACGGCTATGCGTATCTCCATCGCTGGCTGCCTAGCGCTTCACGCTCCCGTGATAGAACGGCAGCTTCGTTACCGTCGCCCGCACCCGCTTTCCCCGCACGACAACCTCGAACGTCGTGCCGGGATCGATCGAATGCGTCGGCAGATACGTCGTGCCTATCGCCTGCCGCAGTGTCGGGCTGAAGCCACCGCTCCGGATGACGTCTACCTTGTGATCGTTTAGCAACACGTCCATCCCCGGCCGGGGGATCATGCCGCGCTGCTCTACGACGAACCCAACGAGCTTTCGGTCCACTCCCTGCGCCTTGATCCGCTGGAGCGCCGCCTTGCCCGTGAACGGTGCGCCCTTGTCGAGCTTCACGATCCAGCCAAGCCGCGCTTCGTACGGATTGACGGTCTCATCGATGTCGGTGCCGTAGAGTGCGAGGCCGGCCTCGAGTCGGAGCGAGTCCCGCGCTCCCAGCCCGATCGGCGCCGCACGGCCGGCACCGACCAACGCCGCCCAAAGCGTCTCGGCATGCTTCGAACGAAAGTACAACTCGAACCCGTCCTCACCCGTGTATCCCGTGCGTGACAGGAAACACTCCACTCCGGCCACCTTCGCGACGTCGAAGTGGTAGTACCTCATGGCCGGCAGATCCGTCTGGGTGAGCGACTGGACGAGCGCCTCGCTCTCGGGCCCCTGTACCGCCAGCAACGCGACCTCGGATGAGATGTCCTTGAGGCGCACGTTCCCCGTCTTCCGGGCGACGATATGTTCCCAATCTCTTGCCCTGTTGGCGGCGTTGACCACGAGCATCACCTTGTCGTCGAACCGATACACCAGACAATCGTCGATGAATCCGCCGGTATCGTCCAGCATCGCCGAGTACTGCGCTTGGCCGCACGAGAGCGCGCCCACATCGTTGCAGGTGATGCGGTTTACGAACGCGTTCCGGTCGGGACCAGAGACCTCGAACTCGCCCATGTGCGACACGTCGAACACGCCGACCGCGGTGCGCACCGTCTCATGCTCCTGCGTGATTCCCGTGCCGTACTGTAATGGCATGAGGAAGCCGGCAAAGGGAACCATCTTGGCGCCGAGTGCAACGTGCTGATCGTGAAACGGCGTGTGCCGGAGAGTATCCCCGCTCATTAACCCTCCGTCATCCCATCAAGAAGGCCATCAGTGCCTTCTGGACGTGCAGCCTGTTCTCGGCCTCCTCGAACACCCGTGACTGGGATCCTTCGAATACCTCTTCGGTCACTTCCTCTCCACGATGGGCGGGCAGGCAGTGCATGAAGATGGCAGACGGATCGGCGATCGCCATCAACTCCGATGTCACCTGATAGCCGCGAAACGCCTGGAGGCGCGCCTCGGCTTCGCCTTCCTGTCCCATCGACGCCCATACATCGGTGTTGACCGCGTGCGCACCGCTCACCGCCACCTCCGGCTCCCGCGTGATCATAACATTCGTCTTGCTCTGCGCCCGCTCCAACAGCGCGCGATCCGGCTCATACCCCTCGGGACACGCCAGCCGCAACTCGAAGCCAAGCACGTAGGCGGCGTTGAGCCATGAGTTGGCCATGTTGTTTCCGTCACCGATCCACGCGACAACCTTCCCTTCCCAACCACCGAGGAACTCGTACATCGTGAAGACATCGGTGAGCACCTGACAAGGATGGAGAAGGTCGGTGAGCCCGTTGATGACAGGCACGCTGGCGTGCCGCGCCAGCTCCTCGACCTCAGCCTGGTCGAACGTGCGGATCATGATCCCGTCTACGTAGCGCGACAGCACCCGCGCCATATCCTTGATGGGCTCCCCGCGGCCGAGCTGGATGTCACGGGACGAGAGGAAGAGAGCTTGCCCACCGAGCTGATAGCTCCCCACAGCAAAAGAAACCCGCGTCCGCGTGCTGCTCTTGGTGAAGATCATGGCCAGCGTCTTCTCCGCGAGCGGCCGCTCGTGATACTCTCCGCTCTTCATGCGAGCAGCCAGGTCGAACACCTCGCGGATCTCAGCCACACTCAGGTCCGGGAATGCGAGAAAGTCTCTTTTCGGCATAGTCGAGGCGGGAAACGAGTCAATATGACAGGTCCGAGGTGATTCTAGCTCCGGGGCCCGGCGGTGTAAAGGAGCTGGACTAGAGTATAAAGCGCTGGAGGTCTTCGTCCTCGACGATGCGCATCAGGCGCTCGCGTACCTTCTCCGCGTTGAACACGACGTGCTTCTCGGCCACGTTGGGAAGGTCGAAGAGCAGGTCTTCGAGCAGGGTGGACATGACGGTGTGAAGGCGTCGGGCGCCGATATTCTCGAGTCGGTCGTTGAGCAGCGTAGCGATGTGCGCAACCTCTTCAATGCCGTCTTGCGAGAACTCGAGCGTTGCGCCGTCGGCGGCGCAGAGCGCTTGATACTGCTTGGTCAGGGCATTCTCCGGTTCCGTCATAATCCGGACGAAATCCTCCTCGGTGAGCGTGGAAAGCTCCACGCGGATCGGGAACCGGCCCTGCAACTCGGGAATCAGGTCGGACGGCTTCGCTACGGTGAAGGCGCCGGCCGCAATGAACAGGATGTGGTCGGTGCGCACGTAGCCGTAGCGCGTCTGCACCGTCGATCCTTCGACGATCGGCAGGAGATCGCGCTGCACGCCCTCGCGGGAAACGTCGGGACCGGCCTGACCCCGTTCTCCGGCGATCTTGTCGAGTTCGTCGATGAACACGACGCCGTGGTTCTCGACTCGATCGAGCGCCTCGTTGACGACGTCGTCCATGTCCACGAGCTTGCGCAACTCTTCGTCGACGAGAATCCGCCGCGCGTCGGTCAACCGTACCGAGCGTCGTTTGGTGCGCTTCGGCAACATCTCCTGAAGCATCTCGGTAAAGTTGATGTCGGGCCCCTCCATTCCCGGAGGGGGCTGTATGAAGTCGAGCAGCGGCAGATTCTGCTGTGTCACCTCCACCTCCACCTCACGCTCGTCCAGCTTCCCGTCGTGCAGCAAGGCCCGCAGCTTCTCACGGGTTCGCTCTCTGCGTTCCTCGGCCGCCTCGCCTTCCGCCTCGGCAGGCAACGGCTTCACCTCGCCTGTGGGCGACACGACGAACCCGCCTTTCTCGCCCCCACCATCGTCCGTTTTCGGCTGCGCTCTCGCCTCGCCTGCCGGGCGTGATCCGGGCGGCACCGGAGGCAACAGCAGGTCCAGCAGGCGCTCCTCGGCACGGGTCTCCGCCGTGGGGTAGACCTCGTCTTCCCGTTCGCCGCGCACCATGTTGATTGCCGAGTCCACGAGATCCCGAATCATCGACTCGACATCCCGACCCACGTATCCGACCTCGGTGAACCTCGACGCTTCGACCTTGAGAAACGGTGCTCCGGACAGTCGCGCGAGGCGGCGGGCGATCTCCGTCTTCCCGACACCGGTCGGGCCGATCATGATGATGTTGTTCGGGAAGATCTCGTCCCGAATGTCCTCGGGAGTCTGCTGCCGGCGCCACCGGTTTCGCACCGCTATGGCGACAGCACGCTTGGCGGCCGCCTGACCCACGATATAGCGATCCAGCTCGCTCACGATCTGATGCGGTGGAAGTTCTTCCAGCCACGGCAACGGCTCGGCGACCGGAGCCGGCGTATCCTGTTGCGGTCCTGCGGTGGTCGTGTCGGTCATTTCGAAGCGACAAGCTCCACGATGGAGATGTTCTGGTTGGTGAAGACGCAAATGCCTGCCGCGATCTCCAGACTCCGCTCTACGATCTCACGCGCACTGCGCTCGGTGTCGAGCAGCGCCCTGGCGGCGGCGAGTGCGAAGTTACCGCCGCTGCCGATGGCGAGGACACCGTCATCAGGCTCGATCAGCTCGCCGCTTCCGCTCAACACGAAGCTGTGGTCCCGATCGGCCACCGCGAGAAGAGCCTCCAGGCGGCGAAGCACCCGATCGCTGCGCCAGTCCTTGGCCAACTCGACCGAGGCGCGCGGGAGGTTCGCCGGGTAGCGTTCCAACTTCTCCTCGAATCGCTCGAAGAGAGTGAACGCGTCAGCCGCTGCACCGGCGAATCCGGCGAGTACCTTGCCCGACGCGAGTGCGCGCACCTTGTTCGCATGCGATTTCATCACGGTGTCACCGACGGTGACCTGCCCGTCTCCACCCATCACTACCTCACGATCCTTGCGAACGGAGAGGATGGTGGTAGCCCGAAACTGCATCATCACGTTGTTCTCCCTCCCGATCCGCAAGCCCATTCCGTCCGCCGCTCGGCGAGACGCCGCTTGGCACGGTATCCCGTCATCCGGGTTACGCCCGCGGATGCGCCTGCTGATAGACCTTCTTCAGGCGCTCCTTACTGGTATGAGTATATACCTGTGTGGTGCTCAGTGAGCTATGCCCCAGCAGTTCCTGGACGGCACGCAGGTCGGCGCCGGCGTCGAGCAGGTGTGTCGCGAAGCTGTGCCGGAAGCTGTGCACACGCAATCCGGCGCGCTCGCCCAGCAAACTGAGGAATCCCCGTACGACCCGCTGCACGCCCCGAGGCGAGAGTCTCCTCCCGGTGCGGGACAGGAAGAGCGCCCGATGGTCGCCGCGCCCCGAGTGGAGACGCGAGAGCAGCGTTTCCCGCTCGTGCTCGTAGTGCCGCAGCGCCCGCTCAGCGTAGCTCCCCAGCGGCAGGATCCGCTCCTTGCGGCCCTTCCCCCGCACCTTCACCTGATCCGATACCACGTCGAGGTCGCTCAGGTTGAGTCCGGCCAGTTCCGCCAGACGCATACCGGTACCGTAGAAAAGCTCCAGGATGGCCAGATCACGGAGCGCGCGAAAGCCACCCGCTTGCGCGGCTGTCTCCGCCAAGGCGAAGATCTCGTCCACCTGGCCACGGGTCATGACCGACGGAAGGCGGCGTTCCGCTTTGGGGAGCCGGACGCTCCTGGCGGGGTTCGCCTCCACGCCGTGCCGCTGGTTCAAGAACCGGTAGAAGGTGCGGACCCCGGATACGCACCTGGCGATGGAGCGTTTCGCCTGTCCGCGCCGGGCCAGCTCACCCATGAAGCTGCGCATGGCGAGCCGGTCGATCGTGGTCCAGCGCCAGCGTCGCGGCCCGCCGAAATACTCGTCGGCAAACGCCTGGAAACGCGCCAGGTCGCGGCCGTATGCCTTGATGGTATTCGGCGAGTCATTCCGCTCCTTCGTCAGGAAGGTGAGGAACTCCTCGATCTCCGGCCTGAGCGGATCGTCTCGCCTCGTCACACCGGCTGTACCGTCAGCTCCCGCCCGAACGCCTGCGTCGCGGCGAGGGCGCGTTCCGCCATGCGCTGCCGCCTCAGGCGCTTGTCCCGGATGCGATCGACGAGCGGTGGCAGCAGCCCGAAGTTGGCGTTCATGGGCTGGAAGCGGGTCGGGTCGGCGTCGTGCACATACCGCACCAGTGCACCCAGCATCGTCTCCGGCGGCGGTATCAAGGGTTCGGCGCCGGCGAGCATGCGCGCCAGGTTCATGCCCGCCAGCAACCCCGTGCCGAGCGACTCCGTATAGCCTTCCACACCGACCAGCTGGCCCGCGAACAACATCATGTCGTCGTCACGCGCGGAGAGATGTGTCGATAGCGCCGCCGGAGAGTTCAGGTACGTGTTCCGATGGATACTCCCCCACCGCAGGAACTCGGCTTCGGCCAGTCCGGGGATGGTGCGGAATATGCGCCGTTGGTCGGGAATGCGGAGCCGCGTCTGGAACCCCACCAGATTCCACATCTGTGCCGCGCGGTCTTCTTGCCGCAGCTGCACGACAGCGTGTGGCTCGTGTCCGGTGCGCGGATCGGCCAGGCCGACCGGTTTCATCGGCCCGAAGCGCAGCACGTCGAGTCCCCGCCCAGCCATCTCTTCGATTGGCAGGCACCCCTCGAAGTAGGGCACCTGATCGAAGCCGTGGGCCCGGAACTGCTCGCCCGTGACCAGCGCCTCCACGAACGCGCGGTACGCGTCGGCGCCCAGCGGTGCATTGAGGTAGTCGTCGCCCGAACCCTTACCGTAACGCGACAGACGATAGAGGCGACCGTGATCGAGCGACTCCGCAGCAACGATCGGCGCGATAGCGTCGTAGAACGCGAGCGACTCGGCCCCCAAGTGCCGCGAGATCGTCTCGGCGAGTGCGGCCGAGGTGAGCGGGCCCGTTGCGATCACCGCCGGTGACGGCAACTCGACTATCTCGTCGCGCACCACACGGATCCTGGGGTGGGAGGTGACGCGTCGCGTCACCTCCTCACTAAATATCCCGCGGTCGACGGCTAGGGCGGTACCGCCCGGCACGCGCGCGCCGTCGGCCACCTCCAGGAGCAGGCTGCCGAGCAGGCGCAGTTCCGCTTTCAGCAGACCGTGCGCGTTGGTGAGTTCCGTGGACTTGAAGGTGTTGCTGCAGACGATCTCGGCGAGCCGATCGGTCTGGTGTGCCGGGGTGGTCACAACCGGGCGCATTTCGTGGAGGACGACGTCGATTCCGCGCTCCGCGAGCGCCCACGCGGCCTCGCACCCCGCCAGGCCGCCTCCCACGACGGTCGCGTTCACTTGGCCGCGGTGGCCGGAGCCTCCTCCTCCACGACGAACTCGTTCCCGCACTTGAGGCAACGTAGGAAATCTCCGCGCGTTTTCGTCGACCGCTGCTCGGCGCCGACGAACCCGCAGACCGGGCACGGCACCGGTTTGGGCAGAAACCAGCTGGAGAACTCGCAATCCGGATAGCGCGAACACCCGTAAAAGGTGCGCCCCCGACGGGTACGCCGGGCTACCAGCTCGCCTTTCTCGCAGTCGGGGCACTTGACGCCTAGGGGAATCGGTCGCGTGTGCTTGCACTTGGGGTACTGGGTGCAGGCAAGGAACTCGCCGTACCGGCCTGTCTTGATGACCATCGGCGCGCCGCACTCGCGACAGACCTCGTCGGTCGGCCGGTCGGGCACCTTGTCGCGCTTGATGGGTTTCGTGAAGCGGCACTCCGGATAGTTGGCGCACGCAACGAACGGGCCGAACCGGCCGCTCTTCAACGTCAGCTTGCCGCCGCACTCGGGACACGGTTCCTTCTCGATGTCGCCCACGTCGTGCGCCTCACGGATCATCGCCGCGGTGTCGACGTTCGCCAGCGCCTCGGCAAACGGCCCGTAGAAGTTGCGGAGCACATCGGTCCATTGGAGATCCCCCTCCTCCACCCTGTCCAACTCGTTCTCCATCTCGGAGGTGAACTCGACGTTGAAGATGTCGGGGAACCGGCTGATCATTACCCGCGCCACCGTCTCTCCCAGCTCGGTAGGCTGGAACCGACGGTGTTCTATCACCACATAGTCCCGCTGGCGCAACGTCGACACAATCGAGCTGTACGTGCTCGGCCGGCCGATCCCCAGCTCCTCCAGCTCCTTGACCAGGCTGGCTTCGCTGTACCGCGGTGGTGGTTCCGTGAAATGCTGTGTGGGCGTTATCTGCCTTACCTTGGCCGCATCACCCTCCTGCAACGCGGGCACCGGCTTCAGATCCTCCAGCGTCTGGGGATCCTCCGCTTCACGGCCTTCGTGATAGACGGCGTGGTAGCCATTGAACAGCACGATCGATCCTGTCGCGCGGAACAGGTACTTGCCGATCTCGAAGTCGATCGTGGTCGTGTCGTACACGGCCGGCATCATCTGCGACGCCACGAACCGGCGCCAGATGAGCTGGTACAACTTGAACTGGTCTGGGCTGAGCGATTTCTTGAGCTGTTCGGGCCGCCGGGTGACGTCCGCCGGTCTGATCGCCTCGTGGGCATCCTGCGTGCGTGCCGACTTTTTGTTGGCATAGATGATCGGCTTCTCCGGCAGGTAATCCTGCTCGTACGTCTGGGCGATGAAGGTCCGTACGGCTTCGAGCCCGCTTGCCGCCACACGGGTGGAGTCCGTGCGCATGTACGTAATGAGCCCTACAGCCCCTTCGGAACCGATCTCCAGGCCCTCGTACAGCTGTTGCGCAACCCGCATCGTGCGTTGCGAAGAGAAACCGAGCTGCTTCGACGCCTCCTGCTGCAACGTGCTGGTGGTGAACGCTGCGAATGGAAACCTGCGACGCTTGCGACGCGATACCGCCGTCACGGTGAACGGCTTGCCGGTAACGGCGTTGACCACCTTGCTCGCTGCGGCTTTTGTTGGGAGATTCGGCTTCTTGCCGCCCACCTTGTGGAGCTTGGCCTGGAACTTCTTCCGCTTCGCCTCCAGATCCGCTTCGATCGTCCAGTATTCCTTCGGCTCGAAGGCGCGGACCGCCTGCTCCCGTTCCACGATGAGCCGCAGTGCCACCGTCTGCACCCGCCCCGCCGACAGCCCGGTCTTCACCGATTTCCAGAGCAGCGGGCTGGCCTTGTACCCCACGAGCCGGTCGAGAATGCGGCGCGCTTGTTGCGCCTCGACCTTACGGTCGTCGATCTGCACCGGACTCCGCATGGCCGCGCGGACGGCATCCTTGGTGATCTCGTGGAGCAGGACCCGGCGGATATCTAGCCCGCTGCCCAATTGCTCGGCGACATGCCATGCGATCGCCTCACCCTCGCGATCAGGGTCGGTCGCCAGGTAGACCGAACCTGCCGACTCAGCAGCCCGCTTGAGTTCGGCAATGGTCTTCGCCTTACCACGGATGGTGACGTACTTCGGCGCGAAATTATTGTCTACGTCGACGCCCAGCTCACGTTGCGGCAGATCCCGGATGTGACCCACCGTCGCTTTGACGGTGAACCCCTTGAACTCGTTGCCGAGGTTCTTGAGGTATTTCCCCACCGTCTTCGCCTTGGTGGGTGATTCCACCACCACCAGGGTAGTTTTCCCTCTTGCCATATGCCTCTCGAAGTCGTCTCGCGGCGTTGTCACGTCGCCGCAATTCTATGGTCTTACCGTACGCCGGACCGCTCAACCTGGCCTCAACGCATGAGTCCCGAAGGTCCGAACGGCCTAGCGGGAACCGGAACTCCTGTCCTAGGCCGGTGACACACGCTATTGTTTTACAACAACTTACACCGCCAAGAACCGCCAAATCCGCAGTCCGGTCGCTAGGACTAATTACCATCGACCCCGCTCTCGCGCAAGCGCCGCGACCTCGGCGGCTACCTGCGCGGGCGAGCGCTCGTCGGTGACGACCATTACGTCCGCCCGCCGATAGAACTGTTCGCGTTGGGCCAGGAGGTCTGCGACTGCGGTGGCCGGGTCACCTTGGATCAGGGGTCGGTTGTCTCCAGCGGCGGTGCGGGCCGCAGCCACGGTGGGAGTGGTATAAAGGTATAGGACCAGCGCATCGGCCGCCGCTTCCAGGTTGCCTTCCTGCGCCGCCCATCCACCACCAGCCCCGATCACCGCGGGCTCACCAGCCAGGGCGCGCCGCATCGCAGCACGTTCCAGGTCCCGGAAACCGGGTTCGCCAATCCGTTGGAACAGGTCCGGGATGGTGGCGCCCTCGTGCCGCTCGATCTCCTCGTCGAGATCGAGGAACGGTGCCGCGAGGGTCACGGCCACCAGACGCCCGACCGTCGTCTTGCCGGCCCCCGGCAATCCTATCAGGATGAGGTGACGCCTCACGGGTCATCGGAGGGGCGCGGGAAGCGCCGTTCAAGCTCCCTGCGGTACCGCTCGATGGCGGCGAGCATCTCGCCCAGCGAGTCACCCCCGAATTTCTCCACCATCACGTCTGCGAGCATCAGGGCGAGCATCGCCTCGGTGATCACCCCTAGTGCCGGCACGGCGGTCACATCGGACCGCTCCGACTGGGCCTTGGCGGGACTGCCGGAGCCCAAGTCCACCGTATCGAGCGGCCGCATCAACGTCGAGATCGGCTTCTTCGCCACCCGCACGACCACCGGAGCGCCCGTCGTCATGCCTCCCTCCAGACCTCCGGCGTTGTTCGCTCCCCGAGTGAAGCCGCCCATCATAGTTGCATCACCGGTCGTTATGGGATCGTGCACTGCGGAGCCGGGGCGTCGCGCCGCCTCGAAGCCCAGGCCGATCGCGACCCCTTTGACGGCTGGAATGGAGAGCATCGCCTGAGCGATGCGTCCATCCAGTTTGCGGTCCCAGGAAACGTGCGATCCCAGCCCGACGATGACGCCTCGCGCGACCACCTCGACGACGCCGCCGAGTGTGTCACCCGCCCGCTGCGCCGCGTCGATCGCCGCTACCATCTCGGCAGTTGCATCGGCGTCGAGACAGCGTACCGGCGATGCGTCGGCGGCGGCGTTGAGCGGCTGCGGGAGGGTGTCCGGAACCGATGCCACGATCCCGCCCAGTTCCACGACGTGGCTTCCGATCTCAACTCCGGTCTGCGCCAGCAGTGTACGGCAGACCGCTCCGCAGGCGACCCGCGCCGCGGTCTCCCGTGCACTCGCGCGCTCCAGGATGTCCCGCGCGTCCGACCGGCCATACTTCAGCACGCCGACCAGATCGGCGTGTCCGGGTCGCGGGCGCTGGACCCGGCGGCGGCGGGCGGGGCTGCCGGCGGGGTCCGGCTCCGGCGCCATGACGTCGGCCCAGTTCTCCCAATCGCGGTTCCTGATCTGGAGCGTTATCGGCGAGCCCAGCGTCTCGCCCGCACGCACACCGCTCAGTATCTCCACCCGGTCCGATTCTATCTTCATGCGGGCGCCGCGCCCGTGGCCCTGCATGCGCCGCGCGAGATCACAATCGATGTCGTCGGCGATGAGCGGAAGTCCTGCCGGTATCCCTTCCAGGATCGCTACCAGCGCTTTGCCGTGTGATTCTCCGGCGGTCGTAAACCGGATCATGTCAAACTGCCTCACTGTCTCCCGACGAAGAAGAAGCCCGACCGCTGATGGTCGGGCTTCTATGGTAACTCCGGCGCGTGCGGTCGGGCTACTGGTTGCCCGGATCCCATTTGGACGGGAACGGGTTGGTAACGAACCCGGCCGGGAACCGCACCATCACCACACCCCTCGCTGTGACCCCGATGATGACCTGATCGCCGGATGCCAGGCGTGCGGCACGCAGCGGGCCGATGATCGGGTCGCGAATCGGGATGCTGGCGATGCGCCGATAGAACCACGTGTCCACGATGTCGATGATCGGATCGCCGCGGGCCACGAACACCAACCGATCATTCGGATCGAGCGCGCCCCCGTCGGTCCCCGGCGTGCCACCCTGTCTCGCGTCGAACCGGTGGTCGAAATTCAGGTCCATACCTGGATTGGCGCCTTCGGCCGCGAACGATCCGGTGAGGCGGAGGGCTTCGTCGAGCACGTAGATGGAGTCAGCGCGAATCAGGTTCGTGAGCCCGTTGAAGTTGATCCCCACCGAGCGCACCGGGATCGCCGTGTTCGAGATGAAGTCCCGCACACGGAACGCGGTTGAGATCCCCTGGTCACGCTCGATCGGACCCGCGAACGGTACGCCCTGCACAAGGGCCGCGCAGTTCGCCCGTACTATCCCGCCGAGCGAGCTGTATCCGATAGCGCGCGCGAAGCCGATGGAGGGTTCGATGATGCCACCCTCTCCCACGATCGCGTGGGTGAAGTCGCCCGAGTTGCGGACGAACGTAGATTCCGCGAACGCTATCTGCCGCCTGTCGACGGTGACACCGCACGCCGCGGACACGGATGTCTCAAGCGCTATGCCGGGGCCGCGATCGATCAAGATCTGCAGCGTATCCGAGACCGTTGATGGCGGGATCTCGGCCTGCTCCCAGAAGAAGTGGGACTGCGGTGCCGGGGACGTGAGGTTCTCCCATCTCACCGTGCCACGTTCCCGGTAGAAGATCCCCTGGTCGATCGTCGGGGTGGTGGAGTACACCGCGTAGATGCTGTCGGCGAAACACGCCGAGCCCACACCCGCCTGGGGGATACAAGTCGCGGCGAGGAATTCCGGACGATCGGAGAAGTCGAACTCGTCGATCTTGATCTTGATCAGTCCGTTGGCCGGGTCGACTTCCGTCTGCACGAACTGAATGATGAAGTTCGGCAGCGCGTGGCGTCGCAGTTCCTGCCGGGCGGCGACGTCGACGACCGAGATGTTCGTCCCGCCGGAGTTCGCCACCATGATCATGTCGGCGTTGGTGCCGTTGGTGGAGCTGGGCCAGAGCGCTATGCCCCACGGCCGGGCACCGACGGGTATGCCATTGGGATCGAACGACGTGTCGGCCACTTGGAAGATCTCGACACGATTCAACTCGACGTTGGTGAGATAGACCTCGTTCAGATTCCGGTTGTAGACGGCGTCCGCCACCCGACCGCCGAGCGGCAGTTTCTTCGTGATCCCGTTCACCACGAGTACGGTGTCACGCCGGATCGGCGCGGTCAGTGCGGTATCGATGCGCGCCTCACCCCGGTTGCCCGCCCCGTCGACGGCGAACGCCTGGATTTCGACGCTCTGGGGGAACGTAGTGAATGAGAAGTTCAGATTGTATTGCTCGGTCGCTTCGGTCAGGCCACCGCCGATAACGGTGGTGCCGCTTCCGACGGTGGCGCCGTCCGCGAGGTCGATCGCTAGCCAGCCGACTTGCTGAATCCCACTTGGGTCGGTGGCGCGCACGGTGATCGAATCACGGACCTCGACCCGATTCCCGATGGTGAACGAGACGATAGGGGGATCTTGATCCTGGGTGATGGACTGTACGGTGACGGTCCGCGGCGAACTCGTAGCCCGGCGCCCGGACGAATCTTCCGCGAAGCCCTGGATCTCGAAGGTGCCCTCCGCCGTGGAGGCCGCTATGGCCAGCGTGTCAACGAACGTCGCGCTATCGACCAATGGCGAGAATCCAGTCGAGTTCGAGTCCGTCACGACACCGGTGATAGTGTATCCGACCAACCGGACGCCCGTAGGCTGTTCGGCTGATACCTCGATCAGGATCGACAAGCCCGGTGACGTAACGGCATTTGCGCTCGGCCGAATAGTCCGTACCGTGAGCGCGTCCTTGTTGACTAGGAAGAGGCTGTCGACCGCGATGGCCGTGTTGTCACTTCCGTCGATCGCCGTCGCCGTAATGACGATGACCCCGCCGGCCGTAGTGTTTGCCGGCAGTGGGATTTTGATCGGCAGGGTGGTGGAGGTTACCGCGCTAGTGAACACCGAATCTATCTGCGCCGTGAACCCGCCCGTCATTGTCACCGACACCTTACGCAGCCCGAGGTTATCCGCGGCCGAGACGCTGAACACGATCCCGTCTGACACCTGGAGAGTGTCACCCTGGGTCTTGACGATCTGGACGAGAGGCGGTGACTGATCCTCCTGGAAGCCCTGGCTCACGCGTTGTTCGTTGCACGCAGACAACAAGGCCACGCACCCGAGGGCTAGGGCGGTTCTGTGAAGCGCTCTCGATGCCATACAGTTCTCGCTCTTAGCGGCCGGTAACCGCGGACGCATCGTCGATGATGCGCGGCGTCACCAAGATCAACAGATCCCGTCGTTGCTCACGCCGACTCGTGAATCCGAAGATTCTGCCCACGATCGGCAAATCGACAAGGAAGGGGATCCCGGTCTTGGCGACCGTGATCTCGGTCACCGTGAGACCGGCGATCACCGCCGTCTCTCCGTCGTTGACGAGGATGTAGTTGTCGGCCTCCTGGGTCTGGAACGTGAACCCCACGTCGGGCAACCCGGTCTTCAGCGACGAGTTTTCCGCGTGCACCTTTAGCAGGATCTGGCGTTGGCTCGTGACGTGCGGCGTGACCCTCAGATTGATGCCGGTGCGCACGAAGGTCGTCACGGCCGTCACGTTCTCGCCCACGGCCCCGGGATCGATCTGGCGAACCGGTGTCTCCTCGCCGACCAGAATCTCCGCCTCGGTGTTGTCGAGCGTGGTGATCAACGGTTCGGCCTGGAGATCGGCCAGATTGACCTCTTGTAGGGCCTCGACGAAGCTGGTCAGGTTGAAGCGGCCGATGGCCGTGGAGAAGATCAGTTGGAGCGCGGGACCGAGCAACTGCGCGTCCGCATTGGCTATCGCGGACAGGGCGTTCCCGCCGAGGTTGACGATGTTCACGTTCTCGTCGAAGAACTCCGTAGCCGCGAACTGGTCCGGGACGCCGTCGTTGTTCGTATCTACACCCTGGGCACTCGTCGGATCGGGGCGCTGCACCAGCCGGTTGAAGAACTGCTGCGACGTCCCCAGATCGTAGCGAACCCCGAGGTTCTCGATGTCGGTTCGATCGACGAAGATGATCTTCGCGTGGATCGAGATCTGCGGTGTGCGAATATCCAGCCGCGCGACAAATACCGAGTCTTCGTCGATGCGGCTCTCGACATCGGTAATGATGAGGCTGTTGGTGGCCGAGTCGGCCACGACGCTCGCGCGGTCGGACGCGAGGATGGCCTCGATCGTCCCCCGCAGTGAGGCGGCCCGGGCATAGTTCAGGCGAATGATCTTCGTGCGCAGCGGCTCGGTAGAATCGGTGGCGGACAGCGCCGCGCGCTTGTCCACCCTTATGATCCCCGATGGCTCCTCGATGGCAACCAGCCCCTGCGACCGGAGAATCGACCGGAACGCCACGTCCCACGGCTGGTTCCGGATCTCGGCGGTCACCCTGCCCGCGATATCCTTGCCGAGCACGATCGAGCGGCCGCTGAACGCGGCGAAACCGGCGATGACGTCCGCGACGGATGCCGAATCGTAGGTCACCGTAATTGTCGGCTGCTGGGCCTGCTGTACTTCCGGCTCCGGCGGCGGGGCGAACGCGTAGGGTGATCCCTGCACGCGACCGCTCGCCGCGTCGGCGAGCGCCTGAGGTTGCAGCGAGGACCACGCCGCGAACGTCCGGTCGGTGCCGAAGGTGACTCGGACGCCTTCCGCGGTGCGCTCCACCTCATAGTCGCGCAGCGATTCCAGTTCGAGCACGATCCGCACTACGTCCGGGCTGAACTGTGCGGACCGGATGTTGACGATGCCGCCGCGGTTCACACCGTCGTAGGCGGCGCTCGTGCCGGTCAACGTCGCACCCGAGATGTCGATGACGAGGCGCGCGGGATTGGCCAGCGTGAAGTCCTGGACACCCACCTCACCGTGAACGTCGATCAGGACCAGGGCGCGCCCCGGCCCGGGCACTACGCTGACGGCCGTGACTTCGCCGGGGCCCGCGAACGCGCTGGGCGCCGCCAGGAGCAGGCCAACGGCGGCGAGAACAAGTGACCGCTTCATGGGGTATTACCCTCCTGTCGGCGACGAATCGGCAGCACGAACTGCCGCTCGACGCCGAATTCCTCGATCGTGACGACGACCTCGGTCTCGCGGATCTGGACCACCCGCACGCGACCGACTTGATCGCCGACCCGCAGGTTGTAACGCCGACCCTGCGTCGTGTCCTCCAGGGTCACGACACTCCGCTGGGGATAGCGGGGATCGTAGTTGATTACACGCACACGCAAGTCCTGCGGCATCGGCCGGACATCCCCCGACCGTAGCAGGGACAAGAACGGATCGCGCCCCGCACCGCGGTACGAGAAAGCCTCCCGCACGAGTTCGGTGCGCGCGAGCTCCTGTTGTTCTTCCGCGACGACGGCGGCCTCCTCTTCGTCGGTGGCGACCGGCGGATCCTCCACCGGCGTCCCGGCCACCACTGCCTCATCACCTCCCCCGCATGCAGCGAGCAACAGGGTCACCATCAGCCAGGCGCTTGCGCGACTACGGTCCACCGGCGCCTCCTCCGTCCCCAGCGCCGGACTGGCGCCGCTTGACGAACGTCCGGAGCTGGAAAGTGGCCTGTAAGAGCGCTCCACTGGTATCACCCAGCGACAGGGCCGACCGATCCTGTTGGAGCGAGAGCTGACTGGGCACCATGATGCGCGAGAGCGACGCGATGTCCGACAGGAATCCACCGATGTCATCGTACCGTCCCACCACCACGAACCGCCACTGCCCCACCCTGAAGTGCTCACCCTCCTCGTACCCGCTCGGCGTCAGGTCGGCAAGGTGGACGTTCCGCAACTTCGCCCGATCAGAGATGTCGTTGATCAGCGTGGCAACCTCGTTATCCGTCGGTACCAGCTCCCGCATAAGCGCCAGACTGGCCGCGTAGTCGGCGTTGCGCCGGCGGAGATCTTCGACGGTCATCCCCGAAGCAAAATCCTGTTTGGCCGAGTCAACGTCGGCCTGCAGCGAGTCCATCGTCTGTCGCATTTCGGCGGCCTCGGCTGCACGCGGCTGCCATACATAGACCCAGAATGCACCCGCCACGAGGAACGGAAGACCGATCAGCAAACCGAGGAGCTGCTTGCGCTCCTTGTCTGACATAGCCATTGGCGCCTCCTATCGCACCGACGCCTGCAGCGGCACCGCTCGGATGTACGCCGAGTCGGCCGTCTGGTAGGTGACGGTCACGGTGAAGGCCTGCACAGGCCGCTCGTCTTCCAGCACCGACTGCAGGGCGCCAAACTCGGCCGAACGCACCCATGGCGAACGGGCCAACTGGCTCACGAATCGCGTATAGGCGGACACATCCGACGTGCGTCCGTCGATCTGGAACACGACCGGTGGCTTTGCCGTCGAATCCGCCAACTCATCGAGCGGAGTGGCAATCGCCTCCAGCGAGACCAGCCAGGTGAAATCGGGCAACGCTTTCGTCACCTCTTCGAGGATGTGCGGCCACACGAACCGATCCGCGTCGATCTCACGGATGGCTTCCAACTCGGCCACGAGCGAATCCCGTGACTCGCTCACCCGGCGCTTCTGCGCTATGACGTTGCGGAACCGACGCGCCTCGTTTTGCACGGTACGCTCTTGTTCCTTCAGATCCACGAGCGCCGCCGCCTGCGTGAAATACAGGATAGCCACCACCGCGCCGACCACCGCCCACGCCGCAATGACGCCGATCAAGAGGGGATCCTTGATCCTCCCCAACAACTTCGACAACTCGCCCATGGTAGGGAGGGATAGCCCCGCCCGGCGACCGCGCCGTTTTTGCGGTCCTGGTAGCAGATTTATCCTGATCATGCCGCCCGCCTCGTGTTACGCGGTCCGCAGCGCCAGCCCGATGGGCTGCATGAGCAACGGCGCCACTTCGTCCACGTTCAGGGCCCCGAAGGCGCCTTCTCTCACCTCGAGCGCTTGGAGCGGATTGGCCACCTCGACGTTCATGCGCAGCCGCTCACCGATCACCTCCGCGAGGCCCGGCACCCGCGCCCCACCGCCACAGCAATAGATACGTTCGATCGTCCCGGCATCACGGGACGCCGTCTGGAGAAACGCCGTGGCGCGCTCGATGCCGACCGTAATCTCTTCAGCGCCGCTCTGGACAAAGGGCTCGAGTTCGGGTGTCTTCTCGAACCCCCGAAGCAGAGCATCCGCGTCCTCCGCGGACATCCCGCGCTCGCGTTGCAGGCCCTCGCGAAACCGGCGCGTACCGACGGTCAGGTCACGTGTGAGCAGAGGTATGCCATCCTGCACCACGTTCACGTTCGTCACCTCGTGCCCGATGTTGATGAGCGCCGACACTCCCGTCATCGCGTCGGGGTAGTTCAGCTCGAAGGCATTGTGTAGCGCGAAGGCATCGACGTCGATTACCGAGGCGTCCAGATTGGCGTCGCTCAGCAGCGACAGCCTGGTCTCGACCAGCTCGCGCTTGGCGGCTACGAGGAGCACCTCCATCTGCAGCCCCGCGCCTTCCGGGTCGAGCACCTGGAAGTCGAGCTCGACGCCCTCGATATCGAACGGGACGTACTGCTGCGCCTCCCAGCGCACCACGTCGTACGCGTCCGCTTCGCTCATGCGGTCGACCTGGATTTTCTTGACGATCACGTCGCGCCCACCAACCGCCACCACGACCCGCTTCTGCTTCACACCCGACGTGACGAACAGCCCACGGATCGCCTCGGAGACGACCGCGGGATCCATGATCTCCCCCTCGACGATCGCGTCCGCGAGAACCGGCGTGATCGCGACCTGTTCGAGCACCGGCTGATCCGAACCGTGATCTACGACCACCAGTTTGATCAGCCCGCTCCCGACGTCCAGCCCGACCGTCTTTTTCGTCTTCCCGAACCCCAGAAACGCCATATGTCCCTAGGTTGCAATGAGATAAGAGGGGTTAGAACGGCAACCTACACTATCGTCCACCCTTGGTTTTGTCAAGCTCTAACCTACTTCAAGGGTAACAGGGCAAGTCAAGAACTGCGTGTGACTTAGCTCACTTTAGAAGAGATACAGCCAGCTATGTGCGCCAAGGCGCTCGGCTCCGCCACCATCACCTCGCGCCCGGACGAGCAACCCAATCCGCTGCCGAGCCAATGAGTCCGCGCTGAACCCCGTGGAGTTGATCAGGAACAGCCGCGCTCCTGTCCGCCGCACCTGAACACGGTACCACCCGCCACCGCGTGGCAACCACCCAACCGAGAGGATACTGTCGCCGAGCGCCAACCCACTCTCGGCATCCCCCCAGGCCGCCAACACTATTGTCGCTCCACTCTCGGCTGCTGCCAACGCCTGCTCGAGCTTCACGCCATTCACGCTCATGCGGCGGTCCTGAAGGACCGCGAAGAACGCCGCTGCCGTGAGTGCGGCCATCACCCATAGAGTAAGCACGGCGAGCGGTAGCGCCATACCTGCACGGTGCATCCGGTATTTCACCGCGCGTTGCGGAGCGCCACCTGGGTCTCGAGGCCCGGAGCCACCCCGGCGCTCCCGCTACCCGCCGCAGTCACCGCTATAGAGATGCGGGCCACCCGTCCGGGGTCGGACGTGACGGCACCTGCAGCGTCATGGTAGACGAAAACCAACCCGTCCACAGAAACGGGCCCCACAATCGGCTGCGTCACGGTCCAACCGGCTTCTTTCCTGCGGGTCCGCATCCCGATCCACCGTGCCGCCCCGGCGTCTGCGTACAGCCGCAGCTCAGTGACCTCAAAACCCCGCGCAGGGGCGCCCGGTTCGATTGCCGTGAGCACGGACTGGGGAATCCCGTCTACCGTCACGTCGTAACTGTCGCGCCCCCCGGGGCACCCCGTCCCCCCGGCTGCGGCAACCGGATTCGCAACTCGCCACTCATCGTCGCCCGAAGTCGCTGGGTCGTTCTCCACGAAAACCAGGATCGAATCGCGCGCGATGTCGAGGCGTCGGAGCCCGTAGACGTGGGTTACGTCGAGCGAGATACGCCGGATCGCCGGATCGGTGCGGCAGACGAAATAGAGGCTGCGGTATGCGCGGTAAGTGAGCGCCGTCGGGCCGATCGAGAGGAGATCGGGGGACGGGCCGGCGGGACTCAGCTCGCGCAGCTCCATCGGCAGCATCGTCGCGACGCCCCGCAGCGTGGCGTTGGCCCGCAATCGCCCGCTGATCGCCCGGTAGGCGCGCTGGTGCGCAATCAGGAATCGCACGGCGGCCGTCCCGACAATCGCGGAAAGGGTGAGCGCCACCAGCAGCTCCGTCAGGGTGATACCGCGCGGCCGTGCTACTTGGCGCATTCGCCCACCACCGTATCGGCACGCGGCCCCTCCGGTGTCACGCGCGCGACCGTCACGATCCACCGCAAGGTCGTCGACTGCGTCCCGGGACCGGTCGTCCACTCGACGGTCAATCCATCGCGCGTGTCGGACCCCGACCCCGCCGACCGGCATGAGCCTGTGAGCAAGATCTCACTGCGGCCGGCCCCGAGCGCGGTGGCACGCGTGTGCCGCGTGCTCTCCCCAACCGTCCGCGTGGTGATCGCCGCGGCCCCGGCCAGCGCGCTCAGCCCCACCGCGAGGATCAGCACGGCGACGAGTACCTCAACCAGGGTGAATCCCGCGCGCGGCGGGTGGTTGAGCTCCACGAACATGATTGCCCCCTGGGAGTTGTCCTACCGGTCGACTTCCGCTCCGGGGCAAGATCGCGCGCTGCGCCTGCCGACACGTCATCGTATTGCCGGTTCGCGGGCCAAAACCGCGCGGGTGGGCGACGATCGAATCGTCACCCACCCGCGCTCACCTCGATTGGCCTTTGGTCGCGCTACTGGCCGTACAAGTTGATCCAGCTCCGCTCTCGGAGCAGGGCACCGCTGGCCGAGGCATTGAGGACCCTGAGGATGGCACAGCTCGAGTAATTGATCACGGCGTTGCCAAGCACGTCGTTCTGCTCGAGTTCGACGTTTGCCGCGATGACGCCACCGTTGAAGTGCCCGCCTGTGCCCGTGGTCGAGAGCGTTCCCTTGATGATCACCGGACCGAAAAACTCGAAGCCCCCCTGTACGCTCAGGTCCCCGTTCACTATCAGGACGCCCTGTCCCTGCACGCCGTTGATCTTGAGATCGCCCTCCGACCAGATGATCGGGAAGTAGTTCCCGCACGGACCGGTCGGATTGAGCGGGCTTCCCCAGTTGGTCACCGATCCGGTGGCGCACACGCCACCCACGATGCTGGGTTCAATCTTCAAGGTCCCACCCAGGACGATCTTGCTCGCCAGGTCGCGCAACCCGTCAAACGTCACGTCACCAAACGTGGTGAGCGACGAATCGCTGATGGTCGAATCCTCGAGGATTTTTGGGTCGCCGGTGACGCACGAGAGATCATTGCAGCCCGGCGTCTCGATCCCGCTCGAATCGGCCATCGAGATACCCGGGAGCGGGGACTCCAACGCGGGACAGTTCGACCACCCCGTCGGCGCCACGTCGTAGCCGTTGATGAACGACGAGCCGCCGATTTTCAGATCCCCCTGGGTCTGGAGCGCCGCGGCGATGGTGATCTCGATCGGCCGAAGCCGGATCAATAGCCCGACCTGCTGCCGCGACATGCTGTCGGCGCTGAATCCTTCCGATCGCACCAGGAACAGCATGTTGTTCAGGCGCCGCACCTCACCGCGGTACCACCCTTGGTTACCACTCAGTGCGCCTCCGATCGTGGCGGTGCTGCCGACAGCCATCGCGTTCATCACCTGCGAGTTCCAGGTCGCAGCCGTCAACTGCGCGCCGTACTCGGCGGCCTGGAACGCCTGCTGGGAACCCACGGTATTGCGGCCAATACGCTGTTCCTGCGTGCCGATGAAGAACGAGCCCGCGACCATCGCGCCGATGATGACTAGGGCGAAGATCGCCAGCGGCAGCGCGACTCCGCGATTGTTCCGGATGCTTTTCATACGATCACTCCTCATGACCGGGAGTCCGTTTTTCAGTACGTCGGGTTGTTGCGGATCGCGACATGCGTCATCAGGTCTTGCAGCAGGTACTCCATCCCCTGACCCGACGTACCACGGACGCGCTGCGTTCCCTGAGTCTCGACCGTGATCGAGATCCGCGCGACGTTACCCGGCGTCGCCGTGACCGCGCCGGTAGAGTCATAGTAGGCGAGTTGCAGCCCACCGGACGAGAGCGGACCCACGATCGGCTCGGTCGCCGTCCACGACCCCGACTTCTGGAACCGGCGGCGGCCGAGCCACTGGGCGCCCAGTCCGTCGGCGTAGAGGCGCACCTCCACCACCTCGAACCCGCGCACCGGAGCGCCGCTCTCCACCGCCGCAAGCTCCGGGGCGGTAACACCGCCCACGTTCACCGTCACACTTGCCCCGCCTCCCGGACACGCCGTGCCGGGAGTCGTGGAGACAACATCAGCGTGCAGCCAGGAATCGTCCGCCCGCGTGAGCGGATCACCTTCCGCGAAGAGCAGCAGCGAATCGCGGGCCTGATCCAGCGGCCGAATACCGAAGAACAGATTCGCGTCCAGTACCACCTGGGTGCCGGCCGGCGCCTGACACAGGAAATACAGGCTCCGCATCGACTTGAATTGGAGTAGTGAACCTGTCATCAGTATGATGTCGCTGCCCGCAGGATCTCCCGCGTTCAGTTCCCGAATCTCGCCGGGTAGGATCGAGATGGCCGCGCGCACCGCCTGGTTCACGTCTACCCGCTGTGACTGCTCGCGGTAGATCCGCTGGTTGCTGACGAGCAGCTGATAGATAGCCGTCCCAACGATCCCAACCAGCACGACGGCCGTGATCAGCTCGACCAAGGTGAATCCGCGTCGGTCGGTCATGGACATATCTGCGCGGTTGAGAAGCTGTCGGTCCGCATTCCCCGGCCCGTCGGCGACGTGACGCTCACCGCAATCACGCGCCCGCGTCCGCCGGCCGTGTCGCCGACCGCCCAGTCGATGGTATAGGCGCCCCGCGTCTCGGTTCCCGTCCCGACCGCCGGACAGCGCTGCGCCCGGAGGATCTCGAACCGCTCGCTCGCCAGGGTCGATACCCTGGTATAGCGCTGCCCCTGCGCGATCATGCGCGTGACGAGTCCGGCGGTCGTAACGAGACCGAGGATCCCCACCGCCAGCACCATCACGGCCACGAGGATTTCGACGATCGTAAAACCGCGACGATCCTTCATCGGAGTATGCTCCCTACCGACGAGATGACGATCGTGTCCGCGAATCCCGCCCTGGACACGACGATCTGGGTATTGCCGCTCTCCATTCCCAACCCGCGGGCATCGAACGCCAACGAGTCGCGGTCCGTTGACAGCGTCACACCGAAGATCTCGGCCAGGTTCTGGGAGGCGATCGTGTCGGGAACGCCGGTAACTGGGTGCCGGGACAGCAGCAGAATCCGATTGCTCCGACAAACGAACGCCACGAGCCGCCCCCGCCGGATCGCGGTCGCCCGCGCGCGCGCATGCATCGTGGTAATCGCGTTACGCGCCGATCGGACCTTCTGCTTCTGGATTCCGTCGCCTATACGCGGGATCATGAACGCCGCCAGCACTCCGATCAGCACGATGGCGATGAGCAACTCGATGAGCGAAAAACCTCGGCGATTCATACACTCCCCACTCGTTCGTCCTCAATGCCTATCAGGATTCGTGCCCGGTATTAAGTCACTATTTGCCAATAACTTGCTGTTCATGACCGCCCACCGTATACTGCAGATTATTGCAGTCTACGCAGCATGCTGCAGTTCATTCGGCGGGATGCTGCAGCTTATAGTAGAGAGCACGAACGCTAATGCCCAGCAGCTTAGCCGCCGCGCCGCGGTTGCCGCCGGCCGCCCTCAAGGCCCGCTCGATCGCCTCTCGCTCGGCGGCCCACACGGCCTCCTTGAGGTGGACCGGTTGACCCGGTTCCTCGGCGGGCTGCTCCCGATCGGGTTCCTTAGCGGCCGAAGAGATCTCCTGCCGGAAAGCTTCGGCACGGATCACTCCGTCCACCGACAACACTACGGCGCGCTCGATCGCGTTTTCCAGTTCCCGAATGTTGCCCGACCAGCGTAGCCGCTTCAGCGCGGGCAGCACGTCGGGCGCGAGCTGCACCGGACGCCCGAACCGCTTGATGGCGCCTTCCAGCAGCACGGTGGTGAGCCGCTCGAGATCTTCCGGCCGCTCCCTCAGCGGCGGAATGTGAATCCGCACCACGTTGAGCCGGTAGTAGAGATCCTCACGGAACCGTCCCTGGGCCACGTCGTGTTCCAGATCCCGCGCCGTCGCCGCTAGGACCCGTGCGTCGATGGTGCGCGTGCGTGAATCACCCACGCGCCGGATCTCACCCTCCTGCAGCACGCGGAGCAGCTTCACCTGGAGCGCCGTCGGGAGGTCACCGATCTCGTCGAGCAGCATCGTCCCACCGCTCGCTTCCTCAAACAACCCCACCTTGTCCCGGTCGGCTCCTGTGAAGGCGCCCCGGACGTGGCCGAACAATTCGGACTCCAGCAACTGTTCGGGAATAGCCGCGCAGTTGACGGCGACGAAGGCATGGTCCCTCCGGGGGCTCATCTTGTGAATCGCACGGGCGACGACTTCCTTGCCCGTGCCGCTCTCGCCGGTGATGAGCACGGTGGTCGGGTGCGGTGCCACCCGCGTCGCCAAGTCGAGCACCTTGCGCATCCCCGGCGATTCGGCGACCACGGTCCGATCGCGGTATCGCTCGATCTCGGCCTCGAGCGCCGCGACCCGTCCCCGGAGGCGCTCCCGCTCCTCGGCTTTCCGCAGCGTCAGCAGCACTTCGTCGGACCGGAACGGCTTGGGCAGGTAGTCGTAGGCGCCTTCCTTCATGGCGGAGATCGCGGCGTCCTCGCCGCCGTAGGCACTCATCATGATCACCAGGGACGAACCGCCGGCTTCTTGGTACTTCCGCAGGAACTCGATCCCGTCCATCTGAGGCATGCGGACGTCACAGAGGACTACGTCGAACGGTTCTTCACTCAGCCGTGCGAGCGCGCGCGCGGGCTCCCCTTCGGCGGCGACTTGATGGCCGTCGGCATCGAGCAGGAGGGAGAGCGACTTCCGCAGTCCCGGGTCGTCGTCGACGATCAACACTCTCACCGGTCTTCCCCGACATCCTCGGCGGGCGCCGCAGACCCGCCTGCCCGCCCAGCTTCGGGCAGGAAGAGCTTGAAGGCGGCCCCACCTTCCCTGGCGTCCTCCACCCAGACGACGCCCCCCATCTCGTGAACGATGCGCTGCACGATCGCGAGACCCAAACCAGTCCCAACCCCGGGAGCCTTCGTCGAATAGAATGGGTCAAACACCTTCTCGCGGTCATCCTCAGGGACGCCGGGACCCGCATCGGTCACATAGAGGAGCACCCCCGTGCTGCCGCCTGAGATCTCCGGACGCCAGGGCCGTCTTCCTGTGGGGCGGCGTTCGTTAGGAACAGCCTCGTCGCCGCAGCGGACGGCGGCGCGCCACCGCAGCTCGTAGCGCCATCTGTGCGCGCCGACGCCGATCGGGCCGCTCGCTGCCGCGTCCGCGGCGTTGAGTACGAGGTTGACGACGACCTGCTCCAGGTCGTGCCCCCGTCCCCGAACGAGCGGCAAGTCTCCCGCGCACTCGACCCGCAGTTCTCTGCCTTTCAAGGTGCCCTGATGCATCAGCAGATCGATGACGTTCGAGACGACCGCGGCAACATCCACCGGTCCCGCCTCCTCGTCTCGCGGACGGGCGTAGCTGAGCAACCCCCGCACGATGGCGTCGATACGCTCGACCTCGCGGGAGAGCGCCGCCACCAGTTCCGGGTCCAGATCACGCCTGCGGGCTACCTCCAGGTAATTGCCGATCGCGGCGAGCGGATTTCCGATCTCGTGGGCCACGCCCGCCGCCAGCCGACCGATCCCGGCGAGCTTCTCGACCTGGACGAGCTGGCTCTGTGCATCGAGCAGCGCCTCGGTCATTCCGTTGATGCGCTCCGCCAGCCGATCGAACTCACGGGTCCCGGCACCCGGCGCGCGCCGGTCCAGATCGCCGGCGGCGAGCGCATCCGCAGCGGCCATCAGGTCGCGCATCGGGCGCAGCACCAGCTTGCCGATCAGATACCGGCCGAACACGAAGACGATCGCCAGATCGGCGATAATGAGAAACAGGAGCGCCGGCACGGCAACGCGCGGCTGGAGCGCCTGGACCGCGAGCGCCATGATTACGGCGAGGGAGAGTGCCGCGCCCGTCAGGAGCGCGAGATTCCAGAGCAGCTCCCGCGCCAGACTCGGTCGGCTGGGCAACCGCACAGCGTTTGCTGGGTCAGGCACGATAGGAAGATGTCGAGAAACGCGGGCAACCGAAACGCCGGTCGCCCGCGTTCCATGCCCACGCCCGGGCTAGTTACACGCCGCCTCACCTTCGATCGTCGCCGGCGACGGCGGAGTCGCCGCTCCGTAGAAAATCGCGCATTGCTTGGCAAAAGCGGCGTGTGACGCGGTTGCCGCCCATCCTGCGTTGCTCACACTGGAGAACACGAGCGAGACGTCCGCCGACGGCTTGTACGGAAAGACCGCATCCGGAAGGGGCCCGGAAAAGTACGCGTCGTAGTCGTAGTAGTAACTCTCCTGCGCCGTGACCAGATTCCGCAGGTCGGATTTCATCATCACCAACCAGGATTTCTCCCTGGCGCCGCCGAACTTAGGAATCGCAATCGCGGCGAGAATCCCGATGATCACCACGACGATCAGCAGCTCGATCAGCGTGAATCCCCGTCGGGTCATATGTACCTGCCTCGCGCCTTGGAGGACCCGCGCCGGACGTTGCGGCGACTGCCGCACGGCCGGCGCGGGTCCGTAGTGCTAGCTGAGCCTGGGGCAGCACTCAGTCACACTTGACTTGGCCCTCGTTGGGAGCCATAGACGGTGGCGTAGCGTCGCCAACGAACACGCCGCAGGTCTTCCCTGTACCGGGGTGGGTCGCCGTCGCCGAGAATCCGGTGGCGTTACCGTCTGTCGAGGTAAGCACCACGTCGGTCGACTCCTTCCACAGGTCGGCCGACACGACGTTGGCGGCGGTACCGTACTGGTTGTAGTCGGCGAAGTACGACTCCTCCGCCGTCACGAAGTTCTTGAGGTCGCTCGTTATGGTGGCTCTGAAGGCCTTCTCCTTGGTCGCGCCGAACTTGGGGATCGCAATCGCCGCCAGGATGCCGATGATCACAACCACGATCAACAGCTCGATGAGCGTAAAGCCCTTGGTATTACGAAGCATACATGCTCCTCCACAGATTGAGGTGACCCCCTCGGGCTCATCCCGGGGCGTTGACACTTTCACCCGGCAGACGGGCAACGAGTATGCCAACCCCGGGGTACCGCAGCCAACCCCTTGAGTGACAATGCAGTAGGCGGGCACCGTGCAGGGATTCCACGGCCGCAACGCCCCGGCTCCCGGGCTATTTGCAATGCGGATTGCGGTTCGCGAGGCGCCACCGGGGCTTCCTAGCGGGGTGTGGACGTCCCGTCCCGAAGCTCCATGCGGGTGAATCGGGACCGCCCGCCGGGCTCCACCTCGTAGCGGTAGAATCGCCGCCCGGGGTAGCGCGCCGCCAGCACCGCGTTACCGGAGCGCATGTCCCTCGCCCAAACGACGTCCCCGTCGAGCGTGGCATTATTGAGGTACAGGTACGGCGCGAAGGCGAGGAAACCCCGCCGATCGAAGCCGATCTCTTCCACGCACTGCGGTGCAAGCGGCTCCCAGGTAGGAATCCGCAGGTTGCCGTCGCCGGTAACGCCGGCCGGCGCTCCCGGTCGGCCCAGGGCGGCGAGCGCGGCGAGCCGGGACGAGAGATCGGCCCCCGTGGCGGAACCGCGCTCGGCCTCGTCGAGCGCACGGTGCAGGGTACAGGCGTCTATGGCCGCATACAACCGCGTGGAGCGGCGCACGGGGACTCCCAGAGCCCACATCCGATTGATGAGCCTGCTGCCCCAGCCGTCGGGGATCAGCACCACGGCATTGTGGATTTCGGCGCGGGCGGCGTCCCGGTCGGGGTGAAAGTTGAGCGTAGGCGTGGAATCCCTGTACGCCGCGATGCGCCAGGGAGTCAACGACACCGTGCCGACCACCAGCGCCACCGTGACGGCGGTGAGTGCGGTGAGACCGCCTCCCCCACTCCGCCCCCCGTTCCGTTCGTGGCGCAGCAGGTGCACCGCCCGGGCGACGATCACGACCATCCAGGACACGGTGCTGTAGAGAAAACGTGGCCCGTAGAAGACGTCGCGGTGCCAGTAGAAGAACAGCAACCCCATCAGCGCCATGACACCTGCGACGGGCAGGGCGTCACGCACACCCAGTACCCGCCGGCCGAGAACGTACGCCGCGGCCACCAGAAGGAGAACAGGGAACGGGAAGTCGAACAGGTAGCGGTTGAGTTGGTGCAGGTCGAGGCCGGTGAGCCCAATCGCCCTCGCCGGCGTGAGCGGGACTCCCCAAGGCACGCCGTGGAATCCCAGCGAATGCAGCGGTCCCCACAGGTGGGTGTAGCCGAATTCCGACCAGTGCCCGGTCGTTCGGGCGTTGAACCACAGGGTCGGGAGGCTACCCACGCTACCGCCCACGAAGATCAGCGCGAACGCCCAGAGGCGCCGGCGCGCCGCCAGTACAGTCACCAAGGCCACCGGCACCGTGGCGGCAACCGCGTCCAGCGGCCGGAACGCGGTCATCACTCCGAGCAGCGCTCCGGCGCCGAGCGCCGCGAGGCGCCAACGCCCCCCCCCGAGCGCCGTGGCGCTCGCCGCCGCCCCCACACCGAGTGCCGCGGCCGGGAGGTGGCTCATCTCGCTCCCCGCGACGGCGAGCGCGAAGGGCGACAGGCACAACAGAACGGCGGCGAGCCGCCCTGTCGTCTCGCCCGCCGTCCACTTGGCGACGCGATAGGTTCCCGCCACCAGCGCCGCGCCAAACAGCGGATTCAACATCCACCAACCGCCCAGCGCCAGGCCGGCGGCGAGCACCGCTGACTGTCCCGGCGGATACTGCGAGAACCAGCGTTCCGGCCCGAGGATCATGTGCAACGTCCCGAAGTGCGCCAGTTCGTGAGGCGGCTCGATCCAGAGCCGGCCGGCGAGAAAGATGCGCCCCTGGAACAGCTGGGCAAACCCGTCGACGTTGCGCGGATTGCCCGCAAACACGAACAGCGTGAACAGCAACGCCAGCGCGGCGAAACTGCCCGCCACTACCGCGAGAAACGTCGTGGTCGACCACGAGCCGACGCCCCTTCGCCAAAACTCGAGCAGCCACCCTGCCGCGCGCCGGCGACTCAGGATGAGCAAGACCGTCGTCGTGCCGACGCTGATCGCCGCACCCCAGAACCACACCGACCAGGCTCCCGTGAACTCGCTCTCTGCAGTGCCAACCAACCAGATCGGCAGTGGCGCCACCGACCACACCGCGCCCAATGTCACCAGCCCCGGAAGCAGCTGCCGCGGCCAGTATCTGGGTTCGCTCACGGCCAGGTTATGCGCTACGATGTCGCGCAGTCAGCAGATTGAAGCGCAAGATGTGCCAGATCGCCGCCACCCCGTCCCGCCAATCGATCTTTTTCCCCTCGGCATAGGTGCGTCCTGCGTAGCTGATCGGGACCTCCCATATGCGCGCGCCGGCCCGCGCCAGTCGCGCGGTGAGTTCCACCTCTATCCCGAACCGGTTCGACGTCAATCCGAGCGACTTGAGGAGATCCGCCCGCGCCATCTTGAAGCAGGTCTCCATGTCTGTGAGGTTCAGGTCGGTCAGCATGTTCGACAAGAGCGTCAGGAACCGGTTGCCCAACGAATGCCAGAAGTAGAGCACCCGGTGCGGGCCCGCCTGAAACCGCGACCCGAACACCGCGTCGGCTTTGCCGAGCCGTATCGGTTCGAGCAGCACGGCGTACTCCTGCGGATCGTACTCTAGGTCCGCGTCCTGGATCACGACCACGTGCCCCGTGGCCGCGTTGATGCCCGCTCGGACCGCGGCGCCCTTGCCCCTGTTCTCCGGCTGGTGAATCACCTGCCGCACCAGACCTTCGGCGTGGAGACGGTCCAGGATCTCGCCGGTGCGATCAGTCGAGCAGTCGTCGATGGCGATCAGCTCGATCTGGAGCGGCACGGTTTGGACGCGCTGCACCGCTTCGTCGATCGTCGCCTCCTCGTTGTACGCCGCCATGATCACGGAGAGGATGATGTCGTCCCGGTTCCGGGGAACTTCTGGACGGAAGGGCGAGGCCGAAAGATCACTCGCCGTCGGCATCGTAGCGCGACAGCTTGCGATAGAGGGTGGAGGGATCGATGCCGAGCACCTGTGCCGCGCGCGACTTGTTGCCACCTTCGTTCTGCAGCACCCACATGATGTACGCCCGCTCGATCGTCTCCAGGGTCGGGTTGTCGTACCGGCCCTCCGAAACCAGCGGCTCGGCGCGTCGGGCGGTGATGCTCTCGGGGAGATCGGCAACCGTGATCTCGTGACCGTGGCATAGTATGAGCGCATGCTCGAGCGCGTTTTCCAGCTCTCGTACGTTGCCGGGCCAGTCGTATGCCATGATCGCGTCCAGCGCTTCTTGCGAGAGTACCCGTAGCTCATCCGACCGCTGGGTGGCGAATCGTCGTAGCGCACCTTCAGCCAGTAGGCGGATGTCTTCACGCCGATCCCGTAGCGCGGGGAGGCGGAGCGCGATCACGTTGAGCCTATAGTAAAGATCGGCCCGGAAGTGGCCTTCCCGGATTGCCTCGTCCAGATCCTTGTTGGTGGCGGCGATGATGCGGACGTCCACCGGGATCGGCTGCGTCCCGCCGACCGGGAACGCCTCACGCTCTTGGAGCACCCGGAGGAGCTTCACCTGTGTCGCCGGCTGCATCTCGGCGATCTCGTCGAGAAAGAACGTTCCGCCCTGCGCAGCGTTGAAGAGCCCCTGCTTGTCCCGCACCGCCCCGGTAAACGATCCTCTGACGTGGCCGAACAGCTCCGATTCCAACAGGCCTTCGGGAAGCGCACCACAGTTGATCGAGAAGAACGGGCCGTCACTCCGCTCTGAGAGTTCGTGAATGTAGCGAGCGATAACCTCCTTGCCCGTTCCGCTCTCACCCAACACCAGCACAGTGGAGTCTGTGGGGGCGACCTGCTCGGCGAGGGTGATCAGCTCGGTGAACCGCTTGGACTTGCCGATCGGCATCGCGATCCGCCGCGTGTCGCGGCGCCGGATCACGCGCTTGAGATGCTTATTCTCGGATCGGAGCTGGCGATACTCGGCCGCGCGATGGCAGATAGCAACCATGTCATCGTTGGAAAACGGTTTCTGGATGTAGTAGAAGGCGCCCCGGTTCACTGCCTGGATCGCGCTCTGCAAGGACGCCTGTGCCGTCATGAGTATCACCGGCGTTTCGGGATCGCGCTCGCGTACCGCTTCCAGAATGTCGATCCCGGAAACCTGGGGCATGCGCACATCGGTTAGCACGATATCCGGGGTTGCCGACTTGAGCGAGTCGAGCCCGGCCTTACCTCCCTGCGCCGTATCGACCGAGAATCCGGAGTTCTTCAGAAGGATGCGCAGCGTATCGAGAATGCCCGACTCATCATCTATCACCAGAATCGACGGCTGGTTGTGGCTCATGCGGTGGCCTCCCGGCTTCCGTCCGTCGGAAGGAGGATGGTGAAGGTAGTTCCCCTGTGCTGCGCCGACTCCACGAACACAAAACCCCGGTGTGCCTGGACCGCGCGTTGTACGACCGCGAGGCCTAGGCCCGATCCGCCGGCACGACCGGTCACGAACGGCTCGAACACGCGCTCCCTCAGCTCCACCGGAATGCCGGGTCCGTCATCGGAGATCCGCAGCAGCACCGCCGACTCCAGCGATACGCCTTGAGGGAGGTCAGACGGCGTCGCCCTTCTGGCATCGATCGTCACATTCACCTTGCCTCCTGCAGCTTGCACCGCGTTCAGCACGAGATTCACCACCACCCGGTGAAGCAGGTCCTCGTCGCCTTCCAACTGCGGACATTCCCCCACGATCCGGATGTCGGTTTCCTGCCCGCACGACGGGTGCTGCCTCACGACATCCACCGCCGAGTGCAGCAGACGCCTGAGGTCGATAGGCTTGGACAGCGCCACCCGCACCCGAGAGAACTCCAAGAACTCGTTGAGCAGGCGAGACAGGCGATCGCTCTCGCGAATGACCAGCTGTCCGAGAAACCGCTCATCTTCGGAGGCCTGCATCGACTCGGCGAGCTGCTCGACCGACGACCGGATCGACGCCAACGGGTTCTTGATCTCGTGCGCCAGCGACGCGGATAGCTCGGCCACGGCCTCGAGCCGCTGGGCGCGTACATTGAGTTCCTCGATCCGTTTCTGATCGGAGATGTCCGTGAAGATCACCGTGACCGACGGGGGCCCCTCGGTACCCGCTTCGAGCACGGTGGTGGTCATACCGATCTCGCAGGATCGCCCCTGGTACACAACGCGCCCTTCCCCCCGCTGTATCGGGCGGCCCTCCCGCTGGGTAGCCAGGATCGCCGCCGCCAGCTCGTGCGACCGCGCGTCCAGGAACGCAAGTACAGGTCGTCCCAGGTAGTCGGCCGTGCTGAAGGAGAGCAGTCGCTCCGCCGCCGGGTTGGCGAACAAGAGATGTCCCTCGCCGTCCACCGTAACCACCCCGCTGCTGATCTTTCGCAGGATGTCGCCCGCCTGGAGCCGCAGCCGCTTGACCTCTTTCTTAAGCACCTCACGCTCCTGGCCCACGACACGCACGCGACTCGCCAACCACCCAGTGGCAATGGCGACCGTCACGAACACCCCGATCTGCAACCCCACCATCACGGTAAGCTGCTCCGGGTAACCCACCACTATGTCGGTGACGAAGAGAGAGCTGGCGAGGATGGTGACGAGCAGGCTGGATGCCAGGGGCAGGAGCACCGCCGCTACGGCGATGACGAGAATGAACAACGGGATGAAGTCGCTCTCCGCCCCGCCGGTCACATGCACGACCGTAGTGATGAGAGCGATATCGAAAAAGGCCTGAACGTAGATGAACGTGGCGCCGGGCGGCCGCCGCAGGATGTGAGTGTAGAACGCGGAGGCGCCGCTTATCGCCAGCGAGGCTAGCGCCGCAACCGCAAGAACGACAAGAACTTCTGGAGGCACCGCCTGGTAGTCGAATGCAGCGGCGACGAACACGACCGTCGAGACGAGCACGCGACCCACGTAGACCCACTGCAAGATCCCGAGCGGGTTGGGCTTGGCACTCTCGAACGCGGCCGGCGCGGTCCGTTGGTCGTCGGAAGGCGGTCGCATAGCGGGAAGTATCGGAAGGGGTCTCGCAAAGTGCAATGCCGCAGCATGCAAGCACGGCGTACACGACGCACGCCGGCGGGCAGACAGCTTGAGGGGACCTACGTCGAGTCCGTGATGCTTCCGTCGCTATGCCCGCCGCAGCGACACGATTATGACGGGCTCGACGGGCACGTCGCCGTGCATGCCCCGGTTGGCAGTCTTCACCGCGGCGATCCGGTCTACCACATCCATCCCCTCGGTAACGCGTCCGAAGACGGCGTACCCGAAATCGCGTCCGCCATGATCCAGGAACGTGCTGTCGGCCAGATTGATGAAGAACTGCGACGTGGCGCTGTCGGCCTCCTGGGTCCGTGCCATCGCCAGCGTACCGCGCGTGTTCTTCACTCCGTTGTCCGCTTCGTTCTTGATCGGCGACCGAGCGGCCCGTTCGCCCATATCCGGGGCGAATCCACCGCCCTGGATCATGAAGCCCGGAATCACCCGATGAAAGATCGTCCCGTCGAAATGGCCGTCATCGACATACTCCAGGAAATTGGCGACCGTGACGGGCGCGTCGGCGGTGAAGAGCTCTACGGTGATGTCGCCTAGGCTGGTGGACAGAACGATCATGGCAGTTCTCCTGCCCCGTCGGGGCGACGGCCATTTTCACTCTATGCGGTCGAACTTGAGCGCCGCGGAATTGATACAATACCGCAGGCCCGTCGCGGGCGGCCCGTCCGAGAACACGTGGCCGAGGTGCGCGTCGCAGCGGGCACACACGACCTCGGTACGCCGCATCTCCAGCGCGTCGTCGGGAACGGTCTCAACGTTCGCCGCATCGAGGGGTTCGAGGAAGCTCGGCCAACCCGTGCCGGACTCGAACTTGGTCTCCGAGGAGAAGAGCCTTGCGTTGCAGCAAACGCACCGGTACACGCCGGGATCCTTGGCATTCCAGTACGCGCCGGTGAATGGGGGTTCCGTACCCTTCTTCCGGGTGACGTAGTACTGCTCGGGCGTGAGCGCACGTGCCCACTCGGCATCCGATCTTTCGGTCTTTGCGTCGCTCACGTCGGTCTCCCGCTTCGGTACTGTCGCGGTGGGGACATCGTAACCCCGCCGGCCCGGCTCCAAAATCATCCCGGCCGGGCTCCAGGGCGAGGAACACCGCGTCCTGACCCTGTATCGTCGAGGTGCGGCTGGTGAAAACGGCGGGCCTCGCCGTGAAGCGGGCCCGCAGGACACGGCCCGGTGACGTCGGGTGCGCTACTGGACGGTTTCGATCATCCCGAAGATCGGCAAGTACATGGCCACGATCATGCCGCCGACGATCACGCCGAGCACGACGATCATGATGGGCTCCATGAGCGACAGGAGCGAACCCACCGCAGTGTCGACCTCATCGTCGTAGAAGTCGGCGATCTTCGTCAGCATCTCGTCGAGACCGCCGGTGGCTTCCCCGACGGCGATCATGGACGTGACCATCGGCGGGAAGACTCCCGATCGCTCCAGCGGTCGGGCGATCGTTTCGCCTCCCGCAATCGAGCTGCGCGACTCCATGACCGCGTCATGGATCACCCGGTTGCCGGCTGTGCGGGCCGTGATCTCGAGACCCTCGAGGATCGAGACGCCGGACGAGACCAGCGTGCCGAGGGTCCGCGTGAACCGCGACACGGCGGACTTGCGCAGCAGGTCGCCCAGAACCGGCGCATGGAGCAGCAGGCGATCGATGACCAGCTTGCCGCCATCCGTTCCATAGTACCATTTGATGCCGTACCCCGAGCCGGCAACGATCGCGATGAGCAGCCACCACTTGGTCTGTAGGAAATCGCTCATGAAGATGACGATCTTCGTCGGGAGCGGCAGTTCCATGTCGACCGAGTTGAACATGTCCTGGAACGTCGGGATCACGAAGATCAGGAGCACCACGATCGCCATGCCGGCCACGGAGAAGATGACGGCCGGGTAGATCATCGCCCCCTTCACCTTCCGGATGATCGCGTCGTTCTTCTCCAAGAATGTCGCGAGCCGCAGCAGGATCGTGTCGAGGATACCTCCCGCCTCACCGGCGGCTACCATGTTCACGAACAGGTCGCTGAACGCGTTCTTGTGTTTCGAGAGGGCGTCGGCGAGCGTGTTCCCGCTCTCGACGTCATAGACGACTTGCCTCGCGACTTCAGAGAGGATCTTGTTGTCGGTCTGCTTCGCCAGGATATCGAGCGCCTGGACCAACGGCAGACCGGCGTTGATCATGGTCGCGAACTGCCGCGTAAAGATGACGATGTCGCGTGTGGGGACCCGGCCCCGGATCTTGGCCTTCTTGGCCTCGCGCAACCGAACGAGGACCATCCGATTCTTCCGGAGCTGCGACACCACTTCGTCGCGCGACGACGCGTCCATTGTCCCTGTGGTTTCTTTTCCCTGCAGGTTGCGCGCTGTGTATTCAAACCTCGGCATACGTTCTCCCCGTATCCGCTACCGCCGGCTGGCCATGGCCCGGGCGCCGCCGCCTCTGTCGTCTTCGACCGGTTCCCCGACCATCCGCAGGAACTCCTTCTGATCGGAGACCACGCGAAGGCATTCCTCGAGCGAAACCTCACGTGACATATACTGCGTATAGAGCGAATCGGCCAGCGTCTGCATGCCGTGCTTCTTGCCCGCCTGCATCGCCGAATAGATCTGGTGCACCTTGTCGTCGCGGATCAGGGCCCGGATGGCCGGCGTCGCGACCATGATCTCGCACACCATCACGCGGCCCTTGCCGGACGCTTTCTGCAACAGCGTCTGCGTCACCACTCCCTCGAGAACGAACGCCAGCTGCGCGCGTACCTGCGACTGCTGGTGCGCCGGGAAGACGTCGATCACGCGATTGATGGTCTCGGCGGCGGAGTTGGTGTGGAGCGTGGCGAACGCGAGGTGACCCGTTTCGGCAATGGTGAGCGCGGCCTGGATCGTCTCGAGATCGCGCATCTCGCCTATCAACACGACGTCGGGGTCCTGACGCAACGCGTACTTAAGCGCGTTGGCAAAGGACTTCGTATCCGTCCCGATCTCCCGCTGATTCACGATGCAGCCCTGGTGACGGTGAATGAACTCGATCGGGTCCTCGACTGTGATGATATGCGCCTTCCGCTCCTTGTTGATCTTGTCGATCATCGCGGCGAGGGTCGTGGTCTTTCCGGAGCCCGTCGGACCGGTCACCAGCACCAGACCGCGGGGGCGCTCGGCGAGCTGGGCCAGCACACGAGGAAGGCCAAGCTCATCGAACGTCTTCACCGAGAACGGGATCTGCCGAATCACCATCGTAACGCAGCCCCGCTGCTTGAACACGTTGCCACGGAACCGGGCAAGGTTCTGAATGCCGAAAGAGAAATCCAGCTCGTCTTCGGTCTCAAAGCGTTTCTTCTGGTTCTCGGTGAGCACGGAGTAGGCGAGCTGTAACGTCGCCTTCGGATTCAAGACTTGCTCCGCCTTCGAGTTGGTGATCTCACCGTCGATCCGAAGCTTCGGCCGCTCCCCGGCAGTTATGTGGAGGTCGGATGCATCGCGCTCGATCATCTCCTCGAGCAACGACCGAAGATTGATCATTTGCTGAGCGTCCGGTGCGCCTGTGGGGTTCGTCATATGTTTACCCCGCCGTCTCCTTCACGATTTCCTCGAGCGTCGTGACGCCCTTCTTGATCTTTATCATCCCGTCCATCCGCAAAGTGAGCATCCCGTCACCGACTGCCTGCTCCTGCAGGTCCGCTGTCGCTGCACCGCGAAGGACCAAGCGGCGGAGCTCCGCGGTCATCGCCATCACCTCGTAGAGGCCGGCGCGGCCCTTGTAACCCGTATCGCCGCACGTGTCGCAGCCTTCTCCCTTGTAGAAGGTAATCTCCTTCGTCTCTTCGGGCGTCACGCCAAGCGCGGCCAGCTCTTCGTCCGCGTACTGATGCTCAGCCTTGCAGTCCGAGCAAATCCTACGCACGAGCCGCTGCGCGATGATGAGATTGACCGCGCTGGCTACGTTGAATGGCTCGATTCCCATATCAATCATCCGCGTGATCGTGGACGGCGCGTCGTTGGTGTGCAGGGTCGACAGCACCAAGTGGCCGGTGAGCGCGGCCTTGATCGCTATGCCCCCTGTCTCGATATCGCGGATCTCTCCAACCATGATGATGTTGGGGTCCTGCCGGAGGAACGCTTTCAGCGCTGCCGCGAACGTCATCCCGATCTCGTTGCGCACCAGCACCTGGTTGATCCCGTGCAGGTTGTACTCCACGGGATCCTCCGCCGTCATGATATTGACCTCGATAGTGTTGATGCGCTGGAGGGCGGAGTAGAGCGTGGTCGTCTTGCCGCAACCGGTCGGGCCGGTGACGAGCACCATCCCGTACGGATTCAGGATGGCCGCCATCAGGTCCTTCTCGGCCTTCGGCTCGAACCCGAATGTGGTAAGATCGAGCGTCAGGTTCTCTTTGTCGAGAATCCTGAGCACGATCTTCTCGCCAAAGAGCACCGGCAGGGTCGAAACGCGGAAATCAATGACTTTCTTGCCCATCTTCAGCTTGATGCGCCCGTCCTGCGGGACCCGCCGCTCCGCGATATTGAGCGACGAGAGGATCTTCACGCGGCTCGTCAGGGCCGCCTTCAGCTTCACCGGCGGGGTCATGACCTCCTGGAGCACGCCGTCGATCCGGTATCGCACCCGGAGTTCGTGCTCGAACGGCTCGATGTGGATGTCGCTGGCCCCGCGCTTCACCGCGTCGGTGAGGATGCCGTTGATGAGTTTCACGACCGGCGCGTCATCGGCGAGTTGAGCCGAAGCGTCGTCTTCCTCTTGCTCCTCGATGACTTCGAGGTCCTCATCCGCCTCGATGTCCTTCAGGATGTTCTGGAGCTGGGCGTCGGTTTGCTCGTAGTAGCGCTCGATCGCCATCCGGAGCGTGTACTCACCCGCGATGACCGGGAAGATGTCGTACCTTGTGATGAACTTCAGGTCATCGACCACACCGACATTCGTCGGATCGGCCATCGCGACGGTGAGCGTCCGGCCTTCCCGCTTGAGAGGCAGCACCGTGTTCTTCACCGCGACTTCGGCGGGGATCAGCTTGAGGATCTTCGGCTCGACTTCGAAGCGCGAGAGATCTACAGCCGGCATCCGGTACTGCCGGGCGAGCATCTTGGTGATCTCGGTCTCCTGCACGAGCCCAAGCTTCACCAAGCAGTAGCCGAGACGCGCTCCCGAGTTCCGCTGTTCGGTGAGCGCCTCATCGAGCTGACCCCGGGTGATCAACCCTTCACGAACGAGAAGGTCACCTAACCGGATCGTACTGGCCGCAGCCGTCGCCATAGCAGCCCTTCTAGGGGAGAACAAAGGCGGTTCGCGCGCGGCGACACCGCCCAATCGAAAAACTACGGAGCCCCTAGGTCGTGTCAAGGTACGCGGATACGTTGCCGGAGCCGCGCCAGGGTCCGGGGCCCGATACCGTCGACGCGCCCGAGGTCATCTACGCTCCGGAACGGGCCGTGGCGTCGGCGGTGCTCCACGATCGCCCGGGCCAGCACGGGCCCTATCCCGGGAAGGCTCATGAGTTCCGCTTCCGTTGCCGCGTTCACGGCCAGCGGCCGCAGTGACGCCGCTCCGGGGTGGTCCCGTGCAGGCCGGGAAAACGCGGCGTGCGGCGCCAGGAGATCCAGCGTCTTGGGACCGATGCCCGGGACCCGGCCCAGACCTTCGAGGGATCCGAACGGGCCATTCGCGTCACGGTCGGCCACGATGCGCGCCGCGAGCCCCGACCCGATGCGGGGCAGCCGCGCCAACTCCTCCACCGACGCCCGGTCCAAGTCCACCCGCTCGCCCCGCTCGAGCGGCCGCGCCAGGCGACCAGCGCGCGCGGCGACCGAGTCGCGGGCCGGCCGCGCCACGGGAGCAGGACGATAGCCGATCGCCCCCGGAGCCACCGTGGTATCCATCGCCAGGCGCGCCAGCAGACCGGCTACCGCGAGCAGAACGAGCAGTAGCGCCGCTCGGCGATCGTCGCGGGAAGGCATGATCACAATGTCGGTTGGATCGAGCCGGCCCGTGGTACTCTTTCGTTGCCCCGTCGGTCCATTCTGGCCGGTGGGCACGGGCGCCTCCGGGATGTCGCGGCGCCTATTGCACCAGGGTCACCGCCACGTCACCCACTATCTGGAGACTACGCGCGCTCACCTTGTCAGGGGTGTCTAGCGGGGTATGCCAATAGGCGTTGCCGGGGCCGTAGCTGAAATCGATCAGCAGGATGGCGCGCACGCCGGCGTCGAGCAGCGGGAGGTGATCGTCGGTGATTGCCGGGCCGACGCGGTCGACGAAGACCCGCTGGTATCCCAGGTCGCGGGCCACCGCCCAGACCCGACTCACCACCTCCGGCGCGCGGTTCAGGGAATTCGGCTCCTGAGGTATCTGGAGATCGGCGTCACCTATCATGTCGAACAGCACCGCGAAGAGCGGCAGCCGGTCGGGGTCCGAGGCCCGCGCGTAGTACCGCGAGCCCAGCATGACGTCCGGCCCGCTGAAGTTGCCGTAGTCCTCACCGTCGACGAACAGGAGATCCACGCCGACGGCCGGCGGCTGCCGTGCCAGAACGTCCGCCACACCGAGCAGCACCGCTACCCCCGAAGCACCGTCGTTGGCGCCGGGTACGGGTATCCGGCGTTCGCCGAGATTGGCCGCCTGGTCCGAGCGGGGTCGTGTGTCCCAGTGCGCTAGGTACAGCACGCGTGCTGTCTCCCCGGGCCGGAACCGGCCTATCAGGTTCCGCAGACGCAACGTGTCTCCGGCCTCGGTCACGTGCTCGAACGCCTGCACCTCGACCGTATCGGCCGTCCGCCTCAGGTGTGCGAGGATCCAATCACCGGTGCGCCGGTGACCTTCCGTATTGGGCACCCGCGGCCCGAACGCGACCTGCTGGCGCACATAGGAAAGCGCCGAATCACCGTCGAACTGGGTCGCCGCTCCGGCTCCCGAGCCACAGGCTAGTGTGCCAACACTCAGCATCGTAAGTAGTCGTCTCATCGGAGTTGGGCCGACACGAAGAACACCTCGGCGAAAATGGTGAAAATGATCTGTGAGAACTTCGTCGACGTATGTTTTTGCTCCGTCCGAACCAGGCTGAAGCTCAGCCCGCCACGTACCTGCGTGGAGAAGCCAGAATCCATCCGCACGTCGAACGCGGTGCGTCGGCTGTCCGAGACTGTCGTGCACGTATCGGAATCCGTCCGCAGAATGCAGACGGACACGAGCGACGAATTCAATGATACCGTGGTCCGGATCTCGTTGCGTGACCGCACGACCCTCCGGGGCGGACGGAACGCGAAACTGAGGTCGCCACCCCACTGGATCTCTTCCCGCCGTGTGATGTTCCCCGATGTAACGACATTGGATGTCGCGCGAGTGACCTGCAAGCTGGTCACGATCCCGCCAACCCACGTGATGGTTGCCGAGGGTGTGAACGAAGTCGACACGTTCTCCGTGCGGCTTCCTTGGGTCACCCCCTCGAGCTGCTGCTGCACATTCTCCGTCTTGGTGCGGCTGCCCCGCGCGTTCAATGAGAGAATCGACACCGCCCGACGGATGAACCAGCGCGGCGTGTGCGACCACGAGACGTTGCCGGCAGGCCATTGCCTGGTCCGCTGCACCACCTTGGCCTGCTGGTTGCCGGTACCGCGGCGTGACCAGATATCACTCCGCTGGTCCCGGTAGTTGATCCGGACCGACAGGTTCAGGGGGAGACGCAGCCCGCCCGCTGCCGTACGGGACTGTGTCTCCGCCGCCGCCGTGGCCGCGAACCCGTCCTGGAAGCGGAACTCGTCGATGTCGCCGAACGCGAGCTGGTAACGGAAGCTCGGCCCAAACGGGGCACGGTTGAAACTCGAGCGGCGGCTCCGGGTGACACTCAGATCGATCGGCTGGATCCGCCTGAAGAGGCGAGTGACGAAGCTCGAATCGCCGAAGACTCCCCTGAACAGGTTACCGACGGTAAACGTCACTCCTACATCCCGCCGTTGTGCATTCGCTAACGTCTCCGGCAGCCTGAACCCACCGATGGAATCCTGCTCGAGCCGAACCAGATCCCTCCGGTTGGGATCTCTATTGAACGTGAACGAATTCACGAACGTGAGGCGTGGCGCGAGCCAGCTTGCGATCACCGGGCTCACGTTCAGAGCGGTCGCGAATGTACGCAACTGCTCGAACCCCACGTCTTGGCCGATGAAGCTGCGCCGTTGCCGGCGAAGGAGGCGACCGATAGTAGTCGAATCGCCGTAGTCCTGGAGGTTGCGCGTGGAGGTCAGATCGACGCGCATGGTGAGAGAGCGGAAGGGGCGGAGATCGATGCCCACGTCGCTCCGCAGAGTGTGGTTGATGCTCTGGAGCGCGCGGATCGCGGTATCGGACGCCAGCGTCACCGGCACGCGATAGGCAAACCGGCTCGCGCGGTTGTTAGTGAGGATGAGTCCACCCCGAATCGTGAAGGGCGACACCCGGAGCCGGGACGACCGGAGTGCCTTACCAAACTCGCTCTTACCTATGAATCCTGGCAAGGCGTCGACTATCCTCACCAGAAAGCCCGGCGCGGCCTTCACGCTGGTCTCCCCCACCACGTTGTTGTACGTGAGCCGGAACTGCCGGTTGGTCGTGGTCGCCTCGCTCAACTCGGTCGTGGTGCGGGCATTGAGAATCGAGCCGTTGAACGAGACAGGATCTACCAGCAGGTGCTCGAGGAACCCCTCACCGCGCGACAGCCTCCGCACCGAGAGCGTGTACGTCGTCGACGAACTGTTCGGACGCCGCAGGCCCCGAAGCGCGTCGCCCCGTACGTCGCTGCGGTTCAGGAAGAATGGGTTGCTCGACGCGCGCTGGTGCTGGATCCCTATCGGGATGCTCAGGTGCGCCCCGGGAAAGAGCTTCTCGAGCCGGAAGGTCCCCCCGATCCGGACTGAGGCGTCGGTCACGTAACTGGGCGCCTGCCCGAGCTGTTGGAAGCGGTCGTCCTTAGTGCTGAACCCAAAGCTGACGTCCGCGACGTCGGCGGCCTGGAGCCGCACATCGACGGCACCGGCAATGCCAGCGTCGTCGACGACGTCACTGAGCCTGATGTCGTCCACCCAAAGCTCCGCCTGTCCGATGAACACGGTCTGCGCTATCCGCCGCATCCCCACCGCGATCTCGGAAACACGCGCCAGGTTGGGCGGCGAGATGCCCGGGTCCCGCACCTGCACCAGGTAGGGACCGTCACATGCCACAAACGCCGTAGAGTCTCCGCCGCACTCTGCTGCACCAGACGGCGGCTCGCCGCGCAACCATGTCGACTCGATCTCCGCCCTCAGTAGCAGCCATCGATTCAGGTCGACGACGACCTCGGGTTCCCAGGCCACGGTGCGGCTCCGCGCGCTGTACATGTAGAAATTGTGCTCGTCGCGACCGACCTTGATGAAGAACTCAAGGTCGCGATCCTCCCAACCCGGTCCTCGCCCGCGCGCCCAGACGCGCAGTTTCCGGTACTGGAGGAAGTTCTTGTCGGCCTCGTCTGTGAACCGGATGAACGCCTCCGCCCGCTCGCCGGCCCGCAGATCCGTCGCCAGGAGCCGCAGGGACTTCTCGTTGATCTGCTGGGAGAAAAGCTCGAAGCCCGCACCCTGCCGGTCCGCCTGGTTCACGACGCCGGGTGGCGGTGTGTACCCCAGGTCGCGGTTCTCGGTCGTGACCACCGACGCGATCACCTCACCGTGCGCCTCGCCACGGCTGCCGCCGATGCCGGCGATGGGGGTAGCCGCCCGCTTCAACCACGGCGCCCCCACCAGCCGCATTCTCGCCAGAGCGAAGAAGAATTCCTCCTCCACCGGCCCGCGGTCCGGCGCCACCACGGTAATGCGCAACGCTTGGATCTGCCTGATGTTCGGCAGGCCGATCTGCAGGGTGTCCTCGCGGAACGGGATGCGGTACAGCCGCCAGACCAGCGGACGACCGCGCGAATCTTTGAGCGCGACGCCGTTACGCACGAAGAATCGGTCATCTCCGATCGGCAACACATACCGGAAGACATCCTCGCTGACTGTGCCGACCGTGACGTCGAGCCGACCGTCACCGTCGAGATCCTCGGAATCCGCGAATCCGTTGCGCCGCGTACACTGCGCCCCGAGATCGCCGAGCGGGAAGACGGGAAGGCCCGCACCGGGTATCAACTCGCACGTAGGGAAGTCGAGGATCGTCTCACCGGTACCCGTATTCACGATGCTCGGCAACAGGTCGCCGTGGATCCCGAGATCGCTCACCGCAGCGTTGAAGATGTTCGTGAGGGTATCGCGCTCGGTATCGAAACGCCCCCGGCCGAGGAATCGAAATCCGGAGAATGCCGTGTCACCGTCTACGACCGTCAACGCCTGCGGACCGAAGGCGACGGCATCCTCGAAGACCGTGCCGAAATCGAAGACCACGGTGGCACCCTGCTGCTTTGCGCGCCGATCGACGTCCTCGAGTACCCAGAACTCGAGGAACTCCACTCGTGACAGATCGATCCCGATACGCGATCCGCTGAACGGTTGTGAGATACTGCGCCATCGCGGGCCCGGGGTGTGCTGCCGGAACCAGCGTGGAGCGCCGGTGAGCGGGTCGGGTACCCCACCCACCGTATCCGGTTTCATGGTGATCCAGAGGACGGTCTCGATCTGGCGCGCCGCTCCCGAGAGGATGATCGTCGAGTCGATGTCCCGCGGCTCGAACTGCAGCACCTCCTCCCCAATCTGGATCGTGTTCTGCCAGATCAACGGCACGGCATCCAGGTCGGCGAACCCACCTGTGGCCGCCAGGTGCGTAGCGGGGAGGCCGCGCCCCGACACCGGGCGGCTCCCGAGCTGAAAGCTGTTCTCCAATAACCCGATTGGGCGGAATGCAGTGCCCTCGAACTCCTCGAGGAATGCCTCACCAGCCTGGTTGGGGTTGGGTCGTGAAACGGCGACCTCGCCGTTGAAAGTGAGCCGGGAGGGGACGCTCGTGCTGATGAGCGGCAGTGCGTCCAGCGCTCGGGTGAGAATGTCGGGGCGGAACTGCAGTTGCGTGCTGATCCCGCCGATGAAGTTTGATTGCGGCTCGAAGCCGAGCTGTGGCCGGGTGAGGAGACTGCTCTCACGCTGCAACAGACCGATGGCATGAATCTGTCCACGCCCGCCCAGATCATACGTCGTCGACAGGCCGATTATGCTCTTCGGCGCCTCGTCGAAGAGCTGGTTCTCCTCGAACTGCGCGCGGATCTGTACCGGGCCCGCGAAGAGGGAGTCCGGATTCAGGAAAATGACCTGGCCGACCGAATAGTCGATCTGGTAGTGTTGATCCCGCACCAGCTGTCTGTTGCCGAGGAACAGCTTCTCGCTACCCTCCCGGATCTGGAAGGCGCCCAGGTTCAGGGTCCCGCGGTCGCCCGCTCCAACCGCCTCGTAATGCAACCGCAGGCGGAACCGGGGTGGCGGACCTTGCGTGTTCAGCAGGTAGGCGGGCGTTCGGTACAGTGAGTCGCTGCGTTCCCCTTCCTGGAGACGCGTGCTGTCGGCAAACGGCCGCAGATGCGGGAAGATGACGAAGAAATCGCGAATGGGCGCGCCGCTGTTCGGATCGCGCGCGCGCGGAAACACCCGGTTGAATTCGTCGAGCGTGGATTGATCGGTCACGAGCGCAAGGCCGAGGTGCGACAGATAGGTGCCCTGCCCGTTGAGCGGCTGCTCGGATTCGTTCACTACGAGCGTGAGTTCTATCGACCGCCGACTGATGTCGTTGCTCCCGATGCGATAGACGTTGCGCAGCTCGTGATCGAATGTCGGCACCTCCGGGCCGCGCCGCGGCTCGTAGATCAGCTCCAGGGTGTCGATACCGGAGTTCACCGCGGGGAACGTCCCTACCGTATCACCGGCTGCCGTGATGTACGAGACGGCCAGGAAATCCTGATCGCCCACCCGGGTGCCGAGCGCGAACCAGAGACCGGTCGGATCGATGAAGTAGTCCCGTCCTTCCTCGAGCAGTTCCCACGGGAAGGGACCAACCCGTTGCGGGCTGTCCGAGCGGGTCGCGACCGCGTCGATGCCCCCGAGATTCGGGTTGGCGCCGCCCCTGGCCGTCTGTGCGCGGAGTCGATAGATGCGAACCTGGACCGGCTGGATCCCGGGGTCGAGCGCCACCGTACCTACCGACAGCACATCTACGGCCGGGAAACCCGGTAGCCGTCGCGGGTCGACGATGAAAAAGAACCGGCCCCGCTCGAAATCCAGGTCCCGCAGTTCGCGATCGACCGGCTGGGTCGTGCGCTCGCCGACCGTGTAGACCCTCGAGCGCAGCTGCGAGCCCTTTTGCTGCGCGAGGATCGCGCGGAACTCGAACGCTCCGAGCTGCGCCTCGGCCTGAATACCGAACGAGTTGGCAGGAATGGCGGCCGTGATGAAGCGCGAGGCAGGTGCACTGAACGAGACGTTCCCGACCTCGAGGCGGCGGAGGATCTCGTCCTCGAGTCCCTGGTAATAGACGTTGATGTTATTGTTCGCGCTGAACTCGCGCTCGCTGTCGAAGTCGACGTTGATGTGGACTCGCTCGCCCACGACTCCGCCGGCCCGTACATTGAACTGTTGGTTGAGGGCCGGCGTCGGAAACCCGCCCTGGCAGCCCGACACAGGGTTGAACAGGTCGCGCGAGGTGCAGCTCAAGTTGCGCAGCCGGTCGATCTTCATCTCGAAGCGTGCCCGCAGCTGGAGCCCGAGATCGGCGAACTGCGCCAGCGCGTCCAGGGCCGCCGGCTCCTCCGCCTCGGTTGGCCGCGGAACCCCCGGCGGCGGGAATCCGGGTGGAGGCCCTGGCTCCGCCTCGGTCGTGTCCTCGACGGCCACGACGAGCGGTCGCGCGAGCGCCCGTCGTCGGCTGCGGCGCTGAGCCGCGATGCGCGCGCGCACGGCGGCTTCCCAGCGACCACCGAACACGACCGGCGTGGTCCGCAGGCCGAGCCGCCCGCCGGGCAGCACGGCGAGATTCGGTCTCAATACCAGCGAGTCGCCGCGGAGCCGTGCGGTCACGCGCGGCAGGTCGTCGGCCCGCGGCTCCTGGGCTTGGAGCGGGTCCGGGTGCAGGAGCAGGACGGCGGCTATGGCCGCGGCGGCCAGTCGGGGCACTTTCAGCGTGGCAGCGGGGTACGCCCTATGCCGGGTGAGATGGCACACCATGGCGTGGCACCCAAACCGTTACAAGCCCGAGACTTACGACTATAGATGACGAGGCTCAGCCGGTACCTCCTGAGGTCGCACTTCGGGCCGTTCGTGTTCGCGCTTTCGGCCTGCACCAGCATGCTCCTGCTCAGTCAGATCGCAAAGCGGTTCGGCGACCTGGTCGGCAAGGGCCTGCCTTGGTCGGTCATCGTCGAGGTGTTCGTACTGTCGCTGCCGTTCATCATCGCGATGACGCTCCCGATGGCCGTATTCGTCGCCGTGGTCTACACGATGAGCCGGCTCGCCAGCGACAGCGAGGTCACGGCGATGCACGCCGGCGGCATCTCGCTCGGCAGGGTGATGCGCCCGCTGCTCCTCGCGGGAGCCGGGGTCACGGTCGCTTCGTTCCTGTTCAGCGATCACGTCCTGCCGCGATCCAACCACCGCCTCCGCACCCTGTACACCGACATCGCCAGGAAGAAACCCACGTTTTCCATCAAGGAACAGGTCATCAACGAGGTCAAACGAAATCGGTTCTTCCTGCGCGCCGCCTCCATCGATCCCGCCACCTACACGCTGCGCGACGTGACGATCTTCAACTTCGCCGATCAGGATCGCAGGCGGGTGATATATGCCGACAGCGGCTACCTGGCGATCACCGCCGACCAGGAAGACGCGGAGCTTACCCTGTTCGACGGTGTCATGCATGAGTTTGACCGTTCCGATCCGCGGATGTTCCAGCAAGTCGGCTTCGCGAAGGATGTCGTTCTCATCGAGGGGGTCGGTAACGAACTCAAGCGTTCACTCACCGATTCCTACAGGGGCGACCGCGAGATGGGGATCTGCCAGATGGAGCAGATCGTCCGAGCGGCCCGCCGAGAGGAGCGGCTCGCGCGCCGCCGGCTGGGTGCGATGCGGCGCAACGGGCTGCGCGCGCTCGTCGGCCTGGCGGCCGTGGACCCCGACACCGCCGTCTCCGAGGGACGCGAAAGCATATACTGCCGTGCCCTGTTGGCCGGTGCATCGTGGCTGCTCCCGGACACACTGCGGGCCCAGGAGCGCAGCCGGCCCGACCCGGCAGGCGCCCTGCGCCGCCTGTCCACCGGTCGCACACCTACGATACGGCGGTCGAACACGCTCCCCCTGGTGCGCGGCTCCGAACTCCGTGTATTCGAGGACCGCGCACGGCAGGCGGCGATCCGCGGCGCGCACTACCAGGTCGAGGTGCACAAGAAGTACGCGATCGCGACGGCGTGTTTCGTCTTCGTGCTGCTGGGCGTGCCGCTCGCCATCCGGTTTCCCCGGGGCGGGATCGGCCTCGTCATTGGGGTCAGCTTTGCCATTTTCACGATCTATTACATCGGGCTGGTCGCCGGAGAATCCTTCGCCGACCGGCTGAAGGTACCGCCCTGGTTCCTCTGGATGCCCAACCTCATCTTCACCGCTGCGGGACTCGCGTTGCTGCTACACGCCCGGACCGAGACCAGACCGCGGCGACACGTAATCGCGGCGGGGGGCGGCCTGGCCGAGTATCTACGAGCCCACTTTAAATTATGGCGACCCCACTAATGCGCGGCCTGATTCTCGACCGCTACCTGCTGCGCGAGTGGGTCAAGATCCTCATCGTCACGGCCCTTGGCTTCCCGGTATTCGTCATCGCGTTCGAGCTGACCGACAAGGTGGGCGAGCACCTCTCCCGCGGAATAGATCTCCAGTCGGTCGCGCTCGGTTACGCCTACTCACTGCCGGACAAGGTATTTCTGATCCTACCGGCGGCGGTTCTGTTCGCCACTGTGTTCAGCATCGGGAGCATGAACCGCCACTCGGAACTGACCGCCGCCAAGGCGTCGGGGCGCAGCTTCTATCGCACCATCGCGCCGGTTCTCGCTGCCGGGGTTATTGCGGCGGCGGGATGCTACCTGCTCGGCGAATGGGCCCCCGCAGCCACCACTCGGCAGCTCGAGTTGCTGGGCGAGCGCGAGGTGCGCTCACAGTCCGCCCGCTACAACTTCGTCTACCGCGCCGATCAGGGCTGGGTATACGCCATCTGGTCACTCGACATCAATCGGAACCTGATGCGGCAGGTGGTGCTCGAGCGCGAGGGTACTGGAAGGGAGTACCCCACACTCGTGATCCATAGTCCAGACGCCCGTTATGACGCGCAGACTGCCCCCGGATGGACGCTGTCCGACGGGCACTTCCGCATTCTCCCTGATATCGATGAGGAGCTGTCGTTCGGGTTCGACTCCCTGCGACAGCGAGCCATGGTGGAGAGCCCTGCCGAGCTTCTGATCGAGCCCAAGGAGCCGCGGGAGATGCGTTACGCGGAGCTGGGACAGTATATCGACGACCTGGAACGTTCCGGCGGCGACGGACGGAAGCTGCGGGTGCGCCAGGCGCTCAAGATCGCGATCCCGTTCACCTGCATCGTCATCACGATCTTCGGGGCGCCGCTCGCCCTTACCAGCCCGCGAGGCAGTGCGGCCGCGGGCCTCGGCGTGAGCCTGGTCACCACCGTGATCTTCCTGATGCTCGTACAGCTCTCGGAAGGGATTGGTGCCGGCGGCCTGGTGGCCCCCGCGCTTGCTGCCTGGTTACCCAACATCCTGTTTGGCAGCGCCGGGCTGGCACTCCTCAGCCAAGCGAGAACCTAACCGAACGCCCGACAGCTCCTTAAGGGAAAGCCAGATCGAGCCGGATATCGACGGCGGATATCGAGTGGGTGAGCGCGCCAATCGATATGTAACGCGCCCCGGCCCTGGCGTACGCCGCCGCGGTTTCGGGCACGATCCCACCTGACGCCTCGATTGCCACATCGGGACCGCACCGCTGCACCCACTCGGCGACGCGCTCCGGCGGCTGATTGTCCACCAGCAGCCGCGTGACCCCTGCCGCCAGCGCCAGGGCGAGTTCCTGTTCGGTCTCGATCTCCACCGTGACGGATACGTCCGGTGGAGCCCCGGCGATCGCCTCGCCGAGCGACCCGCGCCCGCGCCGTAGCAGGGTCCAATGGTTGTCCTTGAACAGGATCGCGTCACTGAGCGAGAGCCGGTGATTCATTCCGCCGCCCGTGCGTACGGCGTACTTCTCGAGCGCGCGCAGCCCCGGGGTCGTCTTGCGCGTATCGGTGATCTCGGTCCCCATTCCCCGGACCGCCTCCACGGCGAGCCGCGTCTGGGTGGCTATGGCCGATAACCGCTGCAGGAAGTTCAGGGCGACGCGCTCACCCGCCAGGATGATACGGGCCGGCGCCTCAACTGCGGCGACCACCCCCCCCGCCTCCACCCGATTCCCCTCGGCGATGTATTGGACGAAACCGGCCGCGGGATCGAGCTGGGCGAACACCTCGTGAGCCACCGGACCGCCCGCTACGACACACGCCTCTTCCGCGATGAACCGGCCAAGCGCGGGGGCGTCCGCCGAATCGCCCAGCAGTGCCGTCGTGATATCGTGGCGCGCCTCATCTTCGTCGAGCGCCCGCCGGACCTCCTCTCTGCCCAACCGCTCAGCCAATCGCCAGCATCCGATCGATTGCGCGGCGGGCCCTGACGGCTATGTCGGGTGGCACCGTGACCTCGTAGCGCAGATAACGCAGCGAGTCCCGCAGTTTCTCGAGCGTGATCATCTTCATGTAGCGACACTCGGCCGACTCGGCGGCGGCGAAGAACTCCTTGTCGGGATTCTCCTTCCGCAGCCGGTGCAGGACGCCCGTCTCCGTCGCCACCACGAAGCGCTTGGCCTCCGAAACCCGTGCACGCAGCATCATCTGCTCCGTCGACACGATGCGCGTGTGGTTGTCAATCTTGCCTTCGTGATTGAGGTAATAGAGTATGCTGGTGACACATCCGCACTCCGGATGTACCAGCAGCTCCGCGTCCGGCATCTCTTTCCGCTTGGTCTCGACCACATCCGGACTCAGCCCCGCGTGGACGTGACACTCGCCGAGCCAGATGTCCATCTCGCGCCCGGTCACCTCGCGCAGGTAGTTGCCCAGGAAGAAATCGGGCAGGAACATGAGCGGAACGTCACGCGGGATCGCCTCGATCACGGCAACGGCGTTCCCCGAAGTACAACAATAGTCGACCTCGGCTTTCACCTCGGCGCTGGTGTTCACATAGGCCACGACCATCCCGTCGGGATGCTTCTCGCGCCAGCGGCGCACATCCCGCGCCTGGATCGTCTCGGCGAGCGAGCATCCGGCCTTGGGATCAGGGATCAGCACCTGTTTGTCAGGATTGGCGATGACGGCCGTCTCGGCCATGAAATACACCCCGCACAGTACGATGCGCTCGGCATCGACCTCGGTGGCCTGACGCGCGAGCTTGAGCGAATCGGCGACCACATCCGCGAGGTCCTGGATGTCAGGAATCTGGTAGTTGTGCGCCAGAATCGCCGCGCCGCGCTCGGCCTTGAGCTCGAGGATCTCGTCGATCAGCGCCGTTCTGGACGTCTCCGGGATAACCGTTGTCATAGCATAAGCAAAATAACGAGCCAGGTACCTCGATGGGTACCCTACGAGGTCAGGTGCACTCGGAACCCCCTCACGGTCGCCGCCTTGCGGTTCGCTTGGGGTCGCTACGACCAACTCCCCAATGGACTTCCACCCCCAAGTCAATATCCATGCTGGGCACACACAGGAAGGCCCCGTCGCCGGGCAACGACGGGGCCATTTGTTGGCTCCGATGCGGAACTGTTGGGGGTTAGAAATTCACTTGGAGACCGAGGTTGAAGCTCGAGTTGCCGGTGGGCGTCGAGGGTAACGAGACGCTGGACTGGGAAGAGCGACACTGCGGCCGAGCATGATCGAGTGTAGGCCAAAGCCTGTCAAGTACCGCGCGCACCCACGGGAGGGGACCGTTTCTGTCTCACATGGGTACCGGTAGCCGCTCGCCCGATCAGGCGGTCTGGTCACCGTTGCCGCAGCCGTCGCCGTGCAATATCGGGCACATGCTGGCTCCTCGATCCGGTTTACCATATCCTAGGCAGCCGAGGGTCAAGGCACAGTGCACGGGGCGGGGCGCGCAGCGTGTCGCCCCTTGCATGTGGACAACGGCGCCGCCGGCATCACGTTCACGACTGCGAGGCCAACAGCATGCAATCGTTCGGCTGGCTATCCATCCTTCCCCCGGTCATTGCGATCGGGCTCGCGATCAAGACGAAGCAGGTCTTCCTGTCGCTCGGCCTGTTCGTCTGGCTCGGGTGGACGATCATGAACGGATGGAATCCGGTCGACGGATTGATCGAGTCGGTCGAGGTTTTCTTGACGTCCGTAACGGATCCGGACAATGCGCGTGTGCTGCTCTTCAGCGTGCTGATCGGCGCGATGATCACGTTCACGCAGGCGTCCGGCGGCATGGAGGGATTCATCCGCTGGGTGGACAGGGCCGGGCTCGCCAAATCGAAACGCTCGGTTGGCATTCTGACGATCGTGGTGAGCATGACGGTGTTCCTCGAGTCCAACTTCGGGCTCCTGGTGTCGGGATCGGTCGCTCGCCCGCTGTTCGACAAGTGCAGGATCTCGCGTGAGAAGCTGAGCTACATCATCGACGCCACTTGCTCGCCGAAGTGCATCCTGATCCCGTTGAACGCTTGGGGAGCCTACGTCATCAGCCTGCTGGCGGCGCAGGACGTCGCCAATCCAGTCGCGCTCATGCTCGCAGTCTTGCCGTTCAACTTCTACGCGATTCTAGCCATAGCACTGGCTGTTTTCGTCGTGCTGACGGGCTGGAACATCGGGCCGATGCGGGAAGCCGAGCGGCGCGTCACGGAGGAAGGCAAGCTCTTGCGGGACGGAGCGCGGCCCATGATGGCGTCGGAGGTGGCCGCGGCACCGCCCTTGAAAGGCGTACCGCTCCGGTCGGTGAACATGATCGCTCCCATCGGCAGCATGGTCGCGACGGTGCCCATCGTTCTCTGGCTGACCGGCGACGGCGACATAATGGCAGGCTCCGGTTCTCAGGCCGTCCTGTGGGGCGTGATCGTAGGGCTGCTGGTCGGTGTGGTGCTGTATCGCGCCCAAGGTATCATGACGGTGAGCGAGGCCACCGAACAGGCCATGAAGGGAATCCAGGGCCTCGTTCCCCTGGTGATCGTGCTCTCGCTCGCGTTCACCATCGGCGCCACCACACGGGCCCTTGGGACCGGCGTCTTCGTCGCCCAAGCGGCCCAAGCCACTCTCCCGACCGGCATGGTTCCGGCGCTGGTGTTCCTGCTCGCCTGTTTCATCGCCTTCTCGACAGGAACCTCGTGGGGCACCTTCGCCATCATGATTCCCATCGTGATGCCGATGGTCGAAATCCTCGGCCTCCATCCGGCACTCGCGGTGGGGGCGGCGCTGGGCGGCGGCATCTTCGGCGACCATTGCTCACCTATATCGGACACCACGATCGTGGCCTCGATGGCTTCCGCAACGGACCACATCGATCATGTCCGTACGCAGCTCCCGTATGCCCTGCTGGCCGCGGGTGGCGCTACCGCGCTGTTCGTGGCATTCGGGTTCGTGCTGTAGTAAGAGGGTGTAAGACGGTGTAAGAGGGTGTAAGACGGTGCAGGAGGGTCCTCTGACCCACCCCACCGTATTCCACCAATCCTACCATCCTACACCATCCTACACCATCCTACACCGTCCTCCTCGTGACCACCTATCTTTACCCGCCATGAAGATTCTACGGCCTCTTTCGGCCATCACCGCCGTCTTGGCGTTCGCGCTCGTCGCCCTTTCCCCCATCGTGCGGATTACCGGTTCCGGGCTGGGGTGTGGCGACGACTGGCCCCTCTGTAACGGCCGGATCATTCCGCCGCTCGACAACCTCGAGGTCATGATCGAATGGGGGCACCGCCTGGCCGCCGTATTGGTCAGTGTGCTCGTCGTCGCGGTCGCGGCACTCGCTTGGCTCGGGCGGCGTGAGACGGGGATCGGCGGACGGGGCGGAGTCCTGACCCCGGCGATCCTCGGTGTTCTCCTGCTGGTTTCCCAGATACTGCTCGGCGCCGTGACAGTCTGGCTCGAACTCCCGACCTGGGTTGTGGTGCTCCACATGAGCAACGCGTTGGCCTTGCTCGCCGCCGTCTTGGTGGTCACGTTCCGCGCCTTTTCCCTTGGGGTTCCCACGCCCGATCACCCGCCCTCGGGCCGCGCCCGACGGACCGCCTTGGCGGCACTGGGTCTCGGTGGCGCGGCGCTGCTGCTGGGCGCGCTCACGGCCAACATGGACGCCGGTATGGCCTGCGGCGGGTTTCCCCTGTGCAGCGGATCGTTCTGGCCGACCGGTGGCGGGGGCGGCAGGTTGGCGCACGTGCACTGGGTGCACCGGCTAGTGGCCTACGCACTCTTCTTTCAGCTAGCGGTCGTCGTAGTGGTGTGGCGCCGGAGAGGTGAACCGGCAGGCGTACAGCGTGCGGCATGGCTGGCGCTCGGCGTACTGGTCGCTCACGTGGTCGTCGCCGCCACGATGGTCATCCAGCTGTTGCCGATGCCGCTCAGGACGGCTCACGCGGCGCTGGGAGCCCTGGTGTGGACGGTGCTGGTCTACCTGGTGTGGGCGTCCGCCTCCGGCGCGCGGGGCGCGGCTCCCCACACGCGCGACGCCACTGGGCAGCCCTGGGTGGAGCCGTCCTAGCCCCGAACGATCAGCGTCGATTGGGGCGAGGCGGGCGTCACGGTCGCGCCGTCGTCTTCCATCACCACGTTCACCTCGCTTCGCACCCCGAATCGACCGGCGAGATAGACGCCCGGCTCCACAGAGAACCCGATGCCCGGCAGCAGAACCCGGACGTCGTTCGTCTCGTAGCTGTCCAGATGAGGACCGCAGCCGTGCAGCTCGATGTCGATCGAGTGCCCTGTGCGGTGCACGAACGCCTCGCCGTACCCCCGCTCGGCGATGAGGTCGCGCGCCGCCACGTCGAGCACCGCTCCCGTAACGGCTTCGCCCGCGGCCAGGCCCGCGCGTAGCCGCTCGATGACGGCATCGCGCGCATCGCGCACCGTCTCCCACACCGTCACCACCTCGTCCGGAGGGGTGCTTCCCGCGAACGCCATCCAGGTCTGATCGGCGAATACCGTCTCCAGGGAACGTCCCCCCCACAGGTCGAGCAGCACGACCGCGTTCTCCTGCAAGACGGCGTCATCACCCTCACACGGCTCGTAGTGGGGGTTCGCCGCGTTGGGCCCGAACGCCACGATGGGCGGGTGGTCGGTGGTGAGTCCCGCTCGTTCCATGCGCTCCAGCACGCGCTGTTGGACCGCATGCTCCCGGGCGCTACCCACCTCGACTACTACTTCCGTAAGCGTGATGCGGGCGATCTCGGCCAGCGCTTCGGCGGCGGCAAAGTGGTCCTCCCGCTCGCGCGGCGACCAGCGGGCGGCGAAGAGCGTCACCAGCTCGGCCGACGACTCGACGTGACCACCGAGGCGCTCGATGAGCTGCACGACACCCATCGGCACCCGGTCGAGATACGGTACGCCGTCGTCCGGGGAGACCTCCATGGCGAGCTTACGGCCGCGGACAACCTCGCCCAGGTTGTGATGGAGTTCCTCCCACGCGGCGTAGGCGCGGATCTCCCCTGGGAACCCCTCCAGCGGTTGAAGCTCGATTCGATGGGCCACGGCGACCGGAGCACCATCCGCAGGAAGCAGTACGAAGAGCCGCCGCGTCGCCATACCTCCGATCCCGAGCACCCGCGCGGCGATGGGGTTCATCCCGTGGAAATCGTAGAGCAGCCAACCGTCGAGCGCCCGCTCGCGCAGCGCCCGCCGGACCTCTTCCAGCTCGATCCGAGCCAACACGCTCATGCTGCGGCTTCCTCCTCGCACCCCGGTTCGGGCGCCGCCCGCCAGACACAGGCGCGCTCCCCGCGTGTCCGACACGCGACGTGAAACAACGCACCATCGAAGTCGGTCAGTAGCCGCAGCATCTCGGCCAACCCTGCACCATAGAAGGCGCAGGCCATACCGCTCTCCGTTGCCCGCGCGGAGGGCGCGTCTTCCACGGTGGCGTCCGCAATCCCATCAGCCCGGCGCAGCGTTGCCCCGAAGACGGTCCGGGCGGTGCGCTGCGCCAGCGTGAATCCGGCTCGATTCCTCAACGCCTGCGGCAGTACGTGCAGCAACCCCGGAATCCGTCGACCGGCCCGGTTCACCGCGTGGCGCCCCGCCCGCCGTCCGGCATCCGAGAAAACCAGTTCGGCGTCGTGTCGGCGGCCGATCAGTCGCAACAGCGCGATCAACTCTTCGGCCGCAACCCGGCCCCGGCTCCGCGCGAGCGCGGCGAGCCGGTCGATCTGAACGGCAACCGTTCGACTCATCCCAAGCCGCTTCGTCGAGAGATCTTCGTGGTACTCCTGGAACTCATCCGGGGTCGGCTCGTCCAATCCCTGCACCGCCTCCAGCAGCGCGAGCGAGAGCAAGGGATGGACTCCGGAACCGTAGATCGTGTTCACGCGATGTGTGTATTGGGAACTCACGAGGGCGCAACTTACCCCGGGGTAACGTCCGGGGCCAGTAGGCATTGCGCCAAGCAGGTCGCCTGGTAATTCTACAGGACTACCTCACCGTCGCCTGGAGCCCACATAGGTGTCACAGTCACACGACGAACGCCGGCGCGGCTTCGAGAGGGAAGCGCTTCCACACCTCGACGCAGTCTATCGGGTCGCTCTACGGCTGTCGGGTGACCCGGCTCAGGCGGAGGATCTCGCGCAGGAAACCATGCTCAAGGCGTTCCGCTCTTGGCACCAGTATCAACAGGGCACCAACGCGCGGGCGTGGCTGCTCACTATCCTGCGCCACACGTTCATCAACGCCTACCGCCAGAAGAAGAACCGGCCGGCGTCGGTGGACCTATCCGAGATCGAGGAGTTCACCGTTTTCCATGATGTCCAGGACACCGACCCTGAGGGCACGTTCTTCGATCAGATCATCGACGACGAAGTTCTCAGAGCAATCGACTCGCTCCCCGATGAGTTCCGCGAAACCGTGGTGCTATCCGATGTGGAGAGCCTGTCGTACGCGGAGATCGCCGAGGTGACGGGGGTCCCGGTAGGTACGGTCAAGTCGCGCCTGTATCGCGGGCGGCAGATCCTGCAGAGGCAGCTGTACGAGTACGCCGTGGAAATGGGCTATCTCAGGCGTTCGGCCACATGAACGACCAGCCAACGCCGGTCAACTGCCAAGAGGCGGCCGACCGCCTCTACGAGTACCTCGACGGCGAACTCACGCCCGAGATCGAACTGGCCGTGCGCGCCCACATAGCAAAATGCGCCCCCTGCTTCAAGCGCTTCGACTTCGAGGAGACGTTCCTCCGGTTCCTCGCGGCTCGGATTCGGTCCCAAGGCGCCCCACCCGAGCTGAAGCGACGCATCCTGGAGTCTCTCTTTTCCGATTCGGATCTGCCGGAGCGGGAGTGAGCACGCGGCTGTGGGCCACCACGGCGCCGGTGCCCGCCGGAGCGGGTCGTGGGCACCGTCCGGCGGCAGGATCATGAAACCGCACGATGTGATTGTCGTTGGTGCCGGCCCGGCGGGCAGCGCCGTCGCAACCCTCCTGGCGGAGCGCGGGATCGATGTCGTGTGCCTCGACCGCGCCACCTTCCCGCGTCCCAAACCGTGTGCCGAGTACCTGAGTCCCGAAGCGGGCCGTGTGCTCGCGCGCCTCGGCGTGCTGACCGCCTTGAGACGTGAGCCCCACGAGCGGCTCGTCGGTATGCGCATTACCAGCCCCGACGGAACCGCGTTCGTGGGCCGGTTCGCCGGAAACCATGGGCACCGTGGCTTCTCCAACTACGGACTCGCACTACCGCGCGAGCTGCTCGACGCGCACCTCGTGCGCGCGGCGGAACGGAGCGGCGCCGTGATCTACGAGGGTACCGCGGTGGAGGCGCTGGAGCGGGACCCGGACGGCACTGTCCGGGTCCGCATTCGTAGCGGCAATCGCCGCGAGTCACTCCGCGCGCGACTTGTCGTCGGTGCCGACGGACTCAACTCTCGGGTGGCGAGCTGGCTCGGCACCGTCCGGCACGGCACACGTAGATGCATCGCGCTGGTCACACACATGAGCGCCGTCGAAGGAATGACAGACGTCGGCGAGATGCACGTGGCTCGCGGTGGATACGTAGGGCTCGCGCCCATCGGCTCGGGAATCACCAACGTGGCCGTGGTGGCCGATGTGAACAGCCTTCCGTGTCGCGGGACGCCCAAGCTGCTGTTCGAGCGGCTGCTGGGGCGCTTCCCGGCGGTCGCCGAACGCTTGGCGGGCGGCCGCCGGCTCACACCGGTGCGCGGAGCCGGTCCGTTCGCGCGATGGACGAGCCGGGCGACCGGCGACGGTGTGATGCTCGTGGGGGATGCGGCGGATTTCTACGACCCATTTACCGGCGAAGGGATCTACGCAGCGCTTCACGGCGCAGAGCTGGCGGCCGCACGTGCGGAACAGGGACTCGTGACGGGGAGGCTGGCGGCGCGGGATCTCGCCGCCTACGATCGCGATCGCCGCAAGGCGTTCGGCGGAAAGTGGGTCCTCGAGCGGGTGATCGCAGCGGCCGTCGCCACACCCATACTGTTCAACCACTTGGCGCGACGGCTCAGCGCCCGCGCTGCCTTGGCCGACCTGCTGGTCGGAGTCGCCGGCGATATCGTAGAGCCTTCCCGGGTTCTCCGCCCGGGGTTCCTCTGGCAACTGGTTTGGTGAGTTCTCATGCCCACGCCCGTCGACCATGACATGTATCGCCAGCTGCTGAGTTGCTTCGCTACCGGAGTCACTATCATTACGACGCGGGATCCCGACGGCTGTCCGGTCGGAATGACGGCGAGCGCCGTCTCCGCAGTCTCCTTGGATCCGCCGCTCATCCTCGTGTGTATAGACCATGGTGCCGACTTCCACTCGGCCTTGAGCGAGAGCGCCGCATTTGTTGTGAACATCCTGGCGAGTGACCAGGGCGACCTGGCACGGCGATTCGCCACGCGAGAGACCGACAAGTTCAGCGGCGTGGCCTATACGACGCATCCTACCGGTCAGCCGGTTCTGGGCGGCGGCGTCGCATACATCGTCTGCGAGCGGTGGGACGCGCTGGAGGCCGGCGATCACACGGTGTTTCTCGGCCGGGTGGCCGGTGGCGAGAGCAGCGACCGGGCCCCATTGCTCTACTTCCGCGGCGGGTACGGGTCGCTCGACTCGTGATAGAACTCACGCTCTCACGCCTGGGTGAAGAAGCGCTCGACACGCGATCGTGCGCTCCCGACATCGCACGGGCGACGCTGAGAGACATCGCGATCTCCAACGCGCTGTTCGGTGGCCGCAGCGCCGCGGCCTTCGGATTGAGACTGCTGCTCCAGAAGATCCCCGCGCCCGGACACCCGCTGATCCTCCTTGACCTCGGCGCCGGCAGCGGGGACATCGCGCGACATCTCACCCGCCGTGCGCGAACTGCCGGGGTGGACCTCATTCCCGTGGCCGTCGATACACACCGCACGGCGGCGCGACTGTGCCGCGCGGCCGGATTGCACACCGTTATCGCCGACGCCGCTGCGCTCCCCTTCCGTGACAGGTCGGTGGACATCGTGCTCGTCAGCCAGTTCCTGCATCACTTCACGCGCGAGACGGCGGCCATGTTGGTGCAGGCGCTGCATCGCCTGGCGCGGGTCGGGGTGATCGTCGCCGACGCGCGCAGGACGGCAGCGGCAGCGGCGGGAATCTGGCTCGCCTCGCACGTGCTGCGGTTTCACCCCACGACGCGTCACGATGGAGTGCTCTCGGTGCGACGCAGCTTCACGGCGGCCGAACTCGCGAGCCTCCTCGCTGCGGGTGGCGTGCGGGCGCAAGTCCACCGCCGACCGGGATTCCGTCTGGTGGCCGCCTGGAGGACGCCGGGTGCACAGGCTTGACCGCACGATGATCGCCGCCCCCGTCGACCGGGTCTTCGCGATCGCCGCCGACGTGGAACGCTGGCCCGAGTTCCTGGGACACTACCGGCTGGTCCGGATGATCGAGCGCCGGGAGGGTGGCGGCATCGTCGAGATGGCGGCGTGGCGCCCGTTCGGACCGGCCCGTTATCCGACATGGTGGGTCTCCGAAATGGAGACCGACCCGGACACCCGCACCATCCGCTACCGCCACATCCGCGGGATCACCCGAGAGATGGAAGTCGAGTGGTCGATCACCGGCACTGACGGCGCGGTGGATGTTTCCATCGTGCACGACTGGGCCGGGCCGGGTTGGCCCGTGATCGGCCGCCTCGCCGCCGAGCTGGTTATCGGGCCGGTGTTCATCCGGGGAATCGCGTCCCGCACCCTCGCCGGCATCAAACGGAAAGCAGAGTGGACATGAGATCGATCGTCGTCACCGGAATCGGCTGCGTCACCCCGATCGGCACAGGCGTGGCCGGTCTGTGGGACGGACTGCGGGCCAAGCGTTCGGCGGTGCGGGCCATCACACAGTTCGATCCGACGCCGTTCAGGAGCCGCATTGCCGGGGAGATAGCCGACTTCACCCCGGCCGACCACATGAGCCAGCGACGAGCCAGGCGCCTCGATCGATTCTCTCAGCTCGGGATCGCCGCCGCGCGGCTGGCGGTCGACGATGCTCAGATTGACCTGCGGCGTCTGGACCACGATCGGATTGGCGTGATGATGGGTTCCGCGCTCGGCGGCGTGGCCCACGCCGAGCGTCAGGCAGCCATCTACCAGCGGGAAGGGTTACGAGCGGTCGATATCAACCTAGCGCTGACGGTCTTCGGCGGTGCAGTCTCGTGCAACATCGCCATCGAGTTCGGCTGTACCGGCCCGAACGCCACCAACTCCATGTCGTGCGCCTCGGGCACGGTGGCCGTAGGCGACGCCCTACAGACGATACGCCGCGGCGAGACAGACGTCATGCTCGCGGGTGGTGCGGAAGCCCCGCTCGCTCCGCTCTGCTTCGGCGCATTCTCGATCATTCGTGCGATGTCGACTCGGAACGACGACCCGGCGAGGGCGAGCAGGCCGTTCGACCGGGATCGCGACGGGTTCGTGATGGGCGAGGGCGCGGCGGTGCTGGTCCTCGAAGCGCGCGAGCACGCGCAAGCGCGGGGTGCCCCGATCTACGGGGGGGTGCTAGGCTACGCGCTCACCAACGACGCACATCACATGACCGCGCCGAAGCCCGACGGCAGGGAGGCCGCACGCGCCATCCGGCTGGCGCTGGCGGATGCGGGAGTCGCCCCGCGGGAGATCGCCTACATAAACGCGCACGGGTCGTCGACACCGCTCAACGACTCGACGGAGACGCGGGTGATCAAGGAAGTGTTCGGCGACCATGCCTACCGTCTCGCGATAAGCGGCACGAAAGGCTACTACGGCCATGCCCTCGGCGCCAGCGGCGCCATCGAGGCCGCAATCACGCTTCTCGGCCTCGCACGCGGGTGGTTTCCGCCAACGATCAACCTGGATACGCCCGACGTGGCATGTGACCTCAATTACCTGAGCAATGGCGGCCTGGCGGACCACCCGGAGTTCGCCATGTCCAATTCGTTTGGGTTCGGCGGCGTGAACGCCTGTCTCGTGTTCAAGCGGGGGTAGCGACCAGGCGTTACCTTATTCCGGATTCCGGCGAACTCATCATCGCCTCAGCGCGTGAGGAGCGAACGGGTATGCGAGCAACGTTGCGGCCACTGACGGCTGAGTTTCTTGGCACGTTCGGGCTGGTATTCATCGGGACGGGCGCCGTTGTGATCGACTACGCGACATCTGGTAGGCTGGGATTGCTCGGCATTGCGCTGGCACACGCGGTGGTTCTCGCGGTCATGGTGACGGCGACGATGCAGATCTCCGGCGGGCACATCAATCCGGCCGTTACCTTCGCCCTGTGGATGGCCGGGAAGATCGGTCTCAAGCGCGGGGTGCTCTACGTACTTGCCCAACTCGCGGGCGCGATCGTCGCCGTTCTGTGCGTCAAGTGGCTCCTCCCCGGGGAGGCCGGTGCCAAAACCGGCTACGGCGTTCCCCGCATCGCCGCGGATCTCACCCTCATCAAGGCCATCGTGCTGGAAGCGATCCTCACATTCTTCCTCGTCAGCGCGGTATTCGGTACGGCTGTCTCGCGTGAGGCCCCGCGCGTGGGGGGGTTCGCCATCGGCTTGGTCCTGCTGTTCGATATCCTGGTCGGCGGGCCCCTCACCGGGGCGGCGATGAACCCGGCCCGCGCCTTCGGGCCGGCGTTGATCGCCAACGACTGGCACGGGCATCTCGCCTACTGGCTCGGCCCCGCGCTGGGCGCGGCGGTGGCGGGGTTCATATGGGCGAAGTTGTTGTTGCCGCTGGAAGCCAAGGACTAGTCGATACCGTCAGGGTTGGCGGTCCTTGGCAGCCTGTCGGAGCCGCACGAACAGCGACACCGCATAGACCAGCACGATGACCGCGGCCACGATGTACCCGGCGATCATGTAGTTGGTGTTCTCAGGCATCAGCGGCCGCCTCCTCCTCGCGGAGATCGCGGATAAGTCCCAGGGCGTATCGCTGCATCATGAACCCGGCATACAACACAGTGAACACCCCGAACGAAGACAGTAGGGTGACCAGCATCGACCCCGGGAGTGACGGCGGGCTCGGCTTCAAGATGATCGGCGCGGGATGGAGCGTGCGAAACATATAGACCGTCATATGGATGAACGGGATGAGTACGAGCCCCATGATCCCTATCACCGCCGAGAAGCGGCCGCGTAGTTCCGGATCGGTCAGCACGCCGCGCAGCACGAGGTAACCGACGAACAGCAGGAAGAGGAACAGCGTGGATGTGAGCCGCGCGTCCCAGGTCCACCACGTGCCCCAAATCGGTTTCCCCCAGATTGGTCCGGTCGTCAACAATACCACCGAGAACGCCACCCCAACCTCCACCGACGCGGCCGCGGCCAGGTCGATCCGGCGATCTTTCAACCAGAGGTAGAGTATGCTGAGCAGGCCCGCAATGCCAAGGGCGAGCAGCGCGACCCACGCGGAGGGCACATGGATATAGTAGATCTTCTGTGCCGCGCCCTGGAATCGCTCGATAGGGGTGAAGGCCAGCGCCCGGACGTAGATCCCGGCTACGCCCATGAGCGCCACTATGGTCACAGCCCCCCCGACGCGACCGAGCCGATGCGCTCGTTCAATACGTGTCATTCTTCCACAACCACCTCGAATAGCAGGGCCGCCAGCGTGACGAACGCGATGTCGAAAGCGCCGATCAACCTAAGCCACCCGGAGAGGTCGCTCAAGGGCCGCCCCTCGAGCAGCCGCGCCGTGAGCTGCACGCCACCCACCAGCGGTGGGATCAGGAACGGCAACAGCAGCAGCGGCAACAGCAGCTCCGCGTACCTCGTACGTACCGCCATGGCGCTGAAAAGTGTACCGACCGCGACGAACGCCACCGTCGACATCGTTATGACGAGCACCAGCTGCGGGAGGTAGGGCCAGACGACCACATCGTAGAACAGCACGAACAGCGGCAGGCTGATCGCCTCGATCATCCCTACGAAGACGAGATTACCCACGAACTTCCCCCAGAACAGCGCCGAGCGGGGTGCCGGGGTCAGCAGGATGGCATCGATGGCCCGCTGCTCATTCTCCAACAGGAACGCGCGGTTCAATCCCAGCATGGCGGCGAACGTGAAGGTCACCCACAGCGCTCCCGCGGCGATATCCTGTGCGCTGACGGCCGTGGGATCGCGGGAGAAGTACAGCACGGCGAGCATGAGCACGGCGAAGACCAACCCCGAAGCGAAGGCCGTCTTCGTGCGCCACTCGATCGAGAGGTCTTTGAGCACGATGGCGAGGGATGCACGCATCAGATTACGCATGTTGCTCCGCCAGGAGATGACCCGCCACCGCGGCGGCATCCCGATCGCCGACCGTCTCGAGCGCCGCCAACTTGCCGCTTACGAGATGCCCGACATGGGTCGAGACACGACCGACGCCACCGAGCTGATGGCTGACGATCATCATCGCCGTCCCGCCGGCCCGAAGCTCCGCGAGCAGTCCCAATACCACCTCGGTGTTCTCGGCATCGAGTCCGCTCAGCGGCTCGTCGAACAGCAGGAGTCGCGGGTCGTGGAGCAGAGCACGGGCTATCGAGACACGCTGTACCATGCCCCGGCTGAAGGTCGAGATCCGGTCGTCCGCCCGCCTGGACAGGTCGACTCGATCCAGCAGCCAGTCGATGCGAGCGGGATCGGTCAGATTGTAGAGTCGCGCGAAGAACTGCAGGTTCTCCCGCGCCGTGAGCGCCGGATAGAGCATCGGATCGTGGGCCACCATCCCAATGCCCGTTCGGCACCGGACCGTACCAGCTGACGGACGGAGCAGGCCCGCGAGAACGCGCAGCAGCGTCGTCTTTCCGGCGCCATTCTGTCCCACGAGCAGCAACGCCTCGCCGGAGCGCAGCTCGAGCGACACGTCCATGAGCACGGTGCGGTAGGCGAAACGTCGCGAAACGCTGTCGGCGACGAGTACAGGCTCAGCCGAATCCACGTAGCCCCTTCTTCTCGCTCCTGCCGCGCGGTTCGGGGGACCGGCATCCGGAGCCCGTCTGTGCAGTCATATGAGCCAGGAAGTGCTGAACGACTGGCGCTGAATATAGCACACCGCCCGCATGGGCAAACGCGATTAGCGCTAGGCGGATTCCTCGACCTCGAAGAGATCGTCCAGTTTGGTGAGCATGAGAAGGAGGCGGATCTCATCATTCGGACCGCGTAGCCTGACCACCTGTCGGCGTGCTGCGGCGTACCGCTGAACCAGCACGAGCGCTCCCAGCCCAGCGCTGTCGACCGAACCGGTGGCACACAGATCTATGACGAGTCGGCCGTCTCCGACCGGCACGGAATCGAGCATCTCCACGGCCTCGCGGCGGAAGGCCGAGCGATGTTCCAAGCTCAGTGCCTCCGGCGCGACCAGGATCTTCTCCACAAAGTCCTCCCGAGTGGTTCACCACCCATCCCATGCAAGAGTCGGTGCCAAACATCCAGATGATTACACGACAATGCGTTACGGCGTTGCCCGTGATCCCCGTCACCCCCGCTGGTGTAGCACTGCGCAGTGCCCGCGGCACTATGCATGACCGCCGCCGGGAGACGGCCCGGAAGGCACAGAATTGCCCGACGCCCACCTTTCGACACAGATTGAACGGCACTGCGATGCCCCGACGCTCACTTCCACCAGGACTACCCCGCATGGCTGACACGATAGAGACGCTGCTCAAGGAGACACGCACATTCAAGCCTCCCGCCGACTTCAAACGCCGCGCCGCAGTACGCTCAGCCGCTATCTACCGCCAGGCCAGCAACGGCCGGCTGCGTTTCTGGGCTTCCCAAGCGCGCGAGTTGGAGTGGATGAAACGGTGGCATAAGGTGCTCGACTGGAAGCCTCCGCATGCCAAGTGGTTTGTGGGCGGGAAGCTCAACGCTTCGGTCAACTGCCTGGACCGTCACGTCCGGACGGCGAAGCGCAACCAGGTGGCGCTGCTGTGGGAGGGTGAGCCCGGCGACCGCCGTGCCATCACGTATTGGGAACTGTACCGGGAGGTAAACCGGTTCGCCAACGTACTCAAGGGACTCGGCGTGAAAAAGCGTGACCGAGTCGCCATCTACCTCCCCATGATTCCCGAGGCGGTCGTTGCCATGCTCGCCTGCGCCCGTATCGGCGCGCCTCACTCGGTCGTGTTCGGAGGGTTCTCGGCCGAATCGCTCAAGGACCGCATCAACGATGCGCAGGTGCGGGTGCTCATCACGGCCGATTACGGACATCGGCGCGGCCGTCGCGTAGAGCTCAAGCAGAACGCCGACGATGCCGTGGCGGGATGCCCGTCCATCGAGCACGTCGTCGTCGTGCAACGGGACCGGGTCGACACGAAAGAGGCGAGCGCCGTTGCGATGAAGCCGGGACGGGACCACTGGTACCACGACTTGATGCGGGAGGCCAAGCCGAGCTGCAAGCCGGCGGTTATGGATGCCGAGGACATGCTGTTCATCCTTTATACCTCGGGCACGACGGGAAAGCCCAAAGGCATCGTGCACACGACCGGCGGCTACCTCACGCAGGCACTCGCCACCACGCGGCTGGTCTTCGATCTCAGGGACGACGACGTGTTTTGGTGCACGGCCGACGTCGGCTGGGTCACCGGTCACAGCTACATCGTCTACGGGCCGCTGGCCGCGGGTGTGACCTGCGTGATGTACGAGGGAACGCCGGACTGGCCCGACAAGGATCGGTTTTGGGATATCGTCGAGCGATACGGCGTAACCGTGTTCTACACGGCTCCGACGGCGATTCGCACTTTCATGAAGTGGGGCGCCGAGTACCCCAAGCAGCACGATCTCTCTACGTTGCGCCTGTTGGGAACGGTCGGTGAACCGATCAACCCCGAGGCCTGGATGTGGTATCACCGGCATATCGGTCGCAGGAAGTGTCCGATCGTCGATACCTGGTGGCAGACAGAGACGGGCGGGATCATGATCACCCCGCTGCCTGGGGTGACGACGACGAAACCCGGTTCCGCAACCGTACCGTTTCCCGGAATCGATGCCACGCTGCTGGACGACGACGGCAACGAGATCAAGACCGGCGGCGGGTTCCTCGCCATCACGAGCCCGTGGCCGGGCATGCTGCGCACGATCTACGGCGATGACAAGCGGTATCGCGACACGTACTGGAGCAAGTGGCCCGACATCTACTTCCCGGGAGACGGCGCCAAGCGTGACGAGGACGGCTATCTCTGGATTCTGGGGCGCGTCGACGACGTGCTCAACGTCGCCGGTCACCGTATCGGCTCGATGGAGGTCGAGAGTGCGCTGGTCGACCATCCGGCCGTCGCGGAAGCCGCCGTGGTGGGGAAGCCGCACGAGTTGAAGGGTCAGGCCCTCTCAGCCTTCGTGATTCTGCGTTCGGGCTACGCCTTCTCTGACGGGCTCGCCAACGAGCTGAAGCAGCACGTCGCGAAGAAGATCGGTGCGATCGCGCGGCCGGATGACATCATCTTCAGTGCCGACCTGCCGAAGACGCGGAGCGGGAAGATCATGCGTCGGTTGCTCAAGGATATCGCGTCGGGCCGGGCATTGGGCGACGTGACGACGCTCGCCGATCCGAACGTGGTTGCGACGCTGAAGAAGAAGTACGAGGGGACAGAGTAGCGGGGTCAGACGGTGGAAGATGGTGCAAGACGGTGGAGGACGGTGGAAGACGGTGGAAGATGGTGGAGGACGGTGGAGGTTCGGATTCCGGCCTCACCAACCTACACCATCCGACACCATCCTACTCCTCACCATCCCCACCACCGACGTCACGAAGATCGCGACGATGATGGCCGCGGACACGAGACACCACCGGCACCACGCGTCTATGACAGCGGCCTCGAGATAGGTGAGGTAGCCCGTGAACGCCAGGCCGATACCAGCAAGCACCACCAAGACGACGGTGGGCTCACGGCGCGTGGCCCAACGACCGTGAAGCCCCCAGAGGCTCGTCGCCAGGATGGCGAGGTATCCCGCGACACCATAGAGCGCGACAGGGATGCCGAGGAACACGGCGTGCTCAGAGAGCTGCACCGTCTCGCATCCCCCATCCCCGCAGGCCAGCGCTCCGAGCAAGCCCACCTTCCAGAGCCAGAGGTAGAGCGCCACGAAGAAGCCCACTAGGGCGAGCGTGGCACTCACCATGCGATGAATCACCGCGAGGCAGCGGCAGCCCGATCCACGAGCGCCTTTACACTGTCGTAGGTAATCCCCCCGACGACCAAGAGGTTGCCGATTAGCAGGGACGGCGTGGACTTGACGCCCAGCGCGAGGCCCTGCTGCCGCGACGCGGCGAACCGACCGAGGTGGCGCCGGCTACTCATGCACTCCCCGTAGCGGCGCATATCCAGCCCAAGCTCCTTCGCGAAACCGCGGAACCGGCGTTTGGGACGACGCTCCCGTATCCAATCCGCCGCCCGGAAGAAGAGCAGATCGTGCATATCCCAGAACTTCCCCTGTTCGTCCGCGCACGCCGCCGCGAGATGCGCCGGGACGGCGTTGCGATGGATGTCGAGAGGGAAATCACGGAAGGTCCAGCGGACCTGTCCCGTGGCGACCAGCCGCTGTTTCACGTCGGGCACGGTGAGGACAGCGAAGAGCGCACAGGCGGGGCACTGGAAATCGGCGTACTCGATGATCTCGACCGGCGCCGAGTCACTCCCCATGGAGTAGCCCGGGAACGATTCCCCCGTCACCGGGAGCGGTCCGACCTCGAGCGGCATATTGGCGTTGGCCGCACTCTGTCTCGCCCACCAAATAGCAGTCGCACCCGCTACGGCCACCACCACTAGCCCGACGTAAAACCCCTTCAGTCCCCGCTGTCCCGCCATGGCTCGTCATCCTCGCTGTCGAAGTCCAGGTCTTCCAGCCGCCGACGCGCTTCATCGACGATGCGCCGACTCTCCCCGATTTCCGGTGTGTCGTACGTGCTGCGCACCTCATAGTGGAACAGCTCACTGCGCACGTCACCCATTCGCTTCAGGAATTCCGGCCCCGACGCCAGGAGCTGCTCGTCGCTCAGCTCGTCGATCCGCGCCGCCAAGGCACGGAGTGCCGCGATGAGTTGGCGGGCCCGTTCGTGGTCGTATGTTTCGTCAGCCATGCGCGTCCTCAGACACTGATACGTTGGAGAATTGCAGCAATCTAACCGGTTTGCACAACGGTCTCCGAGTCCTTACTTTTACTAGCTTCTATCGTGATTTTGCAAAGGAGTTCCCTGGGCATGAGTAGAGACAAACCCCCAAGAACGCGAGAATCCACTCCGAGTTTTCTCGAGCAGGCGCGCGACGAGCTGTTCAGCCACATCCTCCGCTGCGGCGTCCTCCAGGCGGTTCCGGACGATCAGAAGGAGTGGTTTGACGATACAATGGAGTACCTGGCAGAGCGTTACGAGGGGCTGAGCGAAGCCCAACTGACCGAGATCCGCCGGCTCGGTGAGCGGTATTGCCAACCCGTCATCCAGCACAACGAGACGGTCGGCGCCCCCAACTAGCGACTGCCACGCCACGATGTCGGCAGCGGCGTTCTGACGGCGGGATCACGGTCCCGCCGTTTCAGTTTCTCAAGGTACACTAGGGCCGGCGCATGCCCTGTCGCAGCCGCAGGCCGGCCGCGACCCGCACACCGCCACCCAGCCCGACCTCCGCGAACCACCCCGATACCCGTCCCGGGCGCGACTCGACCCCCAGAACCAGCAACAGGTACTCGGCCGTATCTCGCTCGGTCAGTACGAGCGCGGCACCGGCGCCCCCGTAGACCGCCCACCCGTGTTGGCGGGTCGGTTCGAGGTGGAAACCCGCCAGAACCTCGGAGCGGGCCGCCAGCCGGCCGGTCGAACGACCCAGGGCCGCCGCAATGGAAAGGCGCACACGCCCTCCGGGACGGACGGCGTAGCCAAGCCCAGCACCGAAGAACTTCTCCTCGGCGAACGTCGCCAGTGCGAAGAGCTGGCCGTCCCTCACCGTTTGGGCGGCCATATTGCCGTGTAGAACGGCGAGGGCCGCGCAGGCCACCAACGTGCTACGCAATCTCGATCTCGTGCCGCACCAAGATATCAGGCGCGAGCGAGTGTACCACCGAACAGTACTTCTCGAGGGACAGGGTCACGGCCCGCTCCGCCTTGGCGCGGTCGAGTCCCTCGCCCACGATGACGAACCGGAACCGGATCTCGGTGAAGCGGCGCGGTTCTTCGTCCCGCCGCACGCCGGATACCTCGATGCGCAGCGTCCTCAGTGCGACCCGCATTTTCTCCAGTATGGCGACGACGTCGGATCCGGAGCACCCACCGACCGCCAGGAGAAGTGTGAGCATCGGGCTCGGGCCTGCCTGCCCGTCACCGTCGACCGCGATCGCCGGTGTTTGAGGATTAGTGCCACGCCCCTCGAAGCGCATGCCGCCACCCATCCACTCGAGCACTACCGCGCGCTCGTCGGGCATCTCGATTACTCCTCCTCTCGGGGCTTCAGTCCCACGCGCATGTAGTCGGCGATCGCATACACAGAGATCGCGGCCGTGGCCCATGCGAGAGGCCGTAGGAGATCCGACTCCGCAAGGAAGGCCAGCAGTGTCAGCAACTGAAGCACCGTAACCGCTTTCCCCCCAGCACGAGCCGGCAGCGCCGCCGGCCGGCCGAGGACCACCGTCGTGATAAATGCGAGCAGTGCTACTATATCACGCAGCAGTATGGCGACCACCTCGATCGGGTGGAGCACGTCGGCCGTCAGCACAACCATGAAAGCCGCCGCCATGAACAGCTTGTCGACGACCGGGTCGAGAACGGCCCCCGCCCGAGAGCCGCCGACTCGTCGAGCCAGAATCCCGTCGAAGTAATCCGTCGCGCCGGCGATCACGAGGACGGCCAGCCTGATGGCGGCATCCGGGTAAACGACGAACGCTGCCGCGAGCGGAAGTCTAAGCGCCGTAATGAGATCCGCTGATCGCCATAGCGGTTTCGCTTGCCGGGTGTGTGATGGATCGGTACCTTGCATTCAGTCGTTGCGCCCGTGTGCGGTCGGGGGGATTCATGGAGCTGGAACTAATCAAGGAGTCTGCGATCTTCGCCGACCTCACCGACGACGAGCTATCGCACATCACGGAGATCTGCGAAGAGCAGAAGTTCAAGTCCGGGGCGACGCTCTTCAAAGAAGGCGAGCCGGGGAACCGGCTCTACATCATCGCCGATGGCGAGGTACGCATCTCGCGTGACATTCCGGGGTCCGGTGAGGAAGCCCTAACCGTGCTCAAGAAAGGCGCCTGCTTCGGCGAGATGTCGGTCTTCGACCGGTCTGAGCGGTCGACGGACGCCATCGCGAACAAGGACTGTACGCTCATTACCATCACGCGATCGGATTTCGAGATCATGCTCGATTTCAATCGCGACATCGCCTACAAGATTCTCTGGTCGGTCGTCCGGATGCTCTCGCAACGGTTGCGCGTCACCAACGACAATCTGCGCTCGTTCCTGGCGATGTCGATGTTCTAGGGAACATCCCTCTTTCCGGAGTGTCCCACCGCATCACAGTCGCTCACCGAGGCCAACTCCACAGCAAAGGTAAGAGCCGTGCAGGCCGCGTACAATAGCGCGCGCGCAATCATTCTCACATCGATCCTCGTATCGGCTGTCGCGTGCGGCGAGAATCCCACCGTCGGCCAGGTCGCCGTGCGCGTCGAGGTCTCACCTTCCGCCGACACGGTTGCGGTGGGGGAGGTATCGGCCCGGCTCTCGGCCACAGCCTTCAACGTGCGGGACGAGCCCCTCCACGGCGCCCTCTTTACGTGGCGCAGCGACCAGCCGTTCATCGTGCAGGTCGACTCGCTCACGGGATCCGTCAGGGGCATCGCACCGGGGGTGGCGGCAATCACGGCCCGTACCGGGGCCGTCTTGGACACGGCCGAGGTCTTCGTACTCGACCTGTTCAGTCTGAGCTTGCCTTTGGATACACTGCTGCTGGCTCCCGGCGACACGTTCACGATTCCCGTCAACCTGATCGTACGGGGAGGCGCCACACCGCCACAGGTGCGCTTCAGCGGTGGTGCAGCGGCCGTCGCCACGGTCGATCCCGCTACCGGTCTGGTGACGGCGGTCAGCACGGGCGTGGTTGGGTTCGAGGTGCGGGCCGATTCACTCGTCGCGACCGGTGGCATAGAGGTGCTCGTGCTGACGGATACGACCTTTGGGTTGGTCTATCTCCGGCTGAGCGGCGCCGCGACCCGCAGCGGTCGGCTCTCCTCCCGGGCGTTCAATCACCCGACTGACGACGCCGGCACCGCCTTCAACCTCAAGGCTCCCGGTCCTGGGCAGGAACTGCTCGCCATCCTTCTGACCGATTCGTTGGTCGGTCCGCGCGTGGACACCGTCGGCACGCTCGACCCCGCGGCACTCGACCCCGGGCAGGACGCGGTGTGCCTGCCACCTGTCTCATGGTCGTTCTACCGCGATCCGGTGGGCACCACAGCGCTGTCACTGGCAGGCGGTCGAGTTAGCATCACCACGCTAACGCCGCTGGCCGGCGGAAGCGCTATCAGCGGGCGGTTCGACCTTACGCTACAGCGGACCGATATCGCGGGAGCGGCGGGTCAGATTCGCGCGCGTGGTACCTTCGTAGTACCGCTGATCAGCCTCGCCGCCTGCCCTTGAAGTAGACCGTCAGCCTCTCTAGCCTGCGCCCCGCACGACGAATTCCGCCCGGCCCCCGGCGTCAAACAGTTCCCCGCTGACGCGCTTCACCGCGTCGGCGTCGACCGCCCGTATCCGATCCTCTACGTGAGCGAGTTCATCGAGCGTCCCGAGCAACCACCCATCGGCGATCTCGAGCGCCACGGCCCTGGCGTGTTGCCGTCGAATGGCCACTAGCCCCGCCGCGTAGTTGCGTGCCCGCTCGAGTTCCTCTTCGGCGATCGGCTCCCGCGTCAGGCGTTCCAGCTCTGCCAGCATGGCGTCGCGCGCTTCGCCTTCCCGCTCGGGAGAGGTGGCTATGTAGGTGAGCACCGCTCCGGCCCGATGTCGCAGCCACCCGCTGGCGTGCACGGTATAGGCCAATGCACGCCGCTCGCGTAGCTCGTCGAACAACCTACCGGCGAGACCGCTCAAGACCGAGCAGACCACTGCAACTACGAACCGGTCGTCCGACGCGGCCGTCGGGGCGGGAAACGCCATCGCCAACGCCGTCTGTTGCTTGTCACGCGTTTCCTCACCTCGCCCCGGATTCCATACGGGGGGGTCCGTCGGCCTGCGGTAACCGTCACCGCCCCAGTCGGCGAACACTCCCACCGCGCGCTCCAGCTCACGGGGTTCGCAGTCGCCGACCGCGACCACCACGGGACGGGTCGCGCGGAGCCGAGCGGCCCACTCGCGCAGCGCAGCGGGTCTCAGGCCGCGCACTTGATCGGGTTCGCCGAGCGCCGGGAGACCATACGGGTCGTCGGGGAATGCCTGATGCAGAGCCCCGTGCAGCGGATAATGGTACATGTCGTCGCGAAACCGCGCCGCGTCGTTCGCTTGGAGATCCCGCTCGATTTCCAGATCGGCATCAGCCAGCGTCGGGGCGAGCGCCACGTCGCGTAGTAGCAGCGCGGCATCCCGCGCCGCGTCGGCCTGCACGGTGATGGCCCAGCCCACCGTCTCGGGACCGACCGCCGGACCGAGCGTACCACCCAGCCGTTCGGCAGCAGCGGCGAGTTCCTCCCCCTTCATGCCCGCCGCTCCACGCAATGCCGTTCGCGCCAACAGCCAGGAGATGCCGGCCGACTCGGCATTCTCGTAGTTCTTGAGACCGGGAAAATGCAACCCGAGCGCTACCAGCCCGACCCCCGGTTTGGTCTTTATCAGGAGGTCGGCGCCATCGCCCGGGACCTGGTAGATCCCATCCACGATCTGAGACGCCCGTACCTCTGACACGGCCAGGCCGGGAGAGTGTGTCCGGCTCGGGAGAGCCGCGGGCCCCGCGTGCGACGGTGCGCCGGGTGGCCAGCCGTCATCTGCCCAGGCGGCAGCCATCCGCTGCGGGACGTAGATCACCGCGCACGCCACGTCCGGTCGTAGGTACCGCTCGGCAATCCGGTGAACGTCATCCGCACTGACCTCCATGACGGCGTCGTAGTACTGGTCGGCCAGGCCGATGTCCCCCAACGCCTCGAACTGGGCCAGGAGCGCCGCGCGCCCGTCGGCCGACTCCAACCGGCGCGACCAACCGGTCGCGAACAAGGCGCGCGCCCGATCCAGCTCCACCTCATCGACCGGGCGATTCCCCAGGGCGGCGGCGAGTTGGAGCGATCGCGTGATCGCCTCCTCCAATCGGTCCGGATCGCTTCTCAGCGATAGCTCGAAGACACCAACGTCGACGGGAGTGTAATGCGTGCATCCCACGTAGCTGGCGAGTCCCGGCGTGCGCACCGCCCGTGCCAGCCAGGATGCCCGTCCATCTCCGAGCACTATCGCGGCCATGTCCAGCGCCGGCGCGTCCTCATGCAGCGCTCCCTCCGTTCGCCATCCCACGGCGGCGAGCGGGCGCTCGACATCCCCGCGGAGGAGCCGCCGGACCGCGAGCCGCTGGGACGGTTCGGGAGGCGAGCCCGGCACCTCGACCTCCGGCTGCTTCCAGTCACCATAGGCGCGCCGGGCCAGATCGAGTGCGTGTTCGACATCCAGGTCCCCCGCGAGCGACACGATGACCTTGCCCGGCGTGTAGCGGGATGTGTAGTAACTCCGCAGATCGTCGGCGGTCAGCCGCCGCAACCCCTCCTCGGTCCCGATCCGCCAACGTTGCATGCGATGGACGCGGAACAGTAGCTGGTAGAGGGTCTCGCTCGTGACCGCGTCCGGCGAATCGAGCTTGCGTTTGGACTCCTGGACGATTACCTCGATCTCCCTAGACAGCTCGTCCGCATCCAACACCAAGTTGCGTAGTGCGTCCGCCTGCAGCACGATCGCCCGCTCGAGTCCGTCTTGCGCCGCCGGCACCACCGCGTAGTAGACGGTCTTGTCGTAGATGGTACCGGCGTTCAGGTATCCGCCGATCCGCTGTGTCTCACGCGCGAGCATCCCCGGGCCCCGTTCGGGCGTGCCCTTGAAGAACATGTGCTCGAGCACGTGTGCGATCCCAACCCATTCATCGGGCTCGTCGAAATAGCCGGCTTTCACGTGCGTGACGACCGCCACCGTCGAGGTGGTCCAGTCCCGTTCGACCAAAACCGTCAGGCCGTTGGGCAGCACCTCGCGTGCAACAGAGTCCGTCCACGTCATGGTATGACTCGAATGGAATGGGTTGGCCGGCGGCCCGGAATCTAACGCGCGGCGCCCATTGGCACGACGCGCACAGTCATCAACCCTATCGCGAACGCGATGGCGGCGTAGCCAAGAACCCAGCTCAACTCGCCCCAGGCAACGCCGGCGGCGTCGAAAAAACTGGCGGGAGGATCCGGAGGAAGTATCACGTTCATGACGGCACCCAGGAACGACTCGTCCTTGGGATAGGCATGCCGCGCCAGATCTCCTAGGAGGAGCAGGAACATCCCCAGCACCCAATCGAGTCGGGTGAAGCGCGAGAAGGCGAAGATCAGGCTCCCGATAAACGCGAAGTACACCGCGGCGTCGAGGAACAGTGTTCCGGGCCACGCCGGACGCACGGCAACCGAGTAGATGCCCGTGAGGGTGAGCAGCACGAGCTGGAAGCCAAGCAATGCGGCGACGAACGTCGCGGCGTAATAGCCGACCGGTGAGAGCGGCTTCACGAAGACGAACCGATAGAACCCCGTCCGGAAGTCATGGCCGATCAGTCCGTAGCTCGCCACGAGGATCAGGAGCTGCGCCGTGTTTCGCAATCCCTGGCTCAGCAACACAGTCGGATCGAACTCCTCCCCGCCGGCGGCCTTGCGGGCCGCCACCATGACCGGCAACATCAGCACGACTCCGACGAGCAACATCGCTGCTCCGCGCCTCGCGAGATAGTCGGCGAGTAGCCGCGGGAAGTAGCGCAGGATCCGGATCACGCTTCCCCTACCGCCTCCCGGAACGCCGCTTCGAGACGGCTCTGCTCGGGATATAGCGCCCGCACTCTGCCACCCGCATCGAGCAACCGGCGTAGCCCCTCATTGACCTCGTCCAACGTCCCGCGGACGATATAGCTGATCTCTCGGGCCGCGTCGGAGCGCCGCACCGCCGGAAAGAACGCGGCCAGATCGGGAAGATCGTTCGCCAGCACGAGCCGGTAGTCGGCAGCACCCACGTGGAGCGCCGCGTTGTCGGCGATGCGTGACAGGCGTCCACGGTCGAGGATGGCGACCCGGTCTGCCAGTCGTTCCAGCTCGTCGAGATTGTGCGACGCGATGATGATCACGCGATCGGATCGTCGCAACTCACCGACGATATCCCGGAATCGCTGCGTCCAGATCGGATCGAGTCCGTGTGTCGGCTCGTCCAGGACGACGATGGACGTGTCGCTGAGGAGCGCTTGGGCGAGTCCTAAGCGCTGCAGGTTTCCCTTCGAGAGCTGTTTGACGCGCTTTGCTCGATGCTCGCCGATACCGAGCCGTTCGATCACGGCATCGACGCGCACCCGCACGTCCCGGCCGCGGATTCCCTCGAGCACGGCGTAGCGTCGCAGCGCACCCGCTACGCTCCACCATGCCGGAATCTGGACCAGCTCTGACAGGTAGGTCACGCCTCGCGTCTCGACAAATCGACGGGGCCGCAATCCGTCCAGCGTGATGCGCCCGCCGCTCGGGCGGAGGTAGCCGAGTATGATGGCCAGGAGGGTCGTCTTGCCGGCCCCGTTGGGGCCTGCAATCCCGAGCACCTCACCACGGCTGATCGTGAGCGAGAGGTCGTCGAGAGCCTGAACCGATCGCCTGCGGAGCGGCGAGCGATAGGTCTTCGAGATGTGTTGGAGTTCGATCAACGCGGCTAACGGATGATCTTCAGCAGGCCGGCTGCCGCGCTGCCGCAAACGAACGCCTCTGCATCGGTTGCCGGGATGGCAACGCCGGTCTCCATCACGCTGCGGCGCGAGACGTGCTCCATATACCCTACGAGAGATTCCCCCACCCAGTGGGGGTCGTCATTCTGCATCTGCATGACGATCTCCTCCCAGGTACCCGTGTAGCTCAGGCCGCCCCGCGTGGTCACGCGGTGCTGCCCGGAGGTACGCCGTCGCATCCCATCCAGCTCCATCAGCAGCGTTCCGAACAGCTCGAGCTGCATCGGGTCGCGCACGGTCCCGTCGGGCTGCGTCGCTTCCAGCTCACTGAGCAGCTGGTCGATCGCGTCCGTTTCCCCGACCAGGTCGACCAGGCGCTGGGTCCAGGGACCGAGTTCCGGATCCTGCGCTGGCAGGCCGTAGATTGATTTCTTCAGTTCAATCAGACGCCACACCGCGAGCTGGTCGACGTGGTCGGCGGGGCCGATCCGATCGAAGTGGAAGAGCGCGGCTTCGAACTCGCCTCGATCGTAGTACATGTTGCCGAGGTATACCCGGGCTTCTGCGTGAGTGGAGTCCAGCTCGAGTGCGCGGCGGAGCAGGCGGATGGCCTCCTCTTCCTCTCCCAGGCGGTGCGCGGCGAACCCGAGACAGGCCATCACCTCCGAGGACTCGGGATGAGACTCGGCGGCGATCTGGAAGAAGCGGCGTGCCGCTGCGACCACGCCTTCCCGAAACAACGCCCGGCCGGCCTGGAGTATCAGGTCGTGATCATCACTGTACCCAAGCACCAGAACGCGATCGAAACTGTTGATCGCGCGCCCCACCTCGCCGAACTTCAGCAGCGTCTCACCGTACCCCACGAGCGCATCCTCATGCTCAGCATCCAAGTCTAGCGCGTCCTCGAAGCTCCGCCGAGCCCAGATGTATTCCTCGCGCACGAGCCGCGCGTAGGCAAGACCGACATGAAGCTCGGCAGAGAAGGGGTATACGTCGAGCCCGTCACGCAACACGCCGAAGGATTCGTCGAAACGGCCTTCGTTATAAAGTTGATGCGCCCGCTCGGCATAATCCTCAGAACTGAGGAAAGGGTCCGGCATTCGCGGGACTCCCGGTGAGGTTGTGCAAGAATAAAACGCGCCGCGAGATCGCACAAGCCTTGCTGCGTTCGCGGCGCGTCTCCGAACTGCTGTTACGGCAGTGGATTGCGAGCCCGGCTAGCCCGGGCTGCTGCCTGGATTGCGCGAGATGTGCTCCAGGTGGATCACCCACTCGCGGGCCTCGTTTCTCACCCAGACCAGCGTACCCTGCCCGGTAAAGATCTCCCGGTCGGTCGTCATCAGGATGATATCGGTCGCGTGCCGGAACGTCGCGACGGCCACATCGAGGCTGAGCACGTCGATGGCCTCTTCCTGAACGACCCGGTTGATGCGCGCCACGACGCGAAAGAAGTCCCGCACGGCCTCCGCCTGCTCTTCCCACCCATGCGTGCGCCGCCCATCCGGCCATGCTACCGTCAACTCAGGCACTTGGTCGTAAAAAATCGCGAGCGAGTCCCGGTCGCGATTGTTGAGCACCCGCGCCCACGCCGTCATGCGATCGCTGAGAATCCGCTCTTGGACCGCCCGCTCCTGCCGCGTGAGCTGCGGGGAGCAACCGGCAGCGGCCGCGCACACGACGGCGACCAGCAACGTCGTCCGCAACATGTACTTCCTCCGTCCAAAAGGATGGTCGAGGACCCGGCTAGAAAGCTACCGCCGACCGGGCTTGCGTCAATCTGTGACAGGGGATAGCGTTGCTGCGCCGATCAAACGCCTTTTTGGGGGTGTAATCGATGACCCAACCACGCTCCTCGCTCGCCATCGCGCTCCAGGACTACAAGGGCATTCGCCCCGGTATTGCGCTGACGATCGCCGCGGTAGCTCTGATAGCCGCGATCGTCGTCGGCGTGTTTCACGTCGTCGGGCTGGGGCGCTCGGCCACGCAGGTCAGCCAGGGTCAGCAGACCATTCGGACACTGCATCGCTACCAGGCTGCACTCGAGGTCTGGCGACAGATGGCCTCCGAGGAGCAAGAGTTCGAGGCGCAGCACCGGCTCCGCGACAGCATCGCCAACGGGCTCCGGCGGGAGCTGTCCGCCCTGCGTGATGCGCTGACCGATGAGACCGATCGGGACCTGGTGATGCAGGTCCTGCAGGACGTCCGGAGCCCGGTGCCCGGTGAAGAGATGCAGGTGGGCGTAGCCGGCCGGGAAGCGATGATTCGGCTCACGGCCCGACAGGATGCCGCCCTGTTCGAGGCGGCCGCCCGTAGCCAGCAGGCACAGATCATAGCCGCCGTGTTGATCGGACTGACCGTGGTCGCCGCCGGCGTATTGATCATCCCGATGTCGTGGGTGTACGTGCGGTACAAGGCGGGGATACCGCCGGGACTGTAGCGTCGCCAAAGATTCCCTGTAGGGAAGGTAACAGCGCCATGCACCGCCTCCTCCCGTTTCTGCTGCTCGCCACGCCGGCCGTTGCCCAGGATTCACCACCCATCGACGATCCCAGGATTCACGAGATCGTGGCTGCGGTCTCGGCTGAGCAACTCGACACAGACGTCCGCACGCTGGTGAGCTTCGGCACCCGCAGCACACTCTCCGATACGCTCTCCGATACGCGGGGCATCGGCGCGGCCCGCCGCTGGATCAAGCGCGAGTTCGATCGGATCGGCGAGGCGTGCGGCGGCTGCCTCGAGGTCTTCTATCTCGAGGAGGTATTCCCGCCGGGCCGGGGGTTCCCCGACTCCACCAACGTAGTGAACGTAGTGGCGATCCAGCGCGGGACGACCGATCCCAACCGGATGGTCATCATGAGTGGGGACATCGACAGCCGCATTACCGACCGCCTCAACGCCGTGGATTCATCGCCGGGCGCCAACGACAACGCCAGTGGTATGGCGGGGACGATAGCGGCAGCCCGCGTGCTCACCCGCTACAGGTTCAGCGGCTCGATCGTCTACCTCGGTCTCTCGGGCGAGGAGCAGGGCCTCTACGGTGGTCGCACGGTAGCACGGATCGCCCGGGAGCGCAGTTGGAACATCGAAGCCGTACTGAACAACGACATGATCGGCAACATCGAGGGTGTGAACGGGGTGATCGACAACACCACGGCCCGGGTCTTCTCCGACGGCAATCCGCCGATCTCGTTCAGCCTCCCCCAACTCGACGAGGCCGGTCGCGACACGCTGGCGTGGGCGCTCCGCCGGGTGCTCGGCACGTTGCGGCGGCGGCGCGTGGCCGGCAGCGACGTGGACGGGGTGTCGCGGCAGATCGCCCGGTACGTCGACCGGATCGCCGACCGCTATGTCACGAACCTCGACGTGATCATGATCTACCGTCTCGACCGGTTCGGGCGCGGCGGACACCACACCCCATTCGCCGACGTGGGTTACCCGGCCGTCCGGATCATGGAGACCAACGAGAACTACACCCGCCAGCACCAGGACATCCGGGTCGAGAACGGGATCGCATACGGCGACGTGATCGCGGGCGTGGACTTCGACTACGCGCGCAAGCTCACCGGGCTCAACGTGGCGGTCCTGGCCTCGCTCTCGTGGGCGCCGTCGCCACCGCAGAACGTCAGGATCGGCGGGATCGTCCAGGCCGATGCCCGGCTCGCCTGGGAGCCGCCCGCCGACACGTCGAACCTGGCGGGCTATCGGGTCTACTGGCGGCGCACCGACTCGCCTACCTGGGACTTCAGCCGCTGGGTGGGCGAGACCACCGAACACACCTTTCACGGACTCGTGATCGACAACTACTACTTCGGGGTCGCCGCGGTGGCACGGGACGGAAACGAGAGCCCGGTCGCCTTCCCGGGCAGGACGATGCGCTGACCGGCCGGCGGCCCATGCTCTGGCACCGGGGGCGCGCTCCCCCTATTGTGGATTGTCCCATATCCGCTGAGTGCTGCCGTAAACCGGGCGGGCATCGTGGCGATTCGGATGGAAGTCGCTCAGGAACATCTGGGCGAGCGATTCAAGATCGAGCGGGAAATCAGCCACACGGGGATGGCCACCGTGTTCCTGGCGGAGGACCTCCAAGAGGCACGCCGCGTGGCCGTGAAGATCCTGCAACCCGAATTCGCGGCCACTATCGGGGCAACCCGGTTTCACCGCGAAATCCGGATTCTCGCACAGCTCGACCATCCGAACATCCTCCCGCTGCTCCATTCCGACGAGGCCGGGCCGCTGCTCTACTACGTGGCGCCGTACGCCGGCACCGATCTCCGTACTCGGCTCATAGATGAAACGCAGCTCCCGCTCGAGGAGGCCCTGGAGATCACGCGCCAGGTCGCCGCGGCGCTCGACTACGCACACGCCCACAACATCCTGCATCGCGACATCAAGCCCGGCAACATCCTGCTGGACGATGACCGGGTGCTGGTGTGCGATTTCGGGATCGCGCGCGCTATCGAGGTGGCGGCCGGCGATTCGCTCTCCTCCAGCGGGCTGATCGTGGGGACGCCGACCTACATGAGTCCGGAACAGGCCCGGCACGAGGAAGACATCGACGGCCGCGCCGACATCTTCTCGCTCGGCTGCGTGCTCTACGAGATGCTCGTCGGCGAGCCGCCGTTCTCCGGACCCACGATCCAGGCGGTGATCGCTCGAATCATCAAGGAACCGCCGCCCAAGATCCGGGTGGTCCGCCCCGACGTGCCGCAGCACGTCGAGGCGGCGGTAGAAGCGGCATTAGCGAAGGCGCCGATTGACCGACCACAGACGGCGGCCGAACTCGTGTGGCACCTCGACAAGACTTCGTGAGACCGTCCGATCAGCCGCCCGGCTGCCTACCTTCCAAGCAAGTAGCAGCAACCGAACCTGGCACAGGACGCCCAGACCTCGTCGTCGTTCGGCCTGAACAGCCAGCGCGCCTCGGCGAACGAACGCTGTGGGTACTGTGGGTGTGCTTCGAACCGAACGCGGAGAACGCGGGCCGCAGCGGCTTGATTGCCGGGAACGATGACCCCGCGGGCCGTCGAGCCGACCAGGCTGTCGACCCACAGGTAACTGACGCCCGGCGGAAGCAGGAGCTTGTCGTAGTTTCCTGCCATCGTGATCTTCGCAACAATGCGACCCTGATCCGGACCGAGGTCGGTCGCATCGTTCAGATGGGAGCAGGCCTCCGGCTGCACTTCGCCTCTGACCGTCAGCGCGAACCGCCGATCGTTCTCCGGCCCCGGCCGGCTCACCCGGCCCGGCAGCCTCCGCGGCTCCGGCCGGCCAACGGTACTTGAAGTCGTTGACTTTGGCTTCAGAAACACGCACTCCCACCACGAAGTCGGCGGGCGCTGACTTGCGAACAGCGGCAACGATTTCTGCGGCATAGCGAATTCGCGCTGTGGGTGATCCGCCATACTCGTCATCCCGGAGATTCGTGTACTGGGTTATGAACTGGTCAAGCAAGTAGCCGTTTGCCGCGTGGATCTCTACGCCGTCAAATCCGGCTCTTCGCGCCCGAGCGGCGGCCGCAACGAAGCCTTCGCGCACTTGAGCTAGGTCGCTGGCCGTCATAGCCGTGGGCAACCGATAGGGACCACTGCCGCCATATTCCGGCATCATTTCGCCGAGGGGCTGAACCGCCGATGGGGCAATCGTGCGACCAGTGTGGCTTTGCCCCTGCGACAACGCTCCGGCATGCATGAGTTGCATGATCGCCAAGCTCCCCGCTTCGCCAATCGCGCTGGCGACGGGCGCCCACGACGTCTCTTGCTGTTCGTTCGCAATTCCGGGCTGCCGGTCATAGCCCTGGCTGGCGTCCTCGTCCGTGTACGTGCCTTCCGTGATGACGATCCCAAAGCCACCGCGGGCGAATTCACGATAGTATCGCTTCATGCGATTGGTGGCGAATCCGTCGTCGGTAGCACTCACCCGGCTCATTGGTGCGACGCTAAGCCGGTTTCGAAGAGTGCGGCCGAACAACTCGACTTCGGAGAGTATTGGTCTTGGTGCTTTAGACATCTTCAACTCCTGTTGCTAACACGTCCGGCGAGTGACGCGGTTCGCTGACGGGGCAACGGCTGCCAGCTCACGAGATTTGGACCATCGTTTTGCCAAAGTTTTCGCCACGCAGCATGCCGATGAAGGCGTCCACGCTGCTGTCCAGCCCGTGGGTGATGCTCTCGCGGTACTTGAGTTTGCCCTCTTTGATCCAGCCCGACATGGTTCGTAACGCCTCGCTGGCGTCCGGTTGCCGAGCAGCAAGCTCGTTAAAATGGAAGAAGCGGAAACCATCGGTGGAGCCCTCGTAGCCGAGCTCATTCAGCCCCACTTCGCGCAGCCGCTGTAGCGGTGTTGCTTGTTGTTGTTCCCAGGGTGCGTTGTTGCTGGGCGTGTTGTATTGGCTCACCCATCCGGCCACCGGTACGCGGCAACCTGGGTTCAGCAGCGGGATCACCGCTTCGAGAACTTCGCCGCCAACACTCTCGAAATAGACGTCGATGCCGTCGGGCACGGCCGCCGCCAGTGCGGTGGAAAGGTCGCCGGCCTTGTAGTCGATGCACGCATCGAAGCCGAGTTCGTCGACGCAAAAAGCGCACTTCCGGGGCCCGCCGGCGATGCCGACCACCCGGCAGCCTTGGATTTTCGCCAACTGCCCGACAACCTGCCCGACCGCACCACTGGCCGCGCTCACTACCACCGTTTCTCCCGTCTTGACGGTGGCCACATTGAGCAGGCCGGCATATGCCGCGTAGCCGGTCATGCCCAGGATGCCAAGAGCCGTGGAGGGTGGGCCGAGCGAGCCGTCCCATTTCTCGATGGGCATGGCCTCGTTGCCCCACTGCAGGTCTTCAGGCGTGCCGACACTGTATTCTTGCCAACCGTAGTAACCGACGACGAGATCGCCCTCGTTCCACGCGCGCGCTCGGCTCTCCACCACCTCCGACACGGTGCCACCCACGATGGTGGAGCCCACGCTCCGCTCGTTGTTCATGGGGCCGGAAGCGTCGAGGCCGCGCATGTACGGGTCCAGCGTGAGCCACTTGGTGCGGAGCAGCATCTGACCCTCGGCGATGGGCGGAACCTCCTCGGTCACCACCTCGAAATCGGAGGGCTTGGGCTCGCCCTCCGGATTCCTCTTCAGCACGATCCTGCGATTGACGACCCCGCCGCCTCGGGCACGGTCTTCAACTGGCTCGATCGCGAGTCCTTGCCGCGTCTTGACACTCTTCACGGTGACCTCCTTTTCTCAGGAGTGCAGATGAAAGACCTTGTTCATGATCTTCCACTCCCCGTCGACTTTGAGCAGGGTGAACATGTCAGTGTAGCGGGAGCCGATCCAGTTATCGAGCTCGAGCCTTACGGTGGCCACGGAGTCTACGATGTCGATGCTGGCGATCCGTGCTTGGAGCCCCGGCGCTGGACCGTTCCCGTCAACCCA
>JADFNB010000038.1 GCA_022563595.1 Gemmatimonadota bacterium
CCTGCGGCGGCAACCGATGTGCGCCCGGCACCTATCCCGACACCTGCTCGACCTGCGGGGGGAGCGGCGCCGTTACACGCAGCCATGGCTTCGTAAGCCTCTCTACAACCTGCCCTCAGTGCCAGGGTGCCGGCAGGGTCAGGAGCCGATGCCATTTCGCTCAACCACTCGATCACTCGTTCGTTTCCGAGCCCTGCGTGTCCAAACACGCGAAATTCCGCAGGCGCCGCCGCGATGTCAGCGTCATCTCCTAGCCATCGACGACCGGGCCGCGGACGGGCGAGCTACCCGTGCAAACGGAGTTCGCTCGATTCCTCGGTGGAATGCGCCGACCCAAAGCGGCGATCCTCGGACTCGGAGGCATTGTTGTGCTAGTCGCCGCCGTTGGGTGGTTAATCAATCGCAGTGGGAACATTCGGTGGGCGGGACAAGAGGCGATCCCGCAGATGGAAGTACTGGTTGCCGAGGAACAATTCGCCGAGGCGTTTGCGCTCGCCGAACGTGCCGAACACTACATCGGCGGCGACTCGGTGCTTTCGGAACTCCTGCTCAGCATGTCTCAGTACATATCGATAAGCACGTCGCCATCGAACGCCGACGTCTACTTCAAAGAACTGGCCGATACGGGCGGTGCGTGGAAGCCGCTGGGCCAATCCCCCATCGACAGCGTCAGGCTTCCCTTGGGATACAAACGGTGGAGAGTTGAGAAAGCCGGATTCGTAACTGTTGAATCGTTCTCCGCGGCTGCCCCTGCCGTGGACTTCCGCCTGGAAGAGGAGGGCACCGCTCCACCCAATATGATTCGAATCCCGGCGAAGGGTCTGCGAGTCAGCCTGCACGGCTTCCCCGCCTATACCGAAAGAATCGAGGCACCTGACTACTGGATCGATAAACACGAGGTCACGAACCGAGAGTTCAAGGTATTCATCGACAGCGGCGGGTACGAGAACCGCGATTACTGGAAACACGACTTCGAGGACGGTGGGCGCGCCTTGTCCTGGGAGCACGCTATGATGGAGTTCCACGACCGGACCGGGCGACCAGGACCGTCGACGTGGGAAGGCGGAACCTATCCTGCGGGGCAGGACAATTATCCGGTATCCGGAGTCAGTTGGTACGAGGCTGCCGCGTATGCGGAGTTCGCGGGCAAGAGCCTTCCAACTATCTACCACTGGCTTGGCGCAACGGACATCAACGCTGCGGCACAAATCCTCCCCTACAGCAACATCGACAACATCGAGGGCGACGGCCCCACTCCGGTGAGAGCGTACCAGCCTGGCTCGTTCGGCCTATATGACATGGCCGGCAACGTGAGGGAATGGGTGTGGAATAGATCGGGAAGCTCGCGCTATGTCCTCGGCGGGGCGTGGAACGAGCCGGTGTACATGTTTTACGAAGCGGATGTCCGATCTGCATTCGATCGATCTCCGGGGAATGGGTTCCGCGGCGTCCAATATCCCGGTGGCCAAGCGCAATTGGCGGAGGCATTCACCCGTCCGGTCGAATTCGCTGAATTCGCCGCCCTCGATAGGCGAGCGATCGAGCCCGCGTCAGACGAACTCTTCGAAGCGTATCGCAGTCAGTATTCGTATGATCCGACCCCGCTCGAGCCGGTCACGGAGGCCCTCGATGAGAGTCCCACTTATTGGCGCAAGGAAAAAGTATCGTTCAACGCGGCGTACGGCGGCGAGCGAGTAACCGTGTATCTGTTTTTGCCGGCGAACATCGAGCCGCCATATCAGGCAGTCGTCTACTGGCCCTACTCTGGAGCCATCCTCCAGCCATCGAGCGACAACCTCAGCTACCTGTCCGCGTTTGATTTTGTCATCAAGAGCGGGCGAGCTGTTGTCTATCCAGTCTACAAGGGCTCGTACGAACGCAACCCGGGGGTTACGACGTGGGTTCCTAATACGAGCAGATTCTATGCTGATCATATCATTCAGGCAGTCCAAGATCTCATGCGATCGGTGGACTACCTCGAGAGTCGTGCGGATATCGACGCCGAAAGCATTGCGTATTACGGCACGAGTTGGGGAGCATTCATCGGCCCGATTCCGTTGGCCTTAGAGACACGTTTCAAGGCCGGAATCCTCGTTGCCGGGGGATTTGTACCGATGGAAGCCCGGCCCGAAGTGACCGAGTTCAATTTTGCTCCGCGGGTCAAAGCTCCGATTCTCATGATCAATGGTCGGTACGATTACCTTTTCCCCCTCGAATCGAATCAAGAACCGATGTTCGACCTGTTGGGTACGCCCGAGGAGCACAAGAGACATATACTCTACGAAGCTGGGCACAGCGTGCTTGCCTACCGGATAAATCAGATAAAGGAAAACATCCTGGAGTGGCTTGATCGCTATTTGGGGATGGTGAATTGATTGTATTTTCTGCCTGGGTCGTTTGCACCGCTTGTGCCAGTTACTGAGTCAGTTACACACTGCAAAGTCCGGCGTTTTGACTTCTCAAGTCCGGTAACGGACGACACGAACTCGCTGTTTGACTGCAAGTACGCGATCGCGATAGGAATTTGCTTTGCCCTATCCCAAGTATCGCACCTGGTACTGGGGGCGTCCAGCCAGTGGGATGAGGGTACCCGGACCGTCCCCGGTGCTCGAATGTCTGGTACGGGACGATTCGTACCACTGCGCGGCTGTTTGCCAGCCTGCGGGACGGTCACTGGCTTTGCCGGGCACGGCTCGACTGCACCACCCGCATATCCTCCCGCTCTATGACTCCGGCGACGCGGACGGGCTGCTGTACTACGTGATGCCGTATGTCGATGGCGAGTCACTGAGGCAGCGGTTGGTGCGCGAGAAGAGTTTCTACGGCGTGTCGCTCTATCGGCTGAAGCCCTCCGCACTCTCCATGTACGTAGGGCCGAAGCCCGCGAGCGCTGCTTTGACCTCCGCGCTCGGCTGCCCGTATATGACGAAACGAACCGGCTTGAATAGTTTCAAGAAGCGCTCGGCAAAGCGCTCGCCAAATGTGCCGAGGTGCGTGAGCACGGCGGCGGAGTCGACGTACCGCTCGTAGATGTGACACGCCTTGCCATCTGTGCTTCTACTCCATTCGTAATTGAGCGTACCCGGCTCGTTGGCCTCGGTGGCACTTACCATCTCCGCCATAAGGGTTTCAAACTCGTCATCCTGTCCGGCCAGAATCTCGAGCTCCAACATCCAGTATACGTGGTTACTCATCTCGACTCCTGTGCATGGAGTTATGGTGATTCAAGTAGCCAATATGCGGCTCGCACTAAGGACCGTCAAACTGGCGGCTGGCAGACGTAGGCCACATCTTATGCCGAGCTGCCCGGGCCGATCGTGTTGCGATCGACCGATACGGCGAAATGCCGAAGATCACGTCGTGTTCGATCGGTTGTGGCGGCACGCGGATCCAGAGCTTCGCCGGGCAGTGGAGGCTTTCTGACTGCAAAGTACGAACTCGCGTTCTGGCAGATGGCGGCGACGGGCGAAGACTGGCCGGGATAAGGAGGACAGATGTCCATCAGTCGAAGGGGCTTCTTACAGGCGGCGGCGGCGGGAGCAGTGGAACTCAGCCTGCCGCGTAGTGCGGCTGCGGCAAGTTTGAGCGAGTTGGTGAACACCGGGCGCAGCGCGAGGGCGAGCCATCCCCTGAACATCTTGATACTAGGCGGCACCACGTTCCTCGGCCCGCATCAGATACGTTACGCGCTGGAGCGCGGTCACTCGATCTCGACCTTCACGCGCGGCCGGACCGCGCCCACCATACACAAGGATCTGTTTCGGGAAGTCGAGCAACTGACCGGCGATCGAGCCGGCGATCTCAGTGCTCTCCAGGGTCGCACCTGGGACGCGGTGATCGATAACTCGGGCCAGCGTATCGAGTGGACGCGGGACACCGCGCAACTGCTCAAGGACTCGGTGGACCTGTACGTGTATACATCGTCGACCGGTGTGTACTACCCCTATCTCGGTGACGACCTCACCGAAGATACCGCAGTCTTGTTGGAGGATCTTCCGAACGAGACACTGCGGGAGCAGCCGAGCTACGGTGTCATGAAGGCCAACTCGGAGATGGAGGCCCGGCGCGCGTTCGGTGACGATCGGACCAGCGTGGTGCGTCCCACCTACATCATCGGGCCGGCCGACTCCTCCAACCGGTTCCCGTACTGGCCGGTCCGTCTGCAGCGTGGTGGCGAGGTACTAGTACCGGGCAAAGGACATGACCGCGTGCAGTACATCGACGTGCGAGACCTGACCGAGTTCATGATCCGGCTGATCGAGAACCGCACCGCGGGGACCTTCAACGTTGCTGGGCCCGCATCAACTCAAGGTATGCACGCGTTTGTCTACGGCGTCCACGCAGCCCTGTCCTCCGAGGTCTCTTGGGTAATGGCGACGGACTATGAATTCCTTCAGGAACAGCGCCTGCGGTTCGCGACCCCCTGGCTCATGCCGCAGGGTGACTACTACGGATCGGCGCGGATCAACATCGAGCGGGCCAAGGCCGCCGGTCTCACTTATCGTCCCCTCGCCAGGAGCACCTGGGACACGCTGGAGTGGTGGTGGTCTGATGCGGTCACCGACGAGCGGCGGGCGACCGCTTGGTTGGCTGGGCCGAGGAGCTTTCCCATGACGCTGGAGCGGGAGGCCGAGATCATTGCCGCGTGGAAGCGGCGATGATCCGCTCACGAGCCGGTACGATTGGGCGCAGGACCAGGATATACACTCACGTGCTGAGCCGCGGCGGTCTTGGTGTCCGCGGTCCGGTGGATACTCTGCGATCTCTCCCCTTGCTCCCAACGATCTGGGGCGTACTATGAGGCAAGACTCTGCTAGATATCCCGATAGCAGTAACGTACTGATCGGATCAAACCGCTTCTACCGCAGCACGTTGCGCCGCTGGAATGGATCTGTCTCCGTTCGTTACAAAGCGCGTGTTCGCTGTATATTGGGGTTAGACTGGTCAGCACATTTACATAGTTAGCGTCGCCCCAAAGTCACATGCCAAGGCCCAGACGCGATCGAGAAATACTAGTTGCGGCTTCAGAGCATCTTCTCTACGAATTGGAGATGCTCAGAGCTACCGCGCTGGGTCTTGCGTCGGGCGTTGCAGGACGGAGCCCGCTCCATAATGCTCTTCTAGAATCCTTCGTCGTGCACGGACGCAACCTGATTCACTTCCTGTTCCCAGAGAACCCCAAACGGACGGACGTGCTTGCAAGCGATTTCTTCGACGACCCCGCGGACTGGGAACGAGCGCGTGGGACGCTCCCCGCCGTTCTTGAGCCCGTGAGAGTTCGCGCGAACAAGGAAGTTGCTCACCTGACCTACGACCGTATCGGTAAGCAGCCGGAGGACAAGCATTGGCCCTATCCTGATATGGTCAATGAGATATCCATCCTCATGGCGCGGTTCGCGGAGACTGCACCTGATGGCACATTGCACCCGGATTGGAATCGATCCGGCAGGCGCGAGGCTTAACAGGCGGTCGCAGCTGGCGGGCGCGGTCGTGCGGCAAGGAAGTCGTTGGGTTGTGCGCTTGGTGAGGATTGTGCACGTTGGGCTCTTGAACTCAGCCTGCGGCTGCTCGCCTGTCGGCAGGGCGCCTGCAGCTGAAGCGCGAAGTCGTTAGACAGACAGCCCAGTCTACCGGCGGGGGTGCAAATGATTGAACGAGTTCTGCTGTCACTCACGGTCGGCGCAGCACTGATGGCCGCAGTCTGCAACTCTGTATTAGCCCCCGAGCTTACGGGCTTCGTTGTGTTGGCACAGGGTGGCGATGTCGATTCTATTACCCCACTCATCCTAACTCCGAGGCGTGGCGAGATCGAAATCACGGTCTCGATGCGAACGCCGTGCGATTCCTATACCGCTGCGGGGACCCTCAGTCAGACGGCCGACACACTAAGTCTCGCAGTGCTTGGGAGCTTCGCCGGCCAGTGTCCTTTCGACGTCGTAGGGAACCTGATCTACCGAGCGACGATCCGGGAAGTTCCTCCGGGAAACTACCGTCTCAGGGTTGTACACGAGTGGAGTGAAGGCGGGTGGGTCCCGGAGACAGCCGTTGATCGGACGGTAACGGTGTATTGATCGCTGGGACTTCGTGTACGCTGCTGTCTAACACGCGAAGCACGCGGGTTTCAAAAGGGCGGCGTTGATATGAGCGCCAAGAGAGCGCATCGTTACGGGCAAGGGGCGGCTCGCGTGGTCGGCGAGCTGCTTGGAGCTCAAACGCGGGTCCGTTGGACTGCGATTCGAGCATCGACATTCGTTGAACGACTACCGGGTTTCGACCCGCCGAGCGTATACTTAATGAGCCGCTCTAAGGAGGCCCCGTGCAAGCCAAGCAGACCGTCAAGGAGCTCCTGGACCGCCTCCCCGACGACTGCACGCTCGAAGACGTCCTCTACCATGTCTACGTCGTGCAGGAGATCGAACGGGGGCTGGCAGATGTCGAGGCTGGCCGCACCGTTCCACATGAGAAGGTCGCCGCCGAACTTCGTAAGAAATGGCTTCTCGGCGCGTCCGAGTAGTCTGGAGCGAAAGCGCCCGCGACGCGCTTGATGAAGCGATCGCCTATGTTGCCGAGGATGCTCCCGATACCGCGCGTCGCCTCCTCCAGACCGTGCTGGATGCCGCGGCCCCACTGGACGTGTTCAGCAGTCGGGGTCGTATCGTCCCGGAGCTCAACGACATTGCTTTTCGCGAACTGCTAGTGGATCCCTTTCGCTTGATCTATCAGGTGACACCATCAGAGGTTACGATTGTCGCTCTTCTACACCAGGCGCGCGACTTCCATACCTGGCAAGGTGAACAGCAGCGGGATGAATAGATCGCAGCTTAAGTACCAACTTTGAAGTGCAACACTGAGCGTCATCGAGCATAGCATTCCTCCGGGGTACGCTAACAAGCCGACCTCCGGGCGGCGGGTAGGGATCAGGCCGGGAAGCTGGCAGCGCAAGCAGGGTATCAGGGGTCGGGATGACGCGCTGAACCCCATGGTAGGCCTGGTTCCCCACCTTGGCCTTCAACTCCTCCAAGAAGTTCTCGACAGAAAGCCCCGAACGCTGCGTGACGCTCGGGGCGTCGAAACGCGACTGGTGACCAGAACCTCTTCTCACCGGACGGAGGTGGATCACCACGTGTGGGGTGCCGAGGGCCCCAAGGACCGTCAAACTGGCCGCTGGCAGACATAAGCCACATCTTACGCCGAGCTGCCCGGGCCGATCGCGTTGCGATCGACCGATACGGCGAAATGCCGAAGATCACACGCGCACGCCACTGCGAGGGACCCGATGAGTAACCGCGCCTATGATGCAAGACTGCTCTGCTTGATTGTGTTCGCTCTCTTTCCCGTAGCGGACCTCTCCTCCCAAACCCCAGAGGTGTTCTCACAGGCCGTGTCTGGCCTGACGCTTCGGGGCATCGGACCGGCATTCATGGGCGGTCGGATCGCCGATATCGCCGTGCACCCAAAGAAGCGCAGCACGTGGTACGTGGCCGTGGGATCCGGCGGGTTGTGGAAGACGATCAACGCCGGCATTACCTGGACGCCGATCTTCGACGATCAACCGTCGTATTCCCTGGGTGACGTGGCACTCGACCCGAGTGATCCCGACGTCGTGTGGGTCGGCACCGGCGAGAACGTGAGCGGCCGGCACGTGGGCTGGGGGAATGGTGTCTATCGCAGTCGCGACGGCGGTCGGTCGTGGGAGCAGATGGGGCTCGCAACATCGGAGCACATCGGCAAGATCCTCATAGATCCCAGAGACGGCAACGTGGTGTTCGTCGCCGCCGAGGGCCCGTTGTGGGCCGCGGGCGGCGAGCGCGGCTTGTACAAAACGACCGACGGTGGCGAGACATGGACCGCGGTGCTCACGATCTCCGAGAACACGGGCATCACGGACGTAGAGTTCGATCCGTCGAACCCGGACGTGATGTACGCGGCCGCCTATCAGCGTCGTCGCCACATCTGGTCGCTGCTCGCGGGTGGTCCCGAGTCGGGGATCTACAAGTCGACCGACGGTGGCGAGACGTGGCGGCGAATCGAGGTTGGGCTCCCGGAGGGTAACATGGGGAAGATCGGTCTCGCTGTGTCAGCAGCCAATCCGGAGATCGTGTATGCCACCATTGAAGCGAACGAGGAAGAGCGCGGTTTTTACCGGTCGCGGGACAAGGGCGAGAGTTGGCAGCGTCGCAACTCCTACCTCTCGGGCGGCACGGGACCGCATTACTACCAGGAGATCGAGGCGTCCCCGCACGACCCCGACGTCGTGTATCAGATGGACGTCTTCCTCCACGTCACGCGCGACGGCGGCGCCACCTTCGACTACCTCGAGACGGGACACGCGAAGCACAGCGACAACCACGCGCTGTGGATCGACCCGGACGATCGATTGCACCTGATCGTGGGCACCGACGCCGGCCTCTACGAGACGTTCGACGAGGGCACTACGTGGCGTCACTTCCCGAACCTGCCTGTGTCGCAGTTCTACAAGCTCGCCCTCGATAACTCCCAGCCGTTTTACAACGTGTTGGGCGGGGCGCAGGACCTGGGCACGCTGTTCGGCCCGTCACGGACCATGAACACGGAAGGCGTACGCAACCAGGACTGGTACGTCCCACTGGGTGCGGACGGGTACGGCGTGGCGTTCGATCCCGACGATCCCAACATCATGTACATGGAGTGGCAGCGCGGCAACCTCCTTCGGGTGGACCGCCGCAGCGATGAGGTACTCGACATCCAACCGCAGCCGGCGCCCGGCGACCCGCCCGAGCGCTGGAACTGGGATGTCCCGATTCTCGTCAGCCCGCACGCATCCAACCGACTCTACTTTGGCTCGCAGCGTCTGTGGCGTAGCGACGATCGCGGCAACTCGTGGGAACCGGTCAGCGGCGATCTGACGCGCAACCGGAACCGGTACGAGCTGGAGCTGATGGGTCGTGTCTGGAGTGTCGATGCGCTCTACGGCAACACGGCGATGTCGTGGTACGCCACGCTCACCGCGATCTCGGAGTCGCCCATCGCGGAAGGCGTGCTCTATACCGGATCCGATGACGGATTGGTTCAGGTGAGTGAGGACGGCGGCCTGAACTGGCGGGTTGCGGCCGACCTGCCGGATGTGCCGGACTATTCCTTTATTAACGATGTCGAGGCATCACGGCACGATGCCGCAACAGTGTTCGCCGTCGCGGACGCGCACAAGACCGGCGACTTCGACCCGTACGTCTTCGAGAGTACCGACCGGGGCCGCAGCTGGCGATCGATTGCCGGTGACCTCCCCGCCGGCACCATAGTCTGGGCGCTGCAGCAGGATCACGTGAACCCGAACCTCATCTTCCTCGGCACGGAGTTCGGGTTGTACGTGACGCTGAATCGCGGAACCAACTGGTTCATGCTCGACGCCGGGGCTCCCACCATCGCGTTCCGGGACATCAAGATCCAGCGGCGCGACAACGACGTAGTGGGCGCCACGTTCGGCAGAGGCTTCTACGTGCTCGATGACTACGCGCCGTTGCGTGACATGGCTACAGGCGCCCTCGCCGGCAGCGCGCTCTTCCCGGTACGCGATGCGTGGTGGTACATCCCGAACCAGCCGATGCAAGCGCGCGGCATGCCCACCTTGGGCAGCGATAGTTACCATACCGCAAACCCACCGTTCGGCGCGGTGTTCACCTATTATCTCGACGAGATACCCCCGACCCGGCGCGAAGCGCGTCGCGAGGCCGAACGCGAGCTGCGCGAGGGCGGGGAAGATGTTCTTTTTCCTGGTTACGAACAGCTGCGGCGTGAGGCGATGGAAGGCGAGCCGCGCGTGCTGCTCCTCGTGCGTGACGCGCAGGGACAACCGGTGCGCTGGGTCGAGGGGCCGGCGAAGGCTGGTTTGCACCGCGTGAGCTGGGACCTGCGTCGGCCGGCACCCGACACGGTCGAATTCGAGACGCCGAGCTTCACGCCACCCTGGGTTACGCCTCCGCAGGGGCCGCTCGCCCCGCCGGGTCAGTACAGCGTCGAGTTGATGCTGCTCTCGAGCGCTGGCGTGCAGTCACTCGGCAGCTCGCAGTCGTTCGAGGTGAAGCCCGTGCCGACCGCGCCGCCGGGCACGGATTTTATGGCGGTGGCGGCGTTCCAGCAGGAGGCGAGCGAGTTGATGCGGCGCGTGGCCGGTGCGGGCGGAGAAATCGGTCGGGCGCGGGACCGATTGCGTCACATGAGCGCGGCGCTCCTCGAGGCACCGCGCGCGGATCCGGCACTGTTTGGGCGCATCGACGAGCTCAACGCTACGTTGACTGGATTACAGACCAGACTTTCCGGCGACCCCATCCGCGGCCGGCTCAACGAACCGCGCGAGCCGTCGATCCGTGGCAGAGTGGGGCGCGTGATTGGGGGACACTGGAACACGCGGATCACACCGACTGCCACGCAGCGATGGAATCTCGAGATCGCGAGCGGCGGCTTCAGCGGCCTGCTACTGGAGCTGTCGGCTCTGCAGATGGATATCACGCAGTTGGAGGAGGCGCTCGAGGCGGCGGGTGCGCCGTGGACGCCGGGCCGCCGGCTACCGCGGGGGTAACGTTGTTGGGGAGAGGAGATAGTTTTGGCCACGCACGCGCCTGTCAGGTGCAAGCGCGCGGGTTAGGCGGTGCCGGACCGGAGAAAGCATCGGATCACGTCGGCGTACCGCTCCGGGTGGAGGATCGCCGTTGAGTGGCCCGTCCCGGAGAAGGTGTGGACTTCAGCCCTGGGATAGAGTGTGCGTAGCGCAGCCCGGGTCGGACCCGGCATGAGCTGGTCGTCGTCCGCGTCTAGCACGAGTATCCAGCCCGGCCAGCGCTCCAGATCTCCGGGCCGGTAGCCACACTGCAAGAATTCGCTGAGAAGGATCGCTTTGCTGACCAGGTCCGCCTTCGTCAGCCTGGCAACCGTGGCATCGAAGTACCGAAGCCAGAAGGGGTCCCCCACGACAAAGGCAGGGCGCAAACGCCGGCTGAAGAGCGCGCGGTATGGTCGCGCTGGCAGCAGCAGCGACAGTATATGGATCAGGGCGGCGCGGGCATGTGACGGATCTGGTGCGGCTGTGTGGGACAATACGAGCGAGCGCACCCGCTCCGGGTGGCGGCGCACGAAGTGTTGGGCCACCATGCCCCCGAAGGAGCCGCCGACCACATGAGCTGCACCGATGCGCTCGGCGTCTAAGATGGCGACCAGGCCGTCCGCCATCCGGTCTAGCGTACGAACTGGAGGATAGTCTGGAACGATGATGCGAAAGTCCGTACCCAGAGCCAGCGCGTGTGCGAAGGCGAAGTCTCCCACGCCCAACGCCCCAGTCAGCCACAGAACGGGGTTGGCGCTGACCCCGCCACGACGGTAGCGCCAAGCGTCGCCCTCGTGCCGCAACTCGGCGACGGGGTACGTGGCGCGGAACTCCGCCAACAGCACGTCGAGCGGTGCCGCAGATCTGGTCAAGGAGCCGGTCCCAGTGGAAGAGTGCCGGATGGCGAACGGTGCGGCCTAATGTCCCTGCGCTTCAACCACAGACAAATATGTGCCTCGCTGATCGACCGTCAAACTGGCGACTGGCAGACAGGAGCCCCATCTTGGGGATGGCTCCTATTGCCACTTCGCCTCAAGAAGTCGCGGTGTCATTGCATCAGGAAATATCGTGTTCTCGAAATTGTCACCAAGTCGGCACGGAGTTTGAGCCAGCCTAGCCTCTACAAATGACAACGTCGTTTCATCCCATCCATCCAGCGGCAGATGAAATGGGATCGTCTTGGCGAAATCCACCATGGAGCCCGCCACAGAACGGTCTTGCGTCGGAGCAATTTGAACAGGATCCATTGCTGCAACCTCCGCATCACAAAGGGCGGGGGCCATGCCAAGGCGTCGGAGGCGATTGGCCACCATCGTCGGTAGCCTGCCAGGAAGTGCCCGAACGTTCCGGGCCAGCGCCACTATCGTGAGCAGAGAGAGGGAGCTTACCAGAAGAAGTAATGGTTGGCGATCAACCACGAGTCGATTGACATACCAGTCGCCAAGCGCGGTATCGGACGCGGCGGCGCTCGCCGTTACCGGCGGTAGCGCTGGCAGTACCTTTCGTGTTGCTCTTAACACTACCACAATTGAATTAATCCTAGCATGCTGTCTGATCATACAGACCGACATATCCCCATATCCTACAGCAAATTGGGAGCGTGGCAATCCCCATCCTTTTGGATCCCCGCTTCGCGAGCCCGACGAACGCCCCTGCCGGCCCTTGCCTTCTTGCAGGTTTTGCGGTACACCATCTGACGGCCGGCCGGCGGGTGACGCTACCTGCGCGCTGCGACCGTCGGCCCGTTTTGGGCATCTAACGAACGACACCACGCCACCAACACCTGGAGCGGACCCATGGCCCTGTCCCGTTCGACGTTCGTCGTCCTCGCCAGTGTAACCGTCCTGTCCACGGCGGACGCACAACAGATGGAACGACTGCAGCGCCCCATAGACACCTTTCCCGAGCCGTTCTCGGGTATCACCGGCATCCGCGAGCTGAGCGACGGTCGCGTGCTCGTCGCAGACCGGCTCGAGCAAGCCGTCCGCCTGCTGGACTTCGCTGCGGGAACGATGCAAGAGCTCGGTCGCTCCGGCTCGGGACCGGGCGAGTACCAGATGCCGAGCGGGCTGCTGGCGCTTCCTGCCGACGCGACCCTGCTCGTCGATCTGGGCAACATGCGACTCTCGGTCATCACGCCAGACGGCCGTTTCACCGAGTCGCGCAACATGTTCATCGGCGAGAGGCTCTTGCTCCCGACGGGGAGTGACCGATCAGGTCACCTCTATTTCAACCAAGGTGGAGTGCGGTTCGAGAACGGACAGGTCCAACGCGACCCCAGCGTCCCGGTCGTCCGTTTCGATCTGACGTCGGAGGCGATGGACACCGTCGCCCACGTCCCGGTGGCGCAAGGCCGCGCACAGGCCATTTCGATGTCGAGCGGATCCGGCAGCATTACTATTCAAGGTGGACTGGCACCGTACCCCATGTCCGCAAGTTGGGCCGTGTCGCCGGACGGCCGTGTCGCGGTCGTACATGCAGACCCCTATCGCGTCGACTGGGTCTCGCCGGACGGGACGACGGTCTCCGGCCCGGTCGTGGCGTACGATCCTGTACGAGTCACCCACGCGGACAAAGCAGCCTGGGCAGACCGGCGCGGTGGCGGTGGAGGTGTCATGATGATGATTGGCGGCTCAAGGGGCGGCGGCGGCCGGGCGCTTCGCATGCCGCGTCCAGACCCGGATGACCAGGATTGGCCCGAGTTCAAGCCACCATTCCCACGCGGAGCTGTGTCCGCCACCCCAGAGGGGACGATCTGGGTGCAACGTCACGTGCCGTTTGGCGAGCAGCCGGCCTATGATGTGTTCGACGAACACGGCGTTCGCGTGCGGCAGGTGATCCTTCCCGCAGGCCGTCGCCTCGTCGGGTTCGGTCCCGGCAAGGTATATCTCATCAACGTGGACGAGGACGATCTGCAGTGGCTCGAGGCGTATCAGCGATAGCCGATTGACACGCCGCGTTTCCGCGCGATAGGCTCTCCTTCACTTGATTCTGAGGGAGAGCCTGGCATCGAAAGTCTCATCATAAAGCAAATGCCTTGACATGACATTCGCAGTGATGGACCAGGCAAAGACACGATTAGTGTGGTGTCGCCGAAGTATGGTAGCTACCGAGGCGTCACACTAGGTCGCTCCCCAACGATCTCTTGACAAGCACGCTCCCCGGTAAAGCAAGTAGACCGCTCCCATCTGGACGATGTGGTACAGATCGTTGTGGTTAAAGTGCTGATGGATGTCGAACCCACTCTGCTGGATACCGGCGGCGCCGAATGACACGAGGACACCCGCGATGATCCATGGGGCACTCGGATCTCGCCGCGTATGCGCTGCAAAGCCCTGGAGCACCAGTACGGCGACCATCGCAGGAGCATAGTCGTAGATCACATAAAGGAAATCGTCATGTGTCATCATCCAAACCGCGTACGCGGCGAGTTGCAAGGCGGCTGCACCGAGGAGCCACTTCCCCACCGCACGAGGGACCGAAGCTAGGATTGTTCCCGAGAGCATGAGAAAGCTCGCGATGCCTATCGAATACACTGCGCCTTTCCACAGGATCGCCTTGCCGGTGTCACTCAGCACCAGAGAGAACCCGTGGTATGTGCCACCGGTCAACGACGCCAGGGCCGTCGCGAGGAAAGCAGTGGCCCAGAGCCATATAGAGAGTTGCTGATGGCGCCGCGCGACGCGAATTAGCAACGCGGCAAGGACCGCCGTCACTGCCGCGAGCGCGTAGTCGGTGATCATCGTAACCGGTTCAACTATTTGCACTGCGACTCCGTGTGAGAGCGTACGCGCACATCAGCTCGGACGAGTGCGGCTCCAGCGATACTGTCCAACCAGGAGCATGAAGCTGGCAAGTATCCAGTGGAAGAAGATCGGAATGGAACCACCCGTCCACCGTTCCTCAAGGTAGAGACTCATCCGGATCACGTAGCGGATGACCATGGCCCCAAGATACAGGGATCCGAAGATCAGGAGGCCTATCCCCAGACGCGGAGACAAAATAACCCGCGCAGAAGCCACAGCCACGCGGTGTATCGGAAGTCTCATCCGGGCGGCTGGACACCACCAATACCACAGGACATACTTGGGACAGGGGAAAGCAAATTCCTTGACATCATGACGACGAGGTGGTTCCGGCTTCGTCCTGACATCGGACGGGTATATCCTGACGAATGCCCATGTCGTGCCCAAGAGCACGCTCAGTACAGGTCCTGCTCACACAGCCTGCCGCGCCCGCAGCACCCGGTCGGTCCGTCATCAGACCGGGGGGAAAGCGCGTGACGGGTACGGTAGCCGATGCCGTCGTGCTACATGTCGGCCGGTTCGTTGCCTTCCGCGTTGAGTAGTCGCACCGGGCGGTGCGCGTTCTTGACGCTCCTGCTGTGCACGACAGCAGGCGCGGCGACAGCCCAAACACGCGACGGTTCCGGCGACAGCTACTGGGGAGCCATACCACCCCCGGCCGATTCGGTCAGCGCGGTATTCGCCAGCGGGCCACGCCCCGTCTGGGAAACCGTTTTGCTCGTCCCATACTGGATCATAGGGCTCCCGCTGCGACTGGTCGCGGTCGGCGTCGGTGAGGGTGTCGAGCTCCTCGACGGGTCCGGCGTTGCCAGTACGGTGGCCGGCTGGCTGGGTCCACGCACCGGACCGTTCGGGGTCATCATCAGCGCGCGGGCCGGCGGACTGAGTGGCGTCGGAGGCGGAGTGGCCGTTGAGCACACGGAGCTGTTCAATCGGCCAGGCACCGCATTTCGTGGGCGGGTGGCCGGTACGTTCATCGGCGACTTTCGGGCGAGCGGCGCAGTGCGCGTCCCCTTCGCGGAACGTAGCCTGCTCGACTTGGGCACTGGATATCGATTTCGCAATCGAGTGCGGTACTTCGGCATCGGGCCGGAGCGTGGCGAGGAGGACGAATCGCTCTTTCGCCAACGCACGTGGTGGGTGGGAGGCGAGGTCACCGGCAGCTGGGGAGACCAGATCACCACGAGCGCCAGCCTCGTGTTTACCAGTGTCAAGCCGCTCGACGCGCCTGAAGCGGACCAGGACGGCGACGACCCGCCTATCACCGTACGCTATGCAGACTCCCTGCCGCCTGGCTTTGGCGAGACTTCCAACGGACTGGCTCTTGGGGCGGAGATCATGCACCAGGATGTTACGGACACCGGCAGGCCGGTCGGGGGTGGTATCCGTCGTGCCATGGTCGGCTACTTCCGTGGGACCGGCGGCGAGACGACCCAGTTCTGGAACGTACGGGGAGAGCTCCAGCAGTTCGTGCCGCTGTGGTATCGGCATCACGTGCTGGCCCTTCGGTTGTTGGCTTCGTGGATGCAGCAGATTGGCGACGCGCCCATCCCGTTCACCCGCCTCATCACCAACGACGATCCGGATCTCCTGCGCGGCTTCGACGACTTTCGCTGGCGCGACCGTGGGCTCGCGGTGCTGTCAGCGGAGTACCGTTGGCCGCTGTGGGCGTCTGAGCGTGCGGAGGGCGCGGGACTCGACCTCTACCTCCTCACAGATGTGGGACAGGTCTTCAGCGACTTCGACGACATTCGCGGACGGAACCTGACATTCTCGTATGGCGCCGGCCTGCGACTTCTCACGGCAGCGGGGTTCGCGCTGCGCATCGAGTATGCGCGCAGCAACGAGGACGCGGTGTTCCGCCTCCGCGGCGACCAGATCTTCCAGACCTTCCGAAGCGCCCTCTACCATGGACGTGACCCGAATCCCGCGCGCTAGGCTCGTCCCGCTGGCCGCGTGCGCGCTCTTGGTTTCCGCACCGGGAGTGCTCCACGAGCCGTTGCGCGACGCTCCCGTCGTCTGGTACGCCGACGACATGCGTACCATACCGGAGCCCGCGGAACGTGACCCGCACATCATCCGCGCGGCGATCGACGCCACGCTATTCAGGCCGTTCGGTCGCTTCTTCCATCCTGGGCGGTTTGTCCGTCGTGTCGGTACTGCGTTTGGAGGAGATCACGTTCCGGCCGCGGCGAACGTCAATGTGCTGGACGAGGTCCCGAATTCGAGTTGGTTCACGAATCGCCTGGGGCTCTTCCCCAGCGCTCCCGCCGTCGCCGCGCGGGGCCCGGCGGTGGGTGAGGGTCCGGCAGCCCCGTGGACGGTGATTCGTCCGAAGACGGTAGGGGTGACGCCGGGATTCAACATCCGGGACGCGAACGGCCAGGTCTGGGTCATCAAGTTCGACGTGGTCGGGTTCCCCTCCATGGCGACCGCGGCGGGTGTCATCTCCGGCCGGATCCTCCATGCGGTGGGCTACAATGTGCCGGACGATCGTGTCGTCACGTTTACGCGCGACCAGCTGCAGATCTCGCCCGACGCCGAGATACGCGAGGATGACCACCGCCGTCCGATGACTCATGCCGATCTCGACGAGCTGCTGGCGCGCGTGGAGCGCAATCCGGACGGGAGCTGGCGTGCCCTCGCGAGCAGGTTCCTATCCGGTACGCTCGTTGGGCCCTTCGACTGGCGAGGACGGAGGCGAGACGATCCCAACGATCGGGTCAATCACGAGGACCGACGCGAGATACGGGGTCTCGCCGTCTTCGCCGCGTGGCTCTGCCACTACGACACCAAGCAGGGGAACACCCTGGACATGTACGTCGAGGAGGACGGACGCCGATTCATCCGCCACTATCTCATCGATTTCGCGTCGACGCTCGGCGCTGGGGGCACCGGCCCCTTCCCCGCCGCCTGTTACGAGTACTCGTTCGACATCGGTGCGTCGTTCGTCCGTGCACTGTCACTCGGCCTGTTCGAGGATCCATGGCGGCAACTCGAGCGACCCGAAGGGCTCGACGAGATCGGCTACTACGAGAGCGACATCTTCCATCCGCGTTCCTTCAAGTCGCTCGAGCCGAACGCCGCGTTCGCCAACCTCACGGATCGGGATGGGTACTGGGCGGCGAAGATCATATCGGCGTTCACGGACGCGCATCTCGAAGCGATGGTTGCGGAGGGACGCTATCGCACGCCGGAGGCGGCGCGTTGGATGCGGCGCGTGCTGGCCGAGCGTCGCGACGAGATCGTGCGGTACTGGTTCTCCCGCGTTCCCGCGTTGGACTTCTTCACGTATCACAGTGGGGCACTGCGATTCCACGATCTCGCAACGGAACGCGGGATCCTCGACGCGGAGGGAACACGTTACCGTGTGAGGCTGGCATTTGCGGCGCCGAGTCGCGACCTGGGACCCTCGACCGCGTGGGTCGAGCTCGAGCGGCCGGAAGTGGAGCTTTCTGTCAGCACGATCCCCGGGAACCACCAGCCGTTCATTGCGGTCGACGTCCAAGTGACGCGCGGAACGCGGTGGAGTCATACCGTACGGGTATTCATGGCGGTTGAAAGCGGGCGCGTGGTCGCGCTCGAACGATAGAAGGACCAGATGGGCCGACACGCATAACGCACTTACTCTGTACAGCCCGGAACCCCACGGAAAGCCGAAGCCGGGACGCTCGGCGGCGCTATGTTCGTGGCAAGTGCGCTGTACCATGGGGCTCCGCCCCCGGCGGGAGCTGCCCGATCACGCGTCCATCCATGCGATCCCACCCCAAGAGGCCGTGATCGCCTACGCGCAGCGGACGCTCCACCTCAAGAAGTAGCCCAGCGCACCGACGCCGGCGGATTGGCCCGCAAGTGCCTCCGAGAGCGCCTGTGCCCATGACCGTCAGGAGGATGCGCAGCGGGCGAAGCCCAAGCCATCATCTGGGTGCGTGGCGTTTTGCTTCCCATTTGTCGACCGAATCCAGTACTCCGGGACAGTAGTGTTCCTTCGTCGCCCGTCCCGTGACAAGGGTCCAGAGATGTGGGATGGCGCGCATCTCGCACCCAGGTGTCGCGATCGCTGCCGAGAGGAGGAACGAGAGTGACAGGTGCCCGTACGTGTAGACAATCCACGCGAGAAAGACCGCGCCGGCGACCGGGGACCACGTTGCGCCGGTGACGCCGAGGCCGACCGCAATGCTGGCGGCTAGCGCAGTTGCGGCGACGGCACGGGGCCACGCGCGCCAACTTACCGTAAACCCGATGTTGATCACGTACGGAAAAACCCAGAGACCGAGTCCGACCGCGAGCCACCAGGTGAAGTGCGTTGGCACTTCCGTGAGCGCGTGCAGTGTTCGGGCTTGCGGGAGGAGCGAGACAACGGGCAGAGCGGTAAGAACGCCGAGCCCGAGCCGAACCAGCCGTCCCACCGGTCCGGGTGGGTGCAAGCTCCCGTGCTTGTCGAAGCGTGTCTCGAGCTTGCTGGTCGTGGCTTCCGTCATGTGACCCTCCTAGGTACGCCGCGGGAGTAGGACGGCGCGCCTCGTTCCATTCCGTCAAGCACGCCGCTCGACGTCGCCGTACGCGTTCCGCCGTGCGAGCATGCGTTCGGCTAAGTCGAGTCGCTCTTCCAGTTCCGAGACGCGTGCTTGCATATCTGCTTCGAGTCGGGCATGGGCTTCGCTGAGATACGTCAGTTGCTCTTCGGCATCCCGTGCGCGATCCGTTACGTCGCCCGGGTCCAGGCGCCGTGCAACTGATGTGCCGATTCGCCGCGACAATGCCCCGCAGCACATCACCAGTCCGATGATGGCCAACACCGTTAGGAGGCTCATGGGTCCTTCCTTTCCTCGGTATCCGTCCCGAATACTTCGCGCGCTTTGCGGCGAAGCTCCTCTTTCGCGCTCTCGACGCCACGGAGCGCATCCTCAAGTTCCGAGAGTTCCTGCGCGCGCACGCGCAGGCCCTCCCGGATGAAGAGGGCCGCGGCCTCGGACCGGGTTTTCACCGCTCCTGTCGCGACCCAGGCGTCGAGGGTGTCGCTGGTGTCGTCGTCCACGCGGACCATCACGACCCGCCCCCGGGGGGTGCGACCCATCTCGTCCAGGCTGGAGCGAAGCCCGGCCGGCATGCATACCACTTTCATGCAATCGGGCGTCAGATTTTCGCAGCGCAGGCCCTCGAGGTCAATTCCCAGCCGAGCCAGCTCCTCGCGTATTCGATCGAACAATCCGGCGTTGCTTTGTGCCATCTGTTGACGCAAGTCCTTGTGGTCGCGAGGATTGGGGATTCTGAAGCCAAGCCCGTAATACCATTACGTAACCAACACGGTCTAGGTTTCATCCAACCAAGAAAGAGGGGCGACCTGCGGTCGCCCCCACCTCCCCGGCGCTGCCTTCGAGCGGGTGTTACTGGGAAAGAACGGCGCGGACCGAATCCGCGAATCGCCGGCCGTTGAACTGTGGGTGGGGCCGGTCGTACTCGCGCGCGTGCGCATCTTCCAGGTAGTCGGGCATCGGGGGCGTGTCGCCCTCCCAGACGGCGTCGGGCCCGTAGATGAGAAATACGCCGGCGCATGGGCCCGTGAGTGTCAGCATGTCGGTGAACGGATCGATCACGGCGCCGTACTCATCCCAGTATTGGGTGGCGCGCTCGTCCGTGACGATGCTCGTTACGCGTTCGACGTGCCGCGCCCGCGCGCGGTTCCGTGGAACCCACACGACGTACGCGCGCAGGTTCGGGTCGTCGATTTCATCCAGCGTCTTTTTCTGAACTTCGGAGGCCCCCCGAAGACATCCGCCTCAGGTAGGTGCCACCAATATCAGAATGCGGGTTTTTCCGACGTCCGCGTTGAACGTGGACTTGAGCGGCTCGGCGGTGCGATCGAGCATGATGTGACTCGGCGAGCCACCTGACATCCAGGCGCCCGAGACCGCTAGCGCGGCGACCGCGGCTCCCGCGAACAGTGACTTCCGCATGTTGGCCTCCCTACAACCCAGTTTGATCGATGGCGATGTTGAGTACGAGCGCCGCCAGCCAAATTGCACCGGATCCCCACAGCAGGACTTTCGTAAAGCGCCCCACGCGGGTCGAACAACTCGCAGCGGCGATGAACTTCGGCGGCCGGTACACGATCCGAAACGCCAGGCCGATGAACAACAACGATCCGGCCAGCAAGTAATAGCGGTACGGTTTGACGCCGGCGGCCCAGATCGCTCCCTGCACACCGAGGATGGTGATAGCGATCGGGCCCACGCAGCAGATGCTCGCGGCACCGCTCGCAAGGGCGGACCCCGTCGCGCCGGTCGTGGATCCGATCTCGAAGAGCCGTCTGTTCATGCTCGTATCAAAACGCAGGTCGGGAAGATGGTGCCCAGGTTCGTACCCCGTTGTTGACTGCAGGGTCCGGTGTCTGACCGGCGTATGCCTCAGCGCGTTTCGTTCAACGGATGGTAAGGTTTGGGTTCGGCGTGAATCTGTGAGCAGCTGGGATAGATCCGCAAGTACTAAGCTGCAATTACCCGCCCAAGATGTCACCCATACCACGGCCAAGCGAGTAGGCGGCGCCACACTTGCCGTCCGTCGCTGGGCGTGCTATTTCCCTGCTTAGGAACGCACTCCTTGGAGACCGCGATGACCGACGCTGCCCAACTTGCCGACGCGCAGACCCCCCTCGAAGCCGTTATCAAGGACGAGGTGCTGCGCATGTATCAGGAGGTCGCGGACAACCCGGAGGCCGAGTTCCACTTCTTCCATGGCCGCGAAGCCGCCGAGATGTTCGGCTACGATACTGAATGGCTCGACCGGGCGCCCGCAGGCGCCGTGGCGTCGTTCGCCGGTGTCGGCAACCCGCACGCTCGCAGCAACCTCCAGCCGGGTGAGACGGTGCTCGACCTCGGAAGCGGCGCGGGGCTCGACAGCATCATCGCCTCCTGGCAGGTTGGACCCACGGGACGCGTCATCGGCGTCGACCTGAACCCGTCCATGTGCCTCAAGGCCCAGGCGCACGCCGCGGCGACCGGCACACAGATGGAGTGCCACGAGGGTGTCATGGAGAATATTCCCCTGCCCGACGGTACGGCGGATGTCATCCTCTCGAACGGCGTAATCAACTTGTCATTTCGGAAGCGGCGTGTGTTTGAGGAACTGTTCCGCGTCCTCAAGCCTGGCGGGCGCATCTCGATCACCGATATCGTGAGCGCCAAGCAGCTCTCGCAGTCGATCGTGAACGACCCGAAGCTCTGGGCCAGCTGAATCGGAGGCGCGCTCCCGGAGGGAGACATGTTTCGCCTGATCGAGGACGCGGGCTTCACGCACGTTCGTTCGGCGGTCGTGCCGGGATTTCGGTTCCGCAAAGGCTCGACGCAAGATGCGGCGGAGGAATTTGGGGTGAAGGCCGTGCACTTTACCGCGGCCCGCGCGGACGGAGCTGGATAACAGCGATTGCAGACTAGTGATTGGAGATTCTCCCCTATGCCCTTTTATCTCTGCTCGATCTGTGAGGATGATGGAAGCCCCGTCGCCGAGAGGATTACCGTGGTTATCGAAGAAACCGGTGGCGGCGACGTCTCGGAATGGCACGGGACGATCACGGCGACGCATCTGACGAGCCTCGAGGCGGGCAGACGCTATCGGCTCACGCTCGGAGATGGCCGCACGGGTGAGTTCCACGTCAAGCGGAATACGTCTGCGGAAGGGACGGAGCGCGCGGTGTCGATCAACGGGATAGGACCGCTCGCCCCCTCCGCCCCGCCCAACCGCTAATGGCAGATTGCCGATTTGCGATTTCAGATCGATCGACAGATCTGAGATCGTCTCCAATCTGCAATCTGAGATTTCTTATTTCCCCATCCGCTGCAACACTTCCGTAAACCAGTTCAGCACCACCACCACGTCCCGCGTCCCACCGCTCTGCTTGACGAACAGAAACTGTTGATCGTCCGCGGTGATGTCGTAGGTGACGTGGTTGCGGTCGACGTCATATGTGAGCGTGGAGAATAGGGTGCGGCGTTGCCCCACCGAGAAGGTCCTGCCGCTTGCCCGCACTTCGGCCGCCACGAGGTTACCTGCCCCATTCCGATAGAAGATCTCGCGTCCGCTATGGGCCCAGCGGGGCTCCGTTCCGGCATCTGTAGAGACTTGCCAGCGGCCGCCCGCCTCGGGAAACGGGCGCACGTACACTTCGTCCCGGCCCGACTCGTTGGAGACATACGCCAACCAACTCCCGTCGGGAGAGAGCACGGGGTTCAGCTCGTCGAACTCCGTCGCGAGGAAGTCACGCGGCGCGGAATCCGTCCCCAGCTCCAGGTACACGATGTCCCGTCCCGTCTCCCTCCCTTGTGGACCGACCCGCGCAACCAGCCAGCGACCGTCCTGCGACAGGTCGACTTCCTGCGTCGCCTCGCCAATCAACAGTTCCTCGGCCGGGCCGCTCCCGTCACCGGGCTTGTCCCAGATTCCTCGCGGGTTCGAACGCCAGGACACGAACGCGATTCGGTCACCGTCCGGGGCCCAGATGGGACGCTGATCGTTCTCGTCGGCGAAGGTCAGCCGGGACAGCGTCTCCTGCGAGAGGTCGTACACCCAGATGTCCTGGTTGCCATCGACGTTGAGGTCGAGTGCGAGCCGCCCGCCGTCGGGGCTGATTGCCACATGCTGAAAATCGCCCGAGAGGTCGGGTGACACGGGCCGCTCGGCGCCGTCGCGATCGACCCAGACGAGATCCTCTTCGGCCTGCGTTCCCGCCAGGTAGACGAGCGTGCCGGTCGCGGAGAGGGTGAACTCCGCCGCGCTCGACTGCTTCACGATCACGCCCTCGAGGAGCGGGGTGGCCGGGCCGGTGACCTCCAGCGCGTTCTCGTCGAACGGGGCGGCAAGCAGGGCCCCGTCGGCCCGGGCGTATACGATGTGACCGCTGGTGGCATACTGGGCGTACACGCCGCGCAGCAGGATCTTGACGTCGCCGCTCTCCAGGTCCACCACGGCGATGTCGTTCTCCTCCCTGCTATCACGGATGATGGTGAACAGAACACCCTTGCCGCCGGGCAGGGCGTGCGGCCAGCGGTGGCCCGCGTCACCGGCCACGGTGTCCAGTGTCGTGACCAACTCAATTGGGCCGCCCGTCGCCGCCACGCTCCAGATGGCCTTCGGGCCGGCGTGGTCGAAGTACAGTCGGCCGTCCGGACTCCAGCTGCCCCCCACCGGCGCCGCGGAATCCGTGAGCGTGATCGGCGGCCCGCCGGCCAGCGAGACGACCTCGAGCTGTGGCGGACCCACGGTGGTGAACGCGACGGACTGTCCGTCGGGGGAAAAGAACGGGGCAAATGCCCCTGCCGTGCCAGGGATCGGGGTGGCCTCGAGCTGATCCATGCTCCGCAGCCAGAGCTGCGGCGCCCCCCCGTCGCCCGGGCCCACGTACGCCAGGCGGGTGCCGTCGGGCGAGAGCGCGAGCGTGGTGGCGAACCGGTTGCTGACGTTCTGTCCCTCCGGCAAGCCCACGACGAAGCGAGAGACGAGCGCGGGCGGCTCGGGCTGCAACCATCCCCAGAGCGCCAACCCGGTCGCCACGACGGCGACCGCTGCCGCGCCGAGGAACGCCCAGTTGCGCTGCTTGGGCTCAGGCCCCGCCTCGGCGGTGACCGTGACTGGAAGCTCCACCATTCCCGGCTTTGTGAGCGCCTCGGCGAACGCCGCCGCGCTGCTCCAGCGGTCCGCCGGCAGCTTGCTCAACGACTTCTGAATCGCTGCGGCGACGTGAGTCGGCACCGTGTCGCGCACCGTCGTCACGGGCGGCGCCTTCTCCGTGATCACCTTCGCCACGATCGCCTGTGCCGTGCTGCCGGTGTACGGCGGGTCACCGGCGAGCATCTCGTACAGCATCGCGCCCAACGAATAAATATCACTGCGCGCGTCCAGCTCGCGATCGCCCATCGCCTGCTCGGGACTCATGTAGTGCGGCGTGCCGAGGCTGAGCCCGGTCTCCGTCAACCGGTTGTCACTAGCCGCCGAGACCGCCAGGGCGATCCCGAAATCCGCCACCAGCGCCTGCCCGTCGTGCAGCAGGATGTTCTCGGGCTTGATGTCCCGATGGATCACGTCGTGCCGGTGCGCGTAGTCGAGCGCGGTCGCGACGCTCTTCGTGATCTCGATCGCGTCGTCCACAGCGAGCTGCTTCTCACGATCGAGTTTGTCGCGTAGCGTGTCCCCTTCCACGTAGGGCATCACGTAGTAGAGAAAGGTGTCCGCCTCGCCCGAGTCGTAGAGCGCCAGAATGTTGGGGTGCTGGAGATTCGCGGTGACCTTGATCTCGTTCAGGAACCGCTCGGCGCCAATGACGGCGGCCAGCTCGGGACGCAAGACCTTGAGCGCGACCTTGCGGTCGTGCTTGAGGTCGTGTGCCAGATACACCGTGGCCATGCCGCCCTGGCCCAGATGCCGCTCGATCTTGTAACGGTCGGCGATCGCGTTGGTAAGACGTTGCGTTATTTCACTCATATCACTCGTAGGAGTCAGCGAATTGCAGAATGCATATTGTAGGTTTCTCGATCAATCTGCAATCACTGATCTGCAATCATTTGTCTCCCAGCCGATCCCGCACCGATGCGAGCCAGTTCACGACGACCGTCAGATCGGTCTCTTCCTCGGTGTACTTGAACAGGATGAACCGATCTCCGTTCGGATGGATGTCGTATTGCCGCTGCCACGGATAGGCATAGAAGCGCCCCTCGAAGAGCGTGCGCGCGCGGCTGACCACATTGCCGATCACATACATGTCCGGCTTCAGGGCCATCTGGTCGGCCGAAAACCCTTCGATCAGGTCTATGCCCAGCGCGCGCAGCTGATCGCTCATGGGCGGGTAGACACCGGCGTCGCAGCCGGTGACCTTGTGGCCCGCTTCGCGGGCGAGCGCGGCCA
>JADFNB010000010.1:0-87107 GCA_022563595.1 Gemmatimonadota bacterium
TGACGCCCGGGAGCAGGAGCGCCGGTACCTGGAAGCAGATCGACTTCCCTCCCCCGGTCGGCAGGAGGGCGAAGCAGTCACGGCCGCGGAGCGCGGCAAGCACTGCCCGACGCTGAGGGTACCGGAAGCGAGCATGACCCCAGCGTTCGGCCAGCAGCTTCTCCGCTTCGACCAGAGACGCGGACCGCCACGGCGAGACGACGTGAGTGAGACGGTGAGCCATCGAGATGCGGCAACGATGGCGATGTCTGGGACTGCGAGGGATTCACAAAACCGCACAGCGGATCGTTCTAGCCCACGCCGTGCGGTTCGTGATGATTTGGGACGCTGGTGTCTGCCCCGCTCAGATCATCGCGTCCGCCAGCACGTTGGAGAAGTAGCCGGCACTGCGGTGCCGCCGAGTCGTGGTGCGGCGTGCTGGCTCCGGGGCCGGCTCGTGGTCCAGGTCCATCTGGAAGGCGATCGAGACGATTACCCGCCAGCGCGGGTCCTGCCAGCGCTCCATGATGTACTCGTAGGTCTCGCCGGCGTACCGGACGCAGTCGCGGACCGCGTCGGCGCCGCCATCGGCCCGGGCCGCGTGGGTCACATCGGCGAACGCCTCGATCAGCGATGTGCTGGGCGCGACGACGCGTTCCGTGCCCAGGCGGGCACACAACCGCTCGTAGCGATCGCCGAGTTCCTGCTGTAGCAGCGAATAGAACGCAGTCTCTAAGTCCATACCGGACCTCCCGCGCTGGTCGACGGAGCGCGAACGGAGAAAATGGGGTTCCAAGCTATGTGATCTTGCATGGATGTCAAGATCGGAGTACATTGACGGGCCCTAACCGACTAATGCGGGATAGCATAGGGCCCATGACACCCATCGCGTTGCGCCTCAAGGAGTTACGGGAAGTGAACGGCTGGTCGCAGGCCGAGCTGGCTCGGCGGTCAGGCGTGAATCAGTCTGTGATTTCCCGGCTCGAGAGCGGGGATACGCAGTCGGTCAGCTTCGAGAACCTGGAACGGCTGGCGCGGGCGGTCGGCTGCGATCCGGGGTATCTCATCGTGCGGACCAAGCCCGCCAGCCGCCACGGGAAACCCACCAGACGCCGCCGCGTGCGGATTCGGAGCAAGACCTAGTGGGGTATCTAAATGCGCGTCAGTAGGCGAATCGTCGCTTCGCATGCCGCCGGCGTCCCTCCGTGCACTGCGCGTCGCACGCAAAGGCGGGTCATCCCTAGCGCGAGATACGTGTTCACGCTCGCAGCCGTGCTGCTCGCCGCGCCCGGCGCGGTTACGGCTCAGATCTCGATTTACCCGCCGAGCATAGAGCCCGCGGCATGGGAGCGCATTGCGGTTCGCGTGGTGAGCCAGTCCGGTCCGGCAACGGTCGACGTACGCATCGACCTGCCGGACGCCATTGGGGTCCTGGGTGTAGACGCCCCGCCCGGTTGGACGGCCCGCTTCGTCCCCGCCACCGATTCGGGGCCCCAGGCGATCCATTGGTCCGGGGGGCGCATCGAGCAGGGCGACTTCCGTGAATTCGCGTTTCTCGGCCGCCTCGCGGCCGACGTGCGGCAGCGCCAACTGACCTTTCCCATCCGACTGGTCAAGGAAGACGGCACGACCATAGCTTGGGCACGTGGGGCTGAGGGAGCGCCCCCGCGCATCCGCATCGAGGGGACTACCACTGTGTCCTCATGGAGCGCGTTTGCGCTGGCCGGAGCGGCGCTGGGCATCGCAGTGCTCGCGTTGATTCTGGCGGTCAGGCGTCGCACCGAACCGTGACGCGCCCGGGTGAGGTCTGCCGGGCTATGTCCGCGGACCGGCTCGAGGAGCGTTACGCCGTCGTACTAACCTGCTACTCCTAGCGACGCTTCGTGCGACCCTGTAGAGGACGTGCACCCGTCGTGTCAGGGTGCGTCGTCCGCTGCAGTCACCGCTTTTTCGCACACCATTGCAGTGAATCCTCGCCTCTCCCGCAGTGGTATTCATCGGTGTAGGAAGCGGTCCAGGTGCTTCAAGTAGTAGCTCAGCCCGAGCGCGGCGATCGCGAACGAGATGCCGAGCACCAACATCACGCCGCTGCCGTCGTTGCGGAAGCTCGAGATCATCCAGACGGCGAGTCCCAGGCAGAACACGATGGCAGTGGCGATGAGCAATCGGTGGAAGGCAATCATCGTCTCTACCAAACGAACTCCGTCAGAACGGCGATCACGATGATCACGGTCAACGGAAGCGGTGCGATCGCAAAGATCCGCATCCGGCCTTTCTCGAAGCGCAGGTGCATGAAGTACAACGCCACCAGGAGCGCTTTCCAGACGGCCATTCCGACGAGGATGAGCACGACCACGCGCTTCGGCCACGGCAGAAAGGCTACACCAAGCTCGGCCGCCGTGAGTACCGCCAGAATCGCCCAGATGGTCCAGTAACTAGGGTGCTTGATTTCGTGCGTGTCGCTCGTCATGCGTCCCCTGCCGTCAGATGAGGTAGACGATGGTGAACAGGATGATCCAAACCAGGTCGACGAAATGCCAGTACAGCCCTATGACCTCGACGCCCCGATGATCCGTGGCGCTGTACTTGCCGCGGAACGCCTTGATGGTGACGTATGTCATGCAGATCACGCCCATCGTGACGTGGAACCCGTGGAAGCCGGTCATCGTGAAGAAGGTCGACCCGTAAATACCCGCAGTCGCCGGGTCGGGCGTGCCGAGGCTAAGCTCGCCCGCGGCCGCCCGCTCGGCCAGGTGGCTCCCCTCGCGGATCCCACCCGGTCCGAATCCGTCGTGCAAGAGGTGGGCGTACTCGTAGATCTGGACGCCCACGAACGCCGCGCCCATGAGCACGGTCGCCACGAGATAGAGCTTGAGCTGCCGCTGGTCGCCGTCATGGACGGCGGCGAACGCCTTGACCATCGTCACGCTGCTGCAGATCAGTAGGAAGGTGTTGACGGCCGTGAGGCCAATGTTCAGCACCTCGCCGGGTGCCGCGAACGCGCCAGGATTCGCGAACCGGAGGATGATGTACGAGCCGATCAGGGCCGTGAAGAACATGACCTCCGACCCGAGAAAGACCCAGATCCCGAGTTTCTCGTTGTAGACGCCCGCCCCAAGCTCCCGGTCCCGAGGCGACTCCATGAAGGCTGCGTGTGCCATCTCGGATTCTCCTCAGCCGGTGCCCGGCGCGGAGGCCGGGTCGGTTTTTTGGCCCAGGTCCCGATCCTGCGGCAAATGATCCTCCTCGACGAGGGGCGAACTGAACTCGTACGGCGGCCGGTAGACCGTGGGCGTCGTCACGAAGTTCCCATGTGGTGGCGGGGAAGGCACCGTCCACTCGAGGCCGTTGTCATCCCACGGGTTCTCTGGCGCCCTTTTCCCCTTGAACAAACTGATGACGAAGTTCAGCGCGAAGATGATCTGGACGGTGAACAGGAGCAACGCACTGACCGTGATGAAGCGGTTGGTTCCGGCCAGCGGTTGAAGGAATTCGTATTCGCTCGGGTCGTACAGGCGCCTCATGTGCCCACCCACGCCAAGGTTGTGCATGGGGAAGAACGTGAGGTTGAAGAAGACGAACGTCAGGAACCAGTGTACGCGGCCCCAGAAGACGTTCATCATGCGGCCGAACATCTTGGGGTACCAGAACGTGATCGCCCCGAACAGCGCGAAGAGGCTGCCGCCGAACAGAACGTAATGAATGTGGGCGACAATGAAGTACGTATCGTGGATGTAGATATCGACGGGTGTAGACGCCATGAAGATGCCGCTCAGGCCGCCGATCACGAACATCGCCACGAACGACACGGCGTGCAGCATCGGCACATGGAACCGGATGTTGCCGCGCCACATCGTGCCCATCCAGTTGAAGACCTTGATGGCCGAGGGCACGGCAATCAGCATGGTGGTGACCATGAAACCCATGCCGAGCGTGGGGTTCATGCCACTCTGGAACATGTGGTGGCCCCACACGATCCAGCCCAGGAAGGCGATCGCGATGAGCGCGTAGATCATCGAGTGATAGCCGAAGAGCGGCTTGCGGGAGCCGTTCGCGATGATATCCGATACCATGCCCATCGCCGGCAGGATCAGGATGTAGACCTCGGGATGGCCGAAGTACCAGAACAGGTGCTGCCACAGGAGCGGCTGGCCGCCGGCGGTGGGATCGAAGAAGTGCGTACCGATCGTCTGATCGAAGAACAGCATAATCGCCGCGCCGGAGAGAATCGGAATGGCGAGGAGTACGAGAATGGCGGTGATGAACAGCGACCAGATCGACAGTGGCAAGCGGAACCAGGTCATGCCCGGCGCGCGCAGGTTGACGATGGTAGTGATGTAGTTGGTCGCCCCCAGAATCGACGACAGGCCCAGTACGGCGAGGCTCAGCAGCCAGAGTTGCTGGCCGGCGAACACACCGCTGAACTCCCCTTTCGCCGACAGCGGGGCGTACGCCGTCCATCCGGCTGCGGCGTGCCCGCCCTCCACGAAGAATCCGGCGAGCATCAGGATCCCGGCCGGCACGGCGATCCAGAATGACCACATGTTGAGCCGTGGGAACGCCATGTCGGGCGCCCCGATCTTGAGGGGGATCAGGTAGTTGCCGAACACGCCGACCAGCAACGGCATGATGGCGAAGAACACCATTAAGGTGCCGTGCATGGTGACGAGCGAGTTGTAGAACTCTGGGAGCAGAATCCCGCCCGGCGCCATCGTCTCCGGCAGCACGGTCCCGCCCGGCATGGGCGTCTCCGGGAATCCGAGCTGCCACCGGATCATCATCGCGAGGAGCCCGCCTACGAACAGGAAGAGCAGGCTCATGATCAGGAACTGGATCCCGATAATCTTGTGATCGGTGGCGAAGATGTACTTCCGAATGAACGGCAGCTCCTGATGCTCCGTGCGCGCCACCGGTTCGTGCGGGATTGCCGTTGTCGCCATATGTGGTCCCTATCGAAGAGCGGTGGTGGTCGCCCGCGACGCGAGCCAACGTTCGTAGTCGTCGGCGTCGTGCACCGTGACCATTGCGCGCATGCGATAGTGCCCCAACCCGCACAACTCCGCGCACCCCAGCTCGAACTCGCCTGTCCGAGTCGCCTCGAACCAGACCTGCGTGTTGAGCCCGGGGACGACGTCCTGCTTGACGCGGAATGCCGGAACGAAGAACGAGTGAATGACGTCCTCGGAGACGAGGCGTACGAGCACCGGTCGGTTCACGGGGACGTGGAGCCGGTTTCGGATCGTGAAGTCGTCATCCGTATCGAGCGTGCCGTCGAGTCCGGGATGTGTGAAGTTCCACTCGAACTGCTTGGCCGTGACGCGATAGATCAACGCGTCGGCGGGCGCGCTGAAGCGGCCCTTCACATGCGTCCACACAGGAGCACTGAGGATGCCGATCGCCACAACCGTGACCGCGGGGATGGCGGTCCAGATGAACTCCGCCCGCACGCTTCCGTGCGTGTAGTATGCCTTACGCCCCGGCCTGCTGCGGTACTTGATGATGAACCAGATCAACCCGACTTCGACGACTACGAACGCGACCCCGGTGATCACCAGGATCAGGTAGTAGAGGAAATCGATATCGCCGGCGAAGGTCGACGCACTCGGTGGCAGCATCCAGCTCATCGCGTACTCCTCACGTTGTCGATCCGTAGACGAACGTCACCGATACCGTGCCCCCTTCCACGACCTCGGCTTCCATCATCCGCTTTCCGAGCGTCTCGTGCCATGCCTCGATCGTGTACGTGCCGGCTGGCAGGCCGGTGATCGCGAAGCTACCGTCTTCGGCCGACGTCGCGAAGTACGGGTGGTCCGTCACGCCGACGTAGGCGTTCATCCAACCGTGGACGTTGCACTCGAGCGGTACCATGACCTCGGGTGTCTTGAACGTACGCGTGGTCGTCATGGCCCGCGGCTGGCTGATGTTGAACCCCCGGCTTTCCGACGGTACGGCCTTGATATTGTGGAGCAGCGGATCGCTGTTCGTGATCTCGAACGGCTGGCCCACCATGACACCGAGCACGCGCGGAGTGTACAGGCACCCATTCTGGTCGATGGTGGCAGGCTGGCTTGGTATTGGATAGGGGCCGGCCGGAAGCCCGGCAGTAACCCGAATGAACACGTTGGCCAGCATGCCGTCGTTGACCACGACGACCGGGTCGACCGGTCCGTCGGCGTACTTGGCCACGCACTCCGGCTCCTCGGTCATGTCGATCGCCGGGTTGGCCGGTGGCGTGCCGTCGAACGTCACTACGCCGGCGACCGTGGAGCTGCCGAGCGGCTCGACAGCGGTACCAGCATCCTCGTCGCCGGCCGATGAGCCAGCTTCGCCGCCGCCGCATGCCAGGAATCCGAACACCGTGAAGAAGAGAAGATGTCGCATGTTGCCTCCGGAAGAAAACGCCTTGTACCTTCACGTCGTTGAGCTCTCCAAACCACCAACAGGCCGAACCCCGCCGTCACCAGCGTTGCAACGACCGGCATGACAAACACGGTCGCGGAGATCGGCGCGTCCAAGTAGATCGCGTACCAGGCGCTTACCGAGCCGCGGACGTGGGTTTCGCCCGAACTCCCGTCGGCAGCTCGGAACGCAATTGGGATCGCCACACCTTCGGCGAACGTCGGCGCCGCGCTCGTATCGCGTGGAATCAGTGTACGGGTGACCTGCAACTGCCACTGCCCATCCGCGAACACCGCCTGGTGAGCGACGTCGGACGCGGCCCCCGCCCCCGCCACGAACTGTCCGAGGCCCGTGGACGTCCCTACTTCCAATTGATCCGGTGAGCTGCGCCACCGCCAGGTGTAGGCTGGTCGGCGCCGGTCGCCGCCGAGGAAATAGGGCCGTGCCATGCCATCGCTCAGGCGAGCCGGAAACTGAATCGTGAACCGATCCGGTCCCTGTACCGGCTCGAGCGCGCCATCGGCGTCGGTCACGGTCGTGGCCAGCAGCTCTATCCATTCCTGCCACAGCGGGTCGGGGCTGGCGGACGGATCGCTCCAGGCGATGTGCAGTGCGAGCCGCTCGCCGTCGTGCAGCGCCCGGACCCAGATCCCGTCTACGGCGGGAGTGAACCAGCGCGGGCTCACGATGATCTGGCCGACAAGCGGCACGTAGAACGCCTCCGCTTCCACCCACGCCGAATCGGTGGGATCGTCGGGTACCCGTGCGGTACGACCGGCCCGGATCACCTCGCGCACCCGCGGCCGTCCCGGGGCCAGACTATGCACGTACTGCGCAACACGCCAGAGCTGCTCGTCGGTGATGATCTCCGCGTCGATGACGTCGCTGAACGACGGCATTGGCGTACCGTCGAGGCCGGTGCGGATGGCACGGTAGATGTCCTCCACCTCCGCGCCGCCGTTGAAGGTCCAGGGACGTGTGAGGTCGGTGGGACGGATCGGGAAGTCCCAGTCGTCGCTCATCGTCGGTGCCGAGGTACCGTCGCCTCGTCCGCGGTCGCCGTGACACTTGAAGCATTCGAGTTCGCCGTAGATGCGGGCACCCTCCGCGATTCCGTCGTCCGAGATTCGCGGCGCGCTTGGGAAGTCCACGGACTGCGGCGGGGCGCCGTCGAAGAAGCGGGAGAACGACTTGATGTACGCGATGACGGCGTCGCGGTCTCCAGACGTCAGACGGCTCTTCCATCCCGTCATCGCCGTGCCCGGCATCCCTTGGTCGACGACGTGACGTATGTCGTCGTCGGTAGGCAGCTCACCGCTCGCGGTCGTGCGGATCTGGTAGACCGCGCGGCGGAAATCACGCGGACGCGGGAGCATGTACGCCGCGGCGTCACCGTCGCCCGCTCCAGTGTCGCCATGGCAGCCGGTGCACCACTTCTCGTAGACAGCCTTCCCTCGCTCGATGTCTTGGGCGGACAGATGGAAAGATGGAATGATGGCAAGCACCATAACCAGGGCGATCAGCCCGGTTTCCATCGTTCCCTCTTTCCATCCTACCACCCTACTCATGCCCTGCTCCTTCCGCGCGCTCTTCCACCTCCCAGCGGCGCGGTTCCCAGCCCGACTGCTCGTACAGGAAGATGATCACCGACCAGATCTCGTCTTCGGTGAGGAAGTCCTCCCAGGCCGGCATCGCGGAATTCCACGGTGCGCCTTCCCGTGGCAGGCCCGGTCCTCCCTTGGCAATACGCCAAAAGACGAAGCTCTCGGTGAGCTGCGCGATCGTTCCGGCATCGTCGAATGCGAGCGGTGTGGGTGAGAACCCGTGTGCGAAGTGCCCTTTCCCGTCGAGCAGGTCACCGTGGCACGGGAGGCAGTTCTGGTAGTAGACGCGGCGACCTTCCCTCGAGTGCTCCTCGATCGTGCCCCGGCTCCTTAGCGGGTTCTCGAGTCCGGCAAGCCGGATCGTCCGGCCACGGACGGTGATCTGACCGGGTGGTGCCGGATGGATGGATCGCAGCTGGAGCGGCGCAGAGACCTTGGGGCGACTCTGGTCGTAGGCCACGAACCCCACGAGCGCCGGCACGAGCACGAGCAGGGTTGCGCGCAGCCACCGTTTGTTGGCGTCGACGAGCGTCGCGTTGATCGGCTCCTTGAACCGTCGCCACCGTGCCTCGTTGTAGCTCACGTAGATCAGGATGCCGACGAGGGCGGTGAGCATGTACTGCAAGACGACGCTCTGGGGAACGGGCGCGCTAGGGAAGCCCACGAGCGGTGGCAACACGGCGATGCCCCACTTGAACAGCAAGTATGCGGCGACCAGCAGTGCGACCGCCTGCCAGAACGGATGTCCCAGGATCTCGCGGAGCTTCGGCATCAACGTCTGCCCGCCAGGAACTGGACCAGCGTCTCGAGCTGCGCCGCCGAGAGTTGGTCGCCGAACTGCTTCGGCATCATGCCGGCGAACTGCTCGAATCCACCGGCGATCTCGGCGTCCGGATCGAGGATCCCACTCCGGATCCGGTCCGTGCTGATCCGGCCGCCGATCCCGTCGAACGACGGCCCGATGGGCGGGCCCGCACCGTCGATGGCGTGGCAGCCGAGGCACGCGTTCTCCTGAAGCAGCGCCATCGGATCGGTCGTCGTGCTTCGCGCCGGGCCGGCCGCCGCGGGCGTCGCGGCTCCTCCGGCTTCGGTGGGTAGGTCTGCCCCGGTCACGGTCACGTCCCCGCCGAGCGACTGGAGGAACGCAATGATAGCCCAAATCTGATCTTCGGGAAGCTGCCGCCGCACGTCGAGCATGATGTTCCCGAAGCCGGCGACGACGAACGCCCCCGGGTCGGTCAACGACGCATAGAGGTATGCCTTGCAGTCCTGGCCCGCGACGCGGTCGCCGCAGCGCGCGCCGATGGCGCCTTCACCGGCGTGGGCCGTGAGCAGATTCGGCGCGCGCGTGCCGAGTCCGTGGCACGTGGTGCACTGGCCGGCGCCGTTGAACACGCGTTCGCCCGCCACCACCAACTGCTCGGGCGTGACGTCGTCGCCCAGAGCGAGCGCCTCGGGTACCTCCGATTCGAGCTGCGGAATGATGTTCGCCACGACCGTGTAGAAACCCACCACCGCGAGCGCCAGCGCCAGGACTTTCAGATTCGTGGCCCACATGGCTGCTTATTCGCCTCCTGCGGTGGCCGGAATAGGCGCGGTGGGCCCGGCCACGGACTTCGCCATGGCGCTTTCGGCCAGGCCACCGAGCCAGAAAATGAAGGCGACCAGCCCGAGGAAGATGAGCACGCACACGCTGATCACATTGGCAGCGTAGCCCAGGGCTGGCGTGGCCGCGAACTCGCTCGTGTCCTGCATGACCTCCCAGACGTGCCAGTGCTGCCTGATTCCGCTCCGGGCAAAGCCCATGAGACCCATGAGCCACGTGAACGTCACCGCGAGAACGAACAGCGCGTACTGTGCCCGCTCGGGCATGCGTCCCCATTGGATGGCGCCGCGCGATTCGGCGCCGCGCACGAGTGCGATGTCTATCACGGTCACGCCGATGATACAGGCGAGCACGGCACCGACCTGATAGACGCTGAAGCCGATGCGAACGAGCGCCGCGACGAAATAGCCGTAGATCCCGTAGAAGATCACGACGCCGGTCGAGAGCACGAACATGGCCGCTTGGACCATGGTCCCCGCCTTCGCCCACGACACCGTCGGCCTTTTGTTGGCGCGCCGATACAGCAGGAATGACAGGAAGGTCGTCAGGATCATTATGTTGACGGCGGTGTTCTTGGCGCTCATCACCCCGAGCACGTTCAGGAACGGGTGGTGGGAGCCGCCCATGGCCATGAGTTCCTCGCGGCTCGCGATCATCGTGTGCGGTGTGGCCCACACGATCCAGCCGATGATGAGCACGAGCAGCATCCACTTGGTGTACGGGGTGAACCGCTCCGCCCCGGGGATCCGGCCCATTCCGAGCCAGAGGTAGTAGTTGGCCGCTAGGAAGAGAACGCCGATGAGCACCGCTTGCACTATCCAGAGCCAGCTCATGAAGCCGCCCATCATCGTGATGCCCATCTGTTGGTTGTATTCGTAGATCTCACGACCCAGGTAGTATCCGGCAAACGGCAGCACGATGAAGGTCGAGATGGCGATGAAGTTGCCGACGTACCCCATCCAGTCGTAGTGGGCGCGCTCCTCATCGGTCTTGGCCGCGAGGAACCGGTACGCCGCATACGCCGCGACGATCGCCCCGCCGAACACCGCATTGGCTATCATGCGGTGGATGTTGATCGGTATCCAGGTGGCGTTGGCAATCGCGTTCCAGGTGGTCATCCCCTCGGGCAGGCCGGCGACAGTCACCCCTTCGGGCGGCGACATCATGTACGTGAGCCAGCCGTTGGCGATGAACATCACGATGGTGCCCCACACGTTGAGCATGATGCCGAGACCCCAATGGCCCCACTTCGCGCGACCCGCGTTCCAGCGCTCCCACCCGTAGTAGTACAGGTAGAGCGTGAACGACTCGACGAAGAAGAGTCCTACATAGAGCCACATGGACGGCCCGAAGATCCGCGCCATGTGGTTCCAGAACTGCGGGTACAGGGTCGTGAGGAAGAAAACGAGGACTGCGCCCCAAAGCGCCGTCGCGCTGTAGGCGAACACCAAGAGTCGAGTGAATTCCTTGGAGAGTTTGTCGTACTTGGTGTCCTTGCCGACGATTCCGATCAGCTCGGTGATCACCGCGAACATCGGGACGCCGAGTACGAATGCCGCGAACATTAGGTGGACCTGTGCGGCGATCCAGACGGCGACGCGCGCGCCCGGCCCCGGAAACCGGCCGTATCCGCTCGCCGCCGCCGTATCGGCCGCCGCCTGCACCAGGGCGAGTACGTCAGGCATCGTCACGCAGGAAGAACGGTTTACGTTTCGAGAAATCGACCGGCATCGCGCTGCGCACCTCGCTGAGGAGATCCAAGGTCACCTCGGTCCGTCCGTGACTCCGCGCGTAGTCCTCGACGCGCTGCATCACCACCCCGCGTACGAACGAAGGAATCCGCTGCACCCGTGCCTCCGCCTCGGCTGCCCAGCGCAGCGCCGGCCGTGCTGTCATGCCGTAGGTGACCGCGCGCTCTATCTCGATGACCGGGATGTCGCCCGCCGGTTCGTAGGCGCACGACGGGTCGGCAGCCATCGGATCCTTCTCCACGGCATAGGCGCGCGCGCGGCAACCGCCGCAGAGCTTACGGTACTCGCAGATCCCGCATTTCCCGCCGAGGGTGCCGGTCCGCAACGCACGGAAGAGCGGCGCCTTGTGCCACACCGACGCGAATGGGGTGTGCCGGAGATCGCCTGCGGGCAGCGGCATGTAAGGACATGCGGTGAGCTTCCCGTCGGGCGTGACCCGGCAGTACTGCACCCCACACGGGCACCGAGTCGCGTAGTTGAGAACCGGCGAATCGGGTACCCGTTGATGGACCAGGCGCATGAAGTGGGGGGCGCACTTGGCGCGGACCATCATTCGCCCGAGGTAGCGGACGTGCAGGTCGACCAATTGGGTCAACAACATCTCGTAGTCACCGGGGCTGAGATCGCTCAATCGGTCGCCGCGGCCAGTCGCCACGAGGAAGTACGCGTTGAAGCAGACGGCGCCCTGCGCTGCAGACCACTCGACCAGCTCCTCCAGTTGATCCTGGTTGCCCTTGGTGAGCGTCGTCTGGACGATGAAATCGAGTTGGTGTTGGCGGAGACGCTCCACTCCGGCGAGCGTAGCTTCCAATGCACCGTGACCGCGCCGAAAGCGATCGTGGTAACCGGCGTGGAGCGATTCGATACTCACGGCCAGGCCGGTGACACCGGCCGCTTTCAGTTCCTCGATGCGCGTGTCGGTCAGGAGGGTCCCGTTCGTGCCGACCACCACGGTTGCCCCCCGGTCGGTGGCGAACCGCGCGATCTCCGCGAGATCCTCCCGCAGGAGAGGCTCGCCACCCGAGAGAATGAACAGGGGCGCCGGGTTGACCTCCAGGATTTCACCCGCGATGCGGAGGCACTCGTCGGTCGACAGCTCATCGGTCGCCTGTTCCTGCGGCCCCGCGGCGATGTAGCAGTGTGCGCACTCGAGATTGCAACGACGCGTGAGATTCCAGGCAACCACGTGGGGCACGTAGTCGTGCCCGTCGGGCTGGCCGGGCCGGGCCTCTCCGAGAAGCGCCAGCGGTGTTGCACCCACGCGCTATGCGCTCCCGTGACCTTCTTCGTGCATGAATGATTCGAGTGCGGCTTTGGCTTCCTTGGGCGTGACCGTCTTGAAATCGACCGGACATGCCGAGGCTTTTTCTTCGATGTCCCGGATCGGGCACCGTGTGACCCCGGACGCCTTCGCTTCCTCGATGAACTGCCGCATCTCGGGAGACAGCGCGTCGCCGCCTTCCGCCTCGGCGCGGATCTGTTTGGCGCGCAGCTCGCGGAACATGCCCATCATCGTCTCGGCGTCGAATTCGTCCGCCTCGATCATGGCCTGTTTATTCTCGTCCATGACCAGCGTGGTGATGCGCCAGAGACTGTGGTTGCGGGCGAACCGCTCCACCGTGTTGCGGGCCAACGGCCGCGCGATCAACGGGACCACGCGTAGGCGGTCGAACGCTTCCGGGGTCCAGACGGGCGGGTCCGCGCTGGTTCGCTCCCTGCTGGTCACTTGCCCGGTGATGGGACATGTCACGTCGACCATCGCACCCGCGGGCTCCTCGTCGTCGTCGTGACCCAACACCACCGTCTTGCTCATCTGTTCCTCGGCCTTCAGCTCGGCCCGCGCGAGTTCTTCCGCGTCACCGATCCCCATGATGAGCTGCATGTGGGTCGGCAGCAGCTTCCTGATGGCCTCGTCCAACCAGCGGCTGGTGACGATGTCCGCTCCCTGCTCCATGACGTACTCCTCCACGGCGCGGCGCGCGATACCCTGGGCGAACGGCGGCACCCGTTGGATGCGCACCTCGGCTTCGGGCGCCCAGGGCAACCCGACGGCTCCGTCCTCCTCGATCCACGGAACGTCCTCGGGCCGGATCCCCACGCATCCGGTCATGAGCAGGTTGCACGGCGCGAGCCGCAGGAGGTTCTCGGCCTGCGAGCCCATGTCCGTGCCGTCGATGCGGTGGGCCCCGTGCCGGCCAAGGATCAGGAGGCTCGGTTGGATCTCCTCGGCCCACTGGAGGATCACCTGGAACGGTTTGCCGATCAGGATCTCGGTGGTGAGTTCGACCTCGGGATAATCCTCAGCCATGACCTGGGCCCGCTTGAGGTGGGCCTGTGACAGTTGCAGGAGGCCCTTGTCGATGATGTTGTTGTGGAGTTCTTCCTGTTCCTCGAACTTGAACACCTTCGACGCCCGCACCGAGAGCACGTCCTTGATGTTGTGGAAGACGGCGTGGTGGTACGCGACGTCGAACGCGCTACAGGCATAGAGCGTGGCACCGAAGGTGCGCGCGAGATCGAGCGCGACCCGCATGGTCCTGTAGCTGTATGCGGACCCGTCGACGCAGACCATGAACTTCCCACCGGTGAGCGGCCGGTCCTCTCGCACTATCAGCATGTCCTTCTCGACGCCCCGGGCGACACGGGAAACCACGCCCCCGACCTGCGAGTACTCCTGCCGGCCGATGCCGTGCGCACCGATCACCACGATGTCGTAGTGCCTGCCGGAGGTCCCCGCGAGCTTCTCGTCCTGGGTTTCGTCCTCGGCGACGATGCGGCCGTTCTCGTCGAGCCGCACGTCACTACGTACGTGCTCGCTGCCGTCGTAGTTGGCGGCCATGTTGGGATCGAACCCAATCAGGCTGGGCAACTGGCCCCCGCCGCGGTTCACCTCCTTGACGATCTCCTCGTAGTTTATGCCTTCGAGCAGCTGACGCCGCAGCGGAACGCCGTCACCGGCGCAGCGCTTCTCCAGCTGATCGAGAAACGAATCCGAGATGAGCTGCAGGCCTTTCTCGATCAGCTTGTCGTGCACTTTCCGCTGGCGCTTGAGCTCTTTCGGGGTCTGGAACTGCGCGGGGAGTCCCGTCTCGAGCTGGCGGAACCGCACGTCGTGGAGACGGGCGGCGTAGACGTGATTGCCGGTGATGCGCCCGCCACTCGCGGTGCAGATCTCGATGGCTCGCTCGACCGCCCAGTCGGAGTGCTGGGAGTTATCGACGGGAAGGAATACCTCACGGTACATGCGCTACCTCGAGTCCGTGTGGTTGCAGGAGGATGCCTCTTCTCAGGTACTTCTATAGCAACAGCGCCGTCACCCACACATCTGCCACCCGTCCCACGGCGCCGAGCAAAATGTCGCCCGTTTCGCTTTGTACCGGCGGCGAGTATGAGACCACCCGGCGGGCATGTCAAGGGACGAGCTGGGTTCCGTGGGCGTCCCAGACCGTCAAGGCGTCTACCGGACACACGTCACATGCCGTGAGCAGGAGCTCCCGCTCGACCCGTTCGGGGCTCAGGAAGATCACGATCCCCTCGTCGTCGAGTGCAAACGCCTCAGGGGCGGCTTCCACGCAGTCTCCGAATGAAACGCAAAGCGTGGCATCGATTTGGATCCGCAGGTCGCCCACGCACCGCTCGTTGGGCCCGGACACCTACATCCCCTCGAGTCCCAGCTCGGACCGTGCCTGGTCCATGACCTCCGGCGTGATCTCCGTGATGTCGTGTTCCACGGCGTATTCGGTGTAGATCTTCTTCACCATGCCGTGCACGAAGTTCGGCACGCGCGCGAGTCGCCCTTCGGCGTCGGCCGTCCAGACGGGCCGGCCGCTGCGCCGCTCGGCCTCTGTGAAGGCATCGGTTCGCCCCACGATGTTGCCGCGCACCAGCTCCATCGGTGCCGCGTCGAGTTCACGCCCGCCGATCTTCACTCCGAGCGCGCCCACGAGCCGCGTTTCCGCGGGATTGGCCAGCATCACCACGGAGCGGTCGCATCGCGGACACCGGAACGACGCGGCGAACGTTCCATCGCCCGGCTCCCGCCGCTCCTCGAGAGGCATCTGCTCGTCGCAATCGACGCAGAGAAACTTCATGCCGGTTCACGCAGCAGCAGTTGCAGAACCTGCCGCCAGAGAGCGGGGGTATCGGGCGAGGCCGGGTCGAACGGTATCTGCGCCAGGAGAGGGATCCCGAACTCGGCGGCCAGCGCCTTACCGGCGTTTCCCGTGAACAGAGGCCCTATGTGATCGCAGCCAGCGCATCGCACCCCGCTCATGTTCTCGATCACGCCCAACAGCGGGATACCGGCTTCATGGGCCGCCCGCATCGCCCGGCTGACCGACCGCTCCGATTCGTCACTCGGTATGGTGATGGCCACGATCCCAGAGAGATCGGGGACGAGAGTCCTCAAGTCGGCCACCCCGTCGGCGCCGGGTGGGAGATCGATGAGCAGAAGATCCAGCTCGCCCCACACGACGTCTGCGAGGAACTCCCGGAGCGCTCCGGCCTCGAGCGTGCCGCGCCACACGAAAGCGTGTCCCTCCGGTTCCTGCCATGCCAGCGGCCGTCCGGTGTCCAGTAGGAACTCACTCGACATGACCCGGACCCCGCCGATACCCGTGGCGGGACGAACCCCGTCCGCGTCGACTGCGAGCGGGCCGCGCGCGTCGAGCAGGCGCGCCACCGTCGGACTGCGCAGGTCGGCATCGAGCACGCCGACCGCGCGGTCCCCGTGGGCTGCCGCCGTGGCGATACCCGCGGTGCAGTAGCTCTTGCCCACCCCGCCCTTCCCGCTCATTATCGCCACCACCCGACGCACGGTACCCAAGCGCTGGTGCACCCGGTCGTGTTGCGCGGCAACCTGCGACGCGAGCCCGGAGCGGTCCACGCCGTCGACGTCGAAGTACGTCCGGAACTTCATACGTCCCATCCGGCCCGCGCGAGCGCCCACATGCTGATTACCACGATGATCATCGCTGTAATATAGAACGCCGGTGGCAGCCGTGCTTCGGCGGCACTCACGAAGAACGCCTGTTTGATCAGCGCTGGGAAGCGAAAGGCCTGCACGAGCCAGACCGCGCGCGCCACCCACACGTTCTGCCACCGATACAAGCCGGCGAACACGCCCGCGACGATCAATCCGCCGAGCACCATGAAAACCCACGGTGGGCCGAATCGTGTCGGCAGTATGCCCTCCCGCCACATCACCCAGGTGGCGGCCTCGTAGAGAATTCCGAGGTGCAGGTACACAAACGCCGCCTGCCGAAACTTGGCGGCCCGCGCGTCCGGCCAGCGCCCGCTCATCGGTGCGCCGCCGCCCCCCCCGTCCCCGCCGGAGGAGGGGCCGATTGACGCCGGCTGCCGCCCGGCACTAGACTGTTCCGCCGCATGACCAAGCCGCGTTCATCCACCAGGACCCCCGTGCTCCTCGTAGTCGGGTTCGTGCTCTTTCTCCTCGTGCTGGCCTACATCGTTGTAGGCTCGCTCCGACCACGCCACGTGGTCGAGTTCGATCCGTCGCCGCTGGTCTCACGCGCGCATCGCGGGCAAGGGCTGGTGCGGGATACCGTCACCATCGATGCCCGGGACGGAGAAGCTTGGCGCTTCTTCGACTTCGCCGCCGGTTCCCGGCTCGATCCTCCCGACACGGCCGGGTGGGATCTCGCTTTCCGGCGCTTTCGAGTCATCGCCTCCACTGGGGTCGCCGACCTGGGAGCGGTGCCGTTCTACGGTGTCCACGAGGCGCCGGCGGATAGTTATGTGCTCACGACATGGGCAAGCGACACCGTCAATCCGGCGCTCGATCGTTGGTATCGCTACGATTTCTTCTCGCACCTGCTCCAGTCGAAAAGCCACGTATATGTAGTGCGCACCGCGGATGGCCGCTACGCTAAACTCCGGTTTCTCAGCTACTACTGCACCGGCACCGTTGCCGGGTGCGTGACCTTCGAGTACGTCTACCAAGGCAGCGACAGCCGGGCGCTGCGCTAGTGCAGCAGGAAGAGACGGGATCCGGTGGCTACTCGCCGTCCGCCGTCTCGCCCAGGGGATGCGCCGCGAGCATCGTACTGATCTGGGGGTGGACGCGCCACAGGTAGAAACCCATCCCACCCGCCGCGATGAGATTACCGATCGCTACATTGGACCAAGCCAAGAAACCGAGCAGCGGTTGCGCGAGGATGGCAACGACGATGTAGAACCCGACCTCGAATATCGCGAACAAGACGACTACGAGAAACAAGGTCGACGGGAAGCTCTCGACCAGCGCGGCGAGCACAGCGGCAACCATGCCGACCACACCGAACGCGACGACGTGCAGCATGGTGTACGCGATGACTACCTGGAAGGTGATCTCCACCTGGGCTGGATCCCGCAGACCCCAGAAGACGGCCGAACCGAGCATCGCCGGTGTGAAAAACGGGCGTGCCGCGATCAGGTCGACGAGCAAGAACCAGAACGCCACGGCAGCCGCCCCGACAAAGCCGGCGACCAACCCCTCCCGCAGGATGCGCTGCAGATTCACGACGAGTCTCCGACGTTGCCTGAATTCCCGCCAATATACCGGTTCATGAAGAGTGCGCGAGGGGCCTCTTACTCATTTCTTCAGGAACGCCGTGACCGCGTCACGGAAATCCGGCGTCCCCCTAGCCACGGCGTTCACCTCGGCGCCGAGCCGAATCCCGTCCTCGAAGCTGCGGCCGTCCAGCTCGTAGAGCTGTCTCTTGATGAGGGCGAGCGCCGACGCGCTCGATGTCGCTAGGCTCGCCAGGAACCCGGCGACCGCCTGCTCGAACTCGTGGGCGGCAAAGACCCGTGCGACCAGCCCGACCCGCGCCGCCTCCTCGGCCGAGAGCAGCCGGCCGGTCGCGACGAGGTCGAACGCCACCTTCTCGGTGGTCGCGCGACGCAGCATGGTCATGACCATCGCGGGCATGAATCCGCGCCGAATCTCGGGGTAGCCGAACGTGGCGTCGGCATGTGCGAGCACGAGATCGCAGGCGCCGGCCAGGCCGCAGCCGCCGGCGAGTGCGCGACCGCTGACGACAGCGACGACCGGCTTGGGGAGCCGGCGCATCCGCAGGAACACCTCGCCCAACCGGGCCGCGCTCGCCGCGTTCTCCTCCGCGGTGCGTTCGACCGATTCGAGCAGCTCGGCCAGGTCGGCCCCGGCGCAGAAATCCTTCCCCGCTCCTCGCACGGCGACGACTCGCACGTCCACGTCCAGATTGGCCCGCTCGAGGGCGGCAAGCAACGCCTCGACCATGGGCGTATCGATCGCGTTGCGCTTGTCCGGACGGTTCAGCGTGAGCGTGAGGATGCCCTCCGCCAGTGTCGAGAGGAGCCGGTCAGTCGACATGGAGACTCGGTGGGACGGTGATCTCCATGCGCAGGAGGGCCGTCGAGAAGACCTTGCCTTGGGCATCCGTCTTGAGCGAGAGGGTACCGCCGCCTCCCAGCGCGCCGTGCAACAGGAAATTCAGGGCGTTGAGATTGGGAAGCTCGTACCGTTCGACGCCGCCGGTGATGAGGCCCCTGAAGTGGCGCGCGACGCGCGAGGCGGTGACCTGGTCGCGTAACAGCGGATAGTACGCCGGCTTGAGAGCGATCAGGCCCACGTTGGCCGTGTCCCCTTTGTCCCCGCTACGGGCGTGGGCCAGCCTGACCAGCTGCACCTTCCGCCGTTTCGTTGCCTTGGCGCGCTGCGACACTCGTCCTCCCTCTACGCTTTCAGGATCTCCACCTTCGACTTGATCTCGGACTTGGCGACGAGCGCCGGCCAGTACGCGACGATCTCCTCGACCTTCGGGCGTCCCCCGGCAAAGCCCGTGACACTCGGCGGACCGTTCAGGATCAGCGGGGCGATTTCCCGCGTGAAGCGCGCCACCGGCTCCCGTTCACGGGCGCGCACGCCGACCCGCAGCTGCACTTCGGGTATGTCGGGGCTCGGCGGACCGGCCAGTCGCCCGTGCGTCGCATCGACCCCTACGAACTCGGTCAGGATCTCCTCGAAGGCGAGGCCGAGCCGCTCCAGCCGGGCCCGCAGGATCCGGTCGGCACGCTTAGCCTTCTTGTATGCGTCCGGCCACGCGTAGACGAGCGTCCCCACCGCCTTGTAGCCGTAGAAGTACGAGACCGACACCTTCAGCAGGTCGGTTGGGGCGCGGCCGCGCACGCCCGTGACCCGGACGCGGTCCTTGCCCGCCCGCCGCAGGCGAATAGTCGTGAAATCGGCGATTACGTCTGGTGTGAGGTAGTTGGCGGGGTCACCCATCTCGTAAACGAGCTGCTCGGTGACTGACGGTACCGATACTCGACCGCCCGTCCCTTCGTGCTTGATGACGACGAAGGTGCCGTCTTCTGCCGCCTCGATAATAGGGTAGCCCGGCTCCTCCATCGCGGGTATGCGTTCCCACCCGACGAGGCAGTTGCCGCCCGAGCACTGCGCTCCGCATTCGATGATATGGCCCGCGACGGTCCCGGAGGCAAGGCGATCGTAGTCGTCGCCACGCCACTCGAACGCGTGCATCATCGGTCCCAGAGTGAGGCCCGTATCGGTGACCCGGCCCGTGATCACCACGTTCGCGCCCGCCGCGAGGGCGTCTACCACCGGCTGCGCGCCCAGATAGACGTTCGCGCTCAACACGCGATCCCGCACTGCGGCGAGCGGCTCGCCGGTATCCATGTTAGCCAGGCTATGACCGCGGCGCTCGAAGCTGTTGAGCCGGTCGAAGACGTCATCCCCGGTCACGATTGCGATCCTCACCTTGCCGGCCAGGTTGTGGCGCCGGGCCACGTCGAGGACGGCATCGGCGCAGGCTCGCGGATTGACCCCGCCCGCGTTGGAGGTGACGCGTATTCCCTTGCGGACCAGATCGGGTAAGATGTGCTCCATCAGGGGCACGAAATCCCGTGCGTAGCCGAGTGCCGGATCCCGCGATCGCTGTTTCTGCATGATGGACATCGTGACTTCGGCCAGGTAGTCCATCATCAGGTAGTCGATCGGGCCGCCCTCCACCTGACGTGCCGGGGCTTCCAGCCAGTCACCCCAGAACCCCTGTCCCGATGCGATCCGGATCTTCCTGGTCACGGAGTAGCCGCTCAGGGAGTTGTGCCGGGTACGGGCCCCATCGTGGCGCGCCGCGTCGCCATCAGCCGCCCCCCTTGCCGGAGGGTCGCCTCCAGCAGTGGCAGAAACCCGGCGGGCATGTGGGGAAGCGAGTCGGGCATCGTGGCCGGCACGATCTCGGTCGCCCACGGCTGGAGCTGGCGTGCAGCTACGGTATCCGGGATCGCCCGGGCGATCACGCCATCGGCGAGGAACGCGATCTCGAGATCCGCTTCCCAACCTAGCTTCGCGTCGGCGGAGGCGAAGGCGGGAAACAGCTCCAGCTCTATTGTCTGTCCCCTGAGCGAACCGACCTCGAAGCGCTCTCTCGAAATGGCGTAGTTGATCGGACCCTGGCTCACCACCCGTCCTGTCGAGTCCCATATGGTCACGGCGAAATCGGTGAGTCGGCTCCACAACGTTTCCGGGATAGCGAGATCCATCAGGATCTCGTGCGCCCACGGCGGTACCCGAATCGGGATGCGGTGCGGGCGGTCTCCGGGTCCGCCGACGCGCACCACACTCGCCGCGCCGATGAGGTCGAGGGTCACATCGAGGCGGGCGACACGATTCGATCGGTTGGTGATCGCGACACCGCGCGCGCTCACCGACCCGATCACAGCGGTTGGCAGGGTCGCGCGCACCGAGTAGACCACGCCATCGAGTGGCGGCGCAACGACCACGGCCTCGTAGACACCTGCGATCAGATCGTCCGACCGGACACGCAGTTCAGCCTGTGATGAACTTTCGCCCCCAGCGCTCACGGACGCCGTTTCGCGATACGGATGACCGCTCGGCTCGAACAGATACAGAGTCGCCTCACGCTCCCGGTCGGCAACCGACAGCTCGAATCCGAGCCCGCCGGCGTCAGATGGAATCGCGAAGAAGTAGCGCTGGGTTCTTCCGGGAGCCAGATAGCGGCGGTCCGCGAACTCGCCATCCAGCGGTCGCGGCACGATCACCGTGTTCGTGAGACCGAACGCCGCACCGGCCATCGTATCCGTAGCCGGTCGGGCCCACACCGTTCCCACGTACAGACCCGGCTGTGTGAGCTGGGCCGCGTCGTAATGCAGCTCTACCGTCACCGGGCCGCCGTGAAACTCGACGGCTTCCGGCGCCCGGAGCCACGACGCGTCCGAGCGCAGCAGCACCTTGGCGAACGGTTGCCCTTCGACCGCGCGGATCTCGAACCGCTGGATGGTGTCACCGGGTGATGTCAGGCCCGTGCGCCGGTATGCCGCGGTGGCGCGCGACGTGTTGCCGCCGTCGGGAAGCGCCCGCACCGAGAATCGGCCGGCGCGGTGGGCCGCGCGCAACCACCGGAAGGCGGCGGGCACATCCGGGATACCGGCCCCGGCATCGATCGTCGTCGTCCCTGGGATGGACGACGCGGTGGCTACCAGTGCGCGTCGCAGCTCGGTCGCGCGAACCTGCTGCTTCACCTGTGCTAGGCCCGAGAGCAGCAGCGCCGCCGCGCCGCTCAACTGGGGTGCGGCCATGCTGGTTCCGGCCGAAACCTCTTCACCAGTCTGCCAGAGCGGGACGTTCGAGAAGGCCACACCGGGCGCGCACAGATCGGGTTTGCTGACCTCCCCGCCGCGGCTGCTCCACCAGCCCAGCACGTCGTCCGCGGGTCGGAGACCGGGTTGCGGCGGCCGCGCGAACACGCCCGGGAAGAGTGCGCAGACCGTGAGCGCGAACTCTGCCGATCCAGGGAATCCGACGGTCGAGATCCCGGGCCCGTCGTTGGTCGCGGAGATGACGAACAGCACGTCCGGGTGGCGTACCGCGAACTCGTCGATCAGCGAATCGATCGCGGCGCTTCCCTCGACTTCGTTGCCCACTCCGAAGCTCAGGTTGAGCACCAACGGCAATCCGCGCGCAGCGGCATACTCGGCCGCATATTCCATCGCGCGGATCATGCTCCCCGTCACCGATACGCCGCCCCGCGCGTTGTTCGAAATCTTGAGACCCAATAACTGGGCGCCGGGAGCGATCCCATCGAAACCAGGTAGACCGAAGAGGTCGTGACCGGCGGCGATGCCGGCTACGTGGGTGCCGTGTCCCGAATTGTCGAAGAAGAAGGTCAGATGCGGATCGCCGGGCCCGTCGTCATGGAAATTCGCGGCGATCGTCAAGGGGCCGTAGGCAAACGTTTCGCCGGCGACTCTATAGTCACGTACCGCCTGCTCGTCCGCGAGCGAGCCGTCCCCGTCGGTGTCGGTCATCAGGATCCATCCGTCGCTGGCACGTGCGACCACCACCGGGAAAACGTCGGCGTTGTCACCGTCACCGTTGACATCCGCACCCGGAACCTCACCCAACGGCCGCTCGTGGAAGGTGCCTGCATAGAAGGGCGGCGCGGCGAGCCGGCGTACCCGGCCGAGACCTGTTACCCGTATCCCGCCGATCATGGCCGTGCTACCGGTGTCGCGTGCGAGCGGCGTCAGTGGCACAACCCCTTCACCGGAGAAGTCGCGCAGGTCGAGTAGCTTTGGCGCTCCTGTGCTCGTGCGGCGCAAGCCCGGTACCCCGGCGTCGATTCCGCTGTCCAGGATGCCGATGATGACGCCGCGGCCGTCATAGGTGGGGTGCGACGCGACGAACGCCTCCGCGCCGATCGCACGGCGCGGCATCAGGCCGGCCAGACGGGCGAACTGGGGCGAGAGCAGCGGTTCCTTGGGAGGGATGGCGGCGAGCGCCGTCCGGTCTGGTGGCGCCGAGTCGCCGCGCGGATCCGGCGTCGTGCGTGGTGCACCCGACCCGGCGCAGGCACCCATGACGGCGGTCCACGCCAGCAGCTCGACGATCTGTACGGCGCGGTGCGGCCGGGTCATGTGGTTCCCGTCTCGAGCGGTGGCAGCACGAATGCGCCGAGGTGCGGCCCCCCGTAGTTGGATCCGATCCGGAGAACGAAGGCGAGCATGTCGCGGGTATCCTCCGGGACCACGATAGCGTCGACGTAGCCGCGAGCGCCCGCGTACTTGGCATCCAGTTGTTGCTCGTAGTCCGCCCGCATCCCGTCGACCGCCTCGGCAAACGCCGGATCCTCCGCCTTCGCGCCGTAGATCGCCTGTACTGCGGAATCACCTTCCATGACGCCCATCCGACCCGTCGGCCAGGACAAGATGAAATCCGGATCGAACCCCTGCCCGGCCATCGCGTAGTAGCCGGCGCCCGAGGCATGATTGACGGTCAAGACGATCTTCGGTACCACCGCAGTCGCCATGGCTTCGACAAACTCGGCTCCCGCCCGGATGATGCCCGAGTGCTCGGCCTCGGGGCCCACCATGAACCCGCTCACGTCCTGAATGAACAACAGTGGAAACCGTTCCCGGCTGGCGTTCTCGATGAAGTAGGCCACCTTGCGGGCGCTCTTCGTGTATATGATCCCGCCGAGATGCGGTTTCTCTCCGGTCCGCGCCTTGACCAGGCCACGTTGGTTGGCGATCACGGCTACCGGGTAGCCCTCGATCCGGCCGTGCCCGCAGATGATCTCGCGCGCTATGTCAGGTTGGAACTCGTCCAACTCGCCGTCATCGAGCAGGCAGGCCAGTACGTCGCGCATGTCGTAGGCCATGCGGTGATCGAGCGGCAGGATGTCGTACAACGCGGCAGGCGGCTGCCGGGACGGACGATTGGGATCTCCCCGTCGGGGCATCCTGTTCCTGGTCGGCTGCGGCAGCCTGGCCACGTAGTCGCGGATCATGTCGAGACACTCGCCGTCGTTCTTGGCGCGGTAGTGTGCCACCATTGAGATGGTCGTGTGCGTCACGGCGCCGCCAAGGGTCTCTCCATCGATCGACTGGCCGGTGGCACCCTTCACCAGATTGGGACCGCCCAATCCCATGAACGACGTTCCCTCGACCATGTAGATGACGTCGGATAACGCCGGCAGGTACGCCCCGCCGGCGACACACGGCCCCATCACGGCGCTGATCTGCGGCACGTGGAGGTAGCGCCGCATGATCGAGTTGTAGTAGAAGATGCGGGCGGCCCCGTACTGTCCCGGAAACACGCCCTCTTGATAGGGCAGGTTCACGCCGGCCGAGTCGACGAGGTAGATGATCGGGATGCGCTGCCGCATCGCGATTTCCTGGGCCCGCAGGATCTTCTTGATGGTCTCAGGCCACCAGGATCCCGCTTTCACCGTGGCGTCGTTCGCCACGATGACGACCTCCCGGTCGGCTACCACGCCGACACCGGTGACAACGCCCACCCCGGGTGCCTTCCCGTCGTACTTGTCGTAGGCGACGAGCAGCCCCACTTCCAGCCACGGCGTGTCGCTATCCAGCAGCCGACCCAGCCGCTCGCGCGCCGTCAGTTTTCCCTTGTCGTGTTGCTTGCGGATCTTCTCCGGTCCGCCGCCCTGCTCCAACCGCAGAGCCAGTTCCCGGTACGTAGCGGCCAGTTCGCGCAGCCGGCTGCGTCTCGGGGTGGTATCGGAAGGGGCCGTCACGCCGACTTGGATCCGACGACGGTCTTGATGAACTCGATAATCTCCGCCGTCGTTGCGCCGGGACCGAACAGTTTCGCTATGCCCTGCCCTTCGAGACTACGGATATCGTCGTCCGGAATGATGCCGCCGCCAAGCAGCACGATGTCATCCCGGCCGGCATCATCCAGCAGTTGTTTGACGCGCGGGAAAAGCGTCATGTGTGCGCCCGAGAGGATCGACAGGCCGACTACGTCGACGTCCTCCTGCACGGCGGCCGCCGCGATCATTTCGGGTGTCTGATGGAGTCCCGTATACACGACTTCCATCCCGGCGTCACGCAGCGCGGCCGCCACCACTTTCGCACCGCGATCGTGGCCGTCGAGCCCCGGCTTGGCAACCAGGATCCGTATGGGGTGTGACTTCGCAGTCGAGGTCATCGTGCGCGCAAGCTACGGTAGCCCTGGATACGAGACAAGCGCATTTACGAGAGCTTGAACCGCAGCAGCGCGGCCAACCCATCGACGTGGTTGCGGAGCACGGGATCCTCGATCACATCGACGTGACTTCCCTGCCGGAGGGTCTCTTCGATCGCGTCGTCGATCACGTCCGCGATGGGCTCGGCAGGTCCCTGTCCGTCACATGCCTCGGGTGTGTGCGCCAGCCGACCCGTCTCCGCGCACCGATACCCGGGGAGCTCGATGTTGGGATCGACGAGGAGGGTACGCACCTGGCCCCGGCTGAGCGCGTCCAATGTGGGAGCAATCCCGTTGACGGCCCAGCGGGACCCCAACCCTTCCCGTAACTCGTCAATGTGGCGCGCCTCCCACGCGCGTTCCTTTTGCTGCCGTACCGAGAGCACCGCTTCCAGCACATCATGGGGCGACGCGGACTTGGGATTGAGCTTCGCCTCGCCGAGCACGGCGTCCCGCACGTAAGGGTGGAGGTGGGGCTCGACGACGGCGACATCGGCCCCGGTCCCGGCCAGCACGACACCGACGACGCCCGCCTCCCGGGAGAGCGTGAACAGTCGCTGCGCGATCTGAGCGTAGTGCCGATGTTTCTCTTCCCGAATGCGCTGGTTGAACTTGTGCTCCCCGAGAGCGGATCCCCCGACGCCCCGGCCCCGCGGCTCGCTCCGGTTGCGATGGGTACGTGACTCGCTCGAGCCGTGGAACCGGCCCGCGCGCGTCGTATCCGCGGCGGTGAGGCCGGGAAGCTCGACCACCTCGCCGGCTGACACGTCGAAGAATCGTGCGGTGGTACGATCGCATACCGCGCAGATGACGCGCCCGAACTCGTCGTCCAGCGCCGCGAGTTCGCGCACCAGCGGCGAACGAGCCACGGCCAGACGTGAGCGGAAGACCATTGCCAGCGGAATGGCCAGGAACAGGTCGAGCGGCTCCGACGCGAAGATGGCGATGCCACGGCCTGGTGGAAGGTTGCCCGGTTGCTCGAGGTATTCGCGGATACGGTTGACGTCGCGCTGGACGGCCTTGCGGGCTGCGCGCTCGGGCCGCACCTCGTCGAACGCGGCCAAACGTTGCTTGATGCGGTTCTTCAGCTTGATCAGGTACTTCCCTCGACTCCGGTCCCGAGGTTCCAGCTTGAGATAACACGAAACGACCCAGTGCTCACCACCGTCCAACCCGGCCAGCTGATTGATGACCGGGGCGAGCGATGTCGGCCGCCGCGGCTCATCGGCTCGTGCCGGGCTTCGCGTCGGCGCGTGGACGTATCGCTTAGAAGAAGACCGGTTCGCGGTAGGCACCATACACCTCCTCGAGTGCATGCCGGATTTCGAACAGCGTGCAGTACGCGCGTGCGCAGTCGAGCATCGTAGGGATCACGTTGTCGTCGTGTGCCGCTGCCTCACGGAGTGCGACCAGGCATCTCTCGACCTGCGCCGCGTCCCGTCGGGCCTTCAGCTCGGCCAACCGCCGCTGCTGGATCGCGTTCGCCTCGTCACTGACCCGCAAGATCCCGAGTTCCGGCTCGCTCTCGTTGACGAATTCATTCATGCCGACGATGAATCGGCGCTGCTGTTCGACCTCGTGCTGATGGCGCAGTGCACTCTGCGCGATCTGGCGTTGGAACCACCCATCCTCTATGCCGCGCACGACGCCGCCGAGCTTCTCGATCTCGGCGAAGAGCGCTTCCGCCTCGCGTTCCATGCGGTCGGTGAGCGCCTCCACGTAGTACGACCCCCCCAGCGGGTCGATCACGTTGGGCACCCCGGTCTCAAACGCCAGGATCTGCTGTGTGCGGAGGGCCAGCTGCACCGCTTCCTCGGTGGGGAGAGCGTAGGTCTCGTCCAGGGAGTTAGTGTGCAGCGACTGGGTGCCGCCGAGCACGGCGGCGAGCGCCTGGTAGGCGACACGCACGACGTTGTTCATGGGTTGCTGAGCCGTGAGAGACACGCCGGCCGTCTGGCAGTGAAAGCGCATCATCAACGACCGCGGATCCTTGGCCCCATACTGGTCGCGCAGGTGACGTGCCCAGATACGCCGGGCCGCGCGCATCTTCGCCACCTCCTCGAAGATGTCGTTGTGCACGTCCCAGAAGAACGACAGGCGCGGCGCGAACGCGTCCACGTCTAGCCCACGTGCTACACCCCGTTGCACGTACTCGAACCCGTCCGCCAGCGTGAAGGCCAGCTCCTGCACCGCCGTCGCGCCGGCCTCGCGAATGTGATATCCGCTGATCGAGATGGTATTCCACAGCGGCGTATGCTCCGACGCCCACTCGAACATGTCGATGATGAGCTTGAGCGCGGGTTCGACGGGAAACACCCAGGCGTGCTGGGCCATGTACTCCTTGAGGATGTCGTTTTGGACAGTGCCGCGAACCGACGCGATGTCCACGCCTTGACGTTCCGCTGCCGCCACGTAAAAGCAGAAGAGCATGGCCGCCGGGCCGTTGATGGTCATTGACGTCGACACTTGGTCGAGCGGAATCCCGTCGAACATCGTTTCCATGTCGGCCAACGACGAGATGGCGACCCCGCACCTCCCGACCTCACCCTCGGAGCGGGGGTGGTCGGAGTCGTAGCCCATCAGTGTCGGGAAGTCGAACGCCACGGAGAGACCGGTCGTCCCCCTACTCAGCAGGAACTTGAACCGCCGGTTGGTGTCCGCCGCGGTGCCGAACCCGGCGAACTGCCGCATCGTCCAGAGGCGGCCACGGTACATGGTGGGGTGAATACCGCGCGTGAACGGGTAGAAACCCGGTTGGCCGAGGTGGGTATCGTGGGACCCGTCCTCACGGTCGGCGGGGGTGTACAGGGGCTCAACCGGCGTCGAACTCTGTGTCACGAAATCGACGTCGCGTTTCTGAGCCCGCTCATAGCGTTCTCGCCACTCCGAGTGCCGACTGTTATCGGCCATTCGATGTCTCCTGCCGCAATCCGGCGACGATGTCGCGCGCGACCTGGTAAGGGGTCATGGTGCCACCCACCATTTCCTCGAGGCCGGCGGCCAGCGCTGCCTCACCATTACGTTCCTGCCAGACGAAATGCCGCAAGCTCCGGTCGACCACCTCGCGCGTGTGTCGGGCGAGACGCTCGTGGCGCCGCCGATCCAGCTCGCCGCTGGTGTGCAGGTGCCGGGCGTGTCTCTCGATGGCGTCGACCAACTCCTCGACACCTTCGTTACGCGTAGCCGAGACCGCAAGGGCGGGTGGTTCCCAGCCAGCTCCCGCAACGCCTTCTGTCGCGCTCTCCCTCGCTTTCCCTCCGGGCAGTCCGTGATGGGGGGCGATGTTGCCGTGCGCCTTTCCTCTGCGGATCCCGAGCATCACCTCGATCTCCAGCCGCAGCCGGTCGGCACCGGGCCGATCCGCCTTGTTGATGGTGAAGATGTCGGCGATCTCCATCACGCCGGCCTTGAGGACTTGGACGCCGTCGCCGGACTCCGGTGTCAGAACGAGCACCGACGTATCGGCGGCCGCCGCAATCGTCAGCTCTGACTGGCCGACACCGACGGTCTCGATGATAATGCGGTCGAACCCGTAGGCGTCGAGCAAGTCGCAGACCTCGCGGGTCGTCATCGCCACTCCACCCAGCTCTCCGCGGCTCGCCATCGATCGGATGAACACGTCCGGGTCGAGCGTGAGCGATTCCATCCGGATCCGGTCGCCCAACAGCGCTCCTCCGCTGAACGGGCTGGTCGGATCGACGGCCACGACCGCCACGCTGTGTTCGCGGGCGCGGTAGACGTGGATCACGCGCTCCGCTAGCGTAGACTTTCCCCCGCCCGGCGGGCCCGTCAGGCCGATTCGGTGGGCACGTCCCACCCGTGGATGAATGGCCGAGAGCAGTTCCTCGTATCCATCCCGCTGGTTCTCTATCAGGGAAATCGCCCGTGCGAGCGCTGGAATCCGTCGCGCCTCGATCCCCTCCAGGAGGTCGCTCGTGGACATACCCTAAGTTCGCGACCTGCTTGGGCTTCCCGCAAGCGGCTGGGCGATACGGATCGACCGGCCTGCTCCTGGCCCTGTCCCTGCCGTGTGACTCATTCGCCGGACGGTTCGTGAAACAGCGTGTCGATGTCGAGCCCCCGCCGCGCGGCTCCTTCCTCGCCGTCAGGCGGCGAGAGCGATCCCGCGGATATGACGAGCTGCATGGCGTCCTCCACGCTCAGGCCGGTCGGGATTACCCGGTCCCGTGGCACGATCAGCAGGAACCCGGACGTCGGGTTCGGGGTGGTCGGGACGAATACGTGCGTGCAGGGCTGGCCGACCAGACGCGACATGAGGGGCGATTCCTCGGCCGTGACGAAGGCTATCGCCCACGAGTCCGTCGGTCGGATAGGGTATCAGGACCGTCCGCGTGAACACGCGGCGCTTTTCGCTCACCACGGATTGGACGATCTGGCTCGCGGCGTTGTAGAGATGGCCAGTCACCGGGAACCGGACCAACGCCCTATTCCACCAGCTCAGCACTCGCCGGCCGACCGCTTGGTGGACCGCCCAGCCCAGGGTGATGATGATAACGCCGAGCATCAGGAACCCGAGTCCGGGTATCCGGAACCCGAGCGCCACCTCGATCGGCTCACCGAGGATGTCGTCGATTTGGCGGAAGATCCAGGCGAGCACGACCGCGGTCAGGCCAACCGGTGCGAGAACAATCAGCCCGACGAAGAAGTAGCGGCGAATACGGCTCATCGGCTGCGGGGTCCCGTGCGCAGACCTGTTGGGATTGCCATGACCCCGGCGCGCCGTACGACCACGCGTTCAACACGGGTGGGCGTGGCGCGCAGGACATCGAACTCCAGACCGGCCAGCAGCACGCGCTCCCCGGCGCGCGCGATCCGCCCGAGCGCCCCGGAGAGAAGGCCGCTCACCGTTTCTGCGGGGACCGGGAAGGTCACGCCGAACCGGGCCGCGAGATCCTCGCTGGGCGACGCGCCGTCCACCTCGACCAGCTCGATATCGGGCAACTGCGGAGCGGCCGCGTCGTCGTATTCATCGAAGATCTCGCCGATGAGTTCCTCGAGCAGATCCTCCAGAGTAGCGATACCGGCCGTTCCGCCAAACTCGTCGAGTATGACCGCGAACTGCCGTCGCTCGCGCTGCATCTCCAACAGCAAGTCGGCGCAGCGGCGCGATCCGGGAACGATCGTAACGGGCCGCAGCGGGAGCGTGCCGTCCCGGCCCGCCTTGAGCACGTCGAAGGCGTGGATCATCCCGACGATCTGGTCGAGTGACTCACGGTAGACGGGGATCCGGGAGTATCCTGATTCGGTGAATATGGTGGCCACTTCGCCCACGCGAGCCCCTTCCGCGACGGCGACGATCTCGGTTCGGGGTGTCATGACCTCCCGGACGGGGCGCTCGGTGAACGCAATCAGTCCGGCGACGACAGCCAGCTCATCGTTTCGGAAACGATCGTCGGGGTCGCCGCCGCGGGGAAATACCGTGAGGTCACCCCGGTACTGTGTCGGCCGGGTGGGAACCAGACGTCTCGCCAGTTGCGCCGCCCGCTCCAGCGAGGGTGCGGCAGCCCGCATGATCGGTTCGGCCCAGCGTCGCCCGACCGCGCGAGGGATCGCCCATGTGGCAAGCAGGAGCACGGGGGAGAAGGCGAGAAGAATCATGACCGCGCGCAGCAAGCCGAAGACCGATACAACCGCCGAGAGCCCCAGCGCGGCTATGATGGTCCCTACGGTCGCCAAGGCATTCGCGGTGCCGAGGACTCGCCCCGGTGCGGAGAGCAGGGTGGTTGCAAGTGCGGCACCGCTCAGCCGCTCGGCAACCCAGCGGGAGAGTTCCAGTCGGCTGACGGCTGCGGTCCCCACCGCCAGCATCGTGCCGACGGCGGCGAGCAATGTGCCCAGCGTGAGCAGGACCCAGCCGCTCATGGAAGCGTTCCGGAATCGGGCGCGGCGGGTGCCGGGGCGTTGGAGGCGAGGCGCTCGAAATAAACCCGCCGGATCCGCCGCCGGATCACTTGCTCCACCACGACACGAAAACCATCGATACGCAGTTCCTCTCCGGGGCGCGGTACATGTCCCAGCTCGGCATAGATGAGGCCGCCCACGGTGCTCACGTCCTCGTGTGCGATGCTCGATCCCAGGAGTTCCGCCAGCTCGTCCAGCGCGAGCCGCCCGTCAACCCAGAACTTCGTATCCCCCTCCCGTTCCACCTCCGGCTCCTCGTCCACGTCGTACTCGTCGTGGATCTCGCCCACGATTTCCTCGAGGATGTCCTCGAGCGTGACGATGCCGGCGGTGCCGCCGAACTCGTCCACGACTATCCCGAGATGGGCCGGCCCGCGCTGGAAGTCGCGCAGCTGTGCCGCGAGCGGTTTCGCCTCCGGGAGAAACGGCGCCGGCCGGACAAGCTCGTGCCATGCCGCGGAGCCGCGCGCCATGTCTGACCACGCTGGCACGAGGTCCTTGGCGTAGAGGATGCCGATCATGTCGTCGAGGCTGTCGCGGTAGACGGGGATACGGGAGTGGTCGCTACGCCGCACGAAGTCGAGCACCTCGTTCCAAGTGGCGTTGGACGGGATGGCGTCGATGTCGAGTCGCTGCGTCATGACGTCGGCGACCGTGGAGTCGCCCAGAGAGAGGACTCCGACGAACATGTCCTGCTGGGCTGCGCCGAGCACCCCGACGGCCGCGTGGGGCGACGGGATGATGCGGTGAACGATACGGTCCAAGCCCGTTACCACTCCCACGAGCGGCCGGAGGAACAGTACCGAGCGGCGGGCTGCCGCGATGGTGTGGGTGGCCATGCCTGGTGCCAAGGTCCCAAGAGCGCGCGGCAGCGCGTCGCCCAGCATGAAGATGAGCAGCACCGTGGCAACCACGGCGACCGCGCCACCGCCGGCGTCGCGCCGCCACCATGCAGTCACCATACCGCCGCCCGCTCCGGCGAGGATCAGGAGCGCGAGGCGACCCAGGTGGAGCGCGCGGGACAGCGGGATGGGATGCCGGGCGGGAGACGGTGGATCGCCGACGCTCGGCCCGATGCCGGGGGCTTCCTCCGCCAGCGCCAGCAGCCCGGCCCAAACGGTGCTGAGGACCGCCGCAACCAGAACGGCCGTCACGGGCGCTCCAGCACGCGTCGTACGTAACGCTCCTGTCGACGCCACATCTTCGAGCGATCGCTACCGGTGTGGTCCGGGTGATCGTATCCCAGGACGTGGAGCGTGCCGTGCACGATCACGCGGACCAGTTCCTCGCGCAGCGCCACGCCGCTCGAGCGTGCGAAGCTACGGGCTGCCGGCGGACAGACGTACACGTCGCCGATGACCCGGCCGTCATGCGCCAAACCGAACGCGATGACATCGGTCGAACAATCGCGACCGAACGTGCGGCGATTGAGCGCGCGCATGCGCTGGCTGGAGAGGAAGTTGACGTGTATCGTGGCGGGTTGTGCCCGCTCGCCGTGCAACACGGCCCAGACTGCGCGACGCACCAGCGCCGTGCCGACGCCCGCAGTGACGCCCGCCGCCGCCACCCGCACCTCATACTGCCGTCCGATCCCACTCCGCCCTGATACCACCGGTAGCCGCCGGGTAGTCGATGCGATTGTGATGGATCCCCGTGAGTACCTGGACGAATTCCTGTTTCACCCGATCCAGTTGCGCCAGTGTCAGGGGGGCGTCGTTCAGCTGTCCGGCCTCGACGCGCTGCCGGGCTAGGTGATCGATGACGTCATGCACCCGCTCCGGCGACGGATCGGCAAGGACGCGCACGGCGGCCTCGACCCCGTCGGCCAGCATCGCCACGGCGGTCTCTACCGAGCGAGGCCGCGGGCCGGGGTAGCGGTAGCACTCCGGAGATGGCTCGTCCTCACCGCGCGTGCGTGCACGATCCAGGAAATACGTGATCTCCGCCGTGCCGTGATGCTCCGGAATGAAGGCCTTGACTACGTCGGGCAGCCCGTAGTCGTCCGCCAGGGCCAACCCTTCCTTCACGTGGTTCCTGATAATCGTGGCGGAAACGTCCGGCTTGAGCTTGTCGTGCGGATTGGCGCCCGGGCTCTGATTCTCCACGAAGAACTGCGGCTTCTTGAGTTTCCCGACGTCGTGGTAGTAGCAACCCACCCGCGCCAATAGGCCGTTGGCGCCGATGGCGTTGCACGCCGCCTCACAGAGATTCGCCATCGCGATGCTGTGGGCGTAGGTACCCGATGCCTCGGTGGCGAGGCGCCGCAGCAGCGGGCGGGACGGGTCGGAGAGTTCGAGCAGCGTGACATCGGTGGTCACGCGTCCCATCGACTCGAACAGCGGCAGCCCGATGCTGACCAACGCAGCCGAAACCACGGCGTTGATCGTGCCGCGCCCCGCGCTCGCCGCGACCTCGGCTACCGACCAGCCGGACTGCAGTCCCGCCGTGAGGGCAACCAGAGCGAAAGCTCCCGAGACAATCGCCACCGTTCCCAGGATGTGAGCCCGGCGGCGAACGACACGAATCCCGATGGCCGCGGCGACGCCGGTGAGCAGCGTGATGTATAAGGCCGCAGGTCCTACATAGACCGGTTGTGCCGTGATCAAGACCGCCAGCACCGCGGCCGCAATCATGGCAACCCGACCGCCGAACAGCACCGCGATGAGCATGGCGGCAAACGGGATCGGTATCAGTTCCGGTTGCTCGGAGACGAAACGCAAGTTGGCCGCAGCGCCGAGCACGACGATGCCGAAGAGGACGAAGATGACGAGAACCTGGCGCAGGCTCGAGTAGGTCTCGCGGCGGTACAACAGCAGCAGGAGCCAGAAAATCGAGAGGATGAGGGCGTTGGCCAAAACGCGGCCCAAAGCGGCTGGCACGTCGAGACGCTCCGCCCCTCCGTGCCCGAGCAGTTCCGTCCGCAGTGCGACCATACGGTCGTTTGCCTCGGTGGTGACCACCTCGTGCTCCGCAACGATCCGTTCGCTATTGCGCACGCGGTCCTTGACGGTATCGACCTGGGCACGCAACTCGGCGCGCAAGGATTCGGTGGCCAGGACGTTCGGCACCAGTGTTGGTTGGAAGGTGGCGATCAGGAGCTTCACGAAGAGCTGATCGCCGATGACGGAGTTGGGAGCCGGATGCACTGCGCGCCGCCGTTCCAGGAGTTGCACCCAGCCCAGCGCCGAGTCTACCGGTATCACGCGATCAGTTCCGTCGCGGCGAACTACAATCTCGCGCGCGGTCTCGGCGTCACTTGGCGCCAACCGGGCGACGCCGCGCGCCAGATCACGCTGCACGAGCCTTCGCAACGCCCGACGGAATTCTGAGCGGTGATCGTCCTGCAGCAGGAACTCGGCCTCGTCCGCTGTGAGGCGCAGGTCGTATACCAGTGCCGTATCCAAGAGCGCAGCCACCGAATCCGCCGCGCTCATCGCCGTGAACAGTCCATTGACGTGCCGGTCGATCGAGTCGACCGCCTCCTGCCGGAGATCGTAGATCGGCCGTACGGTGGCCGCCAACGCGTCCGCCTCGCGCTCCAACTGCGCAGGTGTCTTTCGCACGACGAAATCGAAGGGGGCTACCACGTCTCCAGGTGCCACTTCACCGACCTCGTAGATCGGTGCATCGAAGCCTCCGACCACCGGATAGAGCAGGTAGGTGAGAATGGCGAGCACGACGAGCGGTAGCCAGCGCGCCCCGTGGTACACGATGCGACGCGGCAGCTCGCTGGCGCGTGGCTCGAGGGCCAGCGGCGCGCGACGGCGATCGTTCACCCGCCCTGATCCTCCGTGTACGCGCGAATGATCTCGCGCACGAGGCTGTGCCGAACGACGTCGCGTTCTTCGAGGTAGCAGAACGCCACACCCTCGATTCCTGGGAGAACGCGTTCCACCTGAACCAGTCCTGATTCCTCGCGGTGCGGCAGGTCGATCTGCGTCTTGTCCCCGACGACCACCGCCCGGGAATTGAGTCCGAGGCGCGTCAGGAACATCTTCATCTGCCCAGCGGTCACGTTCTGCGCCTCGTCCAGAATCACGAAGGCGTCCGACAGCGTCCGTCCGCGCATGTACGCCAGCGGTGCGATCTCGATGGTCCGGTTCTCGAGGGCGCGCTGCATCCGATCCGCGGGCATCAGATCTTCGAGCGCATCGTACAACGGGCGCAGGTAGGGATCGACCTTGGCCTGGAGATCGCCCGGAAGGAATCCGAGCCGCTCGCCCGCTTCTACCGCGGGTCGTGCGAGAACCAACCTACGGACGATCTTCCGGGCTAGCGCCTCGACGCCGAGTGCCACGGCCAGGTAGGTCTTCCCGGTGCCCGCCGGCCCGATCCCGATGACGATCTCCGTCTCGCGAATGGCGGCGACGTAGTCGCGCTGCCCGGGTGACTTGGGTCGGACGATCTTCCGGATCCCGGGCAGAATGATCTTGAGATCGCCGTTCGCGCTGCGCTCCGCCGCGTCCGGGCCGCCGTCAACGAGCCGGCGGACGTCTTCGACAGTGAGCATGTCCCCCATGCGCGCGCGGTCGATCATGGCACCCGCGACCAGCGTCGCTTGCTCGACCGCTTCCAGCCGGCCGGCGAGCATCAGCTGATCGCCGCGTAGCGTCACGCGGGCGCCCGTTGCCTGGGAGAGCGCATCGAGGTTGGCGTCGTTCACTCCCGACAGGGCCAACGGATCGGCGCCGGCCGCCGAGAGTCGGTGGGTGACGTCGTCACTCATGGTCGCATCTGGATCCCGAGCGCTGCGAGTTCTTCCTCGTTCACGGTGGTGGGTGCACCCTCGAAAAGCGCGCGGGCGGCGGTCGTCTTCGGGAACGCAATGACCTCGCGGATGTTGGGGACGCCTGCCAGGAGCATGACCACACGGTCGAAGCCGATCGCGAACCCGCCGTGCGGTGGCGCGCCACCCGCGAGCGCGTCGAGCAGGAATCCGAACCGGTGCCGGGCATCCGCCTCGCTCATGCCCAGTGCCTGAAAGATGCGCATCTGAACCCGCTGATCGGTGATACGGATCGAGCCGCTGCCCAGCTCGTATCCGTTGTAGACCACGTCGTAGTGGTGGGCCCGCACGCCGTCGGATTCGCCCGCCATGAACCGGTCCAGATCGTCCTCGTGCGGGGCCGTGAACGGGTGGTGCGCGAAGACTGGAGCCCCGGTTTGGGGATCGCGCTCGAACAGCGGGAAATCCACAATCCAGACGAACGCGTGCGCTGCGGCGGGTGTCGGATCGAGTCGCGTGATGAGAGCCCGCCTCACCGTGTCGAGCGCCGCGGACGTCGTAGCGTCGTGGCCGGCGGCGGCCAGCAGCAGGTCTCCGTCGCGGAGCATGAAGAGTTCCGCCGTGGCGCCGTCGAGCTTGGACAGGGGACCGGTGAGTTGGTCACCCTGGCGCTTCAGCGTCGCGAGCCCGCCGGCTCCCGCCCCCTTGGCCAACGTCGTGAGTCCGTCCACGTCTTTACGGGAGATCGCCGCCCCTCCCGGCACCCGGATTCCGCGAACGCGCCCGCCCTGGGCTAGTGCTTCCTCGAAGATCCGGAAGCCGCGGCCCCGCACGACGTCGGAGAGATCGCTCAGCTCGAAGCCGAAACGGAGATCCGGCTTGTCCGTCCCGAACCGCTCCATCGCCTCGCCGTAGCGCAGCCGTGGGAACGGTGCCGTCACCGGCATGCCCGCTTCGTCCCAAAGGGCGCCGAGCACGGCTTCGACCGCGGCATGGACATCGTCCGGTCGGACAAACGATGCCTCGAGATCGATCTGCGTGAACTCCGGCTGCCGGTCGTGACGCAGATCCTCATCGCGAAAGCAACGCGCTATCTGGAAGTACCGGTCGAATCCGGAAATCATCAGCAGCTGTTTGTAGATCTGCGGAGACTGCGGCAGCGCGTAGAACCGGTTGCGGTGCAGCCGGGACGGCACGAGGTAGTCGCGGGCCCCTTCGGGTGTGGGTTTTGTCAGGATAGGCGTCTCGATCTCGAGGAATCCGAGATCCGAGAGGGTGGCGCGTGCCCGCTGGAGCAGGCGGTGCCGCAGGATGAGGTTGCGTTGGATCTCGGGGCGTCGCAGGTCCAAGTGCCGGTATTGCAGCCGTAATTCCTCCGACGGCAACGGTTCGCCCTTCGTTCTCCAGACCGGTATGGGGAGTGTCGCCGGCGCCGGGCCTACCACCTCGAGAGACGTCGCCCGGACCTCCACGTCGCCCGTGGGAAGGTCCGGGTTGAGTTGATCAGCGGGACGCGCGACGACCGATCCATCGAGCAGCACAACCGATTCCGCAAAGACCGTCCCCGCGCGCTCCAGAACCTCCGGCGGGGTCCAGTCGGGGCCGAACGCGACCTGCACCAGGCCATCGCGATCTCGGAGATCGAAAAAAACGAGCCCACCGAGATCGCGGCGGCGGTGAACCCAGCCCCCGAGCCGGACTCGTGCGCCGCAGTGTTCACTGCGGAGCGCACCGCACCGATGCGTACGCATCGCGGTGGCGGTCATCGATTCCTCAGACTAATTGCCGGTGGAAGAACGCCGATAACCCCGAAACGGCCAGAAGTCGCCTGACGCGTGGAGACGCCGGGAGAGGAGTGGGACCGGGGCGGCCGGGTTGCGCACGCCTGGCGGAGTCAAGTGCTCCTGGGGCTACACGGCGCAAGCCGCTCGAGTGCTAGCATTACCTCAACATAATGGCACCCGAAACAGCCAGCAAGCGCCGGCTTGACACCCCGGGCCAGGCCGGTGAACCTACCGCCGTGCGGTCATTCTTGTTCGTCCTGCTCAGCGCCGCGGCGCTTCCACGAATCGCTGCCGCCCAGGCGCCCGCACTAGCCGAGTTGTGGCGCATCGCGGCCGGGACGCTCAGCAGCCCGGCGGCCCTCGGGCGCGGCCCGACGGGAGCGTTCTGGAACCCGGCAGCCGTGTATGATCTCCCCGGGCTCGCTGGCGGCATAGAGGTGCTGCAAACGCCGGACGTCGTGTCATTGAGCGGGGTGATGGGGGGCGTAACTCAGCGCATCGGCCGCCGGATAGCTGTGGGGGCGCTCGTCGGGCGTCTCTCAATAAAGGGCCTGGTACGGACGACCACGTCTCCTACCAGCGAGTTGGGCGAGATCCCCGTCTACGCGCAGCTCGCGGGCCTCTCGCTCGGCGTGCGGGTCGGCCCGGCGGTGTTGGCCACCATGGTTCGGGTTCACGACACCCGGGTCGATGCGCGATCCGACGGGGGCACAACCGTCGATGTAGGGGTTCGGCTCGAACCGACCGATCGGCTGACCCTGGCCGCCGCATCGCGTTTCGCCCCGGCGGTCTTGGGCGGCGACCGGTCCACCGACTACGGAGTCGCCGGTGAATACCGGATTAGGACGACGACCGTGTGGGGCGCGCGGACGCTGGTGGTCGGGCGGTACGGGATCAACTATCGACCCGACGTAGGGGTGGAACACGGGTTCAGCGCCGGGGTCGCCCTACAGGACCGGTTGCGCGTCGATCTGGGATGGACACGCGAACAGGGCTTCGGAACTACCGCCTGGCGCTCGGTCGTCTCCGTCGGGTTGCTGGTCGGGCGCTACGCCATCGAGATCGCGCGCGGTTCCGGATTCAATGGATTGGGGGCGAGCTTCCGCCTCAGCCTGAACGCCAACATCCTGCCGTGAACTGGTTTGACGCGACCCCGCAAGCCGCCGCCCGGCTGATTGAGATTTGGGCGGCGGCCCGGGGCGAGCCGCCGTACCGTGCGCGGCAGATCCTTCCCCGCCTGTGGCAAAGGCCGATCGCCGGCTGGGACGAGGCGACCGACCTCCCGCGTGCTGTCATCGACGTCCTGCAGCGCGAACAGCCCGTCCCCCGACCGTCACGCGTCGCGGAACAACGCTCGACCGACGGCACGGTGAAGTTTCTCTGGCGCTTTGCCGACGGAACCGCCGTCGAGTCGGTGCTCATTCCCGAAGGCAAACGGCGCACCCTGTGCATCTCGTCACAGGCAGGCTGTGCGTTCGGATGCGTCTTCTGCGCTACGGGCCGGATGGGGTTCGGCCGCCACCTCACCCCGTCGGAGATCGCCGCTCAAGTGCGCGAGCTGCTCCTGGATGCCGAGTTCGGCAAACCGTCCAACGTCGTGTTCATGGGTATGGGCGAGCCGCTGCACAACTGGCAGGCGGTGGACGTGGCCCTCACGATCCTGAACGACGCGCTCGGGTTCGGCATTGGCGCGCGCCACATCACAGTGAGCACGGTGGGGATCATCCCAGGATTGCGCCATCTCGCGACCCGTCCCGAGCAGTTTCAGGTGGCACTTTCCCTGCACGCGGCCGACAGTCGCACCCGGCGCGCCTTGATGCCGGTCGAGGGGAAGTATCCGCTGAGCGAGGTGATCGAGGTCCTGCGCGCCTTCCCACGGCGCGTCACCCTCGAGTACGTCATGATCCGCGGGCGGAACGATCGGCCGCGCGACGCGGAGCGCCTGGCCGCTATCGCCGCGTCATTGGGTGCCCACGTGAACCTGCTGCCGCTGCATCCGGGCGGGTCGCCTGCGTTGGCTTCCACCGAAGCATCGGAGATACAGGCCTTCGCGAAGCTCGTAGCCGCGGGCGGCACCGAGGTCACCGTGCGGCGCAGCCGGGGCCTCGATATAGACGCTGCGTGCGGGCAGCTACGGGTGACGGCCGATCGCGATCGCGTCCGGACCTAGCAGCACCGTCACGTCGAGGAGGAGCTGGGGGTCGGGATCGACGGTGATTTGTCCCAGGCCGAGCGCGTCGCGCACCGGGAACGCCGCGGTGGTATCGCCGCGTCGCACGATGACCATGGTGGAGCCGGCGCCCGGCCCGGAACCGGTGAAAACGACATCGATACCCCTGCGGCGAAGGAAACGGGTGACCCGACGTGCCAGCCCGTCGATATCGGTGCCGTTCAATACCTCGACCTGGAGCCTAATCGCCTCACCGGGAATCGGGAACGCCGACTCGCCCGACTCCCGTGCGGTCCACCGCCACATGACCAGCCCCGTGATTACGAGCGCGAGGGCCGCCAGAGCCCACCTCAAACGAGCGCGTTCCAGAATGCTACCGTCTGCTCGAGGAGCGGTTTGCCGCTGGAGAGGGCAACGATGATTCGTTCCTGAGCGACCTCGCGCAACACGGCCGCCGGACTCGCCGGCACGCGCGCTACCCGTTCCGCCCGCTGGGTGACCGGCATCCGGCGTCCGGGTTCCAGGTAATCGGCGAGGTAGAGCATCCGACCCGTCTGGTTCCATCCCGCGTAGCCAACCGAGTGGTAGCGGATGGCATCGAGCACACCCTGGTCCTGTTCCCCGTGGGCCCTCGCCATCTCGGCAGCCGCCGGTCCGTGCAGCAGCTGGGGATGGTCGAACAGCGGGCCCGCAAGTCGTCGAAGCTCATCTTCGGGGGCATCTTTCAGGGTATCGTGGAGGTAGGCTCCCCGAAGCCAGCGATCCAGTTCGTGGCCGTCCACGTCGAGTCGGCCGGCCCAGTCCCTGAGGAGCACGGCGACTCGCTCGATGTGCGAGCGGCGCCGGTCCGAGATCTTTGCCCACGCGGGAATACCCGACGAGACGTCAGCCATCGAGGAAGACATCGGACGCTGTTCCCTCTCCCAACACCACGTTGTCGATGAGTCGCGTCGCGCCCACGCGCGCGGCGAGGACGAGAACCGTACGATCCTGCACTCGCCGCGCCGGTGCAAGCGTTTCCGGATCAACGGCGTCAATGTACTCGACGCGCATCAGCTGCTCGTTTTCCAGCTCCCGGCGAACGGCGGCGACGACCGTCTCCGGTTCGGTTGCGCCTTCCCTGTACGCGCGGTGGCCGGCATCGAGGGCTCGCGGAATCGCGGCGGCGGCGCGCCGTTCGTCTGGTGTCAGATAAGCATTGCGGGAGCTGAGCGCGAGCCCGTCGGACTCCCGGACCGTCGGCGCGACATCGAGCTGGACCTCCAGGTTCAGGTCGTCGACCATGCGACCGAGGATGATTGCCTGCTGGGCGTCCTTCCGCCCGAAGACCGCGATGTCTGGCTCGACGATGTGCAGCAACTTCAGCACAACCAGCATCACGCCGGCGAAATGTCCCGGGCGCAACGGCCCGCACAGGTGAGCGCCGAGGGATCCGGGGTCGAGGGCGACGCTAGCCGCTCGCGGGTACATTTCGCTCACCGATGGGACGAAGAGACAGTCGACGCCCCTCCGCTCCGCTAGACCGCGATCGCGCTCTAGGTCGCGTGGATACCGATCAAAGTCCTCGCCCGGACCGAACTGCGTCGGGTTGACGAACACGCTCAACACCGTGGCGTCCGCGAGGTCGCGGGATCGATCGACCAGGCTGAGGTGACCCTCGTGCAGGTGCCCCATGGTAGGCACGAATCCGACACGGCGGCCGGCATGCCGCTGCTCTTCACGCCAACGCCGCATGTCGCTAATCGTGGCGTGCTGGATCATTCCGCAAAGCTGTGGGCGGCGTCCGGGTACCGACCCTCTCGTACGTCCGTGGCGTACGTCTCCACGGCCTCGCGGACGTCGTTGGCCAGCAGAGCGTAGCGCTTCAGGAATCTCGGTTGGAACCGCTCGTTGAGACCCAGCATGTCGTGCAGCACCAGCACCTGACCGTCGCAGTGTGGGCCCGACCCGATGCCGATGGTGGGCATGGAAAGCGACTCGGTGATCTTGGCCGCGAGTGGCGTCGGCAGGAGTTCGAGCACCAGCGCGAAGGCACCCGCCTCCTCCAGAGCGTGGGCGTCGGCGATGAGCCGGTCCGCTTGCCCGGGGTCACGGCCCTGCACCCGCGCTCCGCCGAGCGCGTGCACGGACTGAGGCGTGAAGCCGAGGTGAGCCATTACGGGGATCCCGATCTCCACGAGGGCACGCACACTCGGTACCACCACGCGCCCGCCTTCGAGTTTCACCGCCTGGGCCCCGGTCTCCTGCATCACGCGACCCGCGTTGCGTTTCGTGTCTTCGGGCGAGATCTGGTAGCTCATGAAGGGCATATCGATTACGAGCAGTGCCCGCCGCACACCGGCCCGCACGATCCGGCCGTGGTAGATCATTTGGTCCAGCGTTGCCGCGAGCGTGCTTTCCTCGCCGCACAGTACCGTCACCAGGGAGTCTCCGACCAGCACAACGTCGACGCCGGCACCGTCTACGAGCGACCCGAAGAGCGCATCATAGGCTGTGAGTGCGACGATGCGCTCGCCGGCTGATTTCATGACGGCGAGCCGCCGGGTAGTCACGGGCCTGGGCTTATCGGACATGAGGCTGTAGCTCCGCTAGTTCCCGCTGCCAGAACGCTCGGTGCGGCAGTTCCGGGTGCGGGATGGAGAGTTCGGGCTCGGTAACGCGGTGCTCGCCGAACCGCACGATATCGAGGTCGAGGGTGCGAGGTCCCCAGCGTTGGTCACGCACCCTTCCCGCGGCGCGTTCGATCGCCTGGCACCGGGTCAGCAAGGTCCGAGGGGGGAGCGCGGTTCGCAGCAGTACCATCTGGTTGAGGTACGGCTTCTGCCCGGGCGGCCCGATCGGTGCCGTTTCGTCTATGGAGCTGGCCGCGACCAGTTCGGTGTTCGGCAGCTCGGCGAGGGCGGCACGCGCTACTGTGAGGTGCCGGGCACGGTCGCCGATGTTCGAGCCGAGCGCGACGAACGCCCATTCACGTCGCGGCATCGCGTTCGATCACAACCTCGACGTAGTCGAGCGGTCCGGGAATCGGCACGTGCGGCTTGCGCGCCGCAACACGAACACGACGGACTTTGGGCACGGCGAGCACGCGCTCGGCGATACGCTCGCACAGGGCTTCGAGGAGCTTGTGCGGGCTGGTGCCCACCGCGTCGGCTACCACCGCGTAAAGATCCCGGTAGTCAACCAGTTGGCTGGGAGAGTCGGTTGCCCCGACGGACCGCAACGGAAGCCAGACGGTGAGATCGAGTTCGAGTGGCTGGGGGACGGTCTTCTCGTGTGGCAGCAGACCCACGAGCGTGTGGAATCGCAGCCCCTTGAGCGATATGTGATCACTGGAATTCTGCATATTCACGATAACCTCGATCAGGCGACGGGCGCGGAGTGCAATGCTTCGCGCAACTCGCGCATGAGCTGACGGGCGGCGGGCGGGTCATTGCCGAGACGCTCGACGAGGGCGCTTCCCACGACCACGCCGTCGGCAAAACCGGCGACCCGTTTGGCCTGCTCGCCCGTCCCGATGCCGAAGCCCACCGCCACCGGAAGATCGCTCTCCTCGTGCAACCTGGCCACCATCTGCTCGAGCGCCCCGGTCACCTCGGTGGGTGCGCCCGTCACGCCGAGCCGGGCGATCAGGTAGAGAAACCCGGTTGCGTTCGTGGCGATACGCTTCAGACGGGCGGGCCCGGTCGTGACGGCGACCAGCCGGATCAGGTCGAGGGCGCTGGCCTGCATTGTTGCCTCGATCTCGCGGTCCGCTCCGGCCGGCAGGTCGGTCAGGAGGATGCCGGAGAATCCCGCTGCCTCCGCATCGTCGAGAAAACGCTCGACGCCGTACGCCAGGATAGGATTGACGTAGGAAAACGCAATAGTGGGGATGCCGAGCTTCGCCTCCCGCACGATCTCCAGCGTGCCGGCTACGGTCATCCCGGCGCGGAGTGCCTCGTGGGTGGAATGTTGAATCACCGGACCGTCGGCCAACGGATCGCTGAAGGGGATTCCCACCTCGATGAAGTCGGCGCCTTCGCTCTCCAGCATGCCGAGTGCGTCGACGGTCGCCGTCCGCGACGGATATCCGGCCGTCACGTAGGGGATCAGGGCCGTACACCGTGCGGCGCGCACGGCCCTCCAGCGCGCCGCTATCCGGTGCTCAGACAAAACAATCGCCCGGTGTGATCCCCCAACGCTCGGGGTTGCTGACCTTGATGATCGACCGGGTGAAGTTCCCGTCCGATCCGACCTCGGTGAGGTTGACCAGCGGTCCCGAGTCGAGGCGCTGGCCATCCGCACTCAGCACCAGGCGGACGACCGGTCGGTTAATCTGGCTGATGTCCGGGTTGGCGGCGTGTACGATAGCGACGTCGTAGCTATCGAGGATCACGCAGGTTCCGACCGGATAGATGCCGACGAGATTGATGAGAGCCTTGACCAGCACCAGGTCGTAGCCACGCCGCGGATTCTCCCACATCTCGCGCAACACCTCATCCGGCTGCAAGGGTACGGTCTGGTAGGAGCGGCGTGAGGTGGCTGCGTCGAACGCGTCAGCCACAGCTACGATCTTCGAGTACACGGAGAGATTGCGCGGGCGGATCGCTTTCGGGTAACCGGTCAGGTCGACCTTCATGTGATGTTCGTGAGCCACGATCATGCCCCGATAGGGTATCTCACCGTAGCCCCGCATACCGAACAGGGTGAGCACGCCGAGCCACGGGTGGGACTGCATGATGCGCCATTCGTCCTCGTCGAGCGCTCCTGGCTTGGTCAGGACCTCCAACGGCACACGGCTCTTGCCGACGTCGTGAAACAGGGCGGCCAGGCCCAGATCGTAGAGCTGCAATCGGGTCAGCCCCAGACGCTTGCCGATCGCGACCGCGAAGATGCAGACGTTCACCGAGTGGGTGAACGTGTACTCGTCGTAGTCGCGGATCGTAGTGAGTCCCACGAGCGACACTTCGTTGCTGAGGACCTGGTCCACGATCCCTTGAACCGCCCGTTTGACCTTCTTGACGTTCGCACTCCGGCCCATCCGGACGCTGTTGACGACTTCTTTGGTGACCGCGACCCCCCGCTCGTAGGTGTGCTTGGCGATCTCCTTCTTCTGCTCCTCGTCCTCGACATCGTGCTCTTGCGCGCTCGGCGGATCAACCGCAATGTGCGTCACACCGCCCAGTACCATCTTTTGGGACAGCTCCGATAGCTTGTCGGCCGAGAGCGGCGTGTTCGAAGCGTCCAGGAGCAGCGAGATCAACACCTGCCACTCGCGCCGATCCACACCGGCGCCGACGGTCAGAACCCCTACGCCGCACTGGTTGAGCGTGTTCAGCACGTGCCCGAACGAGGCGTAGCTGTCGAGGTTCAGCCGCAGGCGGGTCTCGTTGACGAAGATGAACTCACCGGTGATCCTGACCTCGAGCGGATCCTCCATCTCGATGAGCGTCTGCGAGGTGCGCTGAAGGTCGGTGAGTGCGCGCTGGACCTGGTCGTTCTCGACCGGATAGAGCTTGAGGCTGCGGAGTGAGGTGTACAGGTCGAGCAGGAACGCACGACCGACCTGACGCAGCTGCCCCTCTTCGCTCCGCCCCGTCTCGGAGAGGCTCTTCCGGCTGCTCAGTGGCTCGTCGGTCATGCCGTTACGGCGCCTCCCGTAGGGCTTTGCTGACGGCGTTCCGCACCAAGGGATCCTTGTCGGAACCAGCTTTCTGCAGCAGGTCCTGCGCGTCGGGCGTACCGATCTTGCCGAGCGCCATCGCGGCGCATGCGCGCGTCTCGGGATCCTGTTTCTTCCTCATGAACCCGCCGCTCGAGAGCATCGGCTTCAGTCGTTGGATTGCGGTCGGGCCGGCGAGGAGTCCGTAGGCCTCGAAAAACACCATCTTCTCGGTGAGGTCGGCCGCCTTCAACTCCTTCCCGAGCACTGCCGCCTCGATGCGTTGGAACGCCGCGCGATGCCCGCGGTTGCCGAGTACCCGCACGGTCGCCACCCGGACGTCGCGGTGCCGGTCGGATACGGCCTTCTCGAGCTGCTGCATTGCGCTTGGCGAACCGATCGCCGCGAGCGCCTCCACAGTCGCGACCTTGACCTCGGCACTCACGTCGCGGATCAGCAACCCGCCGAGCGCGGGCACGACCGGCGGTAGCTTGAGCTTGGATGCGAGATGCACCGTCTCGAGCACGACCGCTTCATCCTCGCTCCCAAGAGCCCTGGCGAGGCCGTCCGGGTGTGCTGCGGCGATCCGCTGCACCGCTACTCCGAGCAGCTCCCGGACGCGTTCGTTACTCAGACGTGGCAGCCATTCGAGGATGGTTTCCAGTGCCTCACCACGAAGCTCGGCGAACAGGCTGCTGAGTTCCTCTTCCGTGGGGTGCACGACCGCCTCGTCGAGCGACTGGAGGAGTTGCCCGACCGCGTCGGGCTCGGAGAGCCGGGTGGGAAGATCCCGCAGCGCCTGCTCGTGCTCGGTGTCCAGCTCGGGTGCACGATCCAATACCGCCCGGATCTCCCGGAGCACGTATGCCACCGATCGGAAATCGCCGGCCCCGAGCAGGTAAGGGATGAAACTCTCGACGATCGAGATGATTTCGCTGCGGACTGTCGTGAACGACTGGAGTTCAAGCAGGTCGAACAGAATGGAGAGGACGTTGCCCCGCAGGTCCTGCTGATACTCCCGCTCGATCTCCGATTTCAGGTGCGCAATGTCCGTATCGTCCAGGAAATAGAGTGTTGAATCGAAATCATCGATCGAGACGAGTCCCGACGGCCGCTCCGGCTCGCTCTCGGCCGCTTCCCCTCCCTCCCCCTCCCCCTCCCCCTCTGCTTCCGCGGCCTCCGCCTCTAGCGCTTCGCGCGGTGAGCTCGTGGGCAACACCGCGGGGACATCACCTCGCTCGAGCGGTCGGGCATCGTCCGCCCCGAGTTCCACCGCCGTGTAGCGGATCAGCTCGAAGTCCTGTTCCCACAGCAGTGTTAGGAGATCGTCTTCCGCGTCTTCGGGAAGGGTTCTGGCCTGATGCAAGACCCGGAGCAACGCCAGTATCTCCTCATCTTCGGCGCCCGGCATGATCGTGAGCGAGCGCACCCCGTCCTTGTAGAGCAACCATCCAATACTCTCTGAGCGCGGTTGACTGAGCACGACCGTCCCTTCCCACTTCAGCTCATGCTCCTGCACCTTGAGGACGAGTTCCGAGACCTCCTCCCACACCGGGCCGAAGGCGTTGCGGAGGTTCTGGATCGCCGTCTGGTATACGGGGTTGTTGGGCATGTAGAGCTGCGTGGCGCCTAGTCCCTTCAGGAAGGTCTGGAGCAGCTCCTCGACCGCGGTCGAATCGACCGTCGCGTCCTGATCGGAGACGGTCGGGTCGGTCACGCTTCTCCTCCGGTGAGCGCAGCTACGTGCGCGACATCCTTGTCACCCCGGCCGCTCACGTTGATCACGACCAGCTCGTCGTCGCGGCGTGAAGAACGCTCGCTCAGTACCCAAGCGACGGCGTGCGCGGTTTCGAGCGCCGGCAGGATGCCCTCGAGTCGGGCGAGGGTCGCGAAGGCGTCGAGCGCCTCACGGTCGGTCACCGCGACGTAGACAGCCCGACCCGTATCACGCAGATGGGCGTGCTCGGGCCCGACCCCCGGGTAATCGAGACCCGCTGATACCGAGTGTGCAGGTGTCACCTGACCATCTTCGTCCTGGAGCAGATAGCTGAGGCTCCCGTGCAGCACGCCGGGCCGCCCGGCCATGAGGGATGCGGCGTGCAGTCCGGTATCCACACCCTTGCCGGCGGCCTCGACACCGACCAGTCGGACGTCGGGATCGTCGAGGAACTCCGCGAAGATCCCAATCGCGTTCGATCCTCCGCCGACGCAGGCCACCACCGTGTCCGGGAGCCGTCCGACCAGCTCGAGCACCTGTTCCCGCGTCTCGCGCCCGATCACACGCTGCAGATCGCGTACGATGCGGGGAAACGGGTCGGGGCCCACGACCGAACCGATGACGTAGTGCGTTGTATCGACATTGGTCACCCAATCGCGCAGCGCTTCGTTGGTGGCGTCCTTCAGAGTACGGGTGCCAGAGGTCACCGGCACCACGGTTGCTCCCAGCAACTCCATGCGAAACACGTTGAGGCGCTGCCGGTCCATGTCCGCCACGCCCATGTAGACAACGCACTCGAGCCCAAAATGGGCGCAGGCCGTCGCGGTGGCGACGCCATGCTGACCGGCGCCGGTTTCGGCGATGATGCGGCGCTTGCCCATCCGTCGCGCCAGCAAGACCTGTCCCAACGTATTGTTGATCTTGTGAGCACCGGTGTGGTTCAGGTCCTCGCGTTTCAACAGCACACGACCGCCGGCGACCGCAGACAGCCGGGGCGCGTCGGACAGTGGTGTGGGACGTCCGACATACGTGCGGAGCAGTCTGTCGAGTTCTGCCGTGAAGGTCGGATCCAGACAGGCTGCGTCGTAGGTCGCCGCAAGCGCGTCGAGCGCCGGCGTGAGGGTTTCCGGAACGTAACGGCCGCCGTAGGGACCGAACCGGCCTGTATCGACGGTTGTGCTGGTCGCGGTCACGACCTCCCCCCAGGCGCCGCTTCTACGTCGTTCGGTCCACCCCGGCGCACCCCGGTGAACTCGCGAACGCCCGCTGTCGGATCCGTCATGCGGGCGAGCACCGTTCCCACCAGAATAGCGTCCGCCCCCCACCTCGCAACCCGCTCCACGTCTTGGCGTGACGTGATACCACTCTCCGCCACCGTCAGCACGTCCGCCGGCACGGCACGCACGATCGGCTCTATCGCCGAGAGATCGGTGCGGAATGTTACCAGGTCGCGGCTGTTGACGCCGATCGCCTCCGGGTCGAGCCGCAGCGCCCGCGTCAACTCACCGGCATCGTGCACTTCGACCAGCCGTGCCAGGCCAAGCTCTAACGCGAGTGCGGCGAGTTCGCGAAGCGCGGCGTCATCGAGGGCGCGCACGATCAGCAGCACTGCGCTCGCGCCGAGGGCCCGGGTTTCGTAGAGCTGAATCGGATCGACGATGAAGTCTTTCCGCAGGATCGGAAGTGGCACCGCGCGGCGCACGGCTATGAGGTCGTCTGGCGATCCGCCGAAATGCGGGCCTTCGGTCAGGACGGAGAGCGCACGTGCCCCGCCGGCAGCGTAGCGCTTCGCATGGGCGGCGGGATCGAGCTCCGGCGCGATCGCGCCGGCCGAGGGGGAGCGGCGCTTCAGCTCGGCGATCACGGCGACATCGTCGCCGCACAGCGCCTCCGTCCACGATGGCGGCGCGGGTGCGGCGGCGGCAGCCTCCTCAAGCACCCGCCTGCGAGTCCGCAGATCGGTGACGCGCGCGCGGGTCGCGTCGAGGATGGAGTTCAGGGTCGTCCGCACCGGGCCGTCTTGCGCTTCGGGCTGCGTTCGGGTATACTAACTTCGGTCTTTTTTCGGTCAACGTCACCGCAGGGGAGCCAACAATGCCGCTCACCCGCCGTCAGAAACAGATACTCGATTATCTGGAAAGCTATATCCGCACAAATGGCTACGCGCCCTCGTTTGAAGAGATTGCGGAGCAGTTCGGCTTTAGGTCCCTGGCGACGGTTCACGAGCATCTTACCAACCTCGAGCGGAAGGGCTTCATCCGCCGGGCCCATAACGAGAGCCGGTCGATCGAGTTGGTTCCCGTTCCTGGGCAGACGGGCGCCACCGAGCTGCCGCTGCTGGGTCAGGTAGCGGCTGGCGAGCCCATCGAGGCGATCAGCGAGCCGGAATCGATCGCGGTACCCAACGACCTGTTGCCGCGCCGCGGGTCCAGTTACGTGCTGCGGGTGCGCGGCGACTCCATGATCGACGACCACATTCAGGATGGCGACTACGTCGTCGTACATAACCGGAATAGCGCGGACAATGGCGAAATGGTCATCGCACTGGTTCACGGGACGTCGGTCACGGTGAAACGGCTCTACCGTGAGGCCGGCGGATGGATCCGACTCCAACCTGCGAACGATCAGCTACAGCCCATTCGGGTGCATGAAGACGATCTCTTGGTGCAGGGCATAGTCGTCGGGGTCATTCGGAAGTACCGGTAGCGGCCGCTTCGCGCATGAGGGTCTCGAGCGCCGCAGCCGCCTTGCCCTCGTCGAGCGATGCCACGGCCAGTTCCACACCTTCGGCGAACGACTCCGCCAGGCCCGCAACGTAGACCGCCGCGGCCCCGTTGAGCGCGAGGACGGCGCGTCCCACCCTATGGCGCCCTGGTTCTTCGAGGATGCGCCCAATCCGCTCGGCGTTCTCGCCCGGAGTGCCGCCGGCGAGCTCGTCCAGGGGCGCCGCCTCGAGACCAAAGGTGGCCGGCTCCAGGGTCCACCGCTCGACAGCGTCACCCCGCACCTCCCACACGTCGGTTGATCCGGCCGGCGAGATCTCGTCCATACCGACCTGTGCGTGTACCACCAGGGCGTGCAGGGGCTCGAGTCGAGCGAACGCCGCGGCGACAACCGGTGCCCGATCGGCGTCGGCCACGCCGACGACCTGACGAGTGACGGCTGCGGGGTTGGCGAGCGGACCCGCCAGGTTCATCACTGTAGCGACACCAAGCTCGCGACGCACAGGAGCCACGAAGCGCATGGCCGGATGGAACGCGGGCGCGAACAGGAAGGCCATCCCGGCGCGCTCAATCAGGTGTGCTGCGCCCGAGGCGTCGAGCGCGATGTCGATCCCGAGGGCTTCGAGCACATCAGCCGAGCCGCAGCGTGATGTGTAGGATCGGTTACCATGCTTGGCGACGCGAGCGCCGGCGCCCACCGCGACCAACGCCGCCGCCGTCGAGATGTTGAACGTCGAGACGCTGCCGCCGCCCGTACCGCAGGTGTCGATCACCGCCGGGCCGTCGGGCAGCAGGACGGTGGTCATGACCGCGCGCAGGGCGCGCACCGTCCCCGCCAGCTCCACTCCGGTCTCGCCCTTGGTACGAAGCCCCATGAGGAGCGCCGCGGCCTGAACGGCGCTAGCCCTGCCGGACATCAACTCCCCGAACGCGTCCGTCACGAGCGACTCGCCCAAGTCCCGGCCGGCGGCCAGTGCGACGAGGGCGGCCGCCAGCGCTCCGTCACCCAGGTCCGGGGCGCCTGCGTGTGGGGTAGGATTCGCAGTCATCGGCCGGAATCCTAGCCGACTCGCCGGCTGGATGTCAATTGCTCCAACTCATTGTGTTACTTGCCGGTACGGTCCCTGTCCAATATCTTGCCGCCGCATGCCGGGGCATCCCTGGTACGCGGTCTTGCAGTACTTCGGCCGCTACTTCGCAGGTTGGCAACGCCAACCCGACACCCGTACCGTACAGGGCGAGTTCGAGGGCGCGCTCGAGCGTCTTGCCGGTAGCCGGATCGTGACCAACGCGGCCGGCCGCACGGACACCGGAGTGCATGCATTGGGTCAGGTCGTGAGCTTCTCGCTCGGGCGCGAGTGGGAGGCCGGCGACCTCACGCGGGCCCTGAACGCGCTTCTCCCCGACGACGTCCGGGTTGTCCGCACCGCGACGGCGCCGGAGGGATTCAACGCTCGCAAGCACGCCACCGCACGCCGGTATCGCTACGTGGTCGGTTGCGACGCTGCGGCGTTCTCGCCGTTCCGCCGGCCGTTCGAATGGGCGCTGGGAAAGCCGCTGGACCAGGCGGCGCTTTCTATGGTTGTGGACGCCTTGGTGGGCGAACACGACTTCCGTGCGTTCTCGTCGGTGGGACAGCGGAAGCCCCACTACCGCTGCCAGGTGGCGACCGCGGAGTGGCAGGCGCGCCCAAAGGCCGAAGGATTTATCTTTACTATTGAAGCGGACCGGTTCCTGCACCGGATGGTGCGGTTTCTGGTCGGCATGAGTATCGATATCGCGCTCGGCCGACGCGCCACGGAGGACATGGCCCGACTCCTCGCCGGTACCGACAACGCCGCAGCCAGTCCCCCGGCTCCCCCGGAGGGACTCTATCTCGTAAGCGTGACCTACCCTCAGCTCCACAAGGACGGCAGCACATGAAATTTTTTCTCGACACGGCAGACCTCGGCGAAATCCGGTGGGCGGAACAGGCCGGGCTGATCGACGGCGTGACGACCAACCCCACACTGATCGCGAAGAGCGCGGGCGATGTCGACCCGACCGACATCTTGAAGGAGATCTGTTCACTGGTCGACGGGCCGATCAGCGCGGAGGTCGTGGCTGTGGAGACCGAGGAGATGTACACCGAAGGCAAGGCCCTGGCGCAGCTGGCCGACAACATTGTCGTGAAGATCCCGATGATCGAGGACGGGCTCGTGGCGGTACGCCGGCTTTCGGCCGACGGAATCCGGGTGAACGTTACGCTCTGCTTCAGTTCGGTACAGTGCCTGGTCGCCGCCAAAGCCGGTGCGGCATACGTGTCACCGTTCCTTGGCAGGCTCGACGACATCGGTCATGACGGAATGGATGTGATTCGGGAGACGCGCGCGATCTTCGACAACTACGACATCGAGACCGAGCTGCTCGCCGCCTCCATCCGTCACCCGCGACACGTAACCGAGGCGGCGCTCCTCGGCGCCGACGTCGCGACGATGCCGGCTCCGGTGCTGCGCAAGCTTCTGCTCCACCCGCTGACCGATCGAGGGCTCGACAGGTTCCTCAGCGACTGGAGCAAGATCGCCCACCCGTCGAAGGTCGAGGTGTGAGGAGCACGCTCGGCCTCGGCCTTCTCCTGACGGCGGCGTGTGGCGGAGCATCCTACGATGCCCCGGCCGCCGTCGCGCAGTCCACGGCACAGAGCATCCCCGCGATCAGTGCGTCACGTCGCACTGCGATCGTGACAGCTGCCGAGCGCGCGGCACCGGGGGTCGTGAGCGTGCATGTAATACGGCGGGAGCAGCGAACCGGAGCGGATCTGTGGAGCTTCTTCTTCCTGCCGCGCGAATCCGAACGAACGGTCGAAGGCCTCGGCTCGGGGTTCATCGTCTCCGAAGACGGGTTGGTGATCACCAATCAACACGTCATCGAAGGCGCGGAACGGATCGTGGTCACGCTACAGGACGGCCGCGAGTTCGAAGCGACGCTGCTCGGCGAGGACCCGCTCGCCGATGTTGCTGTATTGAAGATCGAGGGCGACGACCTGCCGACCGCCCCGCTGGGGCGAAGCGACGATCTGGTGATCGGCGAATGGGTGCTGGCGATCGGGAACCCGTATGGATACCTGCTGGGGAACCCCGAACCGACCGTGACGGCCGGGGTGGTCAGCGGCGTCGGCCGGAACATCGTGCCATCGCGCGATCAGTCCGGCCTGTACGTCGGAATGATCCAAACCGACGCAGCCATCAATCCGGGTAACAGTGGCGGACCGTTGGTGAACGCGCTGGGCGACGTCGTTGGGGTCAACAGTAGCATCTTCTCCAGTTCGGGCGGTTCGGTGGGTATCGGCTTCGCGATCCCGATCGAACGGGCGATGCGTATCGCGGGCGAGCTGGTGGAGCATGGATCGGTGCGTCGGCCCTGGGTCGGCGTCGATGTGGCGGGAGCCGAGGCCTTGCGGGACTGGAAGGAGCGCGGCGGTCTTGCGGTTACGGGCGTCACACCGGGAAGTCCCGCGGACCGTGCCGGGCTCAAGGCCGGTGACGTGCTGGTCGCTTCCGGCGATCGACCTATTCGCACCTTCCTCGATTGGGAAGCGGTCAAGTTCGACGTCAGTCCCGGCGATACCGTCCCCCTGCGGTACAGGCGTGGCGGGCGGCAGCGCAGCGCCCGGATCGTCGTCGAGCATCTCCCCACGGCGAGGGCCGAGAAGGTGGACGTGCTGGGTGGTATCCGCCTCATCACGGTCACCCCGGGCGTGCGCCAGGAACGCGGGTTCCGGAGCGAAACCGGGGCGCTGATCTACCAGGTCGACGAGCGCACGAGGCGCATCACCGGACTGCGGGCCGGAGACGTGATCCGGCAAATCAACAGGCGGAAGATCGATGACGCCGACGGTGTGAACCGCGCGTTGATGGCCGCGCGAGGCCGGGTGCGGGTCTACTTCGAGCGGGCAGGCCGAATCAGCTACAGGGACTTCTACGTCCGATGACGCAAGACGCCCGCTACGAATCGCCCCTCACGTCCCGTTATGCTTCTCCAACCATGCAACGGCTCTGGAGCGCGGAGCACCGCGCCGGGCTGTGGCGGCGCCTCTGGCTCGCGTTGGCTGAGGAAGAACGGCGCCTCGGCGTGGACATTCCGGACGCCGCCGTCGTCGAGATGCGCGGGCATCTGGACGACGCGGATCTTGCGGCTGTGCGGGAACATGAGCGACGCCTGCGTCACGATGTCATGGCGCATATCCATCATTTTGCCGACCAGGCGCCCCAAGCTCGCCCCTACTTGCATCTCGGCGCGACGAGTTGCTTCGTCACCGACAACGCGGACCTGTTGGTGATGCGGGAGGCGATGCGACTCCTGTTGGGGCGACTGGTGGCAGTCCTCCGGGCGCTGCGCGGGCAGGTGCTTCGCTATAGCGATCTCCCAACGGTCGCGTATACCCACTTCCAGCCCGCGCAACTGACCACGGTGGGCAAACGCGCGGCACTCTGGGCGCATGACTTTGCGCTCGATGCGTCGGTCCTGAAGGAGCTGATCGCCACGCTCCCGTTCCGCGGCTGCAAGGGTACCACGGGGACGCAGGCCAGCTTTCTCGAGCTGTTCGATGGTGACGAGGGAAAGGTCAGGGAGCTGGATCGGCGGGTGGCCGGGGCGTTCGGGTTCGACGGCGCTGTACCGGTGAGCGGGCAGACCTACACGCGCAAAGTCGACTCACGGATTCTGGACGCGTGGAGTGGAATCGCGCAGTCCGCGTCGAAATTCGGTACCGACCTCCGGTTGCTGCAGCACGAGGGAGAGGTGTTGGAACCGGCCGAGACGGAGCAAGTTGGTTCGAGCGCCATGCCGTACAAGCGCAATCCGATGCGCGCCGAGCGCATGTGCGGCCTGGCCCGGTACGTGATGGCGTTGCGCGAAAATACGGCGTACACCGCCGCGACACAGTGGTTGGAGCGCACGCTGGATGACAGCGCCAACCGGCGGCTTACATTGCCGGAGGCGGCGCTGGGGAGCGACGCGATCCTGATCCTGGCCACGAACCTTGCAGCAGGGATGGAGGTGCGCGAAGCGACGGTGGCGCGTAACGTGGAGCGGGTGATGCCGTTGATGGCCACGGAACGCTGGCTGATGCTGGGGGTGAAGCACGGCGGTGACCGCCAGACACTCCACGAGGTCATCCGTACCCACAGCCTGGCGGCGCGCGATGCGGTGGAGGCGGGCGGGCCGAATATGCTGCTCGACCGGCTGGCCGCCGATCCGGCCTTCGCGGCCGTCGATGCCGCTGGGTTGCGCACCGAACTCGATCCGCGGCGCTACATCGGGCGGGCGCCGAGTCAGGTGGTGGAGTTCGTCGAGGAGAGACTGGATCCGCTCCTCGCGTCGCTGGAGTCCTATGAGATCACCGATAACGCCGGGGTGACCGTTTGACCGACGCCACCGTTTCCCAGACGACGCTGCCGCTCCCGTTGGTTCGCCGCGGCAAAGTGCGCGAGGTCTACGCCGTCGACGAGCACGCGCTGCTGCTGGTCGCCTCCGATCGCGTCAGCGCGTTCGACGTCGTGCTTCCCAACTCCGTTCCCGGGAAAGGGGCTGTGCTCACCCAGATGAGCGCGTTCTGGTTCCGGGAGCTGAGCAGCGTCGTCCCCAACCATTTTCTCTCGGCCGATGTCGAGGAGATCCTCGAACGCGTCCCTTCGCTCGCGGAGTACCGCAGCGAGATCGCCGGACGCACGATGTTGTGCCGGCGCACGGCTCCGCTGCCGGTTGAGTGCGTGGTGCGCGGGTACCTCTCGGGGTCGGCGTGGGCCGAGTACGCCCAGTCTGGCACGCTCGCGGGTGCACCGCTGCCAGCGGGGTTGGTCGAGAGTGAGCAGCTGGATCCGCCGATCTTCTCGCCGGCGACGAAGGCGGAGGTGGGGCACGACGAGAACATCACCTTCCAGCGGATGTGCGAGATCGTCGGCGCGGAGACCGGAGCGCGGCTGCGGGACGCCAGCCTAGCCCTATATGCTGAGGGGAGGGACCGGGCCGGGGAGCGCGCCATCATCATCGCCGACACGAAATTCGAGTTCGGCCGCACCGAAGATGGGACGTTGTTGTTGATCGACGAGCTACTGACACCGGATTCGTCGCGCTTCTGGCCTGCCGACCGGTACGAGCCGGGGAGGGGCCAACCAAGCTTCGATAAGCAGCCGCTGCGTGACTACTTGGCCGGCCTGAAGCGCGACGGGCGGTGGGACGGCAACACGCCGGTGCCGTTGCCGGCTGACGTGGTCGAGGCAATGAGCCGGCGCTACCAGGACGTGTTCCGCCGCATCACAGGATCCGCGTTCCCGGAGAGCGCTTGAAGTTCGCGCCCGAGGGTAGGCCGTTCATCGCGGCCGCTGGCATCATCTTCCTCCTGCTGGTCGCGGCGGCGTGGGTCGCGAGCGGTGGTAGCTGGTATGTCCTTCCGGCCCTTTGGTTCCCGGTCGCCGTGTGGATTCCGGCGTTCTTTCGGAATCCGGACCGCACGGGCCCTCGCGGCGATCACCTGCTCATCGCGCCGGCCGACGGGAGGGTGGTGAGCGTGGTCGAGACAGACGAGCCGGACTTCATCGGCGGTCGTGCGATCCGCGTCTCGGTGTTCATGAACGTGTTTGACGTCCATGTGAACCGGCACCCGGTGAGCGGCACCGTAGCATATCGCCACTACCGGCCCGGAAAGTTCGTGAACGCATCGCTGGACAAGGCGAGCGCGGACAACGAACAGCTGTCGCTCGGCGTACGGTCGTCGCGCGGCGCCGTGCTCGTACGGCAGATCGCCGGGCTCGTCGCGCGCCGCATCGTCGCCGATCCGAAACTTGGGGACGCCGTACACCAGGGCGCACGACTCGGCATGATCCGGTTCGGCTCGAGGGTCGACACTTTTTTCAGCCCCAAAGCGATACCGACGGTCGGTGTGGGTGATAAGACCCGCGCCGGGGTAACGGTCATCGGGGAGTGGCCGCAATGACACAACGACGCCGTTCGCGGCAGGGAGTCCGCCGCGTAGTGGTCGTGGTTCCGAGCATCTTCACGCTCGCTAACCTGTTCTTCGGGATCTGGTCGATCGCGCTCGTCTCGCAAGGACACTTCTACCGGGCGAGTTGGTACATCGTTATCGCGGGCGTGCTCGACATGCTCGACGGTCGCGTCGCCCGCATGAGCAAGACGGGAACGCGCTTCGGGGCGGAGTTGGACTCACTGGTAGACATGGTGAGCTTCGGCGTGGCCCCGGCGGTGCTCATCTATCACGTCGTCTTCTCGGCACGGGGCGACTTCTCCTGGGTGTTCTCGTATGCATTCGTCGTCTGCGTGGCGCTCCGCCTCGCGCGGTACAATGCGGGGGACGCCGGGCACGAGACCGGGGGACCGTTTCGCGGTCTGCCGTCGCCCGCGGCCGGCATGACCTTGGCGACTTACTTTCCGTTCACTCAGACGGAGTTCTACCAGACTCAGCTCCAGGCGCTACCGTGGTCTCAACTCGTCATTTTCCTGACCCTGGCACTGGGCCTGGCGATGGTAAGCTCGATCGAGTACGCCCGGGCTCCCCGCATCGGTTTCAGGACGGCACGCGGCGTTGCGGGACTCGCCGTGAACCTCGTGGTTGTGGCGTTCGGTATTTGGAACCGGGATATCTTCTTCTTTCCGCTTGGCCTGGCCTACCTGACCTACGGGATGGCGCGCCAGGCGTTCTTCGGTGTCACGGAGCGCGCCGGAGCGCCTGTCAGTGACGACGACGAGGACCGGCCGCCGGTAACCCTCGTTTCGAAGCGGAAGGCGTAGATGACCAGGTACCGGGTAGACATTCGCGTTCTGCCGCGCCCCGCACTGCTCGACCCCCAGGGAAAGGCGGTGCAACACGCGCTTGCGGCGCTGGGCTTCGCGGGCGTGGACGACGTGCGGGTGGGGAAAGCGCTTTCGCTAGCGGTGGAGGCGCGCGATACCGCAGCTGCCGAGCGGGAGGCACACGCGATGTGCGAGCGGCTGTTGGCTAACCCGGTCACGGAGGATTTCGTCATCTCGGTGGTGGGTGAGATGTGATGCGGGTCGCGGTGGTGCGGTTCCCGGGGTCCAATTGCGACTTGGATGCGCTGCGGGCCGCGGCACGAGCCGGCGCGGACGCGTTCTTCGTGTGGCATCGCGAGCGCGACCTGGGACAGGCAGATGCCGTGTTGCTTCCGGGCGGCTTTGCGTACGGCGATTATCTGCGGGCCGGGGCCATCGCCCGATTCAGCCCCGTGATGGCGGCCGTCGAGGAGCACGCGCGGGCCGGTGGGCCGGTGCTCGGGATTTGCAACGGATTCCAGGTGCTGTGTGAGGCGGGACTGCTTCCCGGCGCCTTGATGCGCAACGCCGGGCTGCGGTTCGTCTCACGGCCGGTGGCGGTGCGCGTCGAGATGACCGACACGCCGTTCACGTCGGCCTACTCAAAAAGTGCTATTATTAAGCTACCGGTTGCGCACGGCGAAGGCCGGTACGTTGCAGCGCCGTCGGTGCTGCAGGTGCTCGAGGATGAAGAGCGCGTCGTGTTGCGCTACGTCGGAACGAATCCCAACGGTTCGGCGCGCGACATCGCGGGAATCGTGAACCGGGAGCGGAACGTCGTAGGCATCATGCCGCACCCGGAGCGCGTTGCGGACCCCGCGGTCGGGCCCACACCGGGCGCGGGAGTGTTCACGTCGGTGGTGCAGTGTGTTGAGCTGCTCGGAGGAGGCACGGCATGAATTGGCGCATGTTGACAGCCACCGCGTTACTCAGTGCGGCGGTGACCGGTTGCGACAGTATTCCCTTCCTCGGCAAGTCGGATGCCCCGGATACCACGCAGACCGCCGTGCAGCCGGCGGCGGCCGATACCGGAGCGGTGGCGGTGGCCCTGCCCGCGCCGCCTCCCCAACGGCAGCAGGCGCCCGCCGTACGACCGGTCGCTGTGGCCCCCCTGCTCGTGGATGAACCGTGGACCCCGACCGATACGGGGACGGTGGACCCGGGCATGAGCCTCGATCAGGTGATCGCCATATGGGGAGAGCCGGTGACGGAGCGCGCCATCGGGAACTGGACCTACCTGTATTACCGGAACGGCTGTGAGGTCACGTGCGGAACGTTCGATGTCGTGTTCCTGATGGGCGATCAGGTGGTTGACGCGATCGTACGCTGGCCCGGTCACAATTATGCCGGTACTTCGTCGTCTCCCCCCTACCGGCTGGCCGAGCCGACCCTGCCGGGTGCACCGGGTGGAACGACGGGCTGATGCCATGACCGACAAACCGAGCAAGAACGAGGAAGAGTACTTCGTGCTGCGGGAGGCTGAGAACCTCAGGGAGCGCCGCGCTGCGGCGGCCGCCAGTGCGAGAGAAGCCGAGCGCCGCGACCACTACATGAAATGTCCCAAGTGCGGTGCCGACCTGCACACCGAGATGTACCGCAGCATCCAGGTCGATCGCTGCCCGGAGTGCGACGGCATCTGGTTCGATGCCGGCGAGGCCGAGCAGCTCGTTGCGGAGAACGAGCGCACGGGCGTTGCCGGACTCTTCGCGGCTATCGTCCAGGGGGTAGGCCGCCCCTCCCGAGCCACTCCCAAGGAATGACCAGGTCACGGGTCGAGGCCTTCCCGGGCGACCCGCCGATCACCGCCGACCTCGCGCGTGAACATGGCCTGAACGACGAGGAGTTGCGGCGGATCAGGGCCATGCTAGGGCGCGATCCGTCTCTGACCGAACTGGGCGTCTTCTCCGCTCTGTGGAGCGAGCACTGTTCCTACAAGCATTCGAAGCCAGTTCTGGCACTGTTCCCGACCACGGGCCGACACGTCGTCCAGGGGCCGGGCGAGAATGCGGGCGTGCTTTCGTTGGGTGATGGCTGGGCCGTGGCCTTCAAGATCGAGTCCCACAACCACCCGTCCGCGGTCGAGCCATATCAGGGCGCGGCGACCGGAGCGGGCGGCATTCTGCGCGACGTGTTCACCATGGGCGCGCGGCCGGTTGCGTTGCTCAACAGCCTGCGGTTCGGGCCGTTGAGCGACGCGCACAACCGATATCTGTTTGCCGGCGTGGTCCGCGGGATCGGGGATTACGGCAACTGCGTCGGCGTCCCCACCGTGGGCGGCGATGTCGACTTCGCGCCGTGCTACAGCGGGAACCCGCTGGTCAATGCGATGTGCGTCGGGCTGCTGCGGGAAGACGATCTGATCCGGGCGGCGGCGAGCGGGGTTGGGAACGTTCTGATCGCGCTAGGCTCTCGCACCGGGCGGGACGGGATCCACGGCGCGTCTTTTGCATCCGAGGAACTCACGGAGGCGAGCGAGGAACGCCGACCGCAGGTCCAGGTAGGGGACCCGTTCACGGAGAAGTTGCTCTTGGAAGCGAGCCTCGAGCTGATCGCGTCGGGCCACATCGTGGCGATCCAGGACATGGGCGCCGCCGGGATCACATCTTCGTCGGCGGAGATGGCCGCGCGCGGCGGTGTGGGTGTGGAGATGGATACGGCCCTGGTCCCGACACGCGAGCCCGGAATGTCCCCGTACGAAATACTGCTTTCGGAATCCCAGGAACGAATGCTGGTCGTGGCGTTGCCCGACCGCGTGGACGAAGTGCAGGCGATTGCGGCGAAATGGGAACTCGAAGCGACCGCCATCGGCCGGGTCACCGATGACGGTATGTTCCGCGTCCGTCACGGCGGGAGGGTGGTAGCCGAGATCCCGGGTCGTCAGCTGCTGGAGGCCTGTCCGGTCTATACTCCCGAGGCGAGGGAAGATCCAGAGATCGCCGTGCTCCGACGGCAGACGCCCAGCACCCCCGATCCGGAACCGGAGGAGGCCCTAATTGGCCTCCTGGGCGCGCCGCCGGTCGCTAGCAAGCGCTGGGTCTACCAACAGTATGACTCGACCGTGCAGGCCGGGACGGTGACGGGACCGGGCGGCGACGCCGCCGTAGTGCTCGTCCCGGGCACGAAACGCGGGATCGCGTTGGCGACGGACTGCAATGCGCGCTACGTCTTCCTCGACCCGTACGAAGGTGGGAAAGCGGCTGTGGCCGAGGCGGCCCGCAACGTGGCCTGCACGGGCGCGCGGCCGATCGGCATCACCAATTGCCTGAATTTCGGTAATCCCGAACGGGCCGAGGTCTACTTTCAGTTCCGGGAAGCGTGTCGCGGGATCGGAGACGCCTGCCGAGTGCTCGAGACGCCGGTCACCGGCGGGAACGTCTCGTTCTACAACGAGAGCCCCACGGGCGCGATCTACCCCACGCCCGTGATCGGCATGGTGGGACTGCTCGAGGATGTGTCCCGGACGGTGGAGTCCCACTTTGCAGCCACGGGCGATGTGATCATTCTACTCGGCGCGACGCACGGCCATCTTGGTGGGTCGTCCTACTGGGCTCATGTACTGGAGGAGGTCGTGGGCTCACCACCTCCGGTGGACCTGGCGGCCGAGCGGCGACTGGTGTACCTGCTGGTGGCACTGGCGGAGGATGAACTGCTGACGGGCGCGCACGATCTGGCCGACGGCGGGTTGGGGATAGCCCTGGCCGAGGCGGCTGCGGGTCCGCCATACGCGCCCGCAGGGTTCGGTGCCGCGATCGATCTGCAGCCAATCGGTGCCGGGCTGGGAACGCAACAACTCCTGTTCGGAGAGGATCAGGGACGTGCTCTCGTCATGACGAGGCCCGAAAACGCCGGGGCGGTTCTGGCGCGAGCGGCTCAGGCCGAGGTGCCAGCTGCGGTCCTGGGCCACGTGACCGATTCAGACGGAACCCTCGAACTGGTGCTTCCGGAGCATACCGTGCGGCTTGCGGTGGGCCGGATTCGAGATGTGTTCTTCGGCGCGATTGCCGCCGTGATGGAAACGGCGGTCGTCGAGGTGGGGGGATAGCGTCGTGTGCGGCATCTTCGGTGCGAGCGGTGTCAGCGATGCGGCGCAGGCGACGTACTTGGGGCTGTACGCGCTGCAGCACCGCGGTCAGGAATCGAGCGGTATCGTAGTGCTGGACCGGGACGGTGCCGTCCGCACGCACCGCGGCATGGGACTTGTTCAGGACGTGTTCTCGCCTGATGTCCTCAGCCGACTCCAGGGTGACGTCGCGATCGGGCACACGCGATACAGCACCACCGGCAGCTCGGTGCTCGCAAACGCACAGCCCGGCGTCGTGAGCTATCACGCCGGCCCACTGGCGCTGGCACACAACGGCAACCTCACGAACGCGGCGGAGATACGAGAAGATCTGGTACGACGGGGCTCGATCTTCCAGTCGTCGTCCGATTCCGAGGTGCTCGTCCACCTGATCGCGCGGTCCGACGCGCGCGCGATCGAAGATCAGATCCGCGATGCGTTGGAGCGGGTGGAGGGCGCCTACACACTGCTGTTGACGGTAGGGCGCACACTTCACGCGATTATCGATGCCCGCGGATTCCGGCCGCTGGTGCTGGGACGCCTGGGAGACGGCTACGTCCTTGCGTCAGAGACGTGCGCCCTGGATATCGTCGGGGCCACCAAGGAACGCGAGCTGGAGCCGGGCGAGTGGCTGAAGATCGAGAACGGTACTGTGACCGATCTGCCGCGCCTGCCGCCGAAGCCGATACGACGATGCATCTTCGAGCTGGTGTACTTCTCCCGGCCGGACAGCACCGTGTTCGGTCAGTCCGTCGATCAAGTGCGCCGCGCGCTCGGCCGTCAGCTGGCCATCGAGCATCCGGCTCCGGGCGCCGATTCGGTCTTCTCGGTTCCTGATTCCGCGAACGCCATGGCGCTCGGCTACTCGGAACAGAGCGGGATCAAGTTGGAGCACGGCCTGATCCGCAACCATTATGTCGGACGGACCTTCATCGATCCCGGGCAGGCAAGCCGAGTCGCCAACGTACGCATAAAGTTCAACCCGGTCCGGGATGTGATCGACGGCAGAAGCGTCGTCGTAGTGGACGACTCGCTCGTGCGCGGTACCACGTCCCGAGCTCTCGTGCGTATGCTGCGGCAGGCGGGAGCCCGCGAAGTGCACTTCCGTCTGGCGTCCCCGCCCATCACGGGGTCATGCTACTACGGCATCGACACGCCGACCCGCGACGAACTGATCGCGGCCAACAGCACGGTCGATGAGATTCGCGCGCATCTCGGCGTGGACTCTATCGGATACCTGTCACTCGACGCGATGGTCGGTTCCGCGGCGTCGGGTATCACCTACTGTCACGCGTGTTTCTCGGGAGACTATCCCACCCGACTCCCGGTGGATTCGTCGCGCCTGGAGAAGCGCACCCCAAGCCGGGTCATTACGGTCTGACCATGCAGAATATCTACTTCTTCGGGGACGGCACCGCCGAGGGGGGCGCGTCGATGCAACATCTGCTGGGCGGCAAGGGCGCCAACCTCGGCGAGATGACGAACATCGGTATTCCCGTGCCGCCAGGCTTCACGATCCCGACGGCGGTCTGCGTCGAGTACCTGTCCGACGGTTGCATTACGGACGACCTGCGGGCGGAGGTCGAAAACGCCATGGGCCGCCTGGAAGGCGTCACGGGCAAGCGGTTCGGTGACGGCGAAGCGCCGCTGCTCGTGTCGGTACGTTCCGGTGCCGCGGCGTCGATGCCGGGCATGATGGACACGGTCCTGAACTTGGGGCTCAACGACGAGACAGTCGACGGGCTCGCCCGCCGTTCCGGCAACACCATCTTCGCCTACGATTCCTACCGGCGGCTGATCCAGATGTATGCCGATGTCGTGTTCGATGTGCTCGCGGAACGCGGCGACAACCCAATGGAAGTGGCGCTCGCCGAGCTAAAGCGGGAGCGCGGTGTGAAGCGCGAGATCGACCTCCCCGTCGACGACCTCCGGACGTTCGTCGAGTGGCTCAAGGCGTTCGTGCAGCGCAGCGCCGGGCGCCCCTTCCCCCAGGATCCGCGGGAGCAGCTATGGGGCGCGGTCGAGGCCGTCTTCCGCAGTTGGAACAACAAACGCGCCGTCGAGTACCGCCGGGTCCACCGTATTCCTTCCGACCTCGGGACCGCGGTGACGATCATGGCGATGGTCTACGGCAACATGGGCGAGGACTGCGGGACGGGCGTCGCCTTTACCCGCAATCCGTCGACGGGCGAGCGCTGTCTCTACGGTGAGTTCCTCATCAACGCACAGGGCGAAGACGTCGTAGCCGGTATCCGGGATCCGCGTCCGCTTGTAGAGATGCAGGAGCGGTTACCAGCGGCCTACGGGCAGCTGGAGGAGATCGCGGAGCGACTCGAGCGGCACTTCCGTGACATGCAGGACATCGAATTCACGGTGGAAGCCGGCAAGTTGTACATGCTCCAGACACGCGGCGCCAAACGCAGCGGCAACGCCGCGGTGCACGCGGCGGTGGAGATGGTCCGTGAGGGAATGATCACCAAGCAGGAGGCTGTGCTGCGGGTCGATCCGGACCAACTCGACCAGATTCTGCATCCGACGGTCGATCCGGACGAGGAGGTCACGGTGCTCGCGACCGGCCTCCCGGCTTCGCCCGGTGCAGCGACTGGCCGGGTGGTGTTCGACGCCGATACGGCGGTGGAACGGGGCGGCCGCGGTGAGCGGGTAATCCTGGTGCGGCGTGAGACCAGCCCGGATGATTTCCACGGGATGGCCGCGGCCAGCGCCATTCTCACGGCGCGCGGCGGCATGACGAGTCACGCGGCGGTGGTGGCGCGCGGCATGGGGAAATGTTGTGTGGCCGGCGCGAAGGACCTCGATGTGGACGAAACCGCCCGCTCGTTCAACGTCAACGGTAGAACCGTGCGGGAAGGCGACTGGATTACCGTCGATGGGAGCGCGGGGCGTGTGATCCTTGGGCGGGCGGTGCTCGTGGAGCCCGCACCAAGCGAAGAGTTCGCGGAACTCATGGCCTGGGCCGACTCCTTTCGCATGCTGCGTGTACGTACCAACGCCGATACGCCGCACGACGCCCGCCGCGCGCGCGAGTTCGGTGCGGAAGGGATCGGGCTGTGCCGGACGGAGCACATGTTCTTCGAGGGGGACCGGCTCCAACCCATGCGCGAGATGATCGTGGCGACGGACCTGGAGGGGCGGCGGCGCGCTCTCCAGAAGCTGTTGCCGATGCAACGCAACGACTTCTGCGGAATCTTCGAGGCAATGGACGGGTACCCTGTGACGATCCGCCTGCTCGATCCGCCGTTGCACGAGTTCCTGCCGCACGACCCGCACGGAGTTGGCGAACTGGCGGAGTCGTTGGACGTGCCGTTGGAGCAGATGCGGCACATTGTCGATGTGCTAACCGAGGTCAACCCGATGCTGGGTCACCGCGGCTGCCGCCTCGGGATCACCTTCCCCGAGATCACGGAGATGCAGGCTCAGGCGATCTTCGAGGCGGCGTGCGATGTCGCCGGTGAAGGCGTAACCGTACTTCCCGAGGTCATGGTCCCGCTCGTGAGCGACGTCGAGGAGCTACGCCGTCAGATCGAACTGGTTCGCAATATGGCCGAGCGCGTGTTCGCCGAGAAGAAGCGCCGGGTCGAGTACCTGCTCGGGACGATGATCGAACTCCCCCGCGCCGCGTTGACCGCGGACCGGATCGCCGAGGTTGCGGCATTCTTCTCGTTCGGGACGAACGATCTCACACAGACCACCTTCGGTCTCTCGCGTGACGATGCCGGAAGCTTTCTGCCGTTCTACGTCCAGTCGGGCATCCTACCCGACGACCCGTTCCAGACGTTGGATCGAGAAGGGGTCGGCAAGCTCATGGAGATGGCGGTGAAGTTGGGCCGCGGGACGAATCCGAAACTGAAGCTTGGAATATGCGGCGAACATGGTGGCGATCCGCGCTCGGTGGTGTTCTGCCACGAAATTGGCTTGAACTACGTCTCGTGCTCACCGTTCCGCGTTCCGGTGGCGCGACTCGCTGCAGCACAGGCGGCACTCGCAGGCGGCGCGAGCGACCAGGGGTAACCTGAGCGGCGAGACTTAAGTGAAGCGCCGCCTGGCGTAGCCCGAGCGTCGGCCCTGGCTCGATGGGCCGCTTGCCGGTTCTACTCCTCTCGTCTGGTGATCCCGATCCATCCCACCTATGGCTAGGCGGCACACGCGTTCGGGCACAGGGCACAGTTTCCCACATTGGAGTGCAAGAGGCCGGGCGTTGTCACCTTTCGTCGACATCTCACAAAGTGGGTATGCTGCACCTCGGTACGAATGAATAGCTATAAAGCATTTGGTAACAACTAGTTAGCTGATATGATATAAACCATGTTTATATGTTGGCAACGCGGCACGGTGGAACTCCGGAGATGAACATCCGATCCTCTGCCGTTTGGCGGTCTGCGCTCGTTACCGTCCTGTTCGTGGGGACCGGGCTGGCATCGCGAGCCTGGATGCGGTGGCCCGACGTCCCGTCGTTGGTGTTGGCGAACCCGAGCTCCACCGCTCTGCTCGAGCGCGAGATTGGGCTCGGTGCGCCGGAACGGGTCAGCCGGCCCTGGCTACGGCTTGCCGATGTCTCGCCGCACCTGGTGCGGGCCGTCCTGGTGGCGGAAGACATCGGTTTCTACTCCCACAGCGGGTTTGCGTGGGCGGAGCTACGGCTGGTCGCCGGTGAGACGATGCGTGGGGAAGCGCCGCTTCGCGGGGCCTCGACGATCACGCAGCAGCTCGCCAAGAACCTCTGGTTGTCGCCCCAACGCAGCGTGTGGCGCAAGGTCAAGGAGGCGGCGCTGACGGTCGAGCTGGAGCACAGCCTCTCCAAGCGTCGTATTCTGGAGCTGTACCTGAACGTGGTGACTTTCGGCCCCGGTGTGTTCGGCGTCGAGGCGGCCGCGCGCCGCTATTTCGACAAGCCGGCCCTCTTTCTCACAGAGCACGAAGGAGCAATGTTGGCTGCGGGCCTCTCACGGCCTTCGATCTGGAATCCCGAGTCGGAGAGCGAAACATACAGCGGCCGCGTTGACCTCATCGAGCGGCGCATGGAGATCGCGGAGTTTCTATGGCGGCACGTGTTGCAATAGTTGAGGACGGCGCACTCCGGTGAAGCGCTCCGAAGCCCAGCGGCGCCTCCGGGCGCTTCGCGCCGAGATCCGGCACCACGATTACCTCTACTACGTGAAGGACACTCCGGAGGTCTCCGACGAGGCCTACGACACGCTGTTTCGCGAGCTGCGACAACTCGAAGAGCGCTTCCCGGAACTGGCGACTCCCGATTCCCCGACCCAGCGTGTCGGCGGCATGGTGTTCGACCGTTTCCCCCCCGTCGAGCACGCCGCCCCAATGCTGAGCCTCGCGTCGGACCGGGATGAGGCGGCGCTCAGGCGATTCGACGAACGGGTGCGGAAGGGGGTGGGTGGGGCCGTGCGCTACGTCCTCGAACCCAAGCTCGACGGCGCGTCCGTGGAGTTGGTATACGAAGGTGGTACCCTGGTGCGCGCATCGACGCGCGGCGACGGGATCGTGGGCGAGGGTATCACCGATAACGTCCGCACGATCGCCTCCGTGCCGCTGCGGTTGCGGGATGAGGTCGCGTTACCCGAGTTCCTGGCCGTGCGGGGTGAGGTGATCATGCACCTGAGCGACTTCGAGAAGCTCAACGAGCGGCTCATGGACGAGGGGAAGGAACCGTTCGCCAACCCCCGCAACGCCGCGGCGGGAGCACTGCGCCAGCTCGACCCGACTGTGACGGCATCGCGTCCGCTCGACATCTACGTCTACGACGTGTTGGACGTGCGCGGGTATGAGATTACCAGCCAGACGGACGCGCTGGACGCCATCAGGGCGTGGGGGTTGCCGGTAACAACACTGATAGAGACGGCCGACACCGTCGAGCAGATGCTCGCCTACCACAGTTCCCTGTTGCAGCGGCGCGACGACCTCGATTTCGAGATCGACGGTGCGGTGATCAAGCTCGACGAGTTTGCCGCGCGCAGGCGGCTCGGCGCCACCTCCCACCATCCGAGATGGGCGTATGCGTACAAGTTTCCGCCCCGACGGGAGGTCACCCGCGTGCTCGAGATCGTGCCGAGCGTGGGGCGGACCGGCGTAGTGACGCCCGTGGCACTCATGTATCCGGTCGAGCTTGGCGGCGTGACCGTATCCCGCGCGACACTGCACAATCGGGAAGAGGTCGCGCGCAAGGACATCCGCGAAGGCGACAGGGTACGGGTCCAGCGGGCCGGCGACGTGATACCGCAGGTGATCGAGAGGATCGACGAACCGGACCGCAAGCGTGGGCCGCGGTTCCGCATGCCCAAAGCATGTCCGTCGTGCGGGACCGCGCTGACCGAGCGCGGCCCATTCACTGTGTGTCCCAACAGTTTCGAGTGTCCGGCGCAACTCGCAGGCCGGTTGGAGCATTTCGCCAGCCGTGAGGCCCTCGACATAGAGGGACTCGGTGAGCAATCTGCCCGGCTCCTCGTGAGCACCAGGTTGGTGCGCCACCTCGACGACCTGTTCGATCTGACGCCCGCCCAGCTACGGCAGCTCGAAGGGTTCGCCGACAAGTCGGCCAACAATCTCGTGGCCGCCATCAAGCAGTCGTCGCGCGTTCCGCTCAACCGTTTCCTCTACGGACTCGGCATCCCGGAGGTCGGCGTCACCGTGGCACGCAGTCTCGCGGCCCAGTTCGGGACCTTCGAGGCATTGCGCCGGGCGGGCACCGACGATCTGACGGCGGTCGACGGTGTGGGCCCGAAGATGGCCGAGCAGATCGCGGGGTTCTTCGCGAGCGAACACAACCGGGATGCGCTTCATCGGCTGGTCGGCAAAGTGACTTTGAGCGAAACGGCACCGGTATCCTCAGGCGAAACACTCACCGGGGTCAAGTTCGTATTCACCGGAGGGCTCACGAGGTTGTCACGCAGTGATGCCGAGGCACTGGTTGCGTCGTTGGGCGGGCGGGCGATGGGGTCGGTGAGCAAGCAGACCGATTATGTGGTCGCCGGCACCGACCCGGGCTCCAAGCTGGCGCAAGCGGAGCAACTCGGTGTCACGGTGCTGGATGAGGAGGGGTTCATCGCCCTGCTGAGAGATCGCGGTGGAGCGGTGTGAAGCCAAGCCCCGGGCACCCCGGGCTGACGCCCGGGGTCGGTAGCCCCTGTCTCCTAAACCCCGGGCTCACGCCCGTGGTCGGTGAACTTGGCCTCTTGAGCCCCCGGGGCTGATGCCCGGGGTCGGTGAACTTGGCCTGTTGAGCCCCGGGGCTGATGCCCGGGGTCGGTGGCCTTTGTCTCTTGAACCCCGGGCTCACGCCCGGGGTCGGTGATGATGGAGAATACCGAGATCGCGAAAGTGCTGCGGGATGTGGGCACTCTGCTGGAGATAGATGGTGCCAACCCGTTTCGGGTGCGCGCATATGAAAACGCCGCGCGTACGGTGGAGCCGCATGCGGTGCCGATGCGGACAATGGTCGAGAGCGGGGCCAAGCTCACTGACCTTCCCGGGATCGGCAAGGAGATGGCCAGTCACATTCAGGAATTGGTGACGACCGGCGCTCTGCGGGTGCTGCAGGATCTCACGCGGGAGGTCCCCTACACGTTGGTCGAGATGGTACGACTGCCGGGAGTGGGACCGAAACGGGCCAACAAGCTGTGGCGGGAGCTGGGGGTCGAGACGATCGATCAGCTCGAGGCGGCTGCCAAGGCCGGGGCGGTGGAGTCGCTCGCGGGCTTCGGGAAGAAGACCCAGGAGCGAATCGTCCGGGGGATAGCGAGCTTGAAGAAGCGCGCCGGGCGTTTCCGGCTCGCACATGCCGACCAGCTAGTCGAGCCGTTGGTGGAGTACATGAGGACGCACGAGGGGGTGAGACGGATCGAAGTGGCAGGGAGCTACCGCCGGCGGATGGAGACGGTTGGGGACATAGATCTCTTGGTCATCGCGCGGGATCCGCAGCCGGTGATGGATCATTTCACCGCCTACGAACGCGTGAAAAAGATCGAGCTGGCGAGTGGCACCAGCGCGAGGGTCATGCTACAGTCGGGCCTACAGGTCAATCTTCGCGTCCTTCCGCCGGCGAGTTACGGGGCCGCGCTCCAGTACTTCACCGGTTCCCAAGCCCACAACGTCAAGCTGCGCAGGCGTGCGGTGGCGCGCGGGCTGCGGGTCTCCGAGGACGGCGTGTTTCGTGTGCCGGAAGGCGAAGACCCTGATGCCGAAGACGTGCTCTCCGGCGAGCGAGTAGCGGGCGCGAGCGAGGAGGATGTCTACGCAGCACTCGAGCTGGCGTGGATTCCGCCTGAGCTGCGCGAGGACCGGGGCGAAGTGGAAGCTGCGGCTGGTGGTAAGCTGCCCGAGCTGGTCACGCTGGATCACATGCGCGGCGACCTCCAAATGCACTCGACCTGGTCTGACGGGCACGACGGGATCGACGCGATGGTCAAGGGCTGTGTCGAGCGGGGCTACGAGTACCTCGCGCTGACCGATCACAGCAAGAGCCTCGCTATGACCGGCGGGCTCGATGCCGAGGCGTTGCGCGAGCAGTGGCGGGAGATCGACGAGGTTCAGGCTGCGCACCCGGAAATCCGGATCCTGAAGAGCCAGGAGATCGACATTCTGCGCGACGGCTCGCTCGATCTCGCAGACGAGATGATCGAACAGCTGGACGTGGTACTGGTCTCGATTCACTCGCTGTTCGATCTCCCGGCCGCTCAGCAGACCAACCGGATTCTCGCGGCGATCCGGCATCCGGCAGTCCACATTCTCGCCCATCCGACGGGGCGACTGATCAACGAGCGGGAGCCCTACCAGTTCGATCTGGAGGAAGTGTTATGCTGCTGCAAGGAGAACGGCGTCGCGGTGGAGTTGAACGCCCACCCGAGCCGCCTCGACCTCAAGGACACGCAACTCATGCGGGCGCGTGAGCTGGGCGTGAAGATCGTGATCAGCACCGATGCACACCGGGTACGGGACCTCGATCTGATGCATTACGGTGTGGAGCAGGCGCGGCGGGCGTGGCTGGCGCCTGCTGACGTACTCAATACCCGGCCACTCCAGGAGTTGTTGGGATCCCTGGAGACGTAATGCGCCATCCGCTCTCCGCGGGCGGGTGGAACGCGATCTCGATGGGTCGGTCGTCGAGAGCGTGTACGTCAGGCGCGCGGTGCCGGAGTGCTCGGGAACGTGCCAGGAATAGGGATCCGATCGCGAGACCGCCAGTGCGTTGCGGGCAGGATCCGTGATGCGGACGTTGGAGGCCTTCTTGGCGAACTCGTGCAGCGCTGCTTGACGACGGCTTGACGCGCGGCCGCGACCTTCCGGTGTCACCATCGGGAAGGTTCCACTGTTACGCGCCACGCTGCTGTCCCTGTTCGTGTTCTCCTCGGCCGAGATCCTTGCCGCTGGCCCCGGAGACGCCCAAGCCCCAACCATCCCGACGGGACCGACGTTCGATCTCCGGCTCGACACTGAGCATCCGGTGTGGGTGACGCTCGGGGCCGGGATTGGTAGGCCCGGCACCTGGGGTGGGGTGATGGGCGTCTCATTACAGGCTGGCCCCCACCTGCTATCGCTGCGCGGCGCCGTGGCCTTCGAGCTGTTCGGTACAGCGGCCTGGGATGTCAGTGTCCTCTATGGACGCAGCACGCGTTACGCGCAGTTCCATACCTCGGCGGCTGTCGGTGTGGGGCTTGTTGGTGGCAGTCGGCAGGTCGGGGACGGGGGCCTGTTTGGCAGGAGGGAACCGCTGCCCTGGGTGCCCGGCATTGCTCTGGAGCTGCAGGCTTTCGTCGAGCAGAGTGGAAAGACGGCGGTTGGTCTAGTGGCGTTCGGAAACTTCAACTCCCAGCAGCCATTCGCCGGTCTCGCACTGGCACTGGAGTTTGGGCGCCTGCGATGAGCTTCTAGGTCCGCTTGACACGTCCTTGACGCCATGGCGTGGTGGTGCCGGACCACCACATCAGGCTCCCTGGACGGTCCACGCACCCAGCTGTACGTTGGGAGGGTCGATTGAGATTCCCATGCGGCCGACTCTGCTTTCCGGAGAGATCACGTTCGCGCCACTTGGACTCGGGCTTCGTGGTGGGCACGCGTGTGGCGTGTCGACTGATGGCAGAGGATGCTGCTGGGGAGGCAACAGTTTGGGGCAACTCGGCATCGGAACGAGCGTCGGCACAAATATGCCCACGCCCGTGGCCGGCGCGCTCACGAGGTAGAAGCATGCGCTCGGGTCCCATGATCTGCGAGCACTGTACCACCCCGATCCCGGACGACAGCAAGTTCTGCTTCACTTGCGGTGCGGACGTCTCGGATCCCTCCGGGGATCTGTCCGGTGACGTTCTGATCAATGACACAGTCGCACAAGAACTGGCAGCGATGCTGCGTGCCGAGACGCACGGCGAGTTCAAGATCCACCGCGAGCTGGGCCGGGGCGGCATGGCCGCTGTCTACCTCGCAACCGAGGTGCATCTGGGCCGCCAGGTCGCCATCAAGGTGCTGCCCCCGGAACTGACGTACGGCGACCGCGCGATCGAGCGGTTCAAGCGCGAGGCACGCACGGCGGCCAATCTCGCCCATCCCAATATCATCCCGATCTATCGTGTGTCGTCAGGCGGCAAACTGTTCTGGTACGCGATGCAGTTTCTCGAGGGCCAGGCGCTCGCGGACCTACTCGAGGAGAAAGGGCAGCTCTCGCTCGACCAGACTATCGACATTCTTCGACCGGTCGCCGACGCCCTCGACTACGCGCACGCGCAGGAAGTGATTCACCGCGATATCAAACCCGCCAACATCATGCTGGACGCGCATGGGCGCGTGATCGTCACCGATTTTGGCATCGCTAAACAGATATCTGCCGGAACGCTCACCGCCTCCGGATCGGCGATCGGCACGCCCTACTACATGTCCCCGGAACAGTGCCGCGGGCTCGTCGTAACGGGCGCCGCCGATCAGTACTCCACCGGTATTATGGCTTATCAGATGCTCGCGGGGCATATTCCTTTCGACAGCGAATCGGCAATCGACCTGCTGCACCAGCATTGCATGACCCCTCCACCTCCGCTCGCAGCCGAGCGGCCGGACCTGCCGGAGCACGCGTGCCGCGCCGTGCATCAGGCGTTGGCGAAACGAGCGGAGGAGCGGTTCACATCCGTGACGAACTTTCTTGGCGCGCTGGAAGGGGATGTAACGAACCTGGCAACGACGCCGACCCGCGCTCGCTCGTCATTGGCGGAGACTGTCCCACTGAGCCAGGCCTCTGCCGATACGGTTTCCCGAACGGCCCACGTCCAGCCGCGCCCGAAACGACGCGGCAAAGTGCGGGCACTCTTCGCCGCGATTGCCATCGCCGCGGTCGGAACGATCTGGCTCGCGCGAAGCCAACTGGGTGGGACCCTTGGTTTCGCTGCTGGCGACGAAAGCGCGGCCACGTCGCGTGAGGCCGGACGCGCCATGATCACTGTCGGATCCAGTCCCAGCTCCGCCGTCATCACGATCAACGGAATACGGCTTGACGGAAACCCCGTGGTGAATCACCAGGTATCCAGCGGAGATGTAACGATCCAGTTCGAGATAACCGATCAAATGGGGATCTGGACCGTCGACACAACCGTGGCCGTGTCGGACGGAGACACACTCAACCTTGGACGCATCGAACTGGTGAGGCCGCAATGACGCGTACCGCATCCATCCTAGGATTCCTCGTCGCCATGAGTACCGCCTCAGCTCATGTGTCAGCTCAGACTGGCCCAGCGGCCGCCATCGCAGAGGCGCGCGCACAGATCGACGCCATCAACGTCGATTCGGCAGCGGCACTGCTGCGCCTCGCGCTGGATCCCACGAGCGGAGCGTCCGAACGACAGCGTGTCCGAGCGTTCGTCCTGCTCGGAATCACTCACCTGATGCTTCGCCGGGAGCGGGAAGCACGAGGCGCCTTCCGCCAGGCGCTCCTGCTGGATCCGCAGCTCCGGGTGGACAGCCTCGCCGACCTCAGCTCCGACCTCCTGTCGGTCTTCAACTCCGAACGCGGCACTTTGCCGGCCCCCACCGTGGTGGCGACGGTGCTCGAGGTGCGCGGCCTGCCGGCCGGCGCGCAGCTCCGGGTGGACGGCACGCTGTGGCAGACGCCGCGCCAGCAGGTGCGACCCGGGCTCCATCGCATTGAGGTCCGGGCCCGCGGCTACCTCCCGTACCGTGATTCAATCGTGGTGCGGGAGGGTCGTACGGCAATCGCCACGGTCACAGCGACACCAGCGGTGCCTGCCACTTTGTCGGTCACGAGCGAGCCCTGGGGCACGGTTTTTCTCGACGGCGAGCGGATCGGTGAAACACCGATCGTCGGGCGGGTTGTGGCTGCCGGGACGTACAACCTCGTGCTGGAAGTAGTGGGCCGTGCGCGGCTCCAGCAGCAACTCGAGCTGCGGTCGGGAGAACACGTGCGGCTTCCCATGCTTGGCAGTACAGCCAGACCACCGCGCTCGCCGTTCCCCTTCACGACCGCCGATTCACTCTACCGCGCGGCACGATTCGATGACGCGCTGCCGCTGTACCGCCGCATCCTCGGCGACACGGCCCTGGCCCTCTCAGACGAGCAACGCGCGCAGGCGGCGATGCGCCTCGGGATGATTCACTACGGGATGGCACGGGGGCTGGACACCCCGGCGTTGTTCGACTCCGCGCGGGTTTACTTCCGCACCGCCTATCAACTGGCGCCACAGTACACGCTCGGCCCCGCGGAACTCACTCCCGAACTTCGGACCTCGGTCGAGCTGGCCCGGGAGCGTGCTCTGGGGCTCGTAGTCGACGCACCGACCGATTCCGTCGTGTCGCGGACAAGCGGGCAGCTGCGAATCGTCGTCCGGCCGAACCAGCCGGCGGACGTCGTGTTGCGAGTCGTTGCCGTGGATGACGGGAGGGTGCTGCACACAGATTCTCAATCCGTGGAGGGGGCTCGCGCGTTCACGTGGAATCTGCGGGCCCAGGGCGATACCGCAGTAGCGTTCGGAGAGCATTCGGTGCTGATCGCGGCGCGCGACACGCTCGGGGAGGCGGCGCCGCGCATCGAGTTTGCGCTGCTTGTCGCCCGCGAGGCCGTCGATACGACGCCCCTGCCGCCGGCCCTGATGTCGACGGACTTCCTGCTCGAGATCGAGTCTGTCAACCGCAGCTGGCATTTAGGACGCGGCCTGCTGTTCGGCGGCATCGTCGCCGTCGGCGTTCCGTTGTTCTCGGCGCTCCGTTTCCCGGATGCCCAGCCGGCCTTCGACGGGGTGGCGTTCGCGGTCGGCGGCGCCTTCGTCTTGAGCGGCCTGATCGGTTCCGTGTCCGGCGACAAGACTCGCCCCATCTACCGGAACATCGAACGCAACAGCAGACGCCGAGAGGCGGACGTGAGGGAGCGGCAACAGATTGCGGACGCGAATCGTGCAGCGTTGCGCACGGCCCGAATCCACCTCGTAATGCGGAGGGTTCGATGAGGCTGTTCGTCACGGCGACGGTGGCGCTCTCTGCATCGGGGCTCAGCGCGCAGCAGCCGACGCGTTACACCGCGGTGGCCCCGGTGGTATTTGTCGCCGAGCGCTTTGTCGCTGCGGACCTTGGGCCGAGCCGCTCAATCCTACTGAGCGACGGCAGCTGCTGCGCTATGGATCGGGGGGTGTTGGTCGGAGGCGAGGGCGTCTTCCGGTTCGGATGGGCGTCGCTGAGGGTTGGTGCGGTGTTTGGCACCCTCGAGAACGTCGTGCTTGGCAGGACAGAGAATGTGCTGATCGCCACCCTGTCAGGGCGCTATCATCCCACGACATGGTTCGCCGTCGGACCCGAGATCGACTATTGGCGGAGCACGGCCGGCGTTTCGCAAACCCGTCCATTCGGTCGTGTCAGTGTACGGGGTCGCGGTGGGCTCGGAGTAACCTTCAACGCACCGCTCGGCGTGCCCGGTATCCGAGGTCTCCTCGACCTGGCTTTCTACGTGCTTGACGCGGAGAACCGAGACGATCGATGGAATCACCGTGTGCGGGTACTGCTCGAGTATGCCACCTCGGGGACCCCGCTTTGGGTTCGCGTCGGGTATCGCGAAGAGTTGTTCTTTTCCGGGGACGATGTCGATGAGTTGCGCGGCCTGCTCGTGAGCATAGGGCTACGGTTCGCGCGCTAGTCGGGCACGTTGGGGCGCGCCGGGTACGGGACCTCGATCAGATGCATTACGGTGTGGAGCAGGCGCGGCGGGCGTGGCTGGCGCCTGCGGACGTACTCAATACCCGGCCACTCCAGGAGTTGTTGGGATCCCTGCGGCGGTGAGCTCGCTGATCAGTTTCCTAAGACGCGACATGCCCGCTCCTGGGGGCCGTTCCCGCGGCCCTGCTTCAGTTTCGGACCAGGTGGCCCGGGGGCTTTCGGCTGCCGTCAGCTTCCGGTGAGCATAGTGGCTCCGCCCGTGCTGGTCGAGGAGATGGAGATGCGGGAGAGCGAATCCAAGGAGAAGCCTCCAGTGCTTACGCACCCGTACTTCGAGCGGTGAACAACGTGGTGTGACCTCGAGGCCCTGCGGATCTTGAGGAAGGAGCGGTCTCGTCCCGGAAGCCGTAGGCCAGTCGTTTGATCACCTTGATCGTAGCGCTGCCCCTTGGGGATCGCGAACTCGTCCATAGCGATCACCTCGACCGCGGCTAGCTCCACCGGCCCTAGCGGGCGCTGCAGGTACGCCTTGGCCCGGTCTCGTTTGCGAGCCACGAAGCGCGGCACGTCTGGTTACGTTGCATCATGATGCTTCCACCCCGCCCCACTCGCGGCTCCGTTCTGATGACACTCGCACTCGTCGCGTGCGACGGCGACTCGCTTTCCGCGCCGTCAGCGGAAGGATGGGACACCGCCAGCCCGGTATCGCAGGGGATGATCGAGTCCGTCCTCCTGCAGGCTGACGAAGTCGCGCAATCGTTCCCCTCGATTCGTAGCCTGCTCGTGGTTCGGAACGGGTTCCTCGTCTTCGAGCGATACTACCGCGGTTTCCTAGCGGAAGACCGCCCGGCCATTCGGTCGGTGACCAAGAGCATCGCGTCGTTGGCCTATGGCATCGCGCTCGACCGTGGCGACCTGCCCGGACTCGACCAGCGTGTGGAGGAAGTCTTCCCGCAATACTTCGGGCCCGAGGACGACGCCAAGCGCGCGATCACGGTGCGACACCTCCTCACTATGACCTCCGGGCTCAACTCGCTGGAGGCCGACGACGGCACGCTTGCGGTCAGCTGGATCGGCGCATACATCCAAGCGCCGCTGATCAGTGAGCCCGGCGCCGAGTTCCGCTACGACGGTGCCCTTCCCCATCTACTCTCGGGCATGCTGACAGAAGCGACCCAACTGTCCCTCAGCGAGTACATGCAGCAACACGTCTTTGCCCCGCTGGACATAACAGGGGTCACCTGGGAGACCGACCCGGAAGGCTTCACCTCCGGGTTCTCCGGAATCACCATAAGCGCGCGCGACTTGGCGAAGATCGGCCTGTTGTACCTGCGGGAGGGGATGTGGGAAGGGCGACAGATCGTCCCGCGCGAGTGGGTCGAGGCGTCGAGCCAAAATCAGGCGCCCGGTGGGAGCGCGGCTGCCGGGTACGGCTACCTCTGGTGGCTCTCGGATGAGTCCAGGTTCGACGGGTTCTTCGCGGCCGGTTACGGCGGCCAGTACATCTACGTGATTCCGACCCTCGACCTGGTGGTCGTGATTACCGGCGATCCCGATGTCTCACCCGACATTCCGATCTTCCACCGCAATCTCGTCCCTGACTACATCGCGAGAGCGGTCCGCACTCCATGACGACGAGAAGTCACCTCCTTCCCGGAGCGAAGTGCGGCCTGGCGGTGAGGCCGCTGGCGTGAAGGCTACCGGGGGTGCTGCTCTGGCAGGTTCAGTCGCTCGAGCGCGCGCTTAGCGTTCGCGTATTCCGGATTCTCGTTGAGGGCAGCCTCATAGTGTGCGCGCGCGCCATCCGGATCGTCGCGGTGCTCCGCAATCATGCCAAGTCGCCAGTGCGCCGCTGCGAAGTCGGGATCCCACGCACCCGGAGCCGCCTCATCGAGGTAGCGCTGAAGAGAGAGAGCGCCATCCTCGAGCCGCTGCCCACTACGCGCCGCATAGCGACCCCGTTGGTATAGTGCGTCGAGGTTGTCCGGATCGACTTCGAGGATCGCTTCGATGGTCCGTAGCTGCGCGTCCAGGCTCGCTAGCGAGGTGTCCGTTATCACGGCCTGCACGGCCGCCTGCAGGGCCAGCCGATGCCGGCCGGCGGAGACCAGCCGCGTCGCGGCCTCATGGAGCGCCGCCGCGTAGCGGGTCCGCACGCTGTCGGGCGCGCCACGGGTCGATAGGTTCACGACATCCAACAGGTGGAGAGCGACGACCGCACTGTCCTCTAGGTCGGTGAGATGCGAGATGACACCGTCGACCGCGCGTCTCCGAACGGCGACGGGAATCAAAACGGCGCGTTGCGGGCCCGCCGCATCGGTCCGTCGCGTGAAGAGAAAGAGGTAGTTGTGAATGACGGTCGAGGAGTCTGCATCTGGTCGCAGCGACTGCACCAGGTGCAGGAGCCGCCGCAACATCGAATCGGCATCGGCCAGGCGCCCCTGCGCCAGCTGGATATTGAATAACCACGCCAACTCGTTGCCGACGAGGGCATCGGTCATCAGCCGTTGCCGCCCATAGTCGCCGGCCGCAATCAGCGAGTCCACGAGCCGTCCGGCCTCCGCGAACCGACCGGCCCGCGCGAGGACCTCCATTCGCTTGGCGGCAATGCGCCCGAACTGTCGTTCCACACCGATCGAGTCCGCTATAGCCAGCTCGCGCAGTGCGTCGTCGTAGCGTTCCGCGAGCGCGTATACGTCCACGGCGGTTTGATGGGCCTGGGCGTTGTTCGGCGCGGCAACGAGCCACCGCTCGACCCATGCCACGGCGGCCTCCAGGGCGCGGCGGCGTGAGGCACGCAGGAAGCCCGGCTCGAGTGTACTCAAGGACTCGGCCGGAATCAGCTCAAAGGTATCCCGCAGGATCGGCACAAAAACCTGATCGGGGCGCCCGATTGACGCGATGAGTTGAGGGATCGACACGGGCTCGTTCCGCAGGCCCGCCACCCGGCCTTCGATTTGACCGGCGGCGCGGGCATACACCGCAACCAGGATTCCATAGTTTTCCTGCCGGTCGGCGGCGAGACCCAGCGCGCGTTTTGCGAGCCGTGCGGCCGAGTTGAACGAGCCGCGGCGCGTTGCGACGCTGTCGATCGCTACCAGAACCGGATCCAACAGGTGCAGTTCTGCGAGATCCTCGAGCGCCTCGACATCGTTCGAGTCTGCGGCAACCAGTTCGTCCAGCAATTCACGCGCGTGCCCGAGTTGGCCGCGGAACATCGCGACGGTAGCCTCCAAGTGCCGGCGCTCGCGCTCCGGCAGGCGTGACGCCAGCGCGGCTGCTCGCTCCGCATACCTGTAGCCGGGACTCTGCGGATCGAGTAACGCCTCGATGTTGGTCATCGAAGCTTCCGCAAGCTTGGCGTACGCCTGCGCGAACATGCTGTCGATCCCCACCGCCAGCTCGAACCGTTCGCGCGACGCCCCGATCTTGCCTCCATGATACAGCGCGACACCCTCGACGTACGCCTTGTAGGCTTCGAGGGACTGCGTGGTCGCCGCCGGCAGATCGAGTTCGGTCCCGTCGAATCCCGCGGCGTTCAGAAGCCGTGCGGCCAGCCGCTCATAGGCCTCGCGGATATCCTCGTCGGCGCCCACCTCTTCGGACGCCCGCACCACGACCTCTCTTGTGGCCACGTCGTATGCCCGCACGCTGACCCGGATTCGATTGCCAGTGGCCAGAACGTCACCCGTGACGGCTGTCCAGCCACCCGTCTCTTCCGCAACCCGGCGCACCCGGTCCTCGTCCATCACCGCGCCGGGCTCGAGACCGTGGCGCCGCAGCGCGGGATAGAGCCGCTCCGGCGACACGACCGAGATCTCCTCCCACTGGCCTAGTGCATCGGCGAGGAGCACGGGAGAGCCGTCGATTAGCCATTCGCTCTCAGGCGCCCGCGTGATATTTCGAAAAGGCAGGACGAGGAAGCTGCGGCCGCGCTGCTCCGGAGGCGGGGTGGCCGTTACGACGACCGCTCGCACCGAAACACCACACGGTGGGGGCGTGCCGTCGGCACACTGGGCATGAAGAGCGGCGGGGCCAGCCCAGATGAATCCGACCACGATCACGAAGACGCGCATACTACTACTAGTGGGGTGCGCGCAGCGGCCCGTCAAGCACTAGCGGCGCCCATCCCTCCGTACCCAGGACCGGGTTCGTCGCAACGACCGGCGGCTGGTGTCCCTCAGTGCGCTGCCTGAGCCGGTCTGTGCCCGTCGAGTATCGGTAGTGTATGCCGAAGGAGGAGGCGCAGCGGATCGAGCGGCAATGCCTAGCGAGAGCGCAGCACCGGCGCCACACACCGGAACCCCGTGAATTCGAACCCCTCTCTGGTTCCGGTGGTGGGCGGCATGTACCCGCGCCGGGTGGCGTCGACGATTCCCTGCGTGTTGTAGGCACCACCGCGGGTCACGTAATAGCGATCGCCGCCGCCTGGCGCAGAGCCCCCCGGATAGGCGAGCATCCGTGACGACGTCCACTCCCACACGTTGCCGATGAGATCTTGCGCTCCCACCGGGCTCGCCCCCTGGGGAAAGCTCCCGACGGGTGCCGGGCCGCTCCGTCCCGCCGACAACGTGTTCGCCCGCCCCGGCTCGGGCTCGGCGCCCCACGGGTACACGGTCCCGTCGACGCCGCGTGCCGCCGCCTCCCATTCCTCTTCAGTGGGCAACCGCCCGCCGTCGTAGGCCCACCCGCAGTACGCGTTTGCCTCAGCCCACGTCACGCGGGTGACGGGTAGCAAGCTGTCCGGCTCAGTCGTCCACGGTTCCGCAGCGAGGGTCGCCTCCACGTAGCGCTTGTAATCGGCAACCCTGACCTCGGTTCGCCCGATCGCGAACGAATCGACCAGCGCCGTATGTGCCGGGCGTGACCACTCGTGTCCGTCGTCGCGCCCAATCGTATACGAGCCGCCCGGAACGAGCACCATACGCTCGGGGATCGTCGGCGCCGGCGGGGGAGGTGCGGCGGCAGGTTCGTCGGGCTCCGCCGGTGATCGGAGCACAACCAACCCGACGAGCAACGCGCCGACGAGGCCCGCTCCCCCCACCAGCCCCATGACTCTACGCCGGCTGGGCGGACGTCTGGATGCCCGTACGGGTGCGGTGACGCGCGAGCCGGACACCGGCGTTCGGCCTTTCAGGATGCTCACGATCTCGGCCGCGCTCTCGAAGCGATCGTTCGGCTCGATCGCGAGACACCGCATGATCACTTCCACGAGATGCTGTGGAACGTCGGGTCGGTGCGCGGCGACCGAGTCGGGTGCCTCCGACAACCGCTTGGCCATGATCGCCATTGGTGAGCCGCCCTCGGCGAACGGCACCGTCCCGGTGAGCATCTGGTAACCCATCGCGCCGAGTGCGTAGAGATCGGTGCGCAGGTCGACCGTATCGCCGGCGAGCTGCTCGGGACTCATGTAGGCCGGGGTACCGATCGCCAGTCCGGTCGCCGTGAGCTTCGCCGCCGAGAGCGAGCTGCGCGCGATGCCGAAGTCCGTGAGCAGCGATCGCCCGGTTTCGCGGTCCAGCAAGACGTTGTCCGGTTTCACGTCCCGATGCACCACACCGTGCCGGTGGGCGAAGTCGAGCGCATCGGCGATTTCGGTGAGAATACGAGTCGTATCCTGGACCGAGAGCTCGCCCTCCCGCTCCAGTTGGCCGGCGAGGCTCTCCCCGTCGACGAAGGACATCGCGATGTAGAAGAAATCGCCCTCACCGCCCACGAAGTGCAACGGGACGATGTGTGGGTGCGACAACTGCGCGACGGTCTGCGCTTCGAGGTACGAGCGATCGAGGGCGGTTCTGGAGGCGATGAGCTCCGGCTTCAACACCTTGACGGCGAGCGGTCGCTTGAGCTTGAGGTCGCGCACCAGATAGACGACCGCAAAGCCCCCGGCGCCCAGCTCCCGTTCAACCTCGTAGTCGGGCCCAAGGGCGGTGGCCAACTGGTGGCGGACGGACTCGGAGGCGTCAGGTGCCATGGCGGGAGGATGCGCTGAGCGTGGCGAGGCGTCAACTGCTGTGTGTGGGGACGGTTGACGGTTTACGGTGGGTGGTGGACAGGGGACGACGGACGCTGTACGGTGCTACCATGCCCACCCGCTTCGGACGCGGCTACGATTCCCATCTCTTCGGTGCCGAGCGGCCCCTCAAGCTCGCCGGCGTCGAGATCCCGCGTCCCACCGGTCTGGCCCGCCACTTCGACGGCAACGCCATCGCGTGTGCGTTAACCGGACGCGCTGCTCGGCGCGGCGGCGCTTCGGTGACATCGGTCGTCTGTTTCCCGACACCGACCCGCCAGTACCTGCCTAAGCAACAGAGCATGGAGCACCTCACCCAGCACGACTGCAATCGCATTGCTGCAAAGCTCAACAACCGGCCCCCCAAGCGGCTCGGCTACCGCACCCCGAAGGAATGCTATGGACCCTGAGCTTCAATGTTGCACTTCAAAGTTGATATGAAGCCGCAGCCCGCTTCGCCGCCTTCGGCTTAGGACTTCGCTTCAGCGGGTTCTCGGCCGATCTGCGTCGCGGCGGACCCGGTGATGCCCAGGCCGCCCCGACGGCCGTGTCCCTGCTGTGGATGGCATCACGCTAGCCCAGGAGGTGCCGTAGTCAGACCGCCCTTTTCCCCGAGCGTGCGGCGGTCCTTGTCTTGAGGAGTCGGTCGGGCTGACGAGCCGGCCACGCGTCGGGCCGACCCCTCCGTAGGACGGTGAGGTCGCCTCGACTCCTCAGGCCCGCCTCGTACTCAGCTCTGATCCGGGAAACGCAAAGTGGGTGGTTCCCCTCCGGTTAGGAAAGGAAAAGGGAACACGGGAATGGCCGGAGTCGGTCTTCGGACCGGCTACTGCGAGGGACCGGCGACGGTTATCGCATATCCGGACAGATCGCTGCGGAGCTCGTCGTTGCGCTGCGCAACTTCGGTGACCGCGCCCGCGATGCTCGCGAGCTGGTTGAGATCGGAGACATTGACCGTCACCAGCGGACCTGCCGTAAGGTTGCCGAAGACGAGCGCGCGTACCTCGGTCTCCGACACGAGTCGCCAGAACACCTCGTAGGATGTGGTCACGGAGACAAGGGCGTTCAGGCCCGGGCCCGTGATCGTTACCGCAACTGCGCCGTCATCGGTGTTGGGAGTCACGAGCGACACGGTGACGGCACCGGCCACAGGAGGCTCGGTCGAGTCGCCACAGGAGATGCCGGCACCGATCAATACACAGATCGCTGCGGTCGCCGTGAGTAAGCGCGGGATTCTCATGGCTGCCTCCCTTGCTTCGCCCGTTCCGCGAGGAGACGGTGCAATGCCGGTAACCGACCCTGGGCGCGTAGGAACGCCTGTAAGTCACCGATATCGAACCTGCCATTCTGGTTGCCTTGCAGGTCGAGGAACCGCTCGAGCTCCGGGGTCAGCACGTCCGGCACGCCGAACAATCCGTCGACCGCCGTAGAGACCGACAGCTCCGGATCGGTAACGCGAATGCTGAGCCGCAGCACGCCGAACCGCGTGTCGCTTGCGGCACGTACGGTGAACTCGTACCGTCCGTCGGCCTCCGGTACGCCCGAGATCACACCGGTCGCACCCTCTAGCGTGAGCCCGGGGGGCAGGTCCGCGTCCGAGATTGTCCACGTCACCGCTCCGGGCGGGCTCTCGACGGTCAGCCGCGCGGTGTACTCCGCGCCGACCACTCCGTCAGGCACTGTGCCAGCGACGACGCGCAACAGATCGATGCCCACGCGGAAGCCAGGTGCGCGCATCCCAGTCGGGTTCATCTCTACTATGCCGCCAGCAGACGTGGCGGCAAAGAGGCGTGATGTGATAGCTCCGGTCGCGTCGCGTCCGAATACCAGGCTGATCGGACCACCGAGGTCCGTGTTGGCGAAGGGATCTTCGACGAGCTCGTAGGAGGGGCTGTACAGCGTCACCTTCAGGAACCCATTCGCGACGTAGAGGTATCCGTCCTCGTCGAACGCGATTCCTTCGAGACAGCAACCGACGCTGATGACGGACTCCGTCGTGGTCGTTACGCGGAAGATATCGAAGCTGTTGGAGAAGTGCAGTACACCACTCGGCGAGAAGGCGAGGTTCGCAGGAACGTTGTTCAGCGCAATGCTCTGCTTGAAATTTCCCAACGGATCGAACCGCAACAGCTGCGGGCAGATGTTCCCGCAGTCTGCCACCCAGACATCGCCGTCGGGCCCGATCGTGATCGCGCTGGGCGAGGTCACTTCCCGAGTAAACTCCGATCGCTGGCCCGCGGGGGTGTAGCTCGCGACCAACGGGAAGCCCTGCGCGATATCAAACCCCACCACGAGGATGTTACCGAACCCGTCCACGGCGACCCCCGAAGGCGCCACTTCGGTGGCGAAGATCGTGACGTTGCCGGCGAGATCGACACGTACCAGCCGTTGCTGGCCGAAGCCTAAGAAGCCTAAGTCGACCACGAAGAGATCGCCGTCACCTCCCGCTGCCATGTTCCCCGGGAAGCCTACGCCCTGGGCAAACAGGGTCGTGGGATCTCCCGGGCCGAGGATGCCGATGCCCAGCTCGAGGGCGTAGAGAAAGTCCCCCTCGCCAAGTCCGTCGGCTGACCTCACCGCGACGTAGTACGCGCCCGGAGTGGTGACGCTGGTTCTGACCCGCACCGGGAAGAACGACGGGAAGATGGTGCCGGCCGAATCGAGCACCGTGGTGCCGTCGACGTCGTATATGATGAGCATTCCCGGAAAGTTGCCGACGGCCAACAACTGGAAATCGAGCAGCGTGTTGCCGGGAACGTCGATGACGAAGTAGTCAGCGTCGCCGGCGGGGTCGATCACACCGGTCACCGTATCGCCCAGCGACACGAGGTTCGCGGTCGTCGTCGTATCGTTGGGTTCGGTTTCCATGACCGTAGCCATGGACGCAACGAGATGGGGACGCACGATGCGACGTGGTAGGTGGGAGCGGTATCGATCCCACCGGTTCCTTGGGAAGGGCTGCTGCAGGGGTGCCCTGCCGGTCGGCCGCCATTGTTGCGCGTGTGCTGGGGTCGGAACGGCAAACGATGCTACGAGCGCCAGCACCACTCCGAACGCAGCCACGAAGGGCATACGACGCACACTGCACTCTCCTTGATTCTGCTGACGCACCCCAACGGGAGCAAAAGGGACGGCATGGGAGCCAGTCCTGCTAGGAGCGGTTCTGCATGGGCAAGGTCGTCGAGATGCGGCAGCACCGGCAGCGCAAGGCGGCGAATGCATCAGTGGGGGTTCTGTAGTTCTGTACTTTTCGCCGTACATATCTGGGGTGAAGCTGTGGCCCGAAAACCCCGGTACGACTGGACAGCCACAAAACAGCCACAATCACCCTCGAAACGGCGATAGCCGCACCACCACGGTGCGGCTATCCCCTCAACATGCAAAGTTTGCGATTCCCTGCCCCAATGGAGGCGCGGGGATTCGAACCCCGGTCCGAGCCTCGATCCTACCCCGCTTCTACGTGCGTAGGTCGCGCTTGATGTCTCCGCCGCCAGGAGCGCAACCACCCAAGCGACAGACAATCTTCCTGAATCTCACGTAACGTGCGGAAGCGACACGTCACGCCAGCTTGATTTTACGTTACTCCCGCGCCGCCTCAAGCGCGGCTGCAACGGGAGCAGGTGCAGTAAGCGAAAGCTTACGCAGCCAGAGCCAAGTTAGTGTTGGCAATTGTGCATGTTTCCGGTGGCTTTACCAGGGAACCGGAGACCTGGACACGCAACGAAGCATTCACTAGACCCGTCGAAACCAGTCGCCCCCCCTTTTTGGTTCAGTACTATCTCAAATATACAACGGAACGGTCGTGATGGGTGGTTTGCGCCTCAGCCACTTTGGGCGGTCAGGGCCACCTCGACCCGGTTCCGCCCAGCTTCTTTCGCCCGATAGAGCGCGGCGGCGGCGGCCGAGTCCGGTGAGACCGACGGGGGATGCTGGGCCTGGCAGTCGGTCAAGGTCACCTGGCGTAAAGCGGTCGAGTCGGGGAATGTCCGAGTTGTGCTCCAGCTTACACTCAAATCCCACCCTGAGCTCAAGCATGTGCCTCTGGCTATCAACTATGCCAAGACCGCTGGCGCTCGCGAGCTCCTGACGGTCATTAATGATGCCTATGTTTCCGCCGTTCGTCCATATTCCTTGCCGCCAGGCGTACCAGCAGAGCGTGTGCAAATTCTCCAGAAGGCATTTATGGCTACCATGAGAGACCCTGAATTCCTGGCAGAAGCCAAAAAGTCCAGGTTGGAGATCGCTCCAATCGATGGGCGAAAAACAGCGAACCTCATTGCGAAACTGTATGACATGGATCCCGCTATGCTATCTAGACTAAAGGAGATCCTCCTACCCAAGAAGTAGTAGAGCAAATTAGATTTTAATTCCATTGGGGCGCCGTACTTTGACGGCGCCCCTTTTTCACGGGATTCTTCCCTATGGTCGAAATGTTCCAGTCGTTCATCGAGGGACTGTTACAGGTCTTTGTCTGGGAGACCTTTGCCTTCATGATCGTCGGGATCGCGATTGGCTTTGCTGTAGGGATCCTTCCAGGCCTGGGGGGGCCGGTAACGCTGGCCCTGATGCTCCCCTTTATTTTCAAAATGGAGGCCGTTGAGGCCTTCGCCTTCTTGCTTGGGATGTCGGCGGTGACGGCAACCACCGGCGACATCACCTCTATCCTCTTCGGTGTCCCGGGAGAGGCGATCACCGCATCCACCATTGTCGACGGTCACCCCATGGCCAAAAAGGGCGAGGCGGGGCGCGCCCTTGGAGCAGCCCTGATGAGCTCCCTGGTAGGGGCTATCTTTGGTGCTTTCGCCTTGGCGCTGGCCATACCAATTGTTCGCCCCTTAGTTCTCGCCATAGGCTCGCCGGAGTTTTTCATGTTGGCCCTGTTGGGGGTTTGCTTTCTTGCCTCTCTGAGCGGTGAGGCCGTAGTAAAAGGGCTCACTGCCGGCGCGATAGGACTTTGGCTGGCAACGATAGGCCTGGATCCGATTTCAGGAACCGAACGCTATAC
>JADFNB010000010.1:87117-87409 GCA_022563595.1 Gemmatimonadota bacterium
ATCTCTACCTATGGGATGGGGTGCCGCTGGTGCCTGTGACTCTCGGTCTTTTTGCTATCCCCGAAATCATCGACCTTGCGGTCAAGGGGACAAGTATTTCCCATGTGCAAGTAGGTAAACTAGGCGGTGTAATGGAAGGAGTTAAGGACACCTTTCGCCATTGGTGGTTGGTCATACGGTGCAGCGCCTTGGGGACCTACATCGGTATCATCCCGGGAATGGGTGGTGCCGTCTCTCAGTGGGTGGCCTACGCCCATGCCGTGCAGAGTTCCCCGGATAAGGAACGCTTCGG
>JADFNB010000080.1 GCA_022563595.1 Gemmatimonadota bacterium
GAGAAGGCGGCTAAGATCCGCGAGCTCCAGGCGACCGGCGTCCGGGTGGCTATGGTGGGCGACGGGATCAACGATGCACCGGCACTCACGCAGGCCGATGTCGGGATTGCCATCGGTGCTGGGACCGACATCGCCATCGAGTCGGCCGATGTCGTGCTCATCCACAGCCGACTGGAGGGGGTGAGCGACGCCATCGCCATCGGCCGCACCTCGTATCGGAAGACCGTGCAGAACTTGACCCTGGCGTTCGCGTTCAATGGCATAGGCATCCCGCTGGCGGTGACGGGGCTGGTGCATCCCATCTGGGCGATGGTGGCGATGGTCACCAGCGTCAGCGCCGTGCTGGCGAACTCGTTCTGGGGGAGGCTCCTGGGTCGCGCTGAGGGAGTGGCGGAAGCTCCGGCTCCTCCACCGGAAGAGATTGAAGCGGCGGCGACCAAGCTCGTGCTCCAAGTGCCGGACATGCACTGCGAGGGCTGTGCCCGGACCATCCAGGACGCACTGGGATCGCTTGAGGGCGTGATGGACGCGGCGGCGGATCCCGGCACCAAGGAGGTACGGGTGCAGTGGGACGGGGATGCGGAGCCCGGGGAGCGCATCGCCGAAGTGCTGGCGAGTGCTGGCTTCCGCGTGCAACGCATAGAGTACACCGACTCGGAATAGGAGACGAACGATGAAAACCATCACCTTGAAGCTTTCCGGCGGTTTGCGTACCGCTGCAGACAGAACGGAGGTGAGCAGTGAGGATGACTCTGGAGAGCGAGTTGCGTGTTCGGCTGGATGTTGCAGGGGACGGATTCGAGATCACGTCGCAGGACGTCGCCATTACGCCGTACCACCTGCTCGCGGGCTCGCTCGCCTCGTGCATCGTGTTGCTCATTGCACCCTGGGCGGAACGTTCCGGGTTCGATCTGTCGCCGCTCACGATCTCCGTCGGCTGGGAGCACGTCGGCGGCGGGGATAATCGGGTGAAGCACATGGACGTGGATCTTTGGTGGCCGGGACTCGCCGACTCGCGCAAGGTGGTCGTGCAGCGCCTTGCGAAGGCCTGTCCCATCCACGCGACGCTGGTGTCGGGAACCGAGATCTCGAGTCACGTCCGCGTGGAGCAAGCCAGCTAGGCAGAGTTCCCCGACCGGAGGAGATGGAGCAGTGATATGGAGGTTGAAGATGAAACGCTCATCGAATAGCCGTGCAGGATCCGGCGCGCGGATGACCGCGGTACGCTTCGTCGGGTTGGTGGCGGCGCTCTTGTTGCCGGGACGCCTGACGGCGCAGGCACTGCCGTTCCATACCGAGACCGCGATCACGACTGGTTTCGAGGAAGAAGCAGCACGCACGTTCGCGATGTTCGCCGGACGGAGAGGGCTGCTGTCCAACGGTGTAGAGATCCCGGACCCGATGGATCGCGACATAGATGTGTTCGTCCAACCGGTAGCGGTGCTGCCGTATGCGATCAGCGCGATGTGGACGACGCGCGTCATCGTCCCCTACGTCCGCAAGTCTATGGAGTTCACGCCCATAGGCGGGACGCGGCAGCGCTTCTCGACCGCGGGCATCGGGGACATCGTCGTTGATACGAAATGGATCTTCCTGAGCCGCAACCGGCTCGGTGGCACGACCCGACTGGGGATTGAAGGCGGGGTCAAGGTTCCGTTGGGTGGGACCGGGGCCACGCTGCCGGACGGCACCGTCGCCCCTCGATCGCTCCAGGTCGGCTCGGGCTCCTGGGATTTTCCCTTCAAGGCGCTGTTCACCCTGACGCAGGGCCACGGAGGGCTCCTGGCCAACGTGGGCTACCGGGTGAACACGACCGACGACGCCTTTAGAGCGGGCAACATCTTTAGCTACGACATCGCCGCCGCCCTCCGATTCTTGCCGTGGGTCTATCGAAGCCTCCGGGACCAGACGTTGGTCGTCTACCTGGAGTTGAACGGGACGGTGACACAGCGCGACGAGATCGCGGGCACGCTCGATCCGAATTCCGGGGGGCACCTGCTGTTCTTGAGTCCGGATCTACAATGGGTCCCGGCCCCGTGGTTGTTGTTCGAGGGGTCGGTGCAGTTTCCCATCGTGCAGGATCTCAACGGGACCCAGTTGAAGCACGACATCAGGTTTCAGCTGGGCACCCGGTTCCGCTTCTCGCTCTTCCGATAGGGACGCCAGCGAAACTATGAGATATAGCGAGAGATAGAAGGGGCTTGACTCGCCTAGTACCCGAACGCCTTTGTAATGGGAAGCGAGAGGTACGCGGCGGCGAATCCGACAAAGTAGAGCGAAACGGAGCCCCAGTAGATTCGCCGCAACCATCTCCCCAGGGGGTGTGCCGGGTGGCACACCCCGCCCGGCTCACAGGCCAGCCCGCGCGAACGATATAACGCCCAATAGTTGGCTACGAGAAGGAGCCCCGACACCAGGAACACCCATTCCTTGTGCCGCGTAAGCGCGACCAGCCACGGGGCGGTGGACACCAACGACGCGACGACAGAGCCGGCGCCGACAGCCACGAGCGTGATGGGAAGAGCGCAGCACACGAGGGTGCCGAGGACGGCGACCGGCGTCGCCGCCGTGAGCGCCTCCCTCCAGCGGGCTGGGACCGTGCTCAATCCGTACCTTCCGTCGGCGGGTGACGTTCGATCGCACGAACGACGAACCCGGCGTCCGTGACGGCCTTGGTCAGCGCCTGATCGCTGACGGAGTGCTCGTCTCGGAGGTACAGGAGCACCAATCCCTCATTCAGCCTGATCTCGACCGTCTCGGTGGCCTCGAGCGCATCCAGTTTCCTTTCGAGACCGTGCGCGCAGAAGGGACAGGCAAGCCCGTCCACTCTCATGACGATATCGGGATGGGCGGCGGGCGCCACCTGTTCGGTCGAATCTCGCTGCGCGTCTTGTGCAGCAGCCGGCGTGACGCCGAAAGCGAAACCCGCGAGCAAGACAAAGAGCGTACGATTCATTGCTGCATCTCCAAGGAAGATTGACTGTGATGTAGATCGCGTTACCAGTGTAGCTCGAGAGCCGCGAGAATCCTGACATCCTCAGAACGCCCGGCGTCGTTAAGATGTTCCCAGACGGGGATTTGCACCCCACCCTTGAGCATCACGTTGCGGTAGCTGAGCAAGAACGCGGGTGCAACACTCAGCACCTCGCCGCCGCTGGCATCGACGGTTTGGCCGTTGACTCGTGTGCGTCCCTCGGTGCGGCTGCTGGCCTCTACCAGCAGGACCAGGTCCGGCGCAAGGTATTCCGTGAGCCAGGGCCGGACACCCCAAGCGACGTTGAGCAACAGCTGCTCTCCCGGATCGTTGCCTTCGTCGGCCAAGTGGATGGCCGTTCGGACTCCCGCAAAATAATACCACCGCCTGGATTCCCGGCCGGCGGCCAGCCCCGCGATGATGACGGGACCGGCCTGTGGCCCATCCGCCGAGGATCGAGGAACGGTTATCCCGCCGACCGCGGCCACGGCGTCCGCGCGCCCCGGGGAAAACCTCGTGGCGAACCGCCACTTTGCCCTGAGCCCGACGGATCCGAGGCGCCCGTTCTCAAAGGGATCCCGGAATGGAAGGACCACTGTGACCGTGAGTTCCTCGGTGATCCCGTAGAGCAACTCGACAGGAACCACGAGTTCGCCGCCCTCGGATTCCAGTTCCAGTTCCATGCCCCAGCCGCCCCGCCAGGTCGTGTGAGGCCCGATCCCGAACACCGGTTCGTGGTTCAAGGATGGGCCCGGCGCCGGGCGTTGCAACCCTGGAGAGCCGACCACCGGTAAGGGAGCCTGTGCGGCGAGAGGCTCACCTGTAAAGAGGGCAGCCAGGAGCAAGGCCTTAGCCGGGCTCACGACCTCTGGCACCTGGCGCTAAACGCCTTGTACCCTGAGGTCCCGCCGCCGAGATGGGACAGGATAGCGTTGCACACGAGCACCTTCCGTCAGCGAAATGTTAAAGCTAAACATTGGACTCAGGTCCAAGGTCAAGCCCCGGAAGAGGAGGAGGCCGGACCGAGGCGGGTGGCTGGGCGTAACTGGCTCGGCCGGCCCGCTACCGGATTGCCCGCAACATCTGCCGGATGAATTCCTCAACGGCACGCGTGTCGATCCAGCGGATAACGGCGCAGCGTGAACGCCGGTGACAAACTGTTCAATCAGTTCCCTCTCCGTAGCGACCCGCTTATCACGACCGCATGGCGAGTTCGCCATTTATTTCCATGTGATCTCCATGGCGAAGAAGTGATCAAACACGGCACGTGTGGGGTTGTTTCGGGAATCCTGCTCCGGGCTCCGGATAAAGAAGTCGAGTTGCTGCATTGCGGGGTTTATTGCTCCCGCTGAGGACTTCTTGTTGAGCAGCGGATAGTTCACCGTCAAGCTCTCTCGATCCCGCATCCCTTGGGTGACCATGAAGTCCGTCCCAACGGCCAATACGTGCGCCGACGGGGCGCGTACGATGGCAATCGGTGACAGCCGCGCACGAAAGCTCCCGTGACCTTTTGCGTCCGCCAAACGTTCTCATCCCGATGGACGTGCAGTCCGGCGGTGTACCGGCCCGGTCACGCCGGACCGTACTTCTCTGAGAGGAGTAGTGTGATAGTCACGCCAATTACGAAGCAATGCGCGGTGGTGTTGGACCGGCGCGCGCACGCACTCATCGGCATCAGTCCTTTCAACAGCTACTTCTCGGTAGAGCGAATTCGGGCGCTTCTTGCGTGGGGGCTCGGGCGGTTTGACGCGCTACACGTGTTCGTCCCCGATGTGCCGGCGGCATACACGCTTGAGGCGTCGGGGTATTCCCGGCAGGAGGCTCAGCGCAAGGCACGACGGCAGGCCAACTACCTCGGAAACAAGATCCGTCGTGCCTTCGAGGCGGTCGGTGTGTGCGGTGCCCGGGCAGACGAAATGGTGCTCGATTGGGCGCGGCTGAGCGACATGCCGGCGTATTCGGATCGGTTAGAGGAATGCCGAGCACTCTACCGTAGCGACAGCGCCTTCCGAGAAGGATGCTTGCAAAGCGCCAAGTGGGTGCTCCAACGTCGTGCCGGCCGGAACGGCGTGTCGACTGAGGCGCTTCGCCTGGGTGCCAAGTACTTCCTGACGGAGATCCCGCTGTTCGTCGACTCGGCGGGCATTCTGAAACAACCTGCGTCGGTTTTCTGTTATCACCAATGTCCGCGATTCGTCCACGAGCTTCTGCTGGGACAACATGGCTTGCCGATTTCTCAGAATCAGGGATTTGTGATCGTTCGATCCCGCACCGAGGATGGTCCGCGCGCCACCGCTGCGAGCTGACGACCTCCCCCTGGAACGCCAACCGGGGAGCGCGTCGCCGGACGATGACCGCCTGATGGCCCAGTTCGCTGCTGGCGATGCAAAGGCGTTCGACGAGCTGTACGCCCGCTACGAGGTGCCCGTCTACGCGCTCTGTCTCCGGCTACTCGGTGACCCCGACGCCGCGGCCGACGCATTCCAGGACAGCTTCATCAGGCTGGTAGACACGCGGCACGACTACCACGGGCAGAACCGGTTCCGGAGTTGGTTCTTCACAGTGGCCCGCAACCTCTGCTTCGATCGGTTGCGGCACGACCGTCGCTGGGGCCGGTCCCTCGAGTTACACACTGAGGGCCCCGCCGATCCACGCCCGAGCGTCGCCCACACGGGGGAGTTCCGCGAC
>JADFNB010000011.1 GCA_022563595.1 Gemmatimonadota bacterium
GCACGCGGGGGAGTAATCCCAGCGCTATTGCGACGACGAGAAACGCCGCGGGGCGGGATGCGGGGGCGTCCGAATAGCAGCACTATTTCGGCGACACCACACTAGGCCTACGGATCCACCAACTCCAACCCCAGCGTCCGCCCCTTCTCCGTCGCCGGAATCCCTTCCGCCAACCAGCGCGGCGGCGCTACATCCATCAGGTAGTGATCGAAATACTGTTGCAGGCGAATGTTCCAGTCGCGCTTGTTGGCGTAAGATGTCGGCCAGTGCGGCTCGCCGTTGTAGTTGACGAGCCAGGCCGGCCTACCCAAGCGCCGTAAGGCGACAAAGAACTCGATGCCTTGCTCCCAAGGAACGGCGCCGTCCTCGTCGTTGTGCATGATGAGCACCGGGGTCTCGATGCGGTCCACCCAGAAGAGCGGCGAATTTTCGATGTAGCGCAACGGCGCTTCCCACAGGCTCCCGCCGAGTCGGCTCTGGGTATGCTCGTACTGGAACATACGGCTCCGCCCCGAGCCCCATCTGATCCCTCCATACGCGCTCGTCATGTTCGCCACCGGCGCTCCAGCAGCGGCGGCGCGGAACATGTTCGTCTTTGTGATCATGAACGCTATCTGGTATCCGCCCCAGCTGTGCCCCTGAACTCCGATGCGGTCCTCGTCGATGAACCCCCGCCGCACGACTTCTAGCACTCCCGGGAGGACCGCGTCGACGGCGCTTTGGCCCGGGTAGCCGATCCGGTACACGATGTCCGGGATGAACACCACATACCCTCTGCTAGCGTAAAACGTCGGGCGGATCACCGAGCGATGGGGAACGGGCGGGTAGTGTGCGTAGAGATTCTGCGAGCTGCGCTCGTAGAAATACACCATCATGGGGTACTGGCGTGACGGATCGAAATCGTCCGGCTTGTAGAGGAGCCCTTGCAGGGGCGTCCCGTTGGCCGAGCGCCACTCGATCAACTCGACGGTCGCCCAGCGGTACTCCCCCTGTTGCGGGTTGGCGTGGCTCACGCGCCGCATGCTGCGGAAATCCACGTCGGCGACCCAGAGATCGGGGAACTCTTCGACCGATTGGCGAGTCAGGAGCAGTCGATCCGCGTCGTCAGCGCGGGTCGGCGTGGAGAACCGGCGCATGGCGAACACGAGTTCCTCGGGAGCGCGATCACCGGTGATGTGATCGCGATAGAACCCCGAGCGTTTGTCGCCGTAATGGAAGGCGGCAAGCAGGATCGGCCGGTCGAGGGGAACGGTCTCCTGTTCCCGGTCGAGGCGTACGTACCGAAACCGGACGCTGTCGCGACGCCCGACGCCGTCCGTCACGTTGCGCGGCGGCACGCGCCCACGCGGGTCGACCGCCCACATGTCGTAGCGATCATAGATCAACAGCCAGCGCGCGTCTGACGTCCACAGCTCCGCTCCGTACGGTGCGGCGGGATAGGGAGCGTCGTGCTCCTCGTTGTACATGGGATACGGAATCGCCGAGGTGACGTTCACCGCCGGACCGCCGTCAGTTGGCCGCGTCATCCACCCGTTGTCCTCACGACTATACCACCAGGCATAGCGCCCATCCGGTGAGACGAACCCGCGATCCTGCTGCCGCTCCGCCATCAGCCGCCGCTCGCCCGTTCGCACATCGACGACGTACAGATCCCGATAGGTCGGGAAATCCCAGGAGCGCTCCCGACGGTACGGTAACTCCGACTCACCTATCGCATGGTCCACATCACCGCCGTGCTCGATCCTGACCTCTGGCAGGTCGATATCGGCTAGCTGGACGATGTCGTTGCGTCCGACATCCCAGACCGCCAGGTAGTCCCGTTTCCGCTCCCTGTCCGCCTGAAGGAGTTGTTCCGGTTGGAGGTAGGGATCCTGCCAGTGCCAGATGTCGACCTTGACCCGGTCTTCCTCGAGCGTCGTGTCTTCCGTTGGGGGTTCGACCCACGGGGCCGCCCCGAAGTAGAGCCGCTCGCCGCTGTGCGAGAACTCGGGCGCCCGGTGTTCGCTAACTGTCCATCCCTCCACCATCCCATCGGTGCCCATGGCAGCCACTGGGCGCGCCTCGGGTGAGCCCGCGTGCCAATAGTACAGGGCGTAGCGAGGATCCTTCCGGTCCGCCTCGTCCCGATCGGTCAGAAACGCTAGCTGGCGACCGTCCTCGTCGAACCGGGGCGACTGGTAGGTCCCACGCCCTCCCGCAACCCGCATGCTGTCGAGGTCGCCACTCAAGCTGACCACCACCACGCCGTCTTCCTCGCCGAGGCGGCTCGAGAGTGCAAGCGCCAACCGGCTGCCGTTCTCGGCGAACCGGTAGTCGGTGACGTGTGTGTAACGGTGTTCCGCTCCTGTCGCGAGGTTGCGCAGCACCAGTATTGTCCCGACCTCGGCATCCTCTTTCGGTTCCGCTCGAGTGGAATCGGACTCCTCAACCAACGTCGAGTCCGTCTGGGCCGAATCGTCGGACGCCCGCTTGCGCATCAGGTGATACGCCACCCACGGGCCGGCATCTTCCGGCAACCGGAACGACCGAACACGGGCGACCCGCACGATCTCGCCCGTCGCGAGGTCGATGACGCCAAGAGAGTCCTGGGGCAGAGCGTCCTCCTTCTTCTTGGCGCGCTTCGCCGCCCGCACAGAATCCACCAGCGGTTTGATGCGGAACACCACGAACCGTGAGTCGGCGCTGAACTGCGGATCACGCCCCCGGTGGACGGTGTACTCGGTATCGCCGCTCACCGCGCGTATGCGCAATTCTGGATCGCCGCGCTGCAGCGTGAGCGCGTAGGCCACCCAGGCTCCGTCGCGCGAGATGATCTCGTCGTCGATCGAGCGCCAGATCTCGTAGGCGTCGTGATCGAGCGGCCGCTGAGCCAGAAGGTCGGCGGTCCCGCCGCAAGCGATGATCGCGGTCCAGACCAAGACACGGCGCATGGGGCAACTCCTTATCATGAATGAGCCCTCCGGGACTCTGTGCTAAGTTGAGCGGCATGGAATTTGGACGGATGTGATGTGATCCCGCAAAGGCCTTCACGCTCACCCTACGGAGAATCATATGCGAACGGCCACCTTCTGTCTCACCATTCTCGTCGGTATCGGCCTCCCCGTCAGTGGGGCCACCGGGCAGACGTACCCCGTCGCCGACCCGGTGCTCCAGCGGATCTGGGGTGAGGGAATGGAGAACTCACAGCTCTACCCGTTGGCGCAGGCCCTGCTCGACTCGATCGGCCCGCGGCTCACGGGCACGCCCGGCCAGAAGGCAGCCAACGATTGGGCGGTCGCCATGTTCAACCGGTGGGGCATCGACGCGCGCAACGAACAGTACGGAACCTGGAAGGGTTGGCGGCGCGGCATCAGTCATATCGACCTGATTCAGCCTCGCGTCCGATCCCTCGAGGGGACGATGCTCGCCTGGAGTCCGGGCACGCCTCGAGGACGCCCGGTAGAAGGCGCGGTCGTCATACTGCCTGATCTTCCCGACAGCACTGCCTACGCGACCTGGCTGCCGCAGGTACGCGACAAGTTCGTGGCCGTATCCATGCCGCAGCCGACCTGCCGTGCCGACGCCAGTTGGGAGGAATACGGGACGGAGGAGTCCTTCGAGCGAATGAAGAATGAACGCACAGCCGCGCGGCGTAGGTGGCAGGAACGCCTGCGACGTACCGGCTATTCGAATCGTGAGCTGCCGCGCGCGCTGGAACGGGCGGGCGCCCTGGGAATCCTCACCTCGCGCTGGTCGGGCTATTGGGGCGCGACCCGGATCTTCCAGGCACGGACCGATAGCGTCCCGACCTTCGACCTGAGTTGCGAAGACTACGGGCTGGTGGCTCGTCTGGCCGAGCATGACCAGAATCCGGTTGTCCGGATGCAGGCCGATGCCGAGTTCATGGGTGAGGTGCCGATCTTCAACACCATCGCTACGATCCGCGGCACGGAGAAACCCGACGAGTACATCCTGTTGTCGGCCCACTTCGACTCGTGGGACGGCGCCTCCGGCGCGACCGACAACGGAACAGGCAGCCTCACCATGATCGAGGCGGCGCGGATCCTCTCGATAGCCTATCCCCATCCCAGGCGCACGATTCTGATCGGCCTGTGGACGAGCGAAGAGCAGGGACTGAACGGGTCCCGCGCATTCGCGCGCGATCACCCCGAGGTGATCGATGGTCTCCAGGCGCTCTTCAACCAGGACAACGGTACCGGCCGGGTACAGACGATCTCGATGCAGGGCCTGGTCGGCGCCGGACCTTTCTTTGCGGGCTGGTTCGCGAAGATCCCGAGCGAGCTGACCGGTGACATCGGTTTTCAGATTCCGGGAAACCCGAGCGGCGGCGGTAGCGACCACGCTTCGTTCATCTGCAGCGGTGCACCGGCGTTCGGCCTGTTCTCCCGCAACTGGGACTACTTCCAGTACACCTGGCACACGAACCGCGACACCTTTGACAAGATCGTGTTCGACGATCTGAAGCAGAACGCGACACTCTTCGCGATGCTGGCATACCTCGCGTCGGAGGAGCCAGCGCGGATTCCCCGTGACCGTCGCGTGATGCCAGTGAGTCCGCGGACAGGGGAACAGCGGAGCTGGCCCGAATGCCGGGACGGCGCCCGGAGCTGGCGATAAGGGGAACAGCCGGACGGACAGGCGGACAGACGGACCGAGGGGATGGGGTGCAGACGCGCCCGGCCACCTGATTCATCTGGATCCGGCCGACGCCGTTGAGCGTGACGTCCCAGTCCCATTCGGCGTACGATCGGTCCTCGGGTCATGGATTCTCCCAGACTGACGAAGGAACTTGGAGAGTCGCCGAGCGGTAGCTTACTGAAGCTGAACGCCAGGTACGCCACACCGCAAAGGAGGTTCACATGCCCCCACGTATCGTCGGAGCCCTGTTCCTGCTTCTCGTCCTCGCGGCGCCCGCGGCGGCGCAACAGCGGCCGCCCAATTGCGGGGATGCCGCGCACCGGCAGTTCGACTTCTGGGTCGGTGGCTGGGACGTGTTCAACCCCCAAGGTCAGCAGGTGGGGATGAACCGGATTACGCGTACGCTCAACGGCTGCGTGCTTCACGAAAGCTGGGAGAGCCTGAACGGCACCCACCGCGGGAACAGCTACAACATCTACGACCGCTCCACGGGCAGCTGGCACCAGAGCTGGGTCGACAACGCCGGGCTGCTGCTCTTGCTGGACGGCAGCTTTGGAGACGGCAGAATGACCCTGTCGGGCACGACGCGGAACGCCGCAGGCCACGAAGTCCTCAACCGGATCACCTGGACGCCCATCACGCGCGACAGCGTGCAACAGCTGTGGGAGACGTCGACCGACGGCGGGCAGACGTGGAGCGTGGCGTTCGACGGGAGATATGTAAGGAGACGATAGGGTGGTGCAAGACGGTGCAAGACGGTGCAAGACGGTGCAGGATGGTGTAGGACGGTGGAGGACGGTGGAGGTTGGTGCGTCTCACACCATCTTACACCCTCCTACACCCTGCTACACGACCTTACACCATCCTACGCCTTGTAAAACCTCTCGTACACCACCTTCCCGTCCTTCCACTGCCGCGCGGCTACCTGATTCATCCGGATCCGGCCGACGCCGTTGGGCGTGACGTCCCAGTCCCATTCGGAGTAGGATCGCTCAACGTTCATAGCGCCCCCGACGAGCTGGGCGCCATGAAACACTCACGACCGATGGCGCTCGGGTTCTCGCTCACGGCGCACAGCTCACTCAACCCGGCTCCCGTAGCGCCGGCGTTCCAGTAGGCACATCTTTCGACCCTATGGCACACCGCCTGGACCAGCTCAAGGCCGCGCTCGCCGGCCGCTACGAGATCGAGCGCGAACTCGGCCAGGGCGGCATGGCCACGGTCTATCTGGCGCGCGACGTGCGCCACGACCGGCTGGTCGCGCTCAAGGTGATGCACCCCGAGCTGGCGGCCGTCCTCGGAGCCGAGCGCTTCCTGCGTGAGATCCAGATCTCCGCACGACTGCACCATCCGCACATCCTGCCGCTCTACGACTCCGGCGACGCCGCCGGATTCCTGTTCTACGTGATGCCGTTCGTCGAGGGCGAGTCCTTGCGCAACCGGCTCGACCGCGAGCGCCAGCTTCCGGTGGACGATGCGGTGCGGATTGCCCGTGAGGTGGCCGACGCACTCGCGTATGCGCACAGTCATGATGTGGTACACCGCGACATCAAACCGGGGAACATTCTGCTCGAATCCGGCCACGCCGTGGTTGCGGATTTTGGGATCGCCCGGGCCATCACGTCCGCCGGCGGCAACCGGCTCACGGAGACCGGGCTCGCCGTCGGGACGCCGGTGTACATGAGCCCGGAGCAGGCGGCGGGAGATTCGCAGATCGATGGGCGCTCCGACATCTACTCACTCGGCTGCGTGCTCTACGAGGCGCTCGCCGGCCAGCCGCCCCATGCCGGCGGGTCCGCACAGGCGATCATCGCCAAGCGGCTGACCGAGGAGGTGCCGAACGTCACCGCTGCGCGCAGCACGGTCCCCGCGGAGGTGGAACGGGCCGTCGCGAAAGCGCTCGCCAGGGTGCCCGCCGACCGGTTTACGACGGCGGCCGACTTTGCCGCGGCGCTTTCCCCCGACGCAGCGCCGTCGACGGCCACACCGACCGGCCCGGTAGCCGCCGCGTCACGCGGCCGGAGTCCGTGGCTCCCCGCTGCGGCGAGCGCGCTCGCGCTTCTGGCGCTCGTCGTGGTGATCGTGCTGCTGGCGCGCGGTAGTGGCGCCGGATCCCCGTCCCCCGATGGCCGGCCCACGCTCGCCGTTCTCCCCTTCGAGAACATCGGCGCGCCCGAGAACGAGTACTTCGCCGACGGGATCACCGAGGAGATGACCAGCCGGCTGGCAGAGATCTCCGCTCTATCCGTCACGTCGCGCACCAGCACCCTCAGGTACAAGGGGACGACCAGGAGCCTGCGTGAGATCGGCGCCGACCTGGGCGTCGAGTACGTGCTCGAGGGCACGGTCCGCACCGACCGCTCACCTGACGGTACGGGACAGGTGCGGGTCACGCCGCAACTCATCCGGGTGAGGGACGATTCCCATCTGTGGACCGACCGATACACGGCGAGTCTGGCGCCCGGCGAGATCTTCGCGGTGCAGGCGCAGATCGCCGAGCAGGTGGCGATGGCGCTCAACGTGACCTTGTTGGGGTCGGAGCGGATAGCGCTGCGCGACGTGCCAACCAGTGATCCGGAGGCGCACGACGCGTATCTGCTCGGGCGGTTCCATTGGAACAAACGCGGCGCGGAAAACCTCCAGCTCGCAGCGCGCCATTTTGGCCGTGCGATCGAACTCGACCCGGACTTCGCCGAGGCCTACACCGGGCTGGCCGACACCTACGCCCTCTATGGGTACTACGCCGTTCCGGGCGTGACGCGGGCCGAGGCCTACGCGCGCGCCGAGACAGCGGCCCGTCGGGCGATCGCCCTTGACAGTGCGCTTGCCGCTGCTCATGCGTCGCTGGGCAACATCCTCACCTACGGCGCGTGGGATTGGGAGGGCGCCGAACGCGAGTTCCGGCGGGCGATCGCGCTCGACCCACAGTATCCCGTCACCCGTTACTGGTACGCCGAGCTGCTGATCATCCTCGGGCGTACGACCGAGGCCATCGAGCAAGCTGAGCACGCCGTGGCCTCCGATCCAGCGTCTGTCGTGGCTCGACACATTCTGGCGATCGCGTTGACGCTGGCGGATCGCTCGAACGAGGCGGCCGCGCAGGAACGTGTGGCCATCCAACTCGTACCTACCTACCCGTTTGCGCACAGCAAGCTGGCGACCAGCCTCATAGAAGAGGGGGAGTTCAACGAGGCCATCCGCGAGTTCCAGCTTGCTGGCATCCCGTCGGATCTCGCCGAGGCCGTCGTCGAAGCAGTCCGCGACACGACGGCTCGCCGGCGCGCGGTCGCCGTCATCAGCCGCCACGAGCGGGAGGCCGCTCTGGGCCGTAACCCGTTAGACGATCCGGCGGTTTTCGGTTTCTGGTACGGGCTGGTCGGGGTCGTCGACTCGGTTTTCGCCCGTTTAGAGACCGCGTACCAGGCTCGGACCGAGCAGCTGATCTTCAATCTCAGGCATCCGGTGTTCGATCCGTTCCGTTCCGACCCCCGCTTCGCGGATCTGCTTCGGCGACTGCGGTTGGCACCCTGACCCCCGCCTCCGCCCACGCCCACGTCCCCGCCCACGACGGACAGACGGACAGACGGACAGCAGTGATCATGCCTGGCTGCCGTGACCGCTAGCGGTCGACCCCACTGCTCAGGTAATCCAGTACCAGCCCTGCCATCGCCCGTATCCCGATCGGGATCATGCTGTCATCCGCCCGGTACGTCGGCGTGTGGTGATCGCCCGAAGTCGTTCCCGGCGCCACCTGCCCCAGCCGGAAGTAGAAGCCCGGGATCTCATTCGCGAAGTAAGCGAAATCCTCGCCGCCCATGGTGGGCTCTATCTCGCGTACGTTCCCGGCTCCAACGATCCGCGCGAGCGTGGGCACCATGCGCGCGGTGAGCGCGCGGTCGTTGATCGTGGCCGGCGTCCCGCGATCGTAGTCCAGCTCGAAGGTGCCGCCGGCCGCCGCGGTGATCCCAGCGAGGATCTCGCGCATGCGCCGCTCGATGATGTCGCGCACCTCCTCACTGTAAGTTCGCACCGTCCCCTCCAGGTGCACCTCGGCAGGAATGATGTTGAATCGCGTGCCGCCGCGCACGATCCCGACCGTCACGACACTTGGCTCGAGTGGTGAGAGGTTGCGCGACCGAATGGTCTGCAACGCCATGATCACCTGCGACGCCATCACCACCGGATCGACGCTCAGGTGCGGTGAGGCGCCGTGCGCCTGCCGTCCCTTGATGTCAATGCGGAAGTGATCGACGGCCGCCAGCGCCGGGCCGGGTGTGTACCCCAGCGTGCCGACGTCCATTCGCGCGAACGTATGGAGTCCGAAGATCACCTCCGGCCGCGGATCGGCCAGCACACCTTCCCGCACCATCAACTCGGCTCCGCCCTCTTCGCCTTCCGGCGGACCTTCCTCGGCCGGCTGGAAGATGAGCTTCACGGTGCCGCGGATGGCGTCCTGCATCGAGGCAAGGACCGACGCAACACCGAGCTGCACGGCGACGTGGACATCGTGCCCGCACGCGTGCATGACACCGACGTCCTGTCCCAGATAGATCGTCCGTTTCACCGACAGGAACGGCAGGTCGGTGGCCTCGGTCACCGGCAGCGCGTCCATGTCGGCCCGGACGGCGACGACCGGTCCCGGACGCCCGCCACGCAACACTCCTACTACGCCGGTATGGGCAATCCCGGTATCGACCTCGAAGCCCAGCTCACGGAGGTGTTGCGCTATGAGACGCGCGGTCTCGAACTCGCGGTTGCCGAGCTCGGGGTTCTGATGGATGCGATGCCGTATCTCCACGATCTGGGGCAGGATCCGCTCGACCGCCTCGGCGATACGCCGGTCGAATTGCTGGGCCCGAAGCGGCTGCGCAATCGGGAGAACGGCGCACAGCGCCAAGAGAATTCGCGACATGGTCAACCGATCCCTTTCTAGCACGATGCTACATAGAAAACGCGGCGTCACGCCACGCGTTATCGTTCTGCCCCCCCGTCCGCCTGTCCGCCCGTCCGCCTGCCCAGTACCTGCTCCAGCACTCGCCAAACCGTTTCCGCCATGATCTTGTGTCCATCCGCGTTCGGGTGGATGCCGTCGAGCTGGTTCAGGTCCTCCTCCGCGGCGACTCCCTGGAGCAGGAACGGGATGAGCACCGCGTCGTTCTTGCGCGCGAGGTCGCGGAACACGTTGCGAAATCGGCCGGTATAACGGCTGCCAAGGTTGGGCGGCGCCTCCATGCCGGCGATCACGATGTCGGTTGCGGGATACGCCGCGCGCGTGCGGTCGATGATCTCTTGCAGATTCCGGCGCATGGCGTCGATGTCCTGGCCACGCAGCCCGTCGTTCGCCCCAAGCTCCACTACCAGTACATCCACGCGCTGCCGCAGCAGCCAGTCGAGCCGCCGCAGCCCGGCCGCCGAGGTCTCGCCCCTGACCCCGGCGTTCACCACGCGGAAGTCGAGGCCAGCCGCGTCAATCTTCCGCTGTACCACCGCCGGATAGGCATCCTCCGGCGCTACGCCCTGGCCGGCCGTGAGGCTGGTGCCAAGGAACAACACGACGTCGAGCGCAGCGGCCGGTGCAGCAACCTCACCTTCCCCGGCGCGTACGGGGACCGACGGCCGCTCGCCGTCACCACACGTCCAGAACACAGCCGTCGCAGCGACGGTCGCGATCGCCCAACTCCGGCCGAGCGCGTGGATAGGTACCTTTGGAACCATGTCTATGATCGTAGCTGAGAACCTCGAGCAAACCTACTTGAGCGGCGGCCGGCCGCTCACGGTCCTGAAGAACATCAGTCTCGCCATCGAACCGCAAGGCTTCGTCGCGGTGGTCGGCCCGTCCGGGAGCGGGAAGACCACCCTGCTCGGCCTGCTCGCCGGCCTGGACCGGCCAACGGCCGGCACCGTCCGGCTCGACGGTCAAGACCTGAATGCACTTACCGAGGATCAGCGCGCCGCGTTCCGTGCAGCCCGGATCGGTTTTGTATTCCAGACCTTCCAGCTCATCCCGACACTCACGGCTCTCGAGAATGTGCTGGTACCCCTGGAACTAAAGCCCGGCGGCCGGAACGGCGACGACGAGCAACACGCGCGTCAACTGCTCGAGCGGGTCGGTTTGGGGGACCGCCAACATCACTACCCAGCTCAGCTCTCCGGCGGCGAGCAGCAGCGCGTCGGCGTCGCACGCGCGTTCGCCAACCGGCCCAAGATCCTCTTCGCCGACGAGCCAACCGGCAGCCTCGACACGGAGACGGGCTCCGGCGTGATCGATCTCCTGGTCGAGTTGAATCGGGAAGAGGCGACGACCATGCTCCTCGTCACTCACGATCCGGAACTGGCCGCGCGCGCGGGACGCATCGTGCGCCTCGCCGGTGGGACGATCGTCTCCAACGAGCGGATCGGGACGTGAACGCGCGTTTCGCCTGGCGAATGGTCCGGCGTGAGAGCCGCACGAGCCGACGCCGGCTCGCGCTCCACATGTCATCCATCACGCTCGGTGTAGCCGCGCTCGTCGCCATCAACTCCTTCCGCGCCAACATCGAGCAGTCGATCAAGGAGCAGGCACGCACGTTGCTCGGCTCGGATCTGGAGATCACGAGCAACCGACCGTTCCCCGATTCGGTCCGGGCAGTGCTCGATTCCGCCCAGGCGGCGCGTGTGCCCGTGTCGTACCTGACCAGGTTCAGCTCGATGGCGCTCGCCCCGCGGAGCGGACTCACCCGGTTCGTACAGGTGCGCGCGATGGAAGGCGCCTACCCGTACTATGGGGGCGTAGCGACCGATCCACGCGGACTGTGGACACGATACCGCGACGGGCGAAACGTGCTGGTCGATCCGGCCGTGCTGATCCAACTCGACCTGACCATCGGCGAGCCACTGAAACTCGGAGACGTCGAGTTCACCGTCGTGGGAACCGTGACCAATTATCCGGGACGTGTGGGCCTCCAGTCGGCGATCGGACCGCGCATCTACATCCCGCTGGCCTACCTCGATGCTACGAACCTCATCCGCCGCGGTAGCCGCGCGGTCTACGAGGCGAACCTCGCCATTCCCGACGCGGACGTACTGCGGCGTTTCCTCTATCGTCACGGCAAGCTCTTCGAGCGCCACCAGGTCAGGCATAACACGGTGGACGAAACCGAGGATGACCTCACGTCGGTGCTCGACACGCTCGCACGGTTCTTGGGCCTGGTCGGCCTAGCAGCGCTCCTGCTCGGCGGCATGGGTGTAGCGAGCGCCGTGCACGTGTACGTCAAGTCGCGGCTGGAGACGGCCGCCCTGCTGCGCTGTCTCGGTGCCCGACAGTCGACGGTGTTCGCCATCTACCTCGCACAGGCAACGACGATTGGGTTGCTCGGTGCGGCCGCGGGCGTGCTGCTGGGGATCGCGGTGCAACACATGCTGCCCGGCGTGCTCGGCGATTTCCTTCCGCTGGACGTGCGCGTGACACTCCACCCGCCGGCCTTGCTCACCGGACTCGGCGTGGGCGTCCTGGTGGCGGTCCTCTTCGCCCTCATCCCATTGCTTGCAATCAGGGACGTGCCGCCGCTGCGCGCCCTGCGCCGGGACTTCGACCCCACATCGCGCCGGCGCGATCCCTGGCGCCTCGCCGCGCTGGCTGCGGTCATGGGTAGCGTGATCGGCCTCAGCCTATGGCAGGCACCCCAACCCGCGATCGGGTTCGGCTTCGCGGGAGCAATCGCCGTCACGGCGTTTGCCCTCTGGGCAACGGCGGCATTGCTCATGCGCGCTACGCGCCGCTACTTCCCCGGGCGCGCCCGTTACGTCATTCGTCAGGGTATCTCGAACCTGTTCCGACCTCGCAATCAAACGGTCGCCGTCACGCTGGCGCTCGGATTCGGGATGTTCCTGATCGCGATGCTCTACGTGGTGCAGCGCAACATCGTCGATCAGTTCGCGGTCAGCTCCCGCCCCGACCGGCCCAATCTCGTCATGTTCGACATCCAGCTCGACCAGCGGGATGGGGTGACACACCTACTCGAGGAGCACGGCCTACCCCGTTTCCAGATGACGCCGATCGTGCCGTCCCGCATCGCCGCGCTGAACGGTCGCACGGTGAATGAGATCCTCGATAACCCGGGGGCGTATCGGTATGAACGGTGGGCGTTGAGGAGACAGTACCGGCACACCTATCGGGACACGCTCGTCGGGTCGGAGAAACTCATCGCGGGCGAATGGTGGGAGGCGGGGACGGTAGATCGAGCGGGACAGCTGCCGCGCATCTCCATGGAGCGGGACATCGCCGCCGACCTGAACCTCACCGTTGGTGACCGCGTGACGTGGAATGTGCAGGGCGTGGAGATCGAGACCGAGATCGCCAGCCTCCGCACCGTGAACTGGGCGCGATTCGAACCCAACTTCTTCGTGGTCTTCGAGCCCGGCGTGCTGGACGACGCGCCGCAGATGTTCGTCATGTTCACCCGAGCCGATGACCCGCTCGACCGCGCTCGGTTCCAGCGCGATCTGGTCCAGGCCTACCCCAACGTGGCTGCGCTGGACCTCACGCTGGTGCAACGTACCGTCGACGCCATCGTGCGGCGCGTGACGGTCGCGATTCGGTTCATGGCGTTCTTCAGCATCGCGAGCGGCATCGTGATCCTGATCGGTGCGCTCGCCTCCTCGCGGTTTCAGCGCATGCGCGAGTCGGTGTTGCTCAAGACGCTGGGTGCCACCGCGCGTCAGGTGCGTGCTGTGCTAGTGACCGAGTACTTCGCGCTCGGAGCCGTCGCCGGGCTCGCCGGCGTCCTGCTCGCCGCTGTGGGAGGGTGGGTCGCGATGCGCTTCCTGTTCGAGATACCGTTCGCGCTACCGGTGATCCCGTTGGCCGGATTCTGGATGGGCAACGCCCTGCTCACGACGGCGGTAGGGCTGCTCGCTGGGCAGGAAGTGATCCGAAAGCGGCCGCTGGAAATGATGCGGGAGCTGAGTGAATAGAGACTCTTCACCATTCACTATCCCCATCCGGTTCACCCCGTCACCGCTGCGGCACCAACGCCACGATCCTCAGCGGCCCTCCGCTACCCCCCTCGATCTTCATCGGCAGCGCGATAACGTAGGCTCCCGTATCCGGGACCCGGTCTAGGTTAGCCACGTTCTCGAAGCCCGGGATGTTCTCGGCGTACAGAATCCGATGGGTATCGAACGTCGTCGACTGTCCGTAGTCGATGCTCGGCGTATCGATACCCACCGCGCTGATGGAGCGCTCGTCCGCTAGCCACCGGGCGGCCGACGAGTCGATGCCGGGGAAATGGAGCAGTGGAACGGCGTCGGGACCTCGCCGGTCCGTACCCAGATAGCGCACAGGATCTGGCCAGTACGTGCCCCATCCGGTGCGGAACAGGACGATCGCGCCATCGGGTATCGGCCCATGTGCAGCCTCGAATGCCTCGAGATCGGCAACCGAAATCAAGTAGTCGGGATTCCCTGCCGTCTGGGCCGACACGTCGACGACTACGGCGGCACCGATCAACCGACTGAGCGGCACCTGATCGGTCGTGTGCCGCCCTTCGGCGAAATGCGCCGGCGCGTCGAGGTGCGTTCCGCCGTGCTCCGCAGAGGAGAAGTTATAGGCCACGTAGTAGTAGCCGCCGGGCGTCATCCCCGCAGCTACGGTGTCCAGCGTGAACCGCTCGGCCGTGGGCCAGTAGATCGTTGCGGCGTTGTACGAATGGCTCAGGTCCACCCAGGCATCCGGGTTGGCGAACAGCTCCGCCACACGATCGCGCCCTTCCCCACATGCGAGCGCGGCCACCGTACCCATTACGAGAGCAAGTCGATTCATACCCATAGCTTGGCGGCCTCGCAGCATCCGGTCAAGGGAAGATCGAACGGAGGGTGGACATAACCCCTCCCTCCCTGTCACTTTGCCATCTGGAGACCAACCGGAGTAGCCATGCTTCGCCACGCAATCAGCGCCATCGCCGCACTCGCACTGTTCACGCCCGCGTCCGTGGCGCAGGAGGAATCGAGCGACGACCATCTGACCCTCGATCTCTTTCTCGAGTGGGAGCGGGTGAGCGACCCGCAGATCTCTCCTGATGGGCAACAGATCATCTACACCCGCCGCTGGGTCGACAAGATGAAGGACCGCTGGACCTCGTCACTCTGGATCATGAACGTCGACGGCAGCCGCAACCGATTCCTCACCGAGGGCTCGTCGCTGCGCTGGTCGCCGGACGGAACCCGGATCGCTTTCGTGCGCGAAGGCGAGCCGCAGGGGTCGCAGATCTTCGTGCGCTGGATGGACGCGGAAGGCGCCACCACCCAAGTCACCCGCGTCGAGAAGTCACCCGGTAGCATCGCCTGGTCACCCGACGGCGAGCACATCGCATTCGTGATGACCGTGCCGTCACGTGACGATTTCCCGAGTGTGCAGCTCCCGAGCCGGCCCGACGGCGCGAAGTGGACCGCCGACCCGAAGGTCGTCACCCGGCTGCGGTATCGCCGTGACCGCCGCGGATACATCGACGACGGGTACCGGCACATCTTCCTCGTGCCCGCAACCGCTGGCACGCCACGCCAGATTACGGACGGGGACTGGAACCATGGCAGCCCGGAATGGACGCCTGACGGCGCCGAGATTCTCTTTGCGGCGCTTCGGATAGAGGATGCGGAACACGCTTGGCGCGAGTCGGAGATATACGCCGCCAACGTCGAGACTCGCGAGATCCGCCAGCTCACCACCCGGCAGGGCCGGGACGGCAACCCCAAGGTCTCACCGGACGGCCGCTGGGTGGCGTACACCGGCAACGACTTCACAGACGACACCTACATCACGCAGCGGCTCTATGTTATGGGGATCGACGGATCCGACCCACGCGAGATCACCGGCGACCTCGATCGTACACCGCGCCAGATCACCTGGGCGGCAGACAGTCGCGCCGTCTATTTCACCGCTCGCTCGGAGGGACGTCAGCAACTCCATCGCGCGTCGCTGCGCGGCGAGGTGCGGCAGATCACCGATGGCACGCACCTGTTCAGCCTGTCGAGCATGACGCCTCGCGGATTGGCGGTCGGCACCCTGACCAGCTACCAGCAGCCTGGTGACGTGGTGACCCTCGACGTCCGGCGCCCGCGGCGGATCGTGCAGCTCACGCGCGTCAACGATGACGTGCTCGCCGGCCGGCAACTCGGCGAGGTCGAGGAGATCTGGTACACGTCGGTCGACGGCTACCGGATTCAGGGATGGATCGTCAAACCGCCCGATTTCGATCCGTCGCGCGACTACCCCATGATGCTCGCGATCCACGGAGGACCGCACGGGATGTACGGCGTACGGTTCAATTTCGGATGGCAGGAGCACGCCGCCAACGGCTACGTGGTGTTGTACACCAACCCGCGCGGTAGCGCGGGATACGGCAGCGCGTTCGGCAACGCGATCAAGAACGCCTATCCGGGCAAGGACTACGACGATCTCATGGTCGGTGTCGACACCCTGATCGGACGCGGCTACGTCGATTCCACCAACCTGTTCGTCTACGGGTGCAGCGGCGGTGGGGTGCTCACCTCATGGATCGTCGGCCATACCAACCGCTTCGCGGCCGCGTCGGCCAACTGCCCCGTCACGAACTGGCTCTCGTTCGTCGGCACCACCGACGGCGCCAGCTGGTACCGCAACTTCGCCAACCTGCCCTGGGACGACCCGACCGAGCATCTGCGACGCTCCCCGCTCATGTACGTCGGCAATGTCACCACGCCCACGATGCTGATGACCGGCGAGAACGACCTGCGGACCCCCATGGGGCAGACAGAGGAGTACTACCAGGCGCTGCGCTTCCTCAAGGTCCCGGCCGCGATGGTGCGGTTCAAGGATGAGTGGCACGGCACCAGCGGCAAGCCATCGAACTTCCTCAGGACGCAGCTCTATCTGCGCGCCTGGTTCGAGCGGCACGCGAGTCGGCCCGACGTGAGCTAGCCCGCCCGCGGTTCCTGATCTTCTTCCCTGACCTCCCGGAGCGCGTCGGCGATTCGGGAGGGCAGCTCTCTTGCTTCCTTGAGCGTCGCGGGCAGCTCTGCTGGGGTCTCATTAGGGGCGCCCTTCTTGAACAGCGCAGCCATGGTTCCATCCGTCGGCTCGGGTGACGTACCGGAAGTTCCACGCCGGTCTCGCGAACGTCAACGGGGTCCATACCCTGGCGTACCCGTGGGCGCCCTGTTCTTTTCCAGGGTATGGCAGAGAGCACAGGAGAAGGCATGGGTGACGCCGCCAAGCACCTCGTCGTGGTTGGCGACCGGGTACTGGTCCAGCCGGAAGAGGGCGAAGAACGTACCAACGTCGGACTCTATCTTCCGCCCACCGCGATCGATCGCCAAGCCGTCCAAAGCGGCCGCATCATCGCCACCGGACCTGGCACGCCGCTCTCCGAGCCGGCTTCTCTCGACGACGAACCGTGGAAGATCACGAGCAGCAGCGAGACGCGATACGTGCCGATGCAGGCGCACGTGGGGGACTTCGCGTTGTTCTTCCGCAAGGCCGCGGTCGAGATCACGTTCGAATCGAAGCGGTATCTCGTCGTCCCACAGGCTGCGATCCTCGTGTTGGTGCGCAAGCCCGATCCACTCGACGGGCCCGAGTCGGTGTGAGCCCGCCGAATCGTGTGGCTGGGAATCGGACTTCTCGCGCTGGCCGGAGCGTTTGTTTGGCTCATGGGGCGGAGTAGGCATCGGTCGCGCCGACATGCCGGCGACACGATAGAGCGGGACGTGCTGGAAGAGGCCGAGCGGGAGGTGCAGGATCTGGACGCCATGACCTCACCGGACGACGCCGACCAGGAACTGCCCGACTGGGGGCCGGGTGCGCCCAGATCCTAGGGCGGGGTCAGGACCTCGACCCCGGTCTCCGTAACGCGGTGGGAGACGAGGGGCAACGGATCGGCGGCTCCCTCGCCGATGCGCACCGCCTCTCGGAGCGCCTGAAGCCCGACGGCGAGCCCGTCCGATGAGTTGGCGTAGACCGAAGCAACTGGATCGCCTGCTCCGACCCGGTCGCCGGGTTTCACCGAGATGACGAATCCAACCGCCGGGTCGATCTCGTCGTCCACCGTGCGACGGCCGCCGCCCATCGCCACCACAGCGCGACCGATCGTCTTGGGCTCCACCTGCTGAACTGTTCCCGCCACCGCTGCCCGAAGGACCTCGACCTGCGCTGCCTGGGGCAGCACCGCCGGATCTTCCAGGACCATCGGGTTGCCGCCTTGAGCTTCGATGATCTCACGGCATTTCTCCGCCGCCCTGCCGGACGCGATGGCCGTCTCGAGCGTCGCCCGGGCGCTCGCGCGGTCGGCCGCGAGCCCACCCACCACGAGCATCTCGACGCCCAGCGCGTAGGTCACCTCCATCAGGTCATCGGGGCCTTCTCCCCGGAGCGCGGCGAACGCTTCCCCCGCCTCGAGGGCGTTCCCGCAGGCCCGGCCGAGTGGCCGGTCCATTGCCGTGATCAGCGCCACCGTGGGACAGCCACGTTCGGCCCCAAGCCGGATCATCGTCTGCGCGAGTTGCAGTCCGCGCTCGAGGTCCGGCATGAACGCGCCGCTGCCGCGCTTGACGTCCAGCACGAGTCCGTTCAGCCCCTCGGCAAGTTTCTTGGACATGATGCTCGCGGCGATCAGCGGGATGGATTCCACGGTGGCGGTAGCATCGCGGAGCGCGTAGAGCTTCCGATCGGCCGGGGCGATCTCGGGAGTCTGCCCGAACATGGCGCAGCCGATCCGCTCCACCTGCCGCCGCGCCTCGTCCAACGTTAGCCCGGTGCGGAATCCCGGGATGGCCTCGAGCTTGTCCAGTGTGCCTCCGGTGTGGCCGAGTCCTCGGCCGGACATCATCGGTACCGCCAGCCCGCAACTCGCCACCAGCGGCGCCAGCACGAGCGAAACCTTGTCTCCTACCCCGCCGGTCGAGTGCTTATCGATGCGCGGCGGCACGCTGTCATCGAACGCGAGCCGGGCGCCGGAACCGCACATCGCGTCCGTGAGCGCCGCCAGTTCGTGCGCCTCCAGCCCGTTGAACAGCACGGCCATGAGCAGGGCGGAGATCTGGTAGTCGGGAATCCGGCCGGCTGTGTAGGCCTCGACGAGGGTGCGCCATTCCTCTGCGGAGAGGCTGCCACCGTCTCGCTTGCGTTCGATCAGTTCCGGCGTGAACATTCGGCTCGCGCGTAGCGTCCCATCAGTTGGAGACTCGACATGTTACGACCTGTACTAGGCACTGTGCTCGCGGTACTCCTTGCAGGATCGGCGGCGGCGCAGGTCACCGCGATCCGGCCGGCCGAATTGTACCTCGCGCGTGGCGACAGCCTCCATGACGCGCTCGAACCGGAGCTGGCCCTCGAGGCGTACAAGACGGCGCTCGAGATTGGCCCAGGCGGCGTCGAGGTGCTGTGGCGCGCCGCCAGATCGCAGGTCGACGTCGCGAAACAGATCATCGGCGACCCCGACTCAATCCGTCAGGTGCGCGACAGCGCCTACACGGTGGCGCGCGAGTTCGCGGAGCGCGCCGTGGCGGCCGATTCGCTGAATGCCGATGCCCACTTCGCGCTCGCCCTGGCGCTCGGCCAGCTCTCACGGACCCGCGGCGGCCGCGAGCGCGTGCGATTCGCACGCGACATCTATGATGCTACCGCGCGCGCACTGGCGTTGAATCCCGACCATGACGGCGCGCACCATATCCTCGGCGCGTGGCACGCCGAAGTCAAACGCCTCTCGGGCTTCACCCGCTTCTTCGCAAAGACGTTCCTAGGAGCCGGGTTCATGGGCCGGGCACACTGGGACTCGGCGGCCGTTCATCTCGAGCGGGCTGTGGCGACAAAGCCCACCTACCTGTTCCACCGGCTCGAGCTGGCCGAGATCTATGTGGACATGGATCGCTACGCGGAGGCGCGGGACCAGCTCCGTGCCATCCCCGACCTCCCCGACAGCGATGTGCTTGACCCTCGCTACCGGGAGACCGCGGCGAATCTCCTGGAGGAGATCAGGGACAAGTAGAACCGTCGCCGGATCTCACGAAGTGGGCAGCCGGCGCTTCAGCTGTTTCCGCCGGCGCCGCAGCTCGCGCCGCGCGTCGTCTTTCCAGTCGCCAAGCTGTTCGGCGGCGTCATTCCGGATGTCGCGCCACCGGCTTCCGATCCGGCGACGGGTCGCTTCGCCGCGCTGGGGCGCGATCAACAGAGCCGCACCCGCACCGAGCAGCGCTCCGAGCATGAAACCTGCGACAAATGTCGTCGCGCCGCGGAGCCTGTCGGTCACGTCGCCGTCGAGTTCCTCCTCGAGTTCCTCGTCATCCAGCTCGATCTCCTCGTCGTGATCCCGCTCTTGCATTACAGCCTCTCTCCCGACGCGCCGGCGCGATCGGACCCGCGCATCAGCGCCTCGATTTCATGGGTGGTGCGCGGGGCGCCCGCTGAGAGCACCTCGTGTCCGTCCGCCGTGACGAGCACGTCGTCCTCGATTCGCACCCCGATGGCCTCGTCTGGCAAATAGATGCCGGGCTCCACCGTCAATACCATGCCGGGCTCCAGCGCCATGGAATAGTCGCCGACGTCGTGCACGCGCATTCCCAGCCAGTGACTGAGCCTGTGGATGAAATACTCGTCGCACGTTCGGCTGCCGCAAAGGGCTCCGCTGTGCTCCCGCATATAGGTCCGGGCGATCCGGTTCAGCTCACCCACGGTCACGCCCGGTCGGACAGCATCGATGGCGGCCTGCTGCGTGGCCAGCACCAGATCGTAGATCGCCTTCTGTCGCTGCGTGAATCGTCCGTCTACCGGGAAGGTCCGGGTCACGTCGGCGGTGTACTGCCCGTACTCCGCCCCGATATCGGCCACCACCAGATCGCCGGACTCCATGCGGCGGCGGTTGACGTCGTAGTGGAGCGTGGTGCTGTTGGGGCCGCTCCCCACGATCGACGGAAACCCGAGCCGGTCCGCTCCGAGGTTGCGGAAGGTGTACTCGATGACCGCCTCGAGCTGGTACTCGTGCATGCCGACCCGCACAGCGCCCATGGCGGCCTTGTGCGCCTCGACCGTGATCTCGATCGCTCGGCGAAGCCGGACCAGCTCCGCGGAATCCTTGACCACCCGCATGCTGTCGAGCACGGGGGCCACGTTCAGCATGCTCTCACGCTCCGACGTCCATTGTACGATGCGTTTCAGCTGACCCGGCGCCCCCGCCCCGGCGAGTAGCGTGTGCCACGGCCCGCTCGTGCGCACGCTCAGTTGCTGCAGGAGCGAATCCAGGCTCCCCACCTCGAGCGTGACGTCGATCCCCGTCAGACGCGCCGCCGTCTTGCCTGGCCCAAGCTTGCGTCCGGTCCAGCGCTCGGCCTGCGGGTTACGTGGCGGAAGCAGCAGGAACACCTCGTCGTCCGCGTCGCGATGTGCGGCGAGCACCAGCCACGCGTCCGGTGTCTCGGCACCGGTGAGGTAGAAGAAGTAGTTGTCCTGGCGGAAATCGCTGTCTTGCAGCACCTCGACCTCGAGATTGCGCTGCGTTGCGGCCGGGATCAGCACCAGCCCCTCTCCCAGGCGTTCGAGCAGGCGCGTGCGACGGGCCGCGGTCGCCGCGACATCCACGGGACGTCCTGCGCCGGGGAGCGCCGGCACGGGCTCGTAGGTGGCCGGGACTTGCTGCGCGCCGAGTGGAGCCGCAACAAACATCAACCACAGTGAGCGCCGTATCATGTTCGAATGGTACCGCCTTGACGTGCCTCCGTCGAGAGCGCCAAACTTCATGCACCTTCCTTCGAACGGGTACCGCGATGTCGCAGCCGAAAGCCGAAGAGGCAACGTCGGAAACCGCCCAACTCGAGGCGCGGATCCGTGAGCTGGAGCGCGAGCGGAAGCATCTCCTCACGCTGATCGAGATCATGCGTGAGATCTCGGGTGAGCTGAACTTCGTCGACATCCTCCAGACGATCACTCAGAAGCTCGGCGAGACGTTCGGCCTCGACCGGTGTTCTATCTTTCTCTCCGAGAGCGGCGGATCTACGGCGCGCCTGGTCGCCTCCTACGAGGACCCGAGCATCCGAAATTACGTCGTCGACCTGGAGCGATACCCCGAACTGCAGCGGGCGCTACAGTCGGGTGAGACCGTGTTCATCGCCGATGCGCAGTCCGATCCGCATCTCAAGCATATACGGGGCGTCTTGGCGGATCGGAACGTACGCAGCATCACCGTCGTCCCGATCACCTGGAGACGGGTGGCGATCGGGGCGATCTTCCTGAGGACGTACCGCGACGGCCAACCATTTTCGGAGGAGGACATCGAGTTCACCAAGGCGATTGGGCTGGTGACGGCGCGGGCGCTTCGCGTAGCATACCGCTACGAGCGGCTCGCGGGGCGGCGGCAGGACCTCAGCGACGCGGAGCGGCGCGTCAACCTGGAGCGCATCGCTCTCGTCGGATTCCTCCGCCGGCTCATGGAGGCGCTCGCGCAGCGCCACGGCCAGCAAGAGGAGCTTCTGGCGCGCGCATCCGGGGAGGAACTCGACCGACTGGTGGATATCGCCATGGCTGTCCTCGCTGAGGAAGGAAAGGGACGATGACCGAATTCGGCGGGCAGATATTGGGGATTGGACGGAGGATGTTGCACGCGCTGCGTCAGGTGCTAGAGCGTGATTATGGGAACCGGGCGGCGGCATCGCTCCAGGAAGCGGGATATGCGGCGGGGAACCAGTTGTACGAGGAGTTCTCCGCCTGGCTCGTCGATTACGCAGGGGTCGAGGATCCGGCGGATCTCGATGCACGGTATCTCGACGAGGTGCTCACACGGTTCTTCAGCTCGCTCGGGTGGGGCAACGTGAGCATGGAACGCATCGGTGAGAGCGGATTGGCCTTCGACTCGGGGGATTGGGCGGAAGCGGAGCCCGCGGCGAACGCGCTCGCGCCGGGCTGCCATGTGACGGCGGGATTGCTCGCAGGATTCCTTGGTCGCCTGGCCGGGCAGGACGTGGCCGTGATGGAGATCGAGTGTCGTACCTGTAACGATTCGCGGTGCCGGTTCCTGGCGGGTGCGCCGGAAACACTCCAGACGGTATACGACGCGGTGAGCGCCGGCAAGAACTATCGCGAGGTGCTCGCCGGCTAAGCGTCCTCGCCGAGCCACGCCGCGTAGTCTGGACGGGTCACCAGCTGCCCGTCCACCACTATCTCTCGATCCCACGGGAGTACGATGCGGCTCTCAGTTGCCAGTGCATGAAAATCAGGCGCATACCGGCCGGTGCGGAACGAGACCGCCGTCTTGACCGCCTCCGGTCGGTGATCCCGTACGGCGGCGAGCGCGAGCTTGAACGTGTCACCGCTGTCACAGGTCTCGTCGACGATCAGTATCCGGCGGCCTCGCACACTCGGCGGAGGCGCCGTGACGAGCGTAGGCCGCGTGCCGGAGCCGAACCGCGTGACCGCCATGGACGCCAAATCGCGCTGCAGGATCGACGCGATGACCGCAGCGGGGATCACACCCGCCTTGGCGATCCCCACCACGATTTCGGGGTCGAATGCTCCCGCCACACGCAGTGCGAGCCCGCGGCAGAGTTCGCCGAAGAAGGTCCAATCAATCTCGAGGACGTCTCGCGTCCCGCCGGTTGGAGGCGGCATGATACCGGATACTAGTGCCGGGCCGGCGAGGTTACAACCGGCAGACGGCGTAGCGCACGCCACTAAGGTCTGCGTTGCCAACCTGTTGGGGCAACGGTATCTTCCGCCGGAGAATGAGCTTCTGGAAACGGCTCTTTCGGCGCCGTCGCGACGGAGAGCTCAAGCCACAGCGGCTGGACTACCTGAATGAAGCGCTGGCGCTGGAGCGGCAGGGCGACTACGACGCCGCGCTCACCTCCTATCGCCTTGCGCTGCGCGACCATCCAACCGACCTTCGCGTATTGCAGAACATGGCAATCGCGTTCACCAAGACCAGTCGGCTCGATGAAGCTATCAGGGTGTACCGGCGCGCGCTGGAGGTGGACCAGACACTGGCGGGGGCGCACTATGGCATCGCCTTTCTCCTCATCCGTCGAGGCGAGACCGAGGTCGCGGCGCAGCATCTGCGCGTCTTCCTCGGCCACCCGCCGCGCGGTCAGGATGCGGCACAGTGGATCGAACACGCCGAGCGGACGCTGGCGGAGATCGGAGGGAGATCGGGTTGAGACGGGTCCTCCTCATCTTGCTGGTGACCGCTGCATGCAACGAGATCACAGGCGATTTCAGCGATGTCATCGCCATCGAGTATGCCGGCCCGTCGTCGCTGCAGATCGAAGAGGGCGACACGGTACGGCTCGAGGCACTGGCTCTGGATCTCCGCGGGGAGCCGCTTCCCGACGTGCAGGTGGTGTGGACCGTGATCGAGCTGGATACGGTGCAGGTCGGTTTCACCCTCGATTCCCTCACCGGGCTGATCACGGCGACGGCCCCCGGGGGTCCCTGGAGGGTACAGGGTCGCGTGGAAGAGCTGCGTACCGATCCGCCCATTCGGGTAACGGTGACGCCCAGCCCCGACTCGATGGCGGTGGTTGAGCCGAGCCGCATCGTGGTCGATTCAGGAGTGTTGCAGTCCGCCGGCCTGGTGACGATCGTGTACGACCTCACCACTACCCCCGATCAGCTCACGCCGCTGCCGGGTGTTGCGGTCCGGTACGAGCTGGTCGATCCCGCACCGGGGGCCGCGGCGGCCGCCAGCGTGGCCCTGGTCGTCACCAGCGAGGTGGATGTCGATCCCCATCGTGTAGAGGCGGTCACCGGCAGCGACGGACAGGCGAGTGCCTTTGCCCGGCGTATCGGTCTGGGACAACCCGACAGCATCACGGTGGACGCGGTCGTCCTGACCGCGGGCGGCGATACCGTACCCGGAACCCCCGGGCGTTTCGTCGTCGTGTTCGCGAACAACTAGGCAATCCACGAGTCGGAGGCATACGGTGAATACCCCGCAGACCCTCAACGACTTGTATTTCGATGCCGTCGAGCGCTTCAGCTCCAAGCGGGCCGCCTTGCGGTACAAGGCCGACGGAATCTGGCACGACATTACGCATCAGGAGCTTGCGCGCCGCGTGAAACATGCTGCACTCGGGCTGTTCCAGCTCGGGATACAACCCGGCGACAAGGTCGCCATCCTCTCGAACAACCGACCCGAATGGGCCCTGGCGGACTTCGCCTCCCTGACGGCGCGCTGCCCCGACGTCCCGATCTATTCCACGCTCCCAGCGGGCCAGGTCGCCTACATCCTCCGCAACTCCGGGGCGGTCGCCGTGTTTGTCTCGGACCGCGAGCAGTACGAGAAGATCGCCGAGGCGCGCAACGACGCGCCGGCGCTCCGGCACGTCATCGTGTTCGACGAAGTAGAGGGAATCGAAGGACCCGGTGTGCTGACGCTCGCGCGGCTAATACAGCAGGGCGCGGCCGCGGAATCGAAATACCCGACCTACGCGGAAGACGCCCGATCTGTGAAACCCGACGATCTCGCGACGCTGATATACACGTCCGGCACGACCGGAGACCCCAAGGGGGTCATGCTGAGCCACGGCAACTTTGCGTCCAACGTCGTGGCGGCTCTGAAGGTGATTTCCATAGGGCCGGATGACTCGGCGCTGTCGGTGCTTCCGCTCTGCCACAGTTTCGAGCGCATGGCCGGACACTACACGCTGTTCCACGCCGGCGCGACGATCAGCTACGCCGAGAGCATCGACGCGGTGGCGGCCAACATGGGTGAGGTCCACCCGACCGTCATGCTCGCCGTTCCCCGGCTGTACGAAAAGATCTATGGGCGAGTACTCGAGAACGCGCTCGCGGGCGGGGGCGCCAAGCGTAAGATCTTTTTCTGGGCCAAGCGGAACGCGGAGGCCTGGGCCGACCTCGAGTTGGCGGGCAAGCCGATCCCCGCGTGGCTCGGCCTCAAGAAGAAGATCGGCGATCGCCTCGTGTTCTCGAAGCTCCAGGCGCGCACCGGCGGGCGCATCAGGTTCTTCGTCTCGGGCGGCGCACCGCTCGCGCCGGAGATCGCGAAGTTCTTCTACGCCGCCGGGCTCAAGATCCTGGAAGGGTATGGACTCACGGAGACCTCACCGCTGATCTCGATCAACCCACCGGAGAAGCCCAAGATGGGCTCGGTCGGTCCCCCGGTCCCGGGCGTCGAGGTCCGCATTGCGGAAGATGGAGAGATCCTCGCTCGCGGCCCGAACATCATGCAGGGGTACTACAACAAACCCGAGGCGACGGCGGAGGCGATCGACGCCGAGGGTTGGTTCCACACCGGAGATATCGGGGAGCTGGATGCTGACGGCTATATCCGCATCACCGATCGCAAGAAGGACATCATCGTCACCGCCGGCGGGAAGAACATCGCGCCGCAGCCGATTGAGAACTTGGTCAAGATGAACTCGTTCGTGGAAAACGCGGTGATGATCGGCGACAGGCGCAAGTTCCCCAGCATGCTCATCGTACCGAACGTCGCAGCCGTGACGAAATGGGCGAGCGAGCGCAACCTGCCGACGGACGACTACGGGAGTCTCCTGGAGCATCCCGACGTCGTCGCCAAGATCGAGCGCGAGATCATGCTCAACCTGCGCGACCTCGCCAGCTACGAGACGCCAAAGAAGTTCGCGCTACTGAAGGACGACTTCACGATCGAAGGCGGCGAGCTGACGCCGACGCTCAAAGTGAAGCGGCGCATCGTGGAAAAGAACTACGCCGAGAGGATCGAGCAGCTCTACGAGGACGCCTAGAACGGTATGGAGGCCGGCGAGGAGCCGGCCTCTAGGGTTTCCTACCCACCCACGTCCCCTGCCCAACAACCATCTCTTCGATCCCCGCGGGTGGGACCGCCTCGCTGAGGACGACGAGTCGCTGACCGCGCAGTAGCACGCGCGCGCCCTCAGCGAGCCACGGTTCGGTGGCATGCTCGGCACCGATGACGACCCCTCTGGCCATCGCTTCCTTGAGCGGAATGACGCTCCGACCCACGAGCAGACTCAGGAACGGTGCGGCAACGATTGATTCCGGAGCATTGATCCCGACGAAATGCACACCCTCCATCAGGCCCGCCAGTTCGCCGGCGAGCGCGGCGCCGGATCCGACCAGGACGACGAAGCCACCCGGGCTCGCCAACCCCAGCAACGCCTGAACGGCCTCGGCACCTAGCGGCAGAGCCCCGGACGCGGCGCTGATCTCCGGCTCGCCGAAACGCGCCACGCGGTTGACGACCAAAAACTCCGCCTTGCAGACCGGGCACCCGATGGTCCCAAACACGATCGCCCGTTCCTTCATCGCGCCGGTTGCCACCACCAGGTACTCCTCGCGATGGTCCCCGGGGCATTTCAAGTGCTCGGTAAGCTCCAAGAACATGATCGCGCTACCCCGCCGACAGCCGAATCAGGTCCACAACCGCTCGCGAGGAACGCGTCACGGCGTAGAGCACCGCGTCCGCCACGTCCTCCGGCGTCAGCATCGCCGACCGGTTCGGGAGGTCGTCTCGACGATCCGGGCCTATGGGATCCCACAACGCCGTGTCCGTTGGCCCGGGCGAAATCAGCGTCATGCGCAAACCCGACCCGGCGTACTCGGCCCGCAGGACCTCATGGAGGCCGCGCAAGCCGAACTTGCTGGCACTGTACGCAGCGTTCCCAGGGAACGGTACATGGTCGGCTACGCTCCCGATCGTGACGACGTGACCGCCGCGGTCACTCATCATCGGGAGAAACGTCTTGAGGACCCCGAATGCGCCAACAAGGTTCACCTCGATCTGGGCGCGGAAGTCGTCGGCGCTCGTCTGTAGGAACGGTTTGAGCAGGAATCCCCCGGCATTGCTCACCAGGATATCGGGCGTCCCGGCGGACTCGCGCACGCGCTCGGCCGCCCTAAGTAGATCAGCCGCGTCCGTGATGTCGCATGCGATGTCGAGCGCGTGCTCGATCTCCACCGGGCCGGGGCCGCCGCCGGTACCCAGCGTTCGCGCCAGCCGCACGACGTGGGCGCCAGCCTCGCCCAGTTTCACCGCCACCGCGCGTCCGATCCCTCGACTCGCGCCGGTGATGACCGCCACCTTTCCGTCGAGCGCGCTCAATCGATCCCGTGGTGGCCGGCGTGCACCAGCCGGAGGAACTCATCGCGTGTCTTGAAGTCGTCGCGAAAACTACCGCGCACCGCGCTGGTGACAGTCTTCGAGTTCTGCTTCTCTACTCCGCGCATCATCATGCACAGGTGATACGCCTCGATCACGACCCCGACGCCGTGAGGTTCCAGGACATCCGTCAACGCGTCCGCCACCTCGTCGGTGAGCCGCTCCTGCACCTGGAGTCGCCGGGCGAAGACATCGACGATTCGCGGAATCTTCGACAGACCGATGATCCGACCGTTGGGGATATAGGCGACGTGTGCTTTGCCGAAGAACGGCAACATGTGGTGCTCGCACATGGAATAGATCTCGATGTCGCGCACCAGGATCATGCTCTCATGCGTCTCTGCGAACACCGCCCCGTTGACGACCTCGTCCACGCATGTCTCGTAGCCGCGCGTGAGCCAGTGCATGGCCTCGGCCACCCTCTGGGGCGTCCGGCGGATTCCCTCTCGGTCCACGTCCTCGCCGAGCAGGGCGAGTTGCTGGCGCACGAGCTGCTCATACCGCTCGGCCGCGTGCTCGCGCTGTGCCGCCAGCTCCGCACATTCCTCACGTGTGCCCGCGATTTCTTCGGGCCTACGACCTCTCGGGACGATCGGCTTCGTCAAGCTCACCTACGCCTCCCCGCACGGCGGGATTCACCGCGTGACGCGTTGTCAACCTAAACACAGTACGCTATTTTGCCGGTTCCCCAAACACAAGACCGCCGGTGCACCCGTTGGCACGCCGGCGGCTTGGTAGCTACGAGTGGAGAGGGTTATTGAAGCCCGAATGAAACGTCCCGAGCCCTCGCTGAAACGTCAGTCTTCCCTTTGGGGGCGTGACATCGGCAACGGCAATCGGACTCGCATCCAACCCTGTTGGCTCAATAATTGCGCTCCCCACCCAAAGCCGTGGTGAATAATAAGAGAACTGTTCGCCGGGCGTCAAGCAGTGATCGATTGTCATGAGGTAACGAATGCGCAATCCCGTACTGGTTTTGCTCGCCGCCGCCGGAAGCCTCGTGCTCTGGGTCGTTCTGACGTTCCTCATGGACCTGCGGAGCGGCTGGACCCACCTACCCCTGGCAGTGGCTGTGGTGTTGATCGTGATCGGCATCGTGGAGAGCGACGAACGGCGAGGGCGCAACCGATAGCGGGACACCTGATCTAGGCCGGTTCCGGCTCTAGGCCAGTTCCGGCAGGTGCACCAGACCGCGCTCGTGCGCTACACCGAGCGATTCGCGCACCTGCCGCAGGACCTGTTCCTATCCCGCCCTCACCGAGTCGCTCCGCGAGTCGGTAGCTGCTCATACGGTGGGCTTGTCCGACCTCGGCGCTGAGACCGAATGCCACGCGGGCGGCTACCACCGCAATACCAACGCAGATATAGTTGGAGATAATGGATTGCAGGACGATCGAGAACTCCGGAAGCACCGTGCCCCGCGCCGCGATCCGCTGGGACGCCGTGGCAGGAGATCGGTAGGAAGCGATGCAACACCAGAGTCAAACGGGAACTCGGCGGTCTGCTTTGCGAGCAAACGGTGGCTACTCCTATCGGCTGCCCGTACACCTGTGGATTGGGTGCCGCGCGCAAGATAAGTCATTGGTACCGGTAACTGACACCGGCCGTTAGCCTGTGATGCTCGTAGCTCTCATCCGCCCGGTGAGCCGCTCTATCGCCCGCTGTGAGCTAACCTATGCGCCGCGCAGTCCGATCGACGCGTCGCTCGCCTCACAACAGCACGACCTCTACGCCTCCGCGCTGAGGGACCTCGGGGTAGAGGTCGCGCGGTTGCCCCGGCTCGACGACGCCCCCGACGCCGTCTTCGTCGAGGACTGCGCCGTGGTTCTCGACGAGATCGCGATCCTCGGCCGGACCTCCGTAGCCTCGCGCAGCGGCGAGCACCTGACCGTTGCGGCGGCCCTGCGCGCTCACCGCCCTCTGGTGGAGATTCGGCTTCCCGGTACGCTCGAGGGCGGCGATATCTTGCGATGCGGGCGAACGCTGTACGCGGGGCGGTCGACCCGCACGAACGACGCCGGCATCGAGCAGCTTCAGCGGCTCGCGGTACCGCATGGCTACGAAGTGATTCCGGTGGACTTTTCCGGGTGTCTCCACCTAAAGAGCGCGTGCACCACACTGCCCTCGGAGGCGGTGTTGGTCAATCCGGAATGGGTCGATCCCGCCGTTTTCGACGATGCACGCAACGTGTGCCGGGTGCCGCCCGGCGAGCCTCGCGCCGCCAACGTGCTCGCCGTGGGCGAGACGGTGCTCCTCCCGGCCGGGCACCCCAGCACGAGTTCCCTGCTGATGCAGCGGGGCTACACGGTCCGTGATGTGGATATGTCCGAGCTGGCTAAGGCCGAGGGCGGCCTCACATGTTCCAGCATAGTCTTCACGGCGTGACATCTCGTGGCCCTGGGGAACGCTCGGCAGAGGAGACCACCGAGCGGCCGACGCCTGCTCGAGCCTCTCTCAGATTTCCCAGTTGGAGAAGAGCGTCTCCCCTTCGGGGATATCCGCCTCGGGGTATCCGGCGAATGTCATCCGCAGATCGGTCCACCGAACCCGATAACCGCGGGCCACTAGCTCCCGGTACGCCTCACGATGGGCCGTCTGGCACCGCACGGCGACCCGACGGATGGAGATCCGCGCGGCGGCGGCCTCGACATCCCGCACCACTGCAAGGAACGACGCCCGCGAGTCGGCGAACAACTTGAGCACACGCAGTTCGTCCGCCGCTCGTGTGTCGGCGAGCGGCGCGGAATGCCACAGGGCGAACGCGGTGATCTCACCTCCCCGTTCGATGATCGTCGTGTCTCCGATCTGGAGTTCGTGCGTCAGCTCCAGCTCGCGCGTGAAATCGTAGCCTGGCGCGGAGCGTTGCAGGCGATCGCGGGTGCGCGCCAGCAGCTCGGTCCGTTCGCTGTCGTCCACCTGCCCAAGTCGGATGCCCCGCTCACGCGGTTGCCGGGACACTACGTCGCCGCTCATCGTGACGGTGAGATGCCCGGGCACGAAGTCCATCCGGCTGTAGAAACCGATGTTGTCCACCGTACGGGGCATCGTTTCCAGCCCCAGTGTCGTCACGCCTTGGTCCGTGAGCCAGTCCACGGCCGACCGAACGATGGCGCCCCCAACGCCCAGCCTCTGACGGTCGGGTCGCACGGCGAGCGGTCCCATCCATCCCTCGAGACCCGAGTGGTGCACAATGTTGAAGGCGACCAGCTGGTCGTCCTCATCCCGCCAGAGCATGGCTCCCGCCCCGGCGTCACGCAACGCGTAGCGCCAGATGACGGGGTTGAGAGCCGGCACCCGCACACCCACCATGCCGTCCCGCCGGTAGCGGTCCGTAAAGGCGTCCGCGAAGACCCGGTTCAGCTCGCCGACGTCCGCTTCGCTCGCGGGCAGCGGGCCGATCACCTTGCGATCAGGCTGCCACATCTTCATCAGAGCCTCCGGAATCCTCCGTTACCTTCGCCGCCCCGCGCTCCGGGTCGATCGCAACCCGGAGCACGCGGTCCACGGTATCGCGCACTGATTCAATGTGCGTGATGAGCACGACTTGTGGGAACCGGTCGGCCAACCGCCGGAGCAGGGCCACCACCTGTTGGCGGCGGTGCTCGTCGAGGCTGCCGAAGATCTCGTCGAGGACCAGCAACGACAGCGGCTGGCCCGCCCGCTCGGCCACCATCTGGCTGATCGCCAGGCGGAGGGCCAGGTTCGCGACATCCTCCTCCCCTCCGGAGATGACCGGCCGGGGCTCGCCCTCTTCCATCACCAGCAGACGGTACTGCTCGTCCAGCTCCAGTTCGTGGTACCGGCCGTCGGTGAGATCCGCCAGGAATGCGGAGGCGAGGTCGGAGAGTTCCGGCCGCAGCTGCGCGTTCAGCTCGGTACGCAGGTCGCCCCACGCATCGTCCAACTCCTCGTGCAACTTCAGCTCGGCACGTACCTCGGCCGCGCGGGCCGCCTGCACCGCCCGTTCCTCCACCCGACGAGCCGCGTTGGCAAGCGCTTCCTCGGCCGCCATGAGATCGCCTCGCCTGCCCAGCAACGTCAGCTCCGCATCGTGCACCGCCGCCTCGGCCACCTCGTAGGAGGTGCGGGCCGCCTCGTACCGCTCCGCGCTGAACCCCAAACCGTCGATCCCGGCGCTCAGGGCCTGAACACGCTCCTCCCGGCCGGACAGATGCTGCTCGGCTGATTCCGCTTCACCCACGAGCTGCTCGCCGCGCGTCGCCTGGACCCGCAGGACCGCCGCCTGCGTGATCGTGGGCTCGAGCTCGCGCAGCCGATCCCGCACGACATCGTGGCGCTCCGCGTCGTACGTTTCCGCCAGCTCCGCAATCATTCGTTCCAACTCGGCTGCGTGCTTGGTGGACCGCTCCAGCTCCCCGCGCAGTTCTCCCTGCTCCCGCAGCCGCTCTCGGATACTGCCCACCGTGTCGGACGCATGCTGTACCGCCGCCCGCGCCTCTTCTAGCCGCGCATGTGCCTCGAGGACATCGGCTGGTTCCGCCGCGAGCTGCTCCACCCGTTGCTTGAAGAACTTACCGTTCAACTCGATCTCCTCGAGCTGGCCTGTGAGGGTCTCGAGCACGCTCTCATACTCGTCGCCCAGCGGGCGCGCACACGTGGGACAGGCCCCGGCCGCGCCGGCCGTCAGGATACCCTCCCGATGTGCTTGGAGGTCGCGGTACTGGTCCCGCAGCGCGAGCCGTTTGGTCTCGGCGTCCTGCTTATCACGCACCCACTGCGTCCGCGCCAGTTCCTCCTCTCGCTCTCGCGCTTCCAGCCGGCTGCGCGTCTCGGCCAGGTCCAGCTCGGCTCGCTCGAAGCCCGCCTGGCGTGCGCCGGGCGCGTCGATCCGCTCTTGGAGCCGGGCCATCTGGTCCCGTACCTCCGTCAGCTGACCGCTCAGCAGCCGCCGCCGGCCGGCGGCGCGCCCTTCCTGTTCCAAGCGATCCAGCTCCACCCGCAGGGGCTCCACTCGGGCAAGCACCGGCCGCAACTCGGTCAGACGACTCTGGGCCGACAGCGCTTCCGCCAGCTCTCGGTCGAGGCGCTCGAACTCGCGTCTGGCTTCTACAACCTCTTTCTCGGCCACACGGCGGTCCCCGTCAAGCCCCATCACCACTTCGCGGAGCTGCACCAGCCCCGTCCACACCGGCCCCTCCGTGTCGCGATGCCGTTTCGCCGCTGCGAGCGCCTTCTCCGACTCCTTCACGGCCGCCGCCGCCGTCCTACGGCGCTCCCGGCTGGCGGCGCATTCCCGCTCCAGCTCTTCCCCGCGGCCCAGCGACTGCTCCAGGCCGGCCAGCTCGCCCCGCAGGACGGAGCGCTTCTCCCGCAGCTTGTCCTGGGCCACCCGCAGTTTCTCATACCCGAGAATCCGCGAGAGGAACTTGCCGCGCTCGGTCGGGCCCATCGCCGCCATAACCGCAAGCTCTTTTTGTCCGGTGAAATATGTGTTGAAGAACTCGTCGCGCGACATCCCGAGCACCCGTCGGACGGCAGCTGTGACCTCCTGTTGGCTGTTGGCAATCGGAGCTTCACCCCGGTCCTGGTACAGGTCCGCACCGTAGAGTGTGCGGGCGACCCGGTACTCGTGCCCGCCGAGACCGAACTCCACCTCCACGCGCACCTGCGACCGCGGTGCGGCCCGATTCCAGCGCAGCGTGTCCCGGTTGCCGCGCGCCGCCGGCATTCCGTAGAAAGCCCAGGCGATCGCCTCCAGCAGCGTTGTCTTGCCGGCTCCGTTGGGACCGATGATGGCGGTGATGCCCAACCCGAAATCGATCTCCGTATCGGCGTGCTGCCGGAAGTTCGTGAGCTTGAGCCGGTGGAGGCGCATCTACTCCTCCGCCATCTCGCGCTCGGCGGCGTCCAGGTACACCGCGCCGAGCGCAAGGAGGCGATCGCGCGACACGCCGGCCGGAAGCGGACGGCGACCGAGATAATCGGTGACTATCTCGGAGAGCGTCTGCCGACGTCCCCGCGTGTCGAGGGTGATGTCACGCTGCCGTGTCGGCCGCCGGAGATCGAGTCGGTAGTGAAGTGCGCTTGCCTTGATCGCCCGGATCGCCGCGTGGTCCAGGTCGCGGGCGGTGGTACGCGGCACGTCGTAGACGACCTGCCGGACGATCTGGCCGTCGATCCCGCCTGGGATCTCCTCCACCTGCGCCGCGATGGCACGGTCCAGGTCCGCAGCAGCGCATCCGGCAGCAGAGATGGGATCGAGATCCACCACCCGCCTGGCCGGTTCGACCCGTTGAAAGCTGATCCGCAACCGCTCGCCCAGCTCGACCAAGAGCCACCCTTTGTCTCCCGCCGCCGCGGTGGAGCCGCGCTCGCGCGACTCCCCCCACGGGTTGGTCGTCACGTACTCCAACGCACCCGAGTACCACACGTTCGGCGCAAGCTCGTTCGCAACGTGGTGATGACCCAGCGCGACGTAGTCGAACTCTTCCGCCCGGAGTTCGGACTGGCGGATTGGCACGCCGCCGTACGCGAGATCCGACGGATCGCGTGGTACCATGCCCTCAACCTCGCGATGCGTCACCAGGATGTTGTGGGTCGCGGAGGCATCCGGCGCGATGGACGGACGGGGCGATCCGCTCCACGCGAGATTCGGCACGCAGAGTACGGTGGTCGCGAGGCGCTCGAAGACGAGTCGCTCCGAAGCATGCACGACCACCTGCACGCCGTCCACCGCTGCGAAGAGTTTCAGGATCGTTCCCGTCTCCGCCGAGCGCGGGGTATCGTGGTTCCCGGCCACGATCACCACCGGGGTCTCGGGCAACGCGGCCCGCAACCGCCGGAACTGGTTGAACGAATCCAGGATCGCCGCGTTGGTAGGGCGGACAGAATGAAACAGGTCGCCAGCGACGAGCACCAGATCCGGCGCCGCCTCGATGACCTGGTTGGTCGCTCGCCGAAACGCGCCCGCAACGTCGGCTTCCCGCTGGTTGATCCCCTGAGGCGTCTGCCGGGTGTATTGCCGAAACCCGAGATGGAGGTCGGCGAGGTGGGCGAATTTCACGTGTTACGGACGCACTCGATGCATGATCGTCGCGTCCCAGCCAGCCGATGCCTCGGTCTGTCCGGTCGCCGTCACCACCCGAATGCTCCCCTGCACCATGACACGTGCGGCCGCCGAAACGAACGCGTTCCAGCCACTCGACCAGATGAGCCTGCCGGCGAAGCCGCCGGAGAACGTCACCGTCACGCTCCCCGATTCGCTCTCCGATGCGGCGATCCGCGGATCGAAGGTGCCTGCGAACCGCAGGTAGGCGAGCCGGTCCGAGCCGGCGTCCACCACGCTGTCGAGCGTTAGCACGAGATCGCCGGCGAGCGTCTCCCGCACCGGGATGCCGCCCTCGTCGGTCAGCCGGACCTGATAGTGCAGCCGCCCGCCTGTCGGGAAGGTCGTCCCGGCGGCCACCGGCTCACTTGGGAAGCTGAACCCAAACCCGATCAAGCCTGCACCCATCATCCGGAGGACTTCGGCGTCAGTCTGGCCGGCGGTTTCAATGCCGGTCACGGCGAAACGCTCGTTGAGGGTGGCGCGCACCGGCTTGCCTACCGCCGTGGTATCGGTGAGGGTGACCCACGGGCCATCGGCGGCGCGGCGGCGGGCGCGGATGGAGTCGATCTCCACCTCCACCCGCCGTCCACCGTCGAGCACCGCCAGGACGAATTGCGTGGCGTTGACCCGCCGCTTGGTCTCGAAGGAGGCGCCGTCGGGCACCATGGGAAAGCCGAACAACGTCGTAACCGTCCGTTCCTCGGTGAGTGTGCGCACGGCGGTACCGGCGCGGGGACGATAGCGGAAGTCGATCTGCTGAGCGGTGGCCGGCGCGGCGAACGAAAGGGCGGCCAGCGCGCAGGTGACCTGCCCGACCTTCACGGTCGTATCCCGAACCGGTCCACAACTTTAAAGCGCACCGTGAGCTCACCGACAGCAAAGGTCATGGTTATGTGATCTGCTGCGCGTCCTGTTGGCGCCCTGGAACGCCACGTAACCGGCAAGCAGGACGGGCAGGTTACGGAGCATAGGGGTCCTCCACCGGTTTGAGGGGCTGCACCGCACTTTGGTCACCTCCATCAGCTGTCCGTCGCGGGATCGACGGCCTGAGCCGTGCCGCAAAAAAAGCGAGCGGATCCCGCGGACGTGCACGCCGCGTTGCCAGCAGCGCCGAACGTACGTCAACCTCACGATGTCCATCGATGAGGTCTTGCACTCCGGACGCGGCGATGCGCCGGTCCAGCACTCGAAGTTGGCGCGCTACCGCCTCCCCGAACGGCACGTCGGGGGCGGGCGGGAACCGCTCGATTCCCTGACGCCCGGCCAGGGCCGCGGGCCGCGGGAACTTGAGGAAGATCGGGTGGGCGAAGTGCGGGTGCCGAACCATCAACTCGCCTTTCGGTAGCGTTGCGAGCTTGCTTTTCGTCGCCGCGGATATCGTCTGGTAGCCCGGCATCGCCAGCTCGTCGGAGTCCATCCGCCCGTAGATCGTCGTGCTGGCGTTGCCGACCACACGGCGGTGGACCTGCGAACGAAACTGCTGCGCTCCAAAGAGCACGAGCCCCAGATAGCGCCCCCGCTCGGATATATCCAGCAACATGCGCCGGACGTAGGTCTCCGGACCGTCGGCGGGCGCGTACTTGTTCAGTTCGTCCACGAACACGACGACATGGTCCACGCCGAGGTCGCGGCGCTCCAGATGCTCGCGCAGTTTCGAGACGACACGGGTGAATACGAGATCCTGCCCGAGCTGATCGACACCGGCCACATCGATTACATACAGCGCCCGGTCGTCGAACGCCCCGAACGGGAGATCATGAGCCGTGTCGTCGTCGGTCACCAGGCCCTTGCAGCGCGTGGAGATGTTGAGCAGCCGGTTCCGTACCTTGCGGATAGTGGCCACGTGGTGCGTGCGCCACATGTCCCGCCCACCTGCCGACTCGAGCCCGTCGAAGATCGCCCGGAACAGCCGCTCGAGCCCGGCGAAGCTCTCCACGCGGTGCTGCCCTCCCCATTCGTCGCGAAACGTCTTTCCCACGACGCGGTCACCCAGGAAATCCAGAAACGCGTCGGCCTTCGCGTCTATGTCGTCCCGGTTCAGCAAGACCTCGGCGAAGTCGAGCACTTCGCGCAGCCCCCAGACCAGGGGCTCTACCGATCCCGCCAGGTCCGGATGCGAGCGCAGGGTGTTCAGATTGACGCCGTCGGCCTTGAACGGCGCGTAGAAGCGCACCGCCTTGAACGGCTCCGCGGGGATGCCCAGTGCCGCATACATCTCCCGGTCGGCGGCGGTGAGCGCGGCGGGTTGGTCGAGGAACGTCAGGTCGGGTCCCTTGACGTTGAAGCAGACCGCGGCGATCTGTCCCTTCGATCGCGGGAAATGGGCGAAGATCGAACTCAAGAGGAACAGCACCGCGCTGGTCTTGGTCGCCAGACCGGAGACACCGTTGATGTTGAGGTGCGCCGATTCGGGTCCCAGCAGAAAGTCGGCGTCGAGATAGACGGGGGCGCGCATGCCGCCGGCCGAGTAGATGCCGATGGGAATGGCGGTGGACGGCTCGGCGCGCACGTAGGCGTCCATCCGGAGCGCAATCTCCACGTCGCTCTCGGTGGCCAGATGCACGGTCGCCAGGGGGACCGGCTGCACGGGCTCCGGCGGTTCCTGCCGCAGCACGGCCGCCGTCCACAGGCGAATCTCCACGCGCCGTGTCGGTGGCGGCTGGGCGGCGGGGTTCCCTTCGGCGGCGACGACCTCGTGGAGCGGGGTGGGAAGATCCGAGTAGGCGCGTCCGTCCACGATCACGGCGTGCACGATTCGGCCCGCCCCATCATCCACGCGGACGATCGCCCCGATTCCGATAGTGGCGTCGGTAGCGGTCCAGAAATGAAACTGATACGGGCTGGACGGTAGCAGTTCCGTAGCCACCACCCGCCCGATCGCCGGTCCCCGGTCTCGATCGATCAGTTCCAGCCTCCCATGCGAGCGCGCAGGTAGGTCTCGATGTGGTGGATCGGATAGATGAGTCGGTCCCATGAAGCGTCCGGGGTGGAGATCGGCGCCCGCTCACCGAGCATCCAGCGACTGACCAGGGTCGCCTCCTCGAGAGTCGTTCGATCCGCCCACCGCTCGAGTCGGGTCAGCCCGTGCAGGAGATCGCGCTCCGTCCAGGGCCACAGTCTAAGGTACCAGCTATACACCGGAGTGCCGCCCGCACGCGACCGCTCGAACACGCTCGAGCGGCATCCCTCCCGCAGCGTCAGCGCCGTCAGGAGATCGGCACCCTCGAGGTACTGCGTCTCGTGACTCTTGACGAGACCGATCACCCGTTCTGCGCCGGGTCCCCCGGTAAGATGCCCTACCGAACCATCCATCACCAGCCAACTCGTCGGCTCGGCATCTACGAACCGCCGTACCGCCTTTCGCTCGGCCGTCTCCCGCCGCGTTTCGACGATCCGCGCCGCCGCGTATTGATCGACCAGCGGGTGCACCCGCGCCGAGGTGTCGCTCTCGTATACCGGTAACCCCACCCGATCCAACGCGTCCCGTTGCTCCGTCGTCAGCCGTTCGCCGGGCACCACAATGAACTCCTCATGCTCCTCCGCCGCCATGGCCAGACTCCCATCCCGGCGCGTCAATACCGCGGCGGCGACGTAGGCACGGACCACAGGCGCCAGCCCGAAATGCCCTTCAACCATCCATCGCTGAATGCCGTCGGCGAAACCGGTACCCGGGGGACTGCGGAGTGGCCCGCCGACCTGAATAGCACGCAGTGGGTCGTCTTCCACGAGCCAGGCGGTGGCAAACGGATCGGTGATGGGTTGGCCGGCGCGGCGATGTGGCGACCCTGCCGCCACCACACCTCCCGCTCGCGCAAGCGCCTCACGGACGCGGTGTCGCGTGCTCGTCAGTCGGTCACCTTCACCGCGACCATCAGCCCGTCGCGTACCGGAACGACCGCGGCCGTCAGGCGCGCATCCGTTGCGGCCAGCCGGTTGAATTCACGCATCCCCTGCACATCGGACGACATATCGGACGCGCGCGTGATCCGACCGTCGAGGAAAGTGTTGTCGCACAACAGCAGGCCTCCGACTCGGAGCAGCCGCATCGCCTCCGCGTAGTAGCGTGGCAGGGGCGCCTTGTCGGCATCCAGGAAAATGGCGTCGAAGGGACCCGTCAGAGCGCGCATGGTGTCGAGCGCTTTGCTCCTGATCAGCTCCACGCGATCCGACACTCCTGCAGACTCGAACGCATCCAGGGCGACCGCCGCGTGTTTCTCGCTAGCTTCGATCGTGATCAGGGTACCGTCCGCGGGCAGCGCCCGCACGATCCAGATCGCGCTGTAACCGCCGAGCGTACCCACCTCCAGGACGCGACGCGCTCCTATCGCCCGCAGTAGGACATGGATGATCTTGCCCTCTTGCGGCGAGATGTGTATGCCGGGCAGATCGGATTCCCGATGGCTGGCACGCACGGCGGCGAGCACGGCGTCCTCCGGCGCGAACAGCTCAGTGACGTAGCGCTCGACCTCAGGTTCGCTCACGTCGATATACCCAGCGGCCGCCCACCATCGTGCCGTCGACCGTCACATCCTTGATTGCCGCCGGTTCGATCTCGAACAGGTTGGCCGAGAGAACCACCAGATCGGCGACGTATCCGGAGACGAGCTTGCCCTTCCAGTCCTCCTCGAATCCCGCGTACGCCGCGGTAACCGTGTATGCGTCGAGCGCTTCTTGCACCGTGAGACGCTGGTTGGGATACCAGCCGTTCGGCGGCTCACCGTCGAGCGTCTGCCGCGTGACCGCGGCATAGATACCCAGCAGCGGTTCTGCGGGATACCAGGATGCGTTCGTCCCGGGCCAGTCCGACCCGAAAACGAGCAGCGCCCCGCCATCTTTCAGCGACCGGAACGCATACGCGCCACGCGAGCGCCCGCCAATCCGGTCTTCCATCCACCGCATGTCGTCGATCGCGTGATACGGCTGCACCTCGGCGATGATGTCGAGCGCTCCAAACCGCACGAAATCATCCCGCTCGACGACCTGCGCATGGATCATCCGGAACCGGCGGTCCTTGGGACCGTTCACGCGGAGCGCCTCTTGGAACAGATCGAGCAGCGTATCAACTGCGAGGTCACCGATCGCGTGGATCTGCGGAGTCAGCCCGGCGGCATCCGCGTCGATGATGAGCCGCCGCATGTTGCCCGGCGGGGACATCATCGCCCGCCACCGCCCCGTAGTCTCGGGCATATGTCGGTATGGCTCGCGGAACATCGCCGACGAGTTGCCCATGATGCCGTCCACGAACCCCTTCAGCCCACAGATCCGGAGCATCCGGTTGCCGTATCCCGTCTGGAGTCCTAGCGCCGCCAGGTGTTCCCACCGGTCGAGCGTGGGTCGCGCGCAGACGCGCACCGAGAGCGAATCGACGCGCAGTAGATGCTGGAAGAGCCGCATCTGCTCGTCGCCGGTGATATCGTGGATCTCGGTGACCCCGTGGCTCTTGAGGTCGTAGAGGGCGAGCATCGCCTCCGCCAACCGCTGCTCGAGCGAACCCGCGCGGATCGCCTCCCGCACGCGCGCGAGGTCGTCGCCACTCACGATCCCGTCGTGCCGACTGGGCTCCAGTCCGGCCGCGCGCAGGGCAGCGGCGTTCGCCAGGTAGACCGAGCGGTCCCACTTGCGGAGCAGCGCCGGACGGTCGCCCACGATCCCGTCCAATAACTCCCGCCGCGGGACCCACGTGCTCTCGAGATCGTAGGCACCCCAATCGCCGCCGACCATCCAGGCATCGCGCGGCAGCCGCTCATGGGCTTCGAGCACGTGGCGCCGGAAGGCTACGTCGTCGGCCACGGCCAGGAGATTGACGCCCAAGAGCAACTCGCCGGCGCGGTTGAAATGCGTATGCGTGTCGATGAAACCCGGCACGACCATGCGCCCGCCCAGTTCCTCGACCGTCGCCCCGGGTCCGGCCGCCTCCATTACCGCCGCCCGATCACCCACGGCGATGAGCCACTCACCGCGGAGTGCTACGGCGTCGGCCCACGGTGCCGCCGAGTCCCCGGTCCATATGCGCGCGTCGGTCAGCACGAGCACCCGCTCGGCGGGGATCTGCGCGGGGCCAGCGCACGCCACCGCCACCATGGCCAGCATCGTGCCCGATAATCCGCAACTTCGCGTCACGTGGTCGTACACTGCCATCTCAGCCTCCGAGCATGAACCGCGTGATCCGCTCCAGCGCGCGGCGAATGTCCGCTTCGGCCGCGGCGTAGCTCAAACGCACCCACCGCTTGTCTCCGAACGCTTCGCCGGGTACCAACGCCACACCTTCCTTGGCGAGCAACAGCTCGCAGAAGACGGTCGCGCCGGTCATCTCGTCGCTGAAGAGATGGTCGACCCGGAAGAAAAAGTAGAACGCGCCCACCGGATCGACGAACTCCACGCCCGGAAGCTGGGCGCGAAAATGCGATTCCACTATGTCTCGTCGCGCGCGGAACTCCTCGACCATGCGGGCCACGTCCTGTTCCACACGATCGTCGCTGAACGCCTCGGCCGCCGCCCACTGTGCCGGGTGACAGGCGCCGCTGGTCATGTGGGACTGCACCGCCGCCATCGCCTTCGCCACGTGTATCGGCGCGATGGCGAGACCGATGCGCCACCCCGTCATGGCGTATGTCTTGCTCACACCGGAGACCATGACGACGCGATCGAGCAACTCGTCGGGCAGGTCCAGTACCGACGGAGCCGGTCCCGTCCCGTAGTGGATGCGCCGGTAGATCTCGTCGGCGATGACCCAGATCTGGTGTTTCGCCGCCCACTCCACCATGGCGCGTAGTTCCGCCCGCGTGTACACGGCACCGGTCGGGTTGGACGGCGAACAGAGAATCATGCCCTTCGTCGAACTGTCCCGCGCCTGTTCCAAATCCTCGACACCGACCTTGAGACTCCACTCCACGGCGCCGGGAACCGGCACCGGTTGGGCCCGCGCGAAATGGACGATGTGGGGATAGGAGACCCAGTACGGCGCGGGGATCAGTACCTTGTCGCCGGGGCCGAACAGCGTGAAGCAGGCGTTGAAGATCGAGTGCTTAGCACCGGACGACACCACGATCGAGTCGGCGTTCACGGGGCGCCCGCCCGAGAGGAGCGAGAAATGACGCGCCGCCGCCGCTCGCAGATCGAGAATACCCGAGTTAGGCGGATAGTGGGTCTTGCCCTGCTGGATCGCGCGGATGCCCGCCTCCGCGGCGATACGCGGCGTGGCAAAATCCGGCTCACCAGTCGAGAGGTTCACGACGTCTTCGCCCGCCGCACGTTTCTGTTGGGCTAGCTGGTTGATCGCGAGCGTCGCCGACGGCTCGAGGAACTCGAGATTCTTGGAAAAGCCCTTCATGGGCGAATGGCTCCGTACCGTCTGAGGATGGTCACAGTGGAATCGAGCGGCAATGCGTCCACCGTGCCGCGGTGACCGCGCACCGTGGTCGCGAGAAACAGCGAATTGTAGATCGCTTCCTCGGTCGCCTCGATCACGGCGTGAAACAGCGGGCTCACCGCCGCGTTCGGAACCACCGGCACGTCGTCCCGGCTGCGCACCCGTACCGTACTGAAGGCGATGACATAGTCGCCCGATCCGTTGGTCATCGAACTCCCGGTTCGCGCCACTCCGGCCAGCGCCCGGCGGGCCAACCGCTCCAAGTTGCGGTGCGTGAGGTGGGCATCCGTCGCGACAATCACCATTATGGAGCCGTCACCCCCATCACTCCCCCTCGCCCCCGTCCCCTCCTCCAAGGCTCCCATCATGTAGTATCGTCCCAATTCCCGGCCGACGGGCGCACCGTTGATACGGAGCACGCCGCCGTAGTTGGTCTGGACCAGCACGCCCACGGTCCACCCACCGAGACTCTCCGGAAGCACGCGGCTCGCCGTCCCGATCCCGCCTTTCCAGCCGAACGCAATCGTGCCGCGCCCGGCCCCCACGCTACCCTGCTCTACACGTCCCGTGTCAGCCGCCGCTATGGCATCGAGAACCTCCCGTTCGGTGACTGCACGCTGGCGGATGTCGTTCAGAAACCCGTCGTTGGTCTCGCCCACCACGACGTTGGCCGAGCGGACGTTCTCGTTACCCGGAAGCCCCAGCAGATACGTCAGGCCGGCATCGGCAACGCGCGGGACACAGAGCGTACAGGTGAGCAGGACGGGTGATTCCAGCTCACCGAGTTCCTGCACCTGTGTGAATCCCACCAGTTTCCCGAATCCGTTTCCGACGACGATCGCCGCGGGCACCTTCTCGCGGAACACGTTACCGCCATGCGGCAGGATGGCAGTGACGCCGGTGTTGATGGAGTCGCCGCGCACTATCGTCGTGTGTCCTACGCGCACACCCGTCACGTCGGTGATCGCGTTGCGCGGCCCGGGCACGAGTATGCCGACGATCACGCCGAGTTCGCGGGCCGACCGTCGTCGCGCCGTCTGCTGCGTAGCGGCCAGTGCTGGCGCGCACGTCAGCACAGCGAGCGCTGCGACGCCCACGAATCGCACGCCCACCGATGCTCCAGGTCGAGCGCCGGAACGGCCCCGCGGATATGAAGATGGCATCGACCCCGTTGCGTCACGCACCCGCGCAAGGTAGCATGCGCCAAGGAGCGTTTCCACCTCGCTTTCTTTGACAACAGAGGGTGTCGTGTCCTGGGAGTTCAGCGCCCCGTTCGACGCCGGCCATCGTGCCGCGCTGGGAACGGGAAAGGATCTGGTGTTCGTCGCCCCACCAGCCGGGTGGTGCGTGGCTCCGCTGTTCGCGGCGCTCACGCCGTCCGAGCACCCGCGTCTCACGCTGGTCGTGCTGGTCCCGGAACTCACTGCGGGGCTCGACCTGGCCGTCGCCGCGCGCGCTGCGGCAGCGCTGCAACCGGTCCATGTTCTCACCGGCAGGACCCGCGCCGAGCGTCTGCTACGGGATGGCGCGATCCGCACCTTGATCGCGACACCGCCCGACGCGCTCGCGCTCTTGGAGCGCGCGTCGCTCAAGCTCGCCGAGGTTCCCCGGCTGGCGCTAGCTTGGCCGGCCGCGATGGACGCCGTGGGACAGACCGACATCTTGGACACGCTTCTCGCCGAGGCGCGCGGCGTCCAACGCCTCGTCATCACCGCGGATGAGACGGCCATCGCCGGTTTCATCGAGCGGCACGCTCATCGCGCTCCGATAGCTGTGGCATCCCGGCTGCCGGAGGCGCCGTCCGGGGCGCTCCGCTACGTCTGCGTGGGTCCACGCGACCGGCCATCGGTGGCGCGCGACCTGCTCGACCAGCTACATCCAGATTCGGCCTCCGTGTGGGATCCGTCACCCGATCGCGAGCCCCGCTGGGCCGGTCTCCTGGCCGATCCCGGCGTCGACCTGGTCGGCGACGAGCCGCTGCCGCGCGTCCAGCTGGCGATCGCCGCGGATCTGCCGAGCGCGGAGGTGGTTGTCCGGCTCCGGGAACTCGCCGATGAGATCGTGGTCCTGCTGCGGTCGGGCCAGCTGCCTTATCTGCGGCGCCTTGCGGCGCCACTGCGCCCCATGCGTGTGACGGGAGAGAGCGACCGGGCGCGGGCGCGGTCGTTTCGTCTGCGCCAGAAGGTCCGCGAGCGCCTCGAGCTGGGCGGCCTCGACGCCGAGCTTCTGGCACTCGAGCCGCTCTTCGCCGAACATGACCCAGCCTTGGTGGCCGCCGCCGCCGCCGCGGCGACGGGGATACCAGACCGGGACACGCAGCCCGACATCCCGGCTTGGGTGCGGGTGCATGTGAATGTCGGACGCACCGATCGGCTCCGGCCGGCCGATCTGGTGGGGGCGCTCGTGAACGCGGTCGGCGTCGCAAAGGACCGGATCGGCAAGATCGAGATCCGCGATCGCTTCACGCTGGTGGAGATCCGGGCGGGCGACGCGGAACGCGTCGTGCGGGGCCTGACCGGCGTCACGATCAGAGGCCGCCGCACCGCCGCGCGGCTGGATCGGCGTTAGGGATTCAGCGCGTCTTTGAACCCCTGGCCGGCCTTGAAGGTCGGCTGCAGCGAAGCCTTGATCTGGATCGGATTACCGCTCCTGGGGTCACGGCCGGTGCGCGCCGCGCGTTGCTTGGCCTGAAAGCTCCCGAAGCCGATTATCTGGATTTTCGCGCCACCGCGCAACGTACTCACTATGATCCCGTCCGTCCCGAAGAGCGCATCGACCGCGCGTGTCGCCTCGGTCTTTGGAAGATCTGCCCGGCGTGCCAGCTCGTCGACCAGTTCGGTTTTGTTCACCCGTTCCCTCCGCGAAAGAAGTCCCTGCGAACGCTGGTGACAGTCGTGCGAGCGTCGACGGCCCCGTGCGAACGCTTCGATACTCCTCCGCAATATCGCCCGCCGGCCCCCGACCGCAACCCAGCTTGTCGGCCGGGTCGCCCAGCGCTAGGTTGCCCCCCGGGTTTCATCCCGTACGAGGAAGGCCTTCGAGCGGCATGATCTTTCGAACCAAGCCCGGCTGGATTGAGGTGATCGCCGGCGTGATGTTCAGCGGCAAGAGCGAAGAACTGATTCGCCGGCTGCGCCGCGCCGTCATCGCCAAGAAGCGCGTCCAGGTCTTCAAGTCCCATCTCGACGACCGGTACCTCGGCGTGCAGTCGGTGACGACTCACGACGGCATCAGCGTGGAAGCGATTCCCGTAGACTCCGCCGGCGAGATCATGCGCCGGCTGCACCCCGACTCCGAGGTCATCGCCATTGACGAAGCACAGTTTCTGGACGAGGGGATCGTGGATGTTGCGACCGCTCTCGCCGCGCGCGGCGTTCGAGTCATCGTCGCCGGTACCGATACCGACTTCCGCGGCGAGCCGTTCGGCGCTATGGGCCAGCTCATGGCAGTGGCCGAGTTCGTCGATAAACTCCAGGCGATCTGCGTAATCTGTGGCGACCCCGCCTGCCGCAACCAGCGACTCATCGAGGGGAGCCCGGCGGTATACGACTCGCCGACCATCTTGGTCGGTGGGAGCGAGAGCTACGAGGCGCGATGCCGACACTGTCATGAGGTCCCAGGCGTTCATCCGGACCAGACGTCGCTGCTCGACGATTAGGCGGCGGACGGGATCGACCGTGCCGTGCTGAACGTCGCGGTCACCGGCAACGTCGCGGCCGGCAAGTCCACGGTCGTCCGCTGGTTTCGTGAGTGGGGAGCGACCATAATCGACTCGGATGCCCTCGTCCGCGAAGCACAGCGCCCGGGTACCGAAACGCTCTCGGCAATCCGCCAACGGTTCGGAGACGATGTCATCCGGCCGGACGGGACGCTCGACCGAGCCGCGCTGCGCGGCCGCGTGATGGCTGACGACGCCGGGCTCCAAGCACTGAACGCGATCGTGCACCCGGTGGTCCGGCAACGACGGGAGGAACTGGCCGCCGATGCGGCCGCACGCGGCGACCGCGTTCTGGTGAACGACATTCCCCTCCTGTTCGAGGTCCTCGACCCCGGCGCCTTCGACGTGACCATTCTCGTCGACGCGCCCGTCGCCGTGCGGCGCAAACGCCTGATGGACGACCGTGGGCTCACACATGAAGACGCCGACCGACTCATCGCCGCGCAGGCGCCGGCCGACCAAAAGCGCTCGCGTAGCGACTTCGTGATCGACAATGACGGCTCGCTCGACGAGCTACGGACACACGCCCGGCAGGTGTGGCAGAGCCTGCTTGACTTGTCCAGCGACGCGGCATAAGCTTCCGCACTCCCGAGCACTACTCGTACCAGGGATCGCGCATGTCGAACATCCCGGCCGACCTCCGTTATACCGAAGAGCACGAATACATCAGGAGCGAGGCCGGCGGCGTCGTCATCATCGGTATCACCGACTATGCGCAGGGGGAGCTGGGCGACATCGTCTACGTCGATCTCCCGGACGTCGGAACGTCTTTAGCCCGCATGGATGTGTTCGGCACGATCGAGGCGGTCAAGGCCGTATCCGAACTGTTCTCCCCGTTGGCGGGCGAGGTCATCGAGATCAACGATGCGCTCGATAAAGATCCCAGCCTCGTGAACAAGGACCCGTATGACGACGGCTGGATGATCAAGATGCAGATCCGCAGCGAGGGCGAGCTGAACGAGTTGTTACCCGCCTCCGACTACGCACAGCACATCGGCGAGTAGCGCTCCCGGAGACCCGGACCGAGCTGAGCGATCGTACTACGCCCTGGGAGCCCCCGGGGCGTTCGTGCTTGAGAGGACCCATGTCGCACTTGAGTTCGCGCGAAGCTGGAGAGCGCTTCGCTTCTAGACATATCGGACCGCGACCCGACGACATGGCCGCGATGGCGCGCACGATCGGCTACGACTCCGTCGACGACCTCATCGACGCCATCGTACCCGAGTGCATCCGCCTCGACGCGCCGCTCGATCTGCCCCCGGCGGAGACCGAATCGAGCGTGCTGGAACGACTCCGCGCCTTTGCCGCAAAGAACCAGATCTTCCGGTCGTGTATAGGGATGGGGTACAGCGATTGCGTCACCCCTCCCGTACTGCTGCGGAACGTGCTGGAGAACCCGGGATGGTACACGGCGTACACGCCGTATCAGCCCGAGATCGCACAGGGACGGCTCGAGGCGCTGCTCACCTTCCAAACCATGGTCGGCGACCTGACCGGGCTTCCTATCGCCAACGCGTCGTTGTTGGACGAGGCGACGGCGGCGGCGGAGGCGATGGCCTTGGCGATGCAGATCACCAGGCACAAGCACGGTGGCGTGTTCCTGGTCGATCAGGAGTGCCATCCACAGACGATCGCCGTCGTGGAGACGCGCGCCGCCGCACGCGGGATCGAGGTCCGCGTCGGCGAGCCGGCGGCGTTCGCGTTCGACCCCGACGTCTTCGGCGCGCTGGTGCAGTATCCCTCGACCTACGGAGCTGTCCCGGATTTCCGCGCTGTGTGCGAGCGCGCGCACCGGGCGGGCGCGCTGGTCGCGGCCGCCACCGACCTGTTGGCCCTAACGATGCTGACGCCTCCCGGCGAGTGGGGCGCCGACATCGCCGTGGGCAACTCGCAGCGCTTCGGCGTACCCCTGGGGTACGGCGGACCTCATGCGGCGTTTCTCGCGACGCGCGAGGATTTCAAACGGCTGATCCCGGGCCGCATCATCGGCGTATCGCAGGACGTGGACGGACGCGTGGCGCTCCGCATGGCGTTGCAAACCCGCGAGCAGCACATCCGACGCGACAAGGCGACCAGCAACATCTGCACCGCACAGGTTCTGCTCGCCGTACTGTCCGGCTTGTACGCGGTCTACCACGGCCCGGAAGGTCTGCGCCGCATCGCGCAGCGCGTGCACCGACATACCGGCGAACTGGTCGATGCGCTCAGGCGCCTCGGCTACGCACCGGTACATGAGACCTACTTCGACACCATCCTCGTCGAGGCGGACGAGGGACGTATCAGCGCGGCGTTCGCCGCCGCCCGCGACCGCCACATCAATCTCCGACCTGTCTCCGCGACGCGCCTGGGTATCGCGCTCGACGAGACGACGAGTTCCGCCGACCTCGCAGATCTCATCGCCGCATTCGCCCACGACCGACCAATCGACTTCGCACCGGCCGATCTCGCGGCCTCGCCGGACGCCATCCCCGAAGCGCTGCGCCGCACTAGCAGATTCCTCGACCATCCCGTCTTCCACCGTTACCGGTCGGAGACCGAGATGCTCCGCTATCTGAAACGGCTCGAGGACCGAGACCTTTCGCTCACCTCGGCGATGATCCCGCTCGGCTCGTGCACGATGAAACTGAATGCGACGACCGAGATGGAGCCGATCAGCTGGCCGGAGTTCGCCAAGTTGCACCCGTTCGCGCCACGCGAGCAGGCCCGGGGGTACACCGAACTGATGGAATCGCTGGAGCGGTGGCTCGCCGAGATGACGGGGTTCCATGCGATCTCGCTCCAGCCCAACGCCGGCGCGCAGGGCGAGTTCACCGGCCTGCTGGTGATCCGGGCGTACCACACGGATCGGGGGGAAGGACATCGCGACGTGTGCCTCATCCCGCAATCGGCCCACGGGACCAACCCGGCCAGCGCAGTGATGGCGGGCATGCGGGTCGTCGTCATCAAGACCGACGAGCGCGGCAACATCGATCTGGATGACCTGGCGGCCAAGGCTAGCCGGCACGAGGACGAGCTGGCGGCGCTCATGGTGACGTATCCGTCGACTCACGGTGTATTCGAGGAGAAGATCCGCGATATATGCGACCGCATCCACCAGCACGGCGGGCAAGTGTATTTGGACGGCGCCAACCTGAACGCCCAGCTGGGACTGTGCCGGCCGGGCGACTACGGCGCCGACATCTGCCATCTCAACCTCCACAAGACGTTCAGCATTCCGCACGGCGGGGGCGGGCCCGGGATGGGTCCCATAGGGGTGGCTGAACACCTGGCGCCCTATCTGCCGGATCACCCCGTCGTCCCCCTGGGACGCGAGAAACCGTGTGGCACCGTGTCGGCGGCCCCGTGGGGCAGCCCCTCGATCCTCCCGATTTCGTGGGCCTACATAGCCATGATGGGCCCGGACGGTCTCACCGAGGCCACGAAGGTGGCGATCCTCAATGCCAATTACATAATGAAGCGGCTCGAGGACGTATTCCCGCTGCTCTATAGCGGCCAGCGCGGACTCGTGGGGCACGAGGGAATCCTCGATACGCGGATCTTCAAGAAGACAACCGGGATCGACGTGGAGGACATCTCCAAGCGGCTGATGGATTACGGGTTCCATCCACCCACGGTCTCGTTCCCGGTTGTCGGAACGCTGATGGTCGAGCCGACGGAGAGCGAGTCGAAGCGGGAACTCGACCGGTTCTGCGATGCGATGATCGGGATCCGCGATGAGATCCTCGAGGTCGAGCGGGGTGAGGCGGACCGCGAGAACAACCTGCTCACGCGCGCGCCGCACACGCTCGAGCAGCTCACGTCGGACGATTGGGACCGGCCGTACGGCCGGCAGCGCGCGGCGTTCCCGTCACCGGCGACGCGGCAACACAAGGTGTGGCCCTCGGTCGGCCGCATCGACGCCGCGTACGGCGATCGTCACCTCGTGTGCGCCTGCCCACCCATCGAGGAGTACTCAGAATCCTGACGACGGCACAGCTGACGACTTGGTCGCTGATCGTCGACCCGGACGGACGGCCCGGGAGGGAGAACATGCGGATCGATACCGCCCTCCTGCGGGCCGCGCAGGAGGGCGGTGCGTTCTTGCGGCTCTATCGGTGGAATCCACCTTGCCTTTCGTTCGGCCGGAACGAGCCTGCGGCCACGCGCTACGACCGCGCCCGAATCGAGGCACTCGGGCTCGATGTTGTGCGGCGCCCCACCGGAGGACGCGCCGTGTGGCACGACACGGAGGTCACGTACGCCGTCGCCGCCCCCGTCGCCCTGTTCGGGTCGTTGCGGGTGACCTATCACTCCATCCATGCCACGATCGTCGCTGCATTGCGCCGGCTGGGCGTCCCGGCGACGCTCGCCGACGGCCGGGAACCAGTCCCGCACACCGGGGCGGGCGCCTGCTTCGCCTCGCCGGCAGGAGGAGAGGTTACGGTGGACGGCCGGAAGCTGGTCGGGAGCGCCCAGACGCGCGAAGGTGAAGCGTTCCTCCAGCACGGCTCGATTCTGCTGGCGGACGCGCAGGGTCTCGTAGCCGATCTCACGGTGGGATCGGCCCGCGCTCCGGCGGCCGTGTCGCTGGCAGAGGTCCTCGGACGCGCCGTCACCTTCGCCGAGACGAGCGCAGCCATCGCGGATGCGGCGCGCGCCTCCTGGAGGGGCGTTTGGGAGGAAGGCGACATGCCCACCGTACCGGCCGATGATCGCTTCGCCGATCCGGCCTGGACGTGGAGGCGCTAGCCCATGGTGCGCTATGTCATGGGCCGGCTCGCACAGGGGGTGGTGGTGGTGTTCGTCGTCGTCACCCTCACCTTCATCCTGATCCACGCGGCGCCGGGCGACCCGCTCACGTCGCTCGCCAACGAGCCGAACGTCCGCCCCGAAGTGGTCGAGCAGATGCGGCGCAACCTCGGGCTCGACCGGCCGCTCCACGTGCAATACGTGCGCTACCTCGGCAGGATGCTACGCGGCGACCTCGGCGTGTCGCTGACGCAGCACCGATCTGTGGCCGCCGCCATACGCGACGCGATTCCCAACACGATTCTGCTCGCCCTGGCCGCGCTCCTGATCGATTTCGGGATCGGGGTATCTGCCGGCGCGTTCCAGGGCGCGCACCCACGGTCGCGGCGCGACCGTACCCTCACCGCCGTGACCATCACCTTGTATTCCATACCGGTCTTCTGGCTCGGCATGGTTCTGTTGTTCCTGTTCGGCGAACAGCTGTACTGGTTTCCGGTCGCGGGCGTCACCGATCCGGTCACCTACCCGTTCCGTTCGGGACTCGGCAAGGTGGCCGACCGGCTGCACCACCTGGTGCTGCCCGCCCTCACGCTCGGCCTTGCCGGAGCGGGCTACACCGCGCGCCAGCAACGAGCGGCGATGATCGAGGCCATCGGACAGGACTTCGTCCGCACCGCCCGTGCCAAAGGACTGCGTGAACGGCTGGTCGTGGGACGTCACGCGCTGCGCAACGCGCTGCTTCCCACCATCGCGCTGGCCGGGCTGGCCTTCCCGGCGCTGTTGTCAGGCACTGTATTGGTGGAAACCGTCTTCTCGTGGCCGGGGCTGGGCCGGCTGGCCGCCGACGCCATCGGTCGCCGCGACTATCCGATAGTCACGGGCGCGGCGCTGGTTGCGGCCGTCCTGGTCGTGCTGGGCAACCTGGCGGCCGATGTCGCCACCAGGATCGCCGATCCCCGAACCAAGCCCGCGTCATGAGCCGCCTGCGACTCGGTATCACGCTCGTCTCGCTGCTCGCGATCGTCGCGATCATCGCCCCGCTGATCGCCCCGTACGATCCCACCGTACAATTGGATCTCGCTACGCTGCGGAACGCCGCCCCATCGTTCGCGCACCCGCTCGGGACCGATCTCTACAGCCGCGACCTGCTGAGCAGGCTGCTCTACGGTGCGCGAATCTCGCTGCTGATCGGCCTCCTCGCGGTCGCTATTTCGGTCTCCGTCGGGACCTCCGTCGGGCTGGTGGCCGGTTTCAGCGGGGGCGTAATAGACATCGTCCTCATGCGGATCGTGGACGCGGGCCTCGCCATCCCGAAGATCTTCATCCTGCTGGTGGTGTTGGCGCTCTGGGAGGACGTGACGGTTGCGGTGTTGATCGGCATCCTGGGATTCACCGGCTGGTTCGGCGTGAGCCGTATCGCCCGGGCCGAGGTGCTGAGCGCTCGGGAGAGGGAATACGTGGCGGCGGCCCGCGCCCTCGGCGCCGGACCCATTCGCCTGATCGCTCGGCACATCTTGCCGAACATCGCCGCACCGATCATCGTGGCGGCAACACTCGGCGTCGGCCAGGTTATCCTCGTGGAAGCGGGGCTCTCGTACCTCGGGGTTGGCGTGCCCCCGCCGCAACCGTCGTGGGGGAACATCATCAGGGATGGGCAGGATCTCATCCGCACGGCGCCCTGGATCTCGACGACGGCCGGTCTGGCGATCGTCTTGACGGTCGTGGCTTTCAGCATCCTGGGTGACGGGGTCCGCGAACTCCTCGACCCGAGGGAGAGATGACGATGCTCCTCGCCGTGAGGGACCTCACGACGACCTTCGAGACCGCCGACGGGGTAGCGCGGGCCGTCGATGGGGTGTCGTTCGATCTCGCGGAGGGTGAGACACTGGCGCTGGTAGGTGAATCCGGGTCGGGCAAAACGGTCACCGCTCTATCGATCCTGCGCCTAATTCCGGAACCGGCCGGCCGGATCGCGCCGGGGAGCCGCATTGAGTTCGCCGGGCGCGACCTCCTCTCGCTGAGCCCGCGCGAACTGCGCGAGGTCCGCGGAGCGGAGATCGCGATGATCTTCCAGGAACCGATGACCAGTCTCAATCCGGTCCTGACCGTCGGCACGCAGATCGCGGAGACGGTGCTCGCCCACGAGGCCGCCTCCAAGCGGGAAGCGCGCGAGCGCGCGCTGGACATGCTCCGCCTCGTGGGCATTGCCGATGCCGAATCGCGCCTGAAGTCCTACCCGCACGAGCTGAGCGGCGGCATGCGGCAGCGGGTCATGATCGCCATTGCGCTGGTCTGTCGCCCGCGCATCCTGATCGCGGACGAGCCGACGACCGCGCTCGACGTGACAATCCAGGCACAGATCCTGGATCTGCTCACCGACCTGAAGCGCCGCCTCGGCATGGCGATGATCCTCATCACCCACAACCTGGGTATCGCCGCAGGGATCGCCGACCGGGTCGCCGTCATGTACGGCGGACGCATCGTGGAAGTCGCACCCACCGTCGACCTGTACCGGGAGCCCGCACACCCGTATACCGACGGGCTGCTCCGCGCGGCGCCTCGCCTCGACGGGCCGGATCGCCCCACGCCGTCCATCCCGGGCAGCGTGCCTCCGGCCACCGACTGGCCTTCCGGGTGCCGTTTCCACCCCAGATGCCAGTACGCCTGGGAGCGGTGTCAGTCCGAGCCCCCCCTGCTCGAGGCCGGGCCGGCACGGACCGCGCGCTGCTGGCTGGTCGACGAGCCGGCCCGGCGGAAGCCATGAGCGACCCGACCCTGCTCCGGGTGGAGAACCTGGTGAAACACTTCTCCGTGGACCGCGGGATGTTCCGGCGGCCGGCGACCCTGCGGGCCGTCGACGGGGTGTCGATCGCCGTCGGTCGCGGGGAAACAGTGGGACTCGTCGGAGAGAGCGGCTCGGGCAAAAGCACGCTGGGCCGGTGCATCGTCCGACTCATCGAACCGGACAGCGGGCGGATCATCTTCGACGGGATCGACGTACTTGGTCTCCGCGGCCGCGCGCTGCGTGCCTTCCGACGCCGGATACAGATCGTCTTCCAGGATCCCTACGGCTCGCTCAACCCCCGCATGCGGATCGGTCCCGCGGTCCGGGAGCCGATCGAGATCCACCGGCTCGCGCCCCGTGCCGCGGCGGACGAGCGTGTGGCCCAGCTGCTTCAGGAGGTTGGGCTCGATCCGTCATACGCCCGGCGATACCCTCACGAACTCTCGGGCGGCCAGCGACAACGGGTGGGCATCGCGCGCGCCCTCGCCGCCGAACCCGAGCTGCTCGTCCTCGATGAGCCGGTCTCGGCGCTCGACGTATCGGTCCAGGCGCAGGTCCTTCACCTCCTGCGCAGCCTTCAGGAACGGCGCGGACTCACGTACCTCTTCATCGCGCACGATCTCGCCGTCGTGCGGCAGATGGCGGCGCGTGTGGTCGTCATGTACCTGGGAAAGATCGTGGAGGAGGCGCCGGCCCGCGCGATCTACACGGACCCGCGGCATCCCTACACCAGCTCGCTCCTGTCGGCGGTCCCGCGTCCCGACCCGACGGCGCCGGGCAGGCGCATCGTGCTAACCGGCGATCCGCCGAGCCCGGTGACCCGCCCGTCGGGATGCGTGTTCCACCCGCGGTGTCCCCATCCCCTGAAAGACGACCGCTGTCGGACCGAAGTACCCGCGCTGCGGAAGGTCGGTGGATCGCAGACAGCGTGTCACTACGCCGCGGAAATGGATGGGATCGGCGTGTGATGGACTATCGCGGTCAATCGAACAGATCGCTCTGACCGGCGAGGCTCTCTGCGCCTTCCGGCTCCCCGGCGGAGCGGAGCCGCCGCACCCACATATCCACGTCTAAATGCGCCTCGGTGGCGAGCATACGGCGCAGCACATCGGGCACGTCGCTGAGGTCGTCGGCGATATCGGACAGCATCTCGCGCACTTCCTGAATCTTGAACGCCTCGTCCGAAGCTATCGCCATGTCCTGTAGGATGGCGTGCTGGCTCCGCGACGCGGTGATCGGTTGCTCGAGCGTCGCCGTATAGACATCGGTGCGTCGTCCGGGACCGCGGTCCTGGTCAATCGGCATCAGGCCGACTATGGCATCCGACCTCCAGTACTTGCCATACCCGAGATGCACCATCCGATCCGGTTTCACGTCCATGGCGCTCACTTGCCCATCCGTTTCTTGAGTTCTCGCAACTGGATGTCGGATGCCGCTTCCCGGGCAGCCCGATCGAGTGCCTCCCCGAGCCGCGCTCCCTCCAAGTCCGGGATCGCCTCCGGCGAGACGGAGAGCTCCCCGACGCCGCCGCGCCGTTCCAATTCCTTGAGCTGCCCCACCATTTCCTCGACTTCACGGTCGGCCAGTGCGAGTTCCGCCTGCTGTGCCGCGAGCTTCTGCTCGAGCACGGCGAGACGCTCGGCGTGCTTTGTCGCGAACCGCTGCGCTACCTGGACCGTCTCCTCGTCTTCGATCCCGGCCGCCAGCCGACGGCGACGCCGGGCATCCTCCAGATGCCGCTGCTCCACCGCGATCTCGCGCTCCATCTTGGCGACATCTTCGCGCATCTTGGCTACCGCAGCGCGTCCTTCGACCGCCGCGTGATGCATCTGCGCCTTGAGATCGTGCCAGTCGGGCGGCGGCATCGCCGCATCGAGCGCAGCGTTGACCGCCGCCCGGAGCCGTTCAAACACCTAGCTCTTCTTCCCCGTCTTCGGGTAGAACCCCGAGAAGACCCGTGAGACCCTCTTGGACCGGCACTTGGGGCACGCCGGCTTCCGGTGCTGCTCGTGCGCCGATATGGACTCTACGCGCTTGAACCGGTGCCTGCAGTTGTCACAGAAGTATTGGTAGGTTGGCATCGTCATCCTCGGCTGACGCAGGTAATGGAAAAACGATATTCCGGACTCCGAACAGAAGCAACCTGTCTCCTTGACCCGCTCCGGTCCAGCGCCCTCCATATCCCAATAGCCGGGAAGCGTGTCCCGCCAGTCCAGAGGGGAGGCCGGGAAGGACAAAAGGCGGTAGAATTCGTCCCATGAGACGCATTTTAGTCCTGGTTCTGTCAGTCGCGGCATGCAGCGGTAGCCGGAACTCCGAGAACACGGCGATCTGCGGCTTCAACATGATAGCCGTGGGCAACGTCGTGCTGGATCAGTTCCAAGTCGGCAGCACCGTGCTCAATGAGGCCCCGGAAGCCCTCAAGAGCGGCGTCGTTCCCACGCGCGTGGTCGGATATGGGACGGCGCGGGCACTCGCGGCACAGGGACCCGACGGAGTGGCGCTCGGATACGAGGGTGAGGGATTCCCCGCCCGGCCCGGATTCGCGTTGGCTCTGGTGGATGACTCGTCCCAGGTGCTCCGCGGGGTGCTGGTATTCGAGAGCGACGGACCGGCGGATTACCCGCAGCTCGGGACGATCTCCGGTGCCTCGGGCATGCTGCCGCTCTACGGGATGCGGATCCGCTGGGACGCGGTGAGCAATGAGCGGTGCCCGCTGTTCGCGGACATCACCGAGACGACCCCGTAGCAGCCCGCCCGGAGTGCTAGAAGAGCGGCCCCCCAGCCGACGGGTAGCGGAACTCGTCGGCGACCTGTCGCATCAGGCGCTCGGGCGAGGAGAAGTCGCGGAAGAACGCCTGATCGGAGAGGCGGTTAAGCGCGACCCGGATCTCTGCGAAGCGGTCGGCGACCTGCGCGTAGACGTCCGCGACATCGAATTCCTGCGCGTACCGGTCGTCGGAGGCCAAGCGAAACCCGCGGGCACCAATCGTATCATAGTACTCGAAACCCGGCCCGCAGCGCCGGGCGCGGCGCGTGGTGATGTAGTCTGGGAAGACGCCGGCGAGCCAGAGACTGAAGTTCCCGAGGTGTACCCGAAGCAGGAAGCGGCGCTGGCCCGGGGCCGCCTCGGCCGCCGCCAGGATATCGGCCAGGTACCGGTACTGCTCGTCGTCGTGCGTAGCGATCCGCCACGCCCGATCCCGCAGCGCGAATTCGTAGAGCAGCGCACCGAGGTAATCGGACAGGCGCGCATCATCGATGCCGGCATGAAGTAGAGCGTGGCGTACGGCCACGTAGATATACAGGGTCGCCGAAGGCGCGGCCAAACCCTGCGCGTGCTGCAGGAGTCCCGGCAAATCCTCGTCGTCGAGGAGCGCGTCGAGACCCCGGACGGCCACAACGTTCTCGTACCGCTGGCGCCGCGAGCGGTCGTTTCCGACCAGCAGCAGTACCGTTGCGCGATCGGCCGCGGTGAGTCGTTGACGTAGATTGGGGAGGATCATGTCTCAACCTCCGACATCGGGTCATACCCCGGAAAAGAGACCGCGCTCCTCGCATCCGACGGCGCTCACGACACTCGGCCGTGATCTCATCGGTCCACATGGGCCGCAGGCGATCGTCGAGCGCGTCGCCGAAACGCTGCGGCAGTGCCTGGCGCCGGATCGGATGCTGCTGATCCTTTTCGACGAGGCGGGCGAAAGAACGGTGGCGATCGCCCACGGGGAGCCCCAGCCTCGGGCCAACCACCCGCTCATCGACCTCGCCCTGCACGAGGGCCCGACACTCCTATCTACAGGGGTTGGCAAGGAACTCGCCGTGCGCGGCGTCACGCTCTCGGATCCGCCGGGATCATGGCTCGGCGCGCCCTTGGCCGGATCCGTCCCGTTGGGCGCGGTCTCGGTCGGCTGCGCCACGCCGGGCCGGTACGTGGCAGACGACCTCAATCTGTTCTCAGCCGTAATCTCGCAGGCCACCATGGCCCTCGAGAACGCGCGGCTCTTCGCCCGGCTGTCGAGCGGAAAGCGGGAATGGGAGCAGACGGTCGACGCCATCCATCAGGCAATCTGCGTGGTCGATCGCAGCGGCGCCGTGCGCAGGGCCAACCGCGCGTTCGGCACCCTCGCCGACAGGCCGCTGACCGACCTGCTGGGCACACAGTGCATCGCCCTAATCCCTCCAACGTGGGCTGAAGCAGTAGAACGAATGCTCACCAGTCCCGGAGCGGCCAAGAGCTGCGAATTGCGGGCGGGCAATCGCCAGTTCGTGCTGACGGCCCTGCCGCTCGGCGATGCGGGCGCGGGTGACGCGTTGCTCATTTTCGACGACCACACGGAGCGCCGCCGGCTCCAGGATCAGCTCATCCAGTCCGAGAAGATGTCGGCCATCGGACAACTCATCACCGGCGTAGCGCACGACCTGAACAACCCACTCGCCTCGGTCATTGGGTTCGCCGACTATCTGGTGGAAGGAAAGAAGGCCCCGCCGGAACTGATCGAACCGCTCCGCGCCATTCAGCAGGAAGCGGAACGGGCGGCGAACATCGTCAAGAACCTGCTGAACTTCGCGCGCAAGCAGGAACATCGGCAGCATATCCTATCGATCGAGCAGATCCTGAAGTCGACCCTCCTCCTGTTGAACAACCAGCTGATGGCGAGCAAGGTGGAGGCCGAACTGGTCATAGCGCCTGACCTGCCTCCCGTAGATGTAAACGCAAACCAGATCCAGCAGGTTTTCGTGAACCTGGTTGCCAACGCGGCCCACGCGATCGAGAGTGGCGGGACCGGCGGGCACATCATCGTCAGAGCCGTCCCGTGGCTCGACGGTGTCGCCGTCACGATCGAGGACGATGGTCCCGGTATCCCGCACGACCTCACCGAGAAGGTGTTCGAGCCGTTCTTCACCACGAAGCCGGAAGGCGAGGGAACCGGCCTGGGCCTTTCGATCTGCCAGGGCATCGTGAAGGAGCACGGCGGCCGGATCACCCTGACATCCGGCGCACAACGTGGAGCCACCTTCCGGGTGGAGCTGCCGGCCGGTGCGGCGCCCGTTCCGAAACCGGCCGACACCCCGTTTGAATACGGGAGCCTACGCATTCTGGTGATCGACGACGAGCCCCATATCCAGCACTATATGCGCGCCACGCTGGAAGCATGGGGTCACACGGTCGCCATCGCGTCCGACGGCGCCGAGGGTTTGACCATGGCCACCGGGGGAGCGTTCGACGTCATCATCACCGATCTCCGCATGCCCGAGCTGGGGGGGCGCGAGATGTACGACGCGCTGTGCCGGGACCACCCCGAGATCGCCAAGCGCGTCGTGTTCAGCACCGGCGACACCGTGCGGGGTGATACGCTCTCCTTCCTGGAAGGGCTCGGACGGCCGCACCTCCGCAAGCCGTTTGCCCTCGCGGAGCTGCGGGCGGTGCTCGCAGCGACGGCGGGGAACAGCTGACTACAGCCGCCCTCGCGCGGGGTCACAGCGTCGTCCTGGCGGACGCCACTCGAGCGTGGCGTGGCGGCCAACGTCAGGTGGCGCTCCTGGCACGCGGTCTCGCCAACCGCGGGATCGGCGTTCATGTCTGGACGCCGCGGGATTCCGCTCTCGCTCGGGTCACCGCCCGGGACGGCCTGCCCACGACCGGTCCTCGGCATGTTCGCTCAGACATCTCAGTCCCCGCCGCATGGCATCTCCTGGCCACGGCTCGACGGTGCGGTGCGACCGTTGTACACGCGCACGACGCCCGCGCCCACGCGGTGGCGCGCCAAGCACAGCTGATGGGGCTCGCGGCACCGGTCGTGGTGACCCGACGTGTAACCCGAGTGCCTCTCGGACGGTGGAAATACCGGAGCGGCGTGACCCGTTACATTGCGATCTCGGCAGCGGTGCGTCGCGCGCTCGAGGCGGCAGGCATCCCGGGCACGCATGTCGATGTGGTGCCCAGTGCGGTCCCACCGCCGGCGCCGGCTGAAGTAGGGGCTGCGCGCGGGCCGCTGGGGCTGGCCCCTCACGAATCGCTCCTGGTCGCCGTAACCGCACTCACGCCGGAGAAAGGGGTAGAGACCCTGGTAGAGACGGCGGCGACGCTGGCCGCCCGGGGAATCCGCTGCCGGCTGGTCATCGCCGGGGAGGGGCCGCTGCGACGGCGGTTGGAAGCCCGCGCGCGGGCGCTGCGTGCTCCGGTCCGCTTCATCGGCCAGGCGGCCGATCCCGGGCCGCTGCTCAGGGCGGCGGATCTCATGGTCCACGCCCCCTGGACGGAAGGTCTGGGTACCGCCGTACTCGACGCGCTCGCGCGTGGCTTGCCGATCGTCGCCACATGGGTCGGGGGCATTCCGGAGATGGTGACCGCCGGCGTGGGCAGCTTGGTACCGCCCGGCAACGTGGAGGCGCTGGCGGACGCAGTGGTCGGGTGGCTCGATCGGCCCGAGCGGATCGAGGCCGCGCGCCGCGCGGGCCCGAGGATCGCGGCGAGATTCAGTATCGGGAGGATGGTGGAGGGTACCTTGAAGACCTACGCGACAGCCGTCGCCGCGACGGCATACGCACCAGAGGGTTCATGATCTACGTCTGCGTTACGGCGAAGGACAATGCTACGACCATCGGGCTGGTGCTCTGGAAGGTGCGGCAGGTGTTCACCGAGTTCCCCCGCGAGTACCAACTGCTTGTGGCCGACGATGGGTCGACCGACGCGACAGCCGAGGTGTTGGAGCGCTACCAGCACGTCCTGCCGATGACGGTCTTTCGGCGGGACGGACCACGCGGCTACGCGGCTTCAGTCGAGACACTGCTGCGGGCGGCCCTCGAGCGGAGCGACCGGCCGAAGCGGGATTCCGCCATCCTTGTTCCACCCGATTTCGCGATCTCGCCCGACGCCATCCCGGCCCTGGTCAGGCGGCTCGAATCCGGGGCCGATGTGGTGATAGCGGAATCGCTCGACGGCAACGAACCGTTCGGGCTGCGCCTGCTGCGCCGCAGCACGCCCTGGCTCCTGCGGCCCGGTGTTCGCGTGCCGGGTGTACGAGACCTCACGTCGGGCTTCCTCGCCCTGCGTCTCGTGACGCTCAAGCTGGCTCTCCGGGACCGGGCCGGCGCCCTGCTCGAGTCCGACGGCATCTGCGCGCGCGCGGAGCTGGTAGCGCGGGCCGCCGCGGAGGCCCGCCAGATTGCCGTGGTGTCGGTTCCGTCACGGCCGGCGGCGGGTTCCCGCACGGAGACAAGTGCGCTCGCACTGGCGCTGCAACTGTTCCGCACGGGGCGCCGGCTCCGAATCCGCGCTCCGGGCGGGGGCGGCCCCGGCATCGGAGCGAAACTGCCCGGCGAACAGGCAACCTCATGAAGCGGCTGCTCTACGCCGCCGTGACGCTCTGCGCGCTCTCATCGGTCACGAGAGCGCAGGACGGGGTCCCGAGCGCGCCGGACCCGACCCAATGGGTCGGTGAGCGGTTGGAGTACGATGCCAAGTTCGGGTTCATCAACATCGGGAGCGCCGCGTTGATCGTCGTGGGCATCGACACGATCAGGGACGCCCCCTCACTTCACATCCGTTTCGTCATCGACGGCGGCAACTTTCTCTATCGACTGCACAACGAGTGGGACTCGTGGATCGGGCTCCACGACTTCGCGTCGCGACGGTTCATCCAGAATCACGACGAAGGTGGCAGGCGGTACCGGAATGCCTACGAGATCTTCCCCGACTCGGGGTACTACCGCCGCGAAGGAGTCGACACCATAGCACCGACATCGGTGCAACCACTGGACGACGCGGCGTTCTTCTACTTCGTGCGTACCGTCGAGCTGGAGCCGGGAGAGCGCTACGAGTTCAACCGATACTTCAAGCCCGACCGGAATCCGGTGATCTTGGAGGTGATCGGACGCGACACGATCGACGTACCCGCCGGCACGTTCAACTGCATCGTAGTACGACCGATCATCAAGGGCGGTGGGATCTTCAGGGAAGGAGCGGAAGGCAGACTCTGGATATCGGACGACGACCGGCGCATCGTAGTGCAGATCAAGAGCAAGTTCTTCTTCGGCCACCTCACATTCCGGCTGAGGAAGCTCGAACCGGGAGGCGCGCCGACCGAGGTCCCCTAGTGGCCCCAGCAGTGTTGCCCTCCTTGCTCTACGCGGCGGTCGGCGGCTGTTTCCCTTTGATCGTTTCTTTTACTCGGCGCGCCGTGCCCGGGCTGATAATTTTGAGCACCAGATAGAACACGAAGCCGATTGCAGCGAGCCATAGCAGTGAGACAAGCAGACTGACGGCGAAGCCAATCAGCCCAAACACGAGTTTCAGCGCGAAGAAGCCAATGACGGCCAGTATCGCATATCCAGTCAGCGTGCGCATCTCGAGATCCCTCCGGAATCATCACGTACGTAATATCATACGATTGTACGGCGACCGGGGTTTCAAAACAAGACAGGGCCATGTCCCATCCTGACATCGTGGTAATAGGCGGCGGGATCATCGGCGCCGCCGTCGCGCGCAGCCTCGCCCTGGCCGGCCTCACGGTCGAGATCATCGACAGCGGGACCGAGCAAGGTATCGCCACGCAGGCGTCGGCCGGCATGCTGGCTCCGCTGGCCGAGACCGACACCGAGGATCCAGTGCTGGGGATCAGCGTGCGTGGCCGCGACATCTATACGGAGCTGGTCCCCCAGCTCGAGGAGGAGACCGGCGTCGACATCGGACTGTGGTGCGAGGGCATCATGAAGGTGGCCTTCAGCGAGGCCGATGAGGACGCGACCAGGAGCCTCATCGCGTGGCAACGCCAGCAAGGCCTGAACTCGGAGTGGCTGGTGCCCGGCGAGCTGCGCGAGCGCTGCCCAGGCATATCGGACGAAGTCCGTGGCGCACTGCTAGCGCCCGAGGACGGCGCGCTCGACCCCCTCTCCCTGCTCGAAGCTCTGCTGGTGAGCGCGGCGAACCTCGGCACCAGAATCACGCGGGGTGTGCGCGCCGAGCGGCTCCAGATCGAGGAAGGGCACGTCACCGGCGTCGAGACCGACCGGGGGGCACACCAGGCCGGTGCGGTGGTGCTGGCGGCCGGTGCATGGTCGGGGCGCCTCGGCGGCCTGCCGCGCCCTCTCTCGGTCGAGCCGGTACGGGGACAGATGCTGGCCTTCGACTGGCCGGCCGACGAGCCCGCCGCCATCGTCTACACGGGGAAGGGCTATGCGCTCAAGCGCGGCGCGGAAATGGTGGTCGGGTCGACCATGGAACATACCGGCTACGATGCCTCCGTGACCCCGGACGGCATCGAGGAAGTCACGCGCACGGCCGCGCAGCTCTATCCCGCCGTTGCCGAAGCCACGTTGCGCCGTTCCTGGGCGGGCCTGCGTCCTGCCACTCCGGACGGGCGCCCCATCGTCGGCAAGGACCCTGACGTGGGAGGGCTCTGGTACGCCACCGGCCACGGCCGCAACGGCATCCTGCTGGCCGCCATCACGGGAGAGATCATCGCGAATCTCCTCACCGAGGACTCACTCGAGTTCGACCTCGGCCCACTCGATCCGGGTCGGTTCTGGCAGTCCTGAGCGCTCGTGCGCGCATCCTTGAAGCAAAAGGCGTAATCCAGCCGCGGCCAGCGAGCAATAGACTCCGCAGTCCGTCAACCAAACGGTTGATTGGGAACCCGTCGCCGCTAGTCCCCCTTTGGGAGGGTGGCTATGTTTCGTCTCCCATGGATCTGATCCAGCTGACCTCGTATCGATCGCCCGCGACATCCGCCGCGCCGGTCCGCAAGCCACCCTGGCTCAAGGTGAAGGCGCCGGGTGGCGCCAACTTCGTGGACCTGAAGCGGATGATGCGCGAGCTCAAGCTCCACACGGTCTGCGAAGAGGCACATTGCCCGAACATGGGCGAGTGCTGGGAGCACCGCACGGCGAGCTTCATGATCCTGGGTGATGTGTGCACGCGCAATTGCGCGTACTGCGCGGTGGCGCACGGAACGCCGGCGCCGTACGACCCGGAAGAGCCGGCCCGGCTCGCCGAGGCGGTGGCCACGATGGGACTCGCGCACGTGGTGATCACGAGCGTGGATCGTGACGATCTCCCCAACGGCGGTGCCGAGGCTTTCGCCGGTTGTGTCCACGAGATCCGAGCCCGCCTTCCCGAAGCGTCGGTCGAGTTGCTCATCCCCGATTTCAAGGGGTCGGACGCGGCACTCCGGATCGTGGTCGACGCACGGCCGGACATCCTGAACCACAACCTCGAGACCGTCGAGCGGCTCTACCGTATCTGCCGGCCGGGCGGACGGTATCCCCGCGCGCTGCGGCTCCTGCGCCGGGCGAAGGAGATGGCGCCCGACCTGCTGACGAAGTCGGGGATCATCTGCGGGATGGGGGAAGAATGGGACGAGCTGCTGGTCGCGATGCGCGACCTGCGTGAGCAGGCCGTCGACATTCTCACCCTCGGCCAATATCTCCGGCCGTCCGGCAATCACCTGCCGGTGGTGCGCTACTACACCCCTGACGAGTTCGCCGAGCTTCGCGTGCTCGGCCTCAGCATGGGATACAAGCACGTCGAGAGCGGGCCGCTGGTGCGTTCGTCCTATCACGCTTGGGACCAGGCGAAACAGGCCCGAGCAGCGCGCTGATGACACAAGCCAAGGCGGACACCGCGCTCGACGCCGGCCGCGCCGAGTTCTACCATGACCTCTATCGCAAGATGTTGCTGGTCCGCCGGTTCGAGGAGAAGGCCGGCGAGGCGTACGCGCAGGGAAAGATCGGCGGTTTCTGTCACCTGTACATCGGGCAGGAAGCGGTGGCCGTCGGCGCCATAGCGGCACTGCGTGACGACGACTACCTCTTCACGAGCTATCGGGAGCACGCGCACGCACTGGCCCGAGGGTCGCCGGCGCGGGAGGTGATGGCCGAACTCTTCGGGAAGGTCACGGGCTCGTCCAAGGGCAGGGGCGGGTCGATGCACATCTTCGATGCAGGCCGCAATTTCCTGGGCGGCCATGCGATCGTCGGCTCGCACATCCCGATAGCCGCCGGCGCGGGGTTCGCCATCAAGTCACGACATACCACCCAGGTAGCGGTCTGCTTCTTCGGCGAGGCAGCGGTGAACATCGGCGCGTTCCACGAGACGCTGAACATGGCCGCACTCTGGAAACTGCCCACGATCTTCATCTGCGAGAACAACCGGTACGGGATGGGAACGGCGCTCGATCGCGCGGCGGCGGTTTACGACGTGGCCCACCACGCCTGTTCGTACGACATGGCGTCGGAGACGGTCGACGGCATGGACGTCCTGGCGATCCATGAGGCGACGAAGCGGGCCGCACATCTCGCTCGGGCCGAGCAACTGCCGACCCTGATCGAGGCACGTACCTACCGCTACATGGGTCACTCCATGGCCGATCCGATCCACGGGCACTACCGAACGAAAGAAGAGCTGGAGGAGCAGAAGAAGCTGGATCCCATCGACAGGCTCGAGCGGCGCCTGCTGGACGCCGGACTGGCGACCGAGGGCGACCTGGCAACAGTGGACAGCGACGTGATGGCCGAGGTGGAGGAGGCGCTGGAGTTCGCCGAGCAGAGTCCCGACCCCGCGCCCGAGGACCTCTACCTCAACGTGTGTCGCGACTGATATGGCGACGATCACCTACCGCGACGCGCTGAACCAGGCCCTACGTGAGGAAATGGAGCGGGACCCGAACGTCTTCCTCATGGGCGAGGAGGTGGGCGTCTACCAGGGAGCTTACAAGGTGAGCCGCGGCCTGCTGGAAGCGTTCGGTGAGCACCGCGTCGTCGACACGCCGATCGCCGAGCTGAGCTTCGCCGGCATCGGGGTCGGGGCCGCTATGGTCGGCATGCGCCCGGTGATCGAGTTCATGACCTGGAATTTCGCGCTCCTCGCAATCGACCAGGTGGTCAACTCCGCCGCGAAGATGCTCTACATGTCCGGCGGCCAGATCCCGGTGCCGATCGTCTTCCGCGGTCCCGGCGGCGCCGCGCTACAGCTCGCCGCCCAGCATTCCCAGGCGTTCGAGTCGTGGTTCGCGCACATTCCCGGGTTGCGGGTCGTCGCTCCGGCCACGCCGTACGATGCCAAGGGCCTGCTGAAATCGGCGATACGCGACGACAACCCGGTTGTCTTCCTCGAGGGCGAGATGCTGTACAACTTGAAGGGCGAGGTGCCGGAGGAAGAGTACACGATCCCGCTCGGCGAGGCGGACGTGAAGCGCGAGGGCAATGACGTGACGATCGTGTGCCATTCCAAGACGGTGGCGGTCGCGCACAAGGCCGCGGACCGGCTCAGCAGCCAACTCGGTGTCGAAGCCGAGATCGTTGACCTGCGCACCATTCGCCCGCTCGATGTCGAGACGATCGTCGCCAGCGTCCGGAAGACCAACCGCTGCGTCATCGTCGAGGAAGGCTGGCCGTTCTGCGGCGTGGGCGCCCAGGTCGTCGACGAGATCCAGCGGGCGGCGTTCGACGACCTGGACGCGCCGGTCCTGCGCGTGACGCAGGCCGACGTCCCGATGCCCTATAGCAAGAAACTCGAGCGCTTGACCAAGCCGAACCCCGACCAGGTGGTGGACGCTGTCAAGCAGGTGAGCTACCTCGATGGCAACTAGGGTCCTCATGGAAGCGCTCTCCCCCACGATGGAAGAGGGGAAGATCGCAGCGTGGCTCAAGCGAGAGGGCGACACGGTGGAGGCGGGCGACACGCTCGCCGAAGTCGAGACCGACAAGGCGGTCATGGACCTCCAGGCACGCGGGCACGGTGTGCTGCGCAAGATCATCGTCGGCGAAGGGGCCACCACCGAGGTGGGGAATCTGGTCGCGGTGATCGCGGGGCCTGACGAGGATATCTCCCACATACTCTCGGAGGCAGCGGACGCAACGGGCGCGGCGGCCGGGGCCGAACCGGCGGCGCTGACGGCGACCGCACCCGCACCCACTGCCGCGGGAGAAAGTGCGGCCGGGAGAATAAAGGCCTCACCACTCGCCCGCCGCCTCGCCCGAGAGAAGGGACTCGATCTCGCGGTGGTGGCAGGGTCGGGACCCGGCGGCCGGGTGGTCAAGCGGGACATCGAGGCGGCCCTCCCCGCCGGTGTCCCCGCCGCCCCCGCCGCCGTAGAGCTGGCACCGGGAGGCTACGAGGACATAGAGCCCTCACAACTCCGCAAGACGATCGCCAAGCGTCTGGTTCAGTCGTTGGGACCGGTGCCGCACTTTTTCCTGACGACGGAGATCGATATGGAGCGCGCGGCGGAAGCGCGGGACGCGCTCAACGCTCTGGGCGACACCAAGGTCTCGTTCAACGATATCGTGGTCAAGGTCGTCGCCCAGGCGCTCATCACACACCGGGAGTGCAACGCGTGGTGGCAGGACAGTCACGTCCGGTACTTCAACGACGTGCATATCTCGATGGCCGTCGCGATCGATGACGGTCTGATCACGCCCGTGATCCGCAACGCCAACCGCAAGTCACTGCGCGAGATCGCCGTGGAAAGCCGCGCCCTCGCCGAACGCGCCCGCAACCGCAAGCTGCTGCCCGAGGAGTATACCGGCGGCACCTTCTCGATATCGAACCTCGGCATGCTCGGCATCGACGAGTTCACCGCAGTCATCAATCCGCCGGAGGCCGGCATCCTCGCGGTCGGCGCCATGACGCCGAAACCCGTCGTCCACGAGGGCTCTGTAACCGTCCGGCGGCGCATGCGCGTCACGATGAGCTGCGACCACCGGGTCATCGACGGGGCAATGGGCGCGCGGTTCCTACAGACCGTCAAGCGCATGCTCGAGAACCCGCTCGCCATCGTCTGGTGACGAGGACGATCGACTGATACGAATCTTTCTCCGCATCACACGGGAACACTCCAGTGTCCAAGACATTTGACGTCATCATTCTCGGTGGAGGCCCTGCGGGCTACGTGTGTGCGATCCGCGCGGCCCAACTAGGCCTCAGCACGGCGGTGGTCGAGCGGGACAAGCTCGGCGGCGTGTGCGTGAACGCGGGCTGTATCCCGAGCAAGGCGCTGCTGCACAGCGCTCACATGGCCAACATCATCAAGCACGATGCCAAAGCGCTCGGCATCACGATCGGTGAGGTGTCGCTCGACTTCGGTGTGGCGATGAATCGATCGCGAGAGGTGAGCGAGCAGAACTCCAAGGGTGTCGCGTACCTGATGAAGAAGCACAAGGTCACGGTCATCAACGGAACCGGCAAACTGGCAAAAGGCAGGAGAATCACGGTGGACGGGGACGCCTACTCGGCGTCCAAGGCAATCGTGATCGCAACCGGGAGCCGGGTCAAGGGTCTGCCGCAGGTCGGACTCGACATCAACAAGACGTCCGTGATCTCGTCCGATGAGGCGCTCTTTCTCGAGCGTGCACCCAGGAGCCTGGCCATCGTCGGCGCTGGCGCTGTCGGCATGGAGTTCGCCGACATCTTCAATGCCTTCGGGAGCGACGTGACACTGATCGAGGTATTGCCGCGGGTCTTGCCCGTCGAGGACGCCGAATCATCGGCCATGCTGGCACGGGTCTTCAAGCAACGCAAGATCGCCGTCCTTGCCGGCGCCAAGATCGTGAGCGCCGCCGTCAGCGACGAGAAGGTCACGCTCGCAGTCGAGACGGGCGGCAAATCGCGCAAGATCGAGGCGGAAAAAGTCCTCATGGCGGCCGGCCGCGCGCCGAACGTAGAGAACGCGGGGTTCGAGGACGCGGGCGTCCCGCTCGGCGACCGCGGATTCGTGAAGGTGGATGAGAACCTGCGGACGACCGCCGATGGTATCTACTGTATCGGCGATGTGGCCGGCCCGCCCATGTTGGCCCACAAGGGCAGCCGGGAAGGCGTACACGTGGCCGAGCGCATCGCCGGCCACACGCCGCACCCGATCCGGTACGATAACATCCCGTCGGTGACCTACTGCCATCCCGAGGTGGCGAGCATCGGCCTCACCGAGGAGCAGTGCAAGGAACGGCAGCTCGACTACCAGGTTGGCAGGTTCCCTCTCACCGCGAACGGCCGGGCCCGCGCCACGAACGAGACGGACGGCTTCGTCAAGATCATTCGCGACACGAAATACGGTGAAATCCTCGGTGCCCACATAGTGGCGTCCCACGCGAGCGAGATTATCCACGAACTCGCCGTAGCCCGGGAGAACGAGTACACGGTGGAAGAGATCAATCTGGCGGTACACGCACATCCCACGCTGTCCGAGGCGGTGGCCGAGGCGGCGCTCGATGCCATGGGACGCGTGATGCATGTGTAGCAGATGCCGGGATTAGCCGGCAAGCAGGAGGCGCCTAAGCAGGTGGACGCGAGTGGTACGGAGCATGGCGGTGACCAGCCCGATCTCATCGCGGTAGCGCTGTCGAGCATCGCCGCCGGGGGAGCTGCTGGTGCGGCACTCGTCTCCGCGGCGTTGGCCGCGTTCCACGACCGGCTCACCGACACTCTTCCACTCACGATCTTCGCCGGGTTGGTCGTCGCCGTGGCGCTGGGATGGACGCTCGCGCGGGCGGTGGGCGACGTGTGGCGGCGCGGCGTAACGGCGGCACTGGCTGCCTTCGGGACGCTGATACTGGCGGGCCTGGCTGCGCCGGCGGACATTGTCGCCGGGCGTGCCGGACTCGTGGGCTATGCGGCCCTGCTGGCGGCCGGTGCGGTCGTGGCGGCGCGCGGTGCCAAGCGGGTGGCTCGCGGATGAGCAGTGAGCTTGCAGTGGTCGGACTCGGGAGGATGCCGTATGGGGAGGCTCTCGCGCTCCAACGCGACCTGGCGCAGCGCCGCATCGCGCGCGAGATCACCCGTGACATGCTCCTCCTCGTTGAACATCCGCCCGTCATCACCCTCGGTCGCGGCTTCAAGCCCGAACATCTCGCGGCGCCGCGCGAGTTTCTCGACGCACGCGGCGTGGAACTCTTCGAGATCGAGCGTGGCGGCGACGTCACCTTCCACGGACCAGGACAGCTCGTCGGATATCCGATCTACGATCTGAGCGAACACGAGCAGGACGTGCATTGGTTCCTCCGCCAACTCGAAGCGGCGCTGATCGCGGCGCTCGCCGAGCTGGGCGTCGAGGTGCGGCGGAACGAGGGATACACCGGTGTGTGGATCGGCAACCGGAAGATCGCGAGCATCGGTATCCACGTGAAGCGGTGGGTGACGTGGCACGGCTTCGCGCTCAACGTGACCACGGACCTGTCCTACTTCGACCTGATCGTACCCTGCGGTATCGCCGGCGTGACGATGACCACCGTGCAGAAGGAGTTGGCGGAGCGGGCGCCTCGCGATCTGTGGGGGAGGGCCGTGGATTGTACCGTGCTGGGGTTCGCCGAGGTGTTCCGGCAGCGACCGCAGATGCTGTCGCTCGAGGAGCTGGCGGTCCGGCAAGAGAGGTAGCGCGCCGAGACGCCGCAGCGGACTACGGCGCGAGGCACCGGTCGCCGTCCCTACTTGCCTGCCATCAACTGGAAGAACCGGCCGAACACCCGCACCCCCTTCCACACCTGAGCGAGATTGATCTTCTCGTTGGGCGCGTGGAGCCGGTCGTCGGGCAGACCGACGCCGGTCAGGATGACCGGCGCCCCTTCCTTTGCCAGTTCGGGTACGATGGGGATCGACCCGCCGGAGCGCGTCAGCGTCACACCACGTCGCTCGACCTCGCGGAACGCCCGGTCGATCAGCGCGAACGGAGGTGCATCGGTCCGCACCACCACCGGATCGGCGCCGTGGATCAACTCCACGTCGACCTGCGCGTACCTCGGCGCGAGCGCTTGCACCGCCCGCGTGAGCTGCCGCTTCACGGTCTCCAGCTTCTGGTTCGGGACCAGCCGCAGGCTCACCTTGGCCGACGCTTGGGCCGGGATCACGGTCTTGGCCCCTTCCCCCGTGAACCCGCCGCGGATACCGTGAATGTCCAGCGTTGGGAGCGCCCAAAGACGCTCGAGCACGTGATACCGCTCCAGGCCCGTGAGCGCCTTGGCCCCGACCTCATCCCGCATGAACGCCCGCTCCTTGAACGGCAGCTCATTCCAGCCGTCACGTTCCTGGCTGGAGGGCCGGTCGACCGCCTCATAGAGACCGGGGATGCGGATACGTCCCTTGGCCGTCTTGAGGCCCGCCAGAATGCGGACCAGCGTCTCGTGCGCGTTCGGCGCCACGCCGCCGTACAACCCCGAGTGCAGATCGGTCTTCGCCGTCCGCACCGTGATCTCCACGTAGCAGACCCCGCGGAGCCCCGTCATGACCGACGGCCATCCAGGTGCGTAGTAGTGCAGATCGGAAACGAGCACCACGTCGGCTCTCACCCGTTCGGGCTCACGCGCCAACAGATCGAACAGGATCTTGCTCCCCGTCTCCTCTTGTCCTTCGATCAGGAACCGTACGTTCACGGGAGCCGGCCCGCCGGCCAGCACGGCCTCGAAGGCCTTCACGATCGCGAACACCTGTCCCTTGTCATCCGTGGCGCCGCGCGCGAAGAGATCGCCGTTTCGCTCCGTGGGCTCGAACGGCGGTGTCACCCATTCGTCGATCGGGTCGGGCGGCTGCACATCGTAGTGTCCGTAGACCAACACCGTCGGCCTACCGGGCGCACGGGGCCCCTCCGCCCATATGACGGGATGCGAATCGCCAGCCAGGTATTCGACCGTGGGGCAGCCGATCTGTTCGAGCTGATCGCCCAGCCACTCCGCGGCCCGCCGACAATCGGCGTCGTGGCTCGGGTCGGTCGAGATGCTGGGAATCGAGAGCAGCGCGCGAAGCTCGTCCAGCATCCTGGAGCGCTGCCTGGCTACGAACTGTTCCAGAGTAGGCATAGCACAATCTGTAGCGGTTGGTGACGAGTGGGAATATAGCCCGTCTCCGTCTCCCGCCGCGCAGCGCCTTGCCAGCTCGAGACCGCCGGCGTCAATTCCAATCCCATCCAACAGGAGAAAGGATCGCCATGACCGTTGAAGAGCAGTCGCGGCCGTCGATGCGCACGGGTGCGATCGTCAAGAGCCAGTTCGACATCGCGGCCGACCTCGTTGGACTCGAGCCGTACATGCGCCGCCTGCTGCGCTCTCCGTTCCGGTCCGTTGCCGTCGAGGTGCCGGTCAGGATGGACGACGGGCGGATCGAGGTGTACCGCGGTTACCGCATTCAACACAACGGCGCGCGCGGACCGTGTAAGGGCGGTATCCGGTTTCACGCGGAAGCGGACGAAGACGAGGTACTGGGGCTCGCGACCACCATGACCTGGAAGACGGCGCTGGTCGACATCCCGTTCGGCGGCGCCAAGGGCGGGGTGCAGGTCGACCCGCGACAGCTATCGAAGCGCGAACTCGAGGCGGTGACCCGGACCTTCACCAATCGCATCGCCATCGTGCTGGGTCCTTACCGCGACATCCCCGCTCCAGACATGGGCACCGACCAGCAGGTCATGGCCTGGCTGCTGGATGAGTACTCGAAGCGGAGCGGATACTCCCCGGCCGTCGTGACCGGGAAACCGATCTCACTCGGCGGCTCGCTCGGGCGGGAAGAGGCCACTGGCCAGGGCCTGAGATACTGCATGGAAGCGTACGCACGGGACTTCGATCTGCCGATCGAGGACTCGCGGGTGGTCATCCAGGGGTTCGGCAACGTGGGCGCCCATCTCGCGCGGCTGCTGCACGATGCGGGCGCGAGGGTCGTGGCGGTGAGCGACATCGACGGCGGCCTGCACAATGACGGCGGTCTCGATGTCCCGCGCCTGTTCGAGCACGCCTACGCGCAGCGAAAACCGGTCCCGGAGTTCCCCGGCGGCGACCGGATCACGAACGACGAGATCTGGCGGGTCGCATGCGACTGGCTGATCCCCGCCGCACTCGGCGGCGTGATCAACGAGGACGGAAACGCCAAAGCACTCGACTGCAAGGTCATCGTAGAAGCGGCGAACAGCCCCACCACTCCCATCGCGGACAAGATCCTCACCGAGCGCAACATCACGGTGCTGCCGGACTTCCTCATGAATTCGGGCGGCGTGATCGTCAGCTACTTCGAGTGGGTACAGAATCTCCAACAGCAGCCGTGGTCGCTGGACAAGGTGAACGAGGAACTGCACCGGAAGATTACGGCCGCCTATCGCATGGTACGCGACCTCGTGAACAAGGAACACGTCACGTGGCGCACGGCGGCCTACGCGATCGCGTTGACGCGGGTAGCTGAGGCGGAGCAGCTTCGCGGGCACTGACCGCACCTGACGGCGACCTGGGGCTAGGGGGAACGGACAGGCTGGTTGCTCAGGCGTTCGAGGACGTCGTAGGGTTCAACACCCGGCTCCGCGTCGATCTCCTCGGCCAGCAACCGTACCGCATCGCGCAGGCTGCCAGCCCGTTGATACAGCCGCTCGAAGAGATCCAGGCGCGTCCGATAGATTTGGGCGGCGACGATCGTGGCGTTGTTGAGGGGACGGCGCGCGAGGCGCTCGCCGGAATATGCTTCGAGTTCTGCGCCGAGTGCACCGCGCAGGCGTTGGCGCGCGCGCGCGAAGATCTCGTCACGGCTAACGCCAAGCTCGCGCTTCGGCGGGCGAGCCCGATACACCTCCGTCAGTTCCTCCACCAGATCCGCGTAGTACGCCGACAACCGGAGCTGGTCACGCCAGATCGCCGCCGCGCGAGCCGCGCGGGCCGAGTCACCCACCGAGCGGAAGAACGCCGCCGCACCGCGAAAGCCCACGAACGTCGCGAAGCTCTCGTCGAACGGCGTGGCGTTGGCGACGTACAGCGTGGCATGCGCGATCTCGTGTATCACCGTCGAGGCGAGACCCACCGAATCGGCGTCCACGACCGTCGACAGCAACGGGTCGCTGAACCAGCCCAGGGTGGAGAACGCACCGGCGGGACGCAGGTACGTGTCGTAGCCGCGCGCTTCCAGAGCCCGCGCGGCGTTCCTGGCAGATTCCAGGGAGAAGAAACCCCTATAAGGAACCCGCCCGACGATCGGAAAGCGCCACAGATGTGGCTCGAGGGCGTCCTGCGGGCTGGCGGAGAGAACGAGTAGGAGCGTGTCCCGGCCGACATCGGAGAACATCGTGTACGTGTCGTCCACCGTCAGGCCGAGTCGCTCGCCGGCGAAGGTGCGAACGTCGAGCACCAACCGGAGCTTCGCGCGGCGCGGCGCGGACGTACCCGGCGCGTCGACCAGCTGTGCGATGGGGCGACGTTTGAGCAGAATGCGCGCCTCTTCGTAGGCCGCGCGCAACACGAACCGCACGTCCGAAGACACGACCGGCGCCAGGACGGCGAGCAGCAGGAGGAGCAGCAGGAGGATCTTGACGGTGCGCCAGACCCAGTGGCGCCAGGCGGCACTGGTGGAGACGGTCACAGCGTCAGACGGACCCCTATGCGTTGGGATGCGTCACCCAGAAGATCAGTTGGGTCGTACGCATAGTCCACGCTCAGGCGCGCGAGGCCCAGGCTCAGCCCGTATGTCAGCGCCGACCGATCCGACCCGGTGGGCCGCGATCCGTACGCGCTTCGCGCAATCAACCCGACGCCGCCAACCACCACGCCACCCTCGAGCCCCACCACCAATCGGGTACCGCGCCCCTCGGGCCACTGAACCTCCAGGATCGAGAGAAGACGGAAGGTCTCCTGCGGATCGACGTAGTTCATCGTAAAGCCGGCGCGGGTGAGGCGCGGCATCGCCAGATCGGATTGGCTATCCCAGTTCCCGCGGATGTTCTGAACGGAGAACCCGAGCGCCATGATGTCGAAGAAGGCCACCGCCAGTCCGAAATCCGCACTGACGCCTTTCTGCGTGATGTCCGCAACGCGCTGCCGCACCAGTTTTGCGGAGCCGCCGAAGGCGATCATGCCGAACCGGTAGATCAGCGATCCGACCCCGAGGAACTCGCTGGCTCCGACCGTTGCCCCCGTCGGCGCACCGGCCACACCACCTGTGGCCGGGTCCGGCACGAGTTCCGGTTCGGTTCCGAAGTCGAAGTACTTTACGCCGGCACCGAAGTTGAACTGTCCGAGGCGCCACGCGAAGGCGCCGACGGTCTGGTATGCGTCGAACGGGGCCTGGAAGTACGCCGCCTCGAGCCCGATGTGGCGTATCGTCGCGATACCCGCGGGGTTGTTGAAGACGGCGCCCGCGTCGCCGACCAACGCCACCGCGGCGCCGTTCAGCCCCGCCTCGCGCACCCCACTTCGGGTCTGGAGCACGATGGGACCCTCCGCCCCCGCCCCCTGCGCGTGGAGTGTCACGCTGACAGCGACGACTGCTGTCAGGAGGGCCACCGCTCCTGTCCAGACACTCCCACCCGCTCGCATCCTCGGTTTCGTCTACCTCACCCGCACCACGTTCAGCCGCGCTACCGCCGCCGTCGCGATGGCACCGCCCTGCGGATCGGTAAGCCGCACGGTGAAAGCACGACCGTCGGGCGGCTGCACCACGCGGAAGTATTCGCCGGAGCCGGACCGGAGCGTCCCAATGAACGCGAACGACCCCGCATCGAGCACCATCGGCTCGAGCGGAAACACCCGGGTGAACCGCGACGGCGCCTGCTCGTTCAGCGATTCGTACGTCGTACGAAACCGCCAACTGGTGTACCGTAATCGACTCGGTGCCTCGAAGTCGGGCAGATCGGACACGTAGTTCGCGAGGAACCACTGCGCCGCCAGGCGGGAGAACGGCTCCCCGATCACCGCCTCGACGTTTTCCGCCCCGGTCCGTCGCGTCTCGGCGAGTCGTCGCGTGATCCCGTCCCCATACTGGTCCACCAGCCAGCGCAGGAACAACCAGCCCGCGCCGCGCTGTTCCAGGCTCCCCGTGCCCTCACGTGGAAGCAGGAAGAAAGCCGAGGGGCTCTCCAAGTAGAGGTACGCGTTGAATACATCGCCGATCGCGAACTGCGAGAACCGGTCGTCCTGACCGAGCGCCTCGAAGCGCCGCGCCGCCAGCTCCTCCGCCAGATGCGACATCGCCTCGTTCAGCCACAGCACTTCGGCGTTGCCGGCCCGCACCACCACGTGCTGGTTGTAGCTGATCATGTGCTGGAACTCGTGCACGAACGTCACCGGCACGAGGCGCAGCACCACGTCGGATCCTAGGGAGCAGGTAACCGTTCCCGCCGCATCGGGCGCAATGGCGTAGAAGACCTCGCCCTTGTTGGACCGCGGATCCGCCTGCAAGCCGGGGTCTATGTCCAGACCGAAGAAATATCCGGTGATGATCGAGTTGCTGCATTCGGACTTCGGGGTCAGCCCGTTGACGGCCGTCGTGAACAGGATCACTACCACCCCGTTGAGGTCGACGTCCGACTCGGCGCCGAATGCGCGCGTACCGACATCGTACAGCACCTCGTCGAACAACGTTCCGAGCGAGTCGAAATCGGCCTCGGTGAAGCCTTCCGGCGCACCGCGGTCGAGGTAGATCGCGGCGTGGTCCCCGACCCATCTGACCTCGGCGGATACATCGACGAAATCATCGAGATCCATGCATGGGATCACACGGCACACCTTGAACGTGCGCCGATTGCCGACCTCCACGCGCTTGATCGACGAGCTCTGGAGCGCGAGCGAGGCCGCTGCCGCCGTGCGAGGCCGGCCCGCCGCCTCCCGTTCCTGAGCGCGCAGGAGGTCGTGGAAGCGCGTGGAAAACGGGAGCGAGCGCGGGGCGCGCTCGCTAGCTGTGAGCGTGACGACGACCGAGTCGCCCGCGAGACGATACTCCGCAGTCACACCCGGCGAACCCGTCACGGACTGGGGCGCGAAGAGGTACTCCGCCCCGCCCGATCCCACAGAATCGAACGTGGCGCACCCGGCGAGTTGCGCGGGATCGATCGACGCGTACTCGCCCGGCTCCAACCGGAGTGGCGCCTGCGCGGCCTGATAGGTCGCCGTGACCGAGTTGGTCACCGCCGTCCCGACCCGAACCCGTAGCTGCACCGGTCCCGGCACCAGACAGATCGGGGCAATCACGCGCAGCTCGGTGGCGCTTCCGCTCAGCATCCGCGCGGGTTGGCTGCCAATCTCCGCCGTCGTAGCCGCCGAGAGGGCGCGGCCGGTTAGGAGCACCGTGTCGCCCGCACCGAAGGTGGTGGGCGACACGGCTGTGAGACTGGGTGGCTCGGTCGCGGTAGCGCTGAACACCACGCCGCTGCCCAGAATCGTCGTCAGCTCCGCCCGGACCCGATACTCGCCTGGGGTCGGCCCCAGCCGAAGCGCCACCTCGGCCCGCCCGTTCCCGTCCGACTGCGTGACCGAATCGGACAGGGTCGTCCCTTCCCCATCGATGACCGTCCAGCGCACCACGGCGCGCACCACCGGAACCCCCGTCTCAGCGCGCGCCAGCACCGCCAACGGTTCGGCCAGGAGAGCGCCCGCCGGAGCACGCTGGCTGTTCGATGTCCCGACGAGTTCGAGGGTGGCCGCCTTCGGCGGCCCCTCGTCACCGCCGCAGCCGACGGCGGCCGCGGCGAGCAAGGTCAACAGAAAACGTCTCCGCACGGCGTCTCCAGCCTCAGAAGTCCCTGTAGTCTAACCGGTTCCGCGCTCCGAAAGATCCTGCTGTTGTGGCCCGGAACCACCTTCCGAGCGGCCAGCTCGAAGCAACATAAACTATTGCAAGAAAACAAGATAGATTCGTTTTGACAATGCCGTCGACCCACGGTAGCTTACCGACAGCAATGGCGTTCGCCCACCTCCACACGCACTCCGAGTACTCGCTGCTCGACGGCGCCAACCGCATCCCCGACCTGGTAAGACGCGTGGGGGATCTCGGGATGGACAGCCTCGCTGTAACCGATCACGGCAACCTCCACGCCGCTTGGTCGTTCTACGAGGAAGCCAAGGCCGCGAAGATCCGGCCGATCCTGGGGTTCGAGGCCTATCTGGCGTTCGGCTCACGCCGCCTGCGGGAGCGCGTGCCGGAAGCACCGGCACACTACTCCCACCTGGTGCTGCTGGCGCGCAATCGGCAGGGCTACAAGAACATGATCAAGCTCTCGTCGATCGGCTACCGGGAAGGCTACTACCGCCGCCCGCGGATCGATAAGGAAGTTCTCGAACAGTACAAGGACGGCCTGATTTGCCTCGCGGCGTGCCTGTCAGGGGAGATCGCGCTCTACCTGCGGCAAGGCAACTACGAGGAAGCCAAGCGCTCTGCCGAATGGTTCGCCCGAACCTTCGGCGCAGACGGGTTCTGGCTCGAGGTACAGGACCACGGGATCCCCGAGGAGCGCGGCGTGCGCGAGGGCATGTTCCGCCTGGCACAGGACCTGGGCGTGCCTGTGGTCGCGACCAATGACGCGCACTACCTCAAACGCGCCGACCACGAGGCGCACGACTGCCTGCTCGCGATCGGGACGGGCAAGGATCTGGATGACCCCAAACGATTCCGGTTCGTGGGCCAGGAAAGCTACGTCAAGTCCGAGGACGAGATGGCCGCGCTCTTCTCGGACCACCCGGAGGTAATAGACAACACGCAGCGCGTGGCCGATCTGTGCGAGTTCGATTTCGAGAAGCGGTATTTCCTGCCCGAGTTCCCCCGGCCCGACGGTTACGCCGACGACAACGCGCTCCTGGTGGAACTGGCGACGCGTGGCGCCCAGAACAGATACGGCCAACCGCTTCCGGCGGCCCCGGCGGAGCGGCTCGAGTACGAGCTGGGTGTGATCACCAAGACCGGGTACGCCGGCTACTTCCTGATCGTGCAGGACTTCATCAGCGCCGCCCGGGAACGCGGTATCCCGGTGGGGCCGGGCCGGGGATCGGCGGCGGGCTCTCTGGTCGCCTACGCCCTCGGCATCACCAGAGTGGACCCACTGAAGTTCGGTCTCCTGTTCGAGCGCTTCCTCAACCCCGAGCGCATCTCGATGCCGGACATCGACGTCGACTTCTGTTTCGAGCGGCGTGGTGAGGTCATCGAGTACGTTCGGGAGCGCTACGGTCGGTCGAGCGTCGGACAGATCATCACGTTCGGGACGCTCAAGGCGCGAGCCGCGTTGCGGGACATCGCGCGCGTCCTGCGCGTGAGCCCCGCCGAGAGCGACCGTATAGCCAAGTTGGTGCCGTCGGGACCGTCCGGCATGTCGGTGTCGGAGGCGGCGCGGCGCGTTCCGGAGCTGCGCGATCTCGTCGCCAAAGACCCGACCGTCGCGCGCGTCGTCGATCTCGCGCAGCGGATCGAAGGACTGTCACGGCACGCCTCCGTACACGCCGCCGGGATCGTGATCGCGCCCGGACCACTGGACGATTACGTCCCCGTCTGCACGGCGCCTCAGCGAGGCAACGGGGCGAGGGACGCCGAGGACACCATCATCACGCAGTTCGACATGATCGCCCTCGAGAAGGTCGGCATGCTCAAGATGGATTTCCTCGGGCTGCGGACCCTCACGGTGATCCACGACGCCCTGGAGACGATCGAGCAGCGCCACGGTATTAAGATCGATCTGGATGCAGTCGACCTGGATGACCCGGCCGTCTACGCGATGCTGCGTGACGGGCGCACGGCGGGGGTGTTCCAGTTCGAGTCGCCGCTCGCCACCGAAACGCTGCGGCAGATGCGGTGCGACAGGTTCGACGATCTCGTGGCCACCAACGCGCTGCTCCGTCCCGGTCCGCTCGACTCCGGCATGCACCTGGTGTTCATCCGCCGCAAACGGGGCGACGAGCCCGTGCGGTTCCCTCACCCCGCGCTCAAGGAGGTACTCGAACCGACGTATGGCGTGATCGTCTACCAGGAACAGGTCATGCGTATCGCGAACGTCCTGGCCGGGTTCACGCTCGCCGAAGCGGACGTGCTGCGCAAAGCGGTCGGGAAGAAAAAACCGGAACTCATTCGCAAGGAACTCGGCAAGTTCGTCGACCGGGCTGTGGCGAAGGGACACGACCGCCGCGTGATCGAGGATATCGCCGCGCAGATCGAGACGTTCGGGCGGTATGGGTTCAACAAGTCGCACAGCGTCGCGTACAGCATCATCTCGTTCCACACCGGCTGGCTGAAGGCGCACTATCCGGCCGAGTTCATGGCGGCGTTGCTCTCGTCAGAGATCGGCGATACCGACAAGGTCGTCGAGTACATCAACGAGGCCCGGGAGATGGGGCTCCAGGTGCTGCCGCCCTCGGTCAACGAGTCGGGCTGGAAGTTCACCGTCATTGGCGACCTCGAGATTCGGTTTGGTCTTGGCGCGGTGCGCAACGTCGGCCGCGGTGCCATCGAGTCGATCATCGAGGGGCGCAGGCTCGGCGGACCGTACCACACCTTCGCGGACTTCTTTGATCCGGTCGACCTTCGGCTGTGCAACAAGCGTGTTGTCGAGTCGCTCATCGCCGCCGGTGCGTTCGATCAGTTCACCGGCCATCGCGCCCAGCTCGCCGCGGTTACCGACAGGGTCTTGCGCGAGGCACAGCTGCGTCAGGCGGATCGGGAGACCGGTCAGGGCACGCTGTTCGGCGGAGGGGACGACGGGCGCGCCACAGCGGGCGACACGCCCCTCCCCGATGTCCCGGTGTGGAGTGAGGCGGAGCGGCTCGCCAGGGAGAAGGAGGTCATCGGCTTCTTCATCTCGGGGCATCCGCTCGAGCGATTCCGCGAGGAGGTGATGCTCTTCGGCACGCGCACCACCGCGACTCTCGGGATGTGGAGCGAGCACCAGGTGACCACGGTCGTAGTCGTGACGGGCGTGAAGCGCCAGATCAGCAAGAAGACCGGAGCCGAATATGCACGACTGATCCTGGAAGACTTCCACGGAACGGCCGAAGCCATTGTGTTCCCCAACACGTGGAATAAGCTCTCTCAGGTCATCGTGCTCGATGCGGTGCTGGTCCTCACGGGCAGCTACAGTCCGCGTGACCGGGGTGAAGACCGCGCCCCCTTCATCGTCGACGCCGCCCAGCCGCTGGCAGAACTCCGGGCCAACGGGGCCGTTGGACTCCAGGTGCGGTGGCGCACCGGCTGCGGTCCCGATCCGGACGGGGCACGTGCGCTGGCCGCCCTGTGCGTCGCGCACCCCGGCCCCGCACCGGTGTACGTGGAGTGGAGCGACGGAAACGGCACCACCGCCGTAATGCGGAGTCGACGGGTCCGCGTTGACCTCAGCGAGGAACTCATCACCGCGTTGCAGGATCTGCTCGGAACCGACCAAGTCCGACTCGTCAAAGCGAGGTAACCCGGCTTGGCCTTCGAACTCGAATTCGAGAAGCCGCTGCTCGAACTGGAGCGGCAGATCTCCCAAATGCGCCGCCTGGCGGAGGAGCGCAAGCTCGACGTCCACGATGAGATCGTGCCCCTGGAGCAGAAGCTGGGGCAACTGCGGGTGGAGATCTACGGCAAGCTCACCCCGATGCAGCGCGTTCACGTGGCGCGCCACCCGCGACGACCCTACACGCTCGACTATATCAGGAACGTGTTCACCGATTTCGTGGAGCTGAGGGGCGACCGCCTCTTCCGCGACGATCCGGCCATGGTGGGCGGTTGGGCGCGACTGCACGATCGGCCCGTGGTCGTGATCGGTCAGCAAAAAGGTCGCGACACCAAGGAGAACCTGCACCGCAACTTCGGGATGGCCCACCCCGAAGGCTATCGCAAAGCGCTGCGCCTGATGCACATGGCCGAGCGGTTTCACGTGCCCGTGATAACGCTGATCGACACCCCGGGAGCCTATCCCGGTCTCGGTGCGGAAGAGCGCGGGCAGGCTGAGGCCATCGCGCGCAACCTCGAGGAGATGGCTGCACTCAAGACGATCTTCGTCGCAGCAGTGATCGGGGAAGGCGGGTCGGGAGGCGCGTTGGCTCTCGGTCTCGCCGACCGCGTGCTCATGATGGAGAACGCCATCTATTCGGTCATCTCACCGGAAGGTTGCGCCGCGATCCTGTGGAACGACGCGTCGCTGCGTGAGCGGGCGGCGGACGCGCTGCGGCTCACCGCCTACGACCTGCTCGATCTGGGCCTGATTGACGAGATCGTCCCGGAACCGCCGGGCGGCGCGCACGCGGATCCGGCGGCGGCACAGCGGAACCTCGGCAAGGCGCTGGAACAGAGCATCAAGCACCTGGAGTCGATGAAACCCGAGGACTTGCTGCACGCACGCTGGGACAAGTTCCTGGCGATGGGCAAGCTCGCCGAAGCGTAACCCGATGCCAGAACTCGTCGAAGTCCGCTTCAAGGGCAACCGCAAGGCGTTCTTTACCTGGGACGACCCGGGGCCGCTGAACGTGGGAGACAGCGTGGTGGTCACGGTCGAGCGCGGCCGCGATCTCGGAACCGTCACCGCAGTCGGCGAAGCGGCGAGCCGCAAGTGCGGGATCGGGTGCTCGGGATGCGCCGCCGGGGAGCCCCCGAAACCGGACGGCAACGTGTTGCGCCAGGCCGCCACGGAGGACACGCATCTCTCACAGGAACTGCGCAAGACGGAAGAGGACGTGCGCCGCACCGTGATCGACCGCGTCGTCGCCCACAAGCTCACCATGAAGGTGTCCGACGCCGAGTGGCAGTGGGACCGCAAGAAGCTCACGATTTATTTCACTGCCGAGAAGCGGGTGGATTTCCGAGCGCTCGTGCGGGATCTGGCGGCGCTGTTTCGCACTCGTATCGAGCTACGCCAGATCGGCGCCCGCGACGAGGCAAAGCGCCTCACGGGGGTCGGTCGATGCGGCCGCGAGTACTGTTGCTCGTCGTGGCTCCCCGAGCTGCGGCCGGTGAGCCTCTCGCTCGCCAAAGATCAGCATCTGTCGCTCAACCCGTCACAGATATCGGGTGGATGTGGCAGGTTGCTCTGCTGCCTGCGTTACGAGCACGATTTCTACGTCGCGAGCCGCAAGCGGTTCCCGAAAGAGGGCAAGGTCCTCACCACCTCCCAGGGTGTGGCGCGGGTCCAGGCGGTGGACATCTTCCGGGAGCGCGTGTTGCTACGCGCCGGGGACGGGACGACGCGCGTGCTGACGCTCGCCGCGCTGAAAGAGGAGATCGACGGGGCCGGGACGCCCGCCCCGGCCCGAACGGAGTCACCGATACCCCCCTCCTCGCTCGTCACCTTCGACGAGGGCACGACCGATGTGTCCCCGGAGAAGGCGATCGATTCCGTCAGCCCGCGCCGCTCGCCCCGGAAGCGGAGGCGCCGCGGGCGGCGCGGCGGGTCGGGCCGGGGCCGCCGGCCGAAGAACGGCAACGGCGAGCAGCGCAAGGATGACGACGCCGGCGACAAGCCAGCCGATCATCACGATGGCTGATAGGTTCTATCTCACCACCGCCATCGACTACTCGAACGGCGCACCACATCTCGGCCACGCGCTCGAGAAGATCGGCGCCGACTGCATCGCCCGGTACCGGCGTCTGCGCGGTGATCGCGTCCACTTCGTCATCGGGATGGACGAACACGGGCAGAAGGTGGCTCAGTCCGCCGAGGAGGCGGGGGTCTCGCCGCAGGATTGGGTGGACGGGATAGCCGACCAGTTCCAGGCAGCGTGGGACGAGCTGGCCATCAGCAACGACGACTTCATTCGCACCACGGAAGAACGGCATCATCGTTCCGTTCAGGAACTGTTCCGCCGGATTCAGGAACGCGGACACATCTTCGAGGGGGTCTACGAGGGTTACTACTGCGTCGGGTGCGAGAGTTTCAAGCTCGAGCGGGATCTCGAGGACGGGCAGTGCCCCATCCATCTCACGCGCGAGATCCAGTGGGTCGAAGAACCCAACTTCTTCTTTCGTCTCTCCGAGTTCGAACCGTGGTTGCTGTCCTGCTACGATGCGGATCCCGAGTTCGTGCGGCCGCGAGCCAAGATGAACGAGATCCGCAACATCGTAGCGCACGGCCTTCAGGACATCTCGGTCAGCCGTGCTCGCGTGCCGTGGGGAATCCCCTGGCCGGGCGATTCGACGCACGTGGTCTACGTTTGGTTCGAGGCCCTGATCAACTACCTGTCGGCGACGGGGTTCCCGGACGACGGCTACGATGAGTTGTGGCCGGCGGACCTCCACATCATCGGGCCCGACATCCTGCGGTTCCATGCGGCACTCTGGCCCGCGATGCTGCACGCCGCCGGACTCGAGCCGCCCAAGGGCGTCTGGTGCCACGGCTGGATCAACACCAGCGGGGCACGCTTCTCGAAGAGCGCAGGAGTCTCGCTCACGCTACGCGATGCCATCGACCGGCACGGCGCGGACGCGCTCCGCTATTTCCTGTTGCGCGAGGTCCCGTGGGACGGCGACGGCAACTTCACGTGGGAGCGATTCGACGCGCGCTACACGTCGGAACTCGCCGACGGGTACGGTAACCTGGTGAGCCGCGTCGTCGCCATGATCGCCCAGTATCGCGACGGTGTCATCCCGGAGGCCGGCCCCCCGACGGCACTCGACCGCGCGGGAGAGCGTGCCGTCACCGCCTATCGGGCGGTCATGGACCGCCATCTCCTCCACGAGGGCGGAGCCGAGGCCCTGAGACTCGTCACCGCAACGAATGGATTCGTCGAGGACCGGGCGCCATGGTCGCTGGCGAAGGCGGGAGACGACGACGCGTTGAATCACACGCTCGCGTCGCTCGCCGACGCGCTCGCACGGATCACGTTGCTGCTGAGCCCCTTCCTGCCGCGCAACACGGCCACCGTATGGCGCTCGTTGGGGTACGACAACGCCCCCCAGGATGTGACCCTCGTCACCGCTCAGCGGCCCCAGACGGCGGGGCGACGCGTGAGGAAGATCCCGCCGCTCTTTCCGAAGCCGGCCGTAACCAGTTAAGTGCCATATTAGCAACGGTTTAGAAAAGTCGGCCGAACGGTTGACAGTAGCCCGACCGAGGCCGTATTTTAGCGGCCCTCGGTTTTTCCGGGACAGCAGAGAACGCGGGTGTGCGTCCACCTGACGAGCCGCGAGGATCGCATTTGAAAGACAATCAACGCTGGACGGTCATGCTGGTCCCACATGGCGCGGGCAAGTCGCGCGCTGTGGGGATTTCCGCACGCGCGGCACGCTGGCTCGCGGGCTGCGTAGCTGTGCTTGGCGTGGGGGGCGCCGTCTTCACGTATGCTACCGCCTCCAAGGCGCTGAACCTGACCCGACTGAGTCAGCTGGAGGAGATCAACGCACTCCTCGCCGAGGAGATCCAGGTCACCCGCACCCGGCTGGGTGAGTTGGGTGACACCCTAGACGCCATCGGCGACCGTGACCGACAGGTGCGGCTGCTGGCGGGTCTCGAGCCGACCGATCCCGACGTGCAGCAGGCCGGTATCGGCGGCCCGGTGGGAACCTGGACCGCGCGCGACCGCCTGCTCGCCGAGGGTCCGGTGGGTGAGACCGCAATCCAGACGCGGCTGGACTTGGGAACCGTGCTCCGCCGCGCCAACCTGCTGGCTGCATCGTTTCAGGAAGCCGCCGAGAGCCTGGCCGTCCACAACGACCGGTTGACCCGCACGCCGTCCATCATGCCCACGAGCGGGTTCCTCACGAGCCGGTTCGCCTATGCGCGGATCCACCCGCTATACCACGAAGCGCGCGCGCACGAGGGCATCGACGTGGCCGCCCCGATGGACACGCCCATCCTCGCCAGCGCGGGTGGGCGGGTGGTGGCGGTGCATGACAACCTGGTGGGGTACGGCCGCATCGTGACGATCGACCACGGCTACGGGATCGTCACGCGCTACGCCCACTGCTCCATGATTCTCGTCCGCGTGGGCCAACGGGTCGAGCGCGGCCAGGAGATCGCGCTCGTCGGGAACTCCGGGATCGCCACCGCGCCCCATCTCCACTACGAGGTGATCGTCAACGGCCGACAGGTCGATCCCATGGACTACGTCTTCCCCGAGACGATCGTCGACTGACCCCCACCTGCTGAAGCGAGTTCGCTACGGCGTCGCCCTCACCGCGGCGGTCGTGGCGTGCGGGCGCGGACCGGTCCCGGTCCACGTGGTGGCGTATCTCGACGCAGCGCGACCGTTATCCCGCGTCGAGATCACGGCCCTGCCCTACGACGCGCCCGGGCTGCTGGACTCGCTCAGCCGAGCCATGCCCGACCCCCCACCGACGTTCCCCGGTCTCGAGCAGGAGATGCGGGGGTTCCTGCCGGCCGACCCGGGGGACCTCGGCTCGGCGGGGCGGGCGTGGAAAGCCACCAGGGATAGCGCCCAGCGGCTCGCAGATTCGCTCAGGAGCCTCGACCGGCGGGCGCCGGGGTATGGGGCCGCCTACGCCCGGTTTCGCCGCCTGTATCACCGCCTGACCGAACGGTCGGCCGAGCGGGAGGCGGCGTACCGGTCGGTCACGGCCGAGGATCGGTCCCTGGCCGTGCGAGCCGGCGCGGCCGCAGATTCCCTCCGGGCCTGGGAGCGGCTGGCCTACACGGACTTCGATTCCCTTGCCGCGGCGGCGCTGGCCGCGAGCGGACGGAAGGTGCTCCGGATTAGGACGGATGCCAGCGGCCGGGCCGACTTCGTGCTCGAGCCCGGCCAGTGGTGGCTCATCCTGAGGATCCCCTACCGGGAGAATCCCTTCCTCGAGTATGTGTGGGAGGTGCCGCTGGTCGTTCGCGGGCACCGGCCGCTGCGGGTGCCGCTATTCGAACAGAACGTCGAGGTGCGGTGGCGCTACTAGAGCACGCCCAGGAGGAGCTCAGATAGGGCGCAACGCGGGGTGCTTGCCGTGTGCATCAAAAAACCCGCCCCGGGAGCAAGACTCCCAGGGGAGGCACTGACGAATGGAGAATGTCCAATGATCAGGGTAGAATGACAAACGGTCCGTCGTCATGCAGTATTGAGCATTCTATATTGGTCATTCAGGAATGGGGTATTCGATAGCGTGAGCATTCATCGCACCGTACTGGTGGCCCTCGTCCTGGCCGGGAGCACAACCGCCATGGGCTGCGAGGGAAACAGCTCCTCGGAGCTGCTGTTCAAGGTACCCGTTGCGAGGATCCCTCGATCGATGCAACGCGCGTACCGGGATCTGTCGCCCGGCGACTCCGTCGAGCTCCGGCTCCCCGGCGAGTGGTTCGAGACGCCCCGCGAGCTGACCGTCATCACACGCGAAGCCGCGGACTTCTCCTCGGCGCTTTCCGCGTCGCAGGCGGCCTACTCGGCCTTCAAGCACTACGACGACGCCTGGATCGTGGCGAGCTTCGCCGAGGATGACCGCGAAGACATCAGGGGCTTCCTGGCTAACTCCGCTGTGAGGGCTGGTAGTCGCCGGTATTACGAGGGGATTCAGGACAAGCACATCCACGGCTGGGCAAGGTACGCCCAGGACTCGACTGAGTACCGGCTGGTTTTCGTGAGCCTCAC
>JADFNB010000081.1 GCA_022563595.1 Gemmatimonadota bacterium
GGTCCGATGCGCCTGGGCACCGTGATCATCGCTTACTCCTTGATCGGTTGGCCGCCGGTGGCCGCACAGGAGGCCGACACGACGTCACTCGGTCGCGGGGTTTACAGACTTCCGGCGGCGAAACGCGCGCGGTCCGGACCTCGTACGGCGATCGGCCGCACGGCTTGCTGTGGGCACGGTGGGCGAAGGAGGCCATCCGGCGCTGGACGGCGTGGGACGAGGTACATCGCCAACAGCTCCTCCCCCGACTGTTCTTCAATACGGGCGACCTCATTATGCGTCGTGAGATGGAACCGTACCTGGCGGACACGCAGGCCAATTGGGATGCGCTGGATATTCAGTACGAGATCCTGACGCCGGACGAGGTGGCGCACCGCTGGCCGTGGATCCGCGTCGACGCCGTCGGCGTCGCCTACTACGAACCGGGTGCCGGGGTGGTGCGGGCGCGACGCGCGATCGAATCCGTCGCCGAGGTGTATCGGCGGGAAGGCGGGACGATCACCATCGGTCGCGCCGCGTTCGGCGACCGCTCCGGCACGACGCTCCAGACGGTGCGACTCGAGAGCGGGGACACCCTCTCCGCCGCACAGTTCATCTTCGCTTGTGGTCCGTGGTTTCCCAAGGTGTTTCCGGCGCTCATGGGAAACCGCCTTCGGATCTCGATCGGACATGTGTTCTATTTTGGCGTCCCGCCCGGCGATACGCGGTTCATGTATCCCCGCATGCCAAGCTACGGCGTACCGGGCAGCACCGGGTGGCCGGCCCTGACGCCCGACCACCGCGGGTTCCGCGTGCGGACCGGCGGACGTCCGCCGGAAGACCCCGACTACAGCGACCGCTGGATCGACAAGGAGTACCATCGGCGACCGCGGGAGATTCTGGCGGAATACTTCCCGGGCCTGGTGGGTGCACCGGTTCTGGAAACGCGCGCGTGTCACTACGAGAGCAGCGTCGATCGGAACTTCATCGTCGACCGGCATCCGGATTTTGGAAACGTCTGGCTGGCGGGTGGCGGATCCGCCGAAGCGTTCAAGTTCGGCCCGGTGCTGGGTGAGTACATCGCGAAGCGTGTCCTGGGTCTCGAGGATGACCCGGAACTGGCCGACAACTTCCGTCTCAAGGACGAAGAGTTCGAGACGGAAGAAGATGAGGGGAGGGATCGGGGAGGGTGATGGAGTGCGACGTGAAAAAGGGGGACGCATGACGCAGCGGCTCAACGCCACATTCCGGATCACGGGCTGGGACGATCAGCCATACGACGAAATCGAACATGGACCGAAACTGACACGCACGAAGGTGACCAAGGTGTTCGAGGGCGATGTTGAGGGTGAGAGCTCGCTCGAGTACCTGATGGTGCAGCAGCCGGACGGCTCGGCGGCGTTCGTGGGGGTGGAACGTGTCGTGGGGCAGCTCGGCGGTCGCTCGGGAAGTTTCGTGTTACAGCACACCGGAACCTTCGCGGACGGCGTGGCGCGCGACAGCTACGAAGTCGTATCGGGGTCGGGGACCGGTGACCTGCGTGGCCTGCGCGGCCTGCGCGGAGGGGGCAGTTTCGAGGTCGCTCACGCGGACCGACATCCCTTCGTCCTGGACTACGATTTCGAGTGACCGGTCGTCGTGCGGTGCGTTTCTTTAGTGCACCAGCTATCCTGACGCTCGTCCTCGGAGCGGCCCCCCTGCTCGGCCCAGTGGGCCTTTGCGCCCAGACGCTCGACCGTGCTGACAGTCTGCTCGCGACCGGCGACACCGCCGGCGCGATTGCGACGCTCGAGCGAGTGATCGACGCCAACTTCCGGCACGCCGAAGCGCGGTACCGACTGGGGCGCGTACTCTGGAGCCGCGTGCCTCCCAACACCAAGGTGAGTGCGGATCGTCGTCGCGCCGAGGAGCAGTTACGCTACGCCACGCGGTTCGAGCCGGACAGTGCGAAGTACTGGCTGGCTTTGGTCGAGGTCCTCAGTCGCGACGATGTGTCCACTGCCCGCCTGCTGATCCCACAGTACCTGGAACGGGCGCGGGAGGCCGCCGCCCGCCACGGCGCGGCTGCTGAGCTTGCCGACGCCGAATACTGGATGGCCCGCGACGACTGGAAGCGCTACGAGCATCTCGCGAACCGCTACTTGTTCGTGGGCGATGCTATCGCGGTGGACCAGGCCGTGCTGATGAACGACTGGCGGGACCTGGAGACGTTTCTGCGGCGGCAAGTCACGCCGGATCCCGGAGATCCGGGTGCATTGAGCCGGCTGGAGGCCGAGGAACACCTCCGGACTGCGGTCGCGGTCAATCCTCGTCACATCGACGCCGCTGGGCTGCTCGTAGTCCTTCTTGGCGAGGAGGAGCGCTGGCCCGAGGCGTACGAAGTCGCGCGCACTGTGACCCGACAGGCGCCCGACAGCGGACGCGCCTGGGTGCTCCGCGGCCTGGCGCTGACTCGCATGGGGCGGTGGCGCGAGGCGCAGCGCGCGTTCGAGCGGGCCCTTCAGCGGATGAGCCCGGAGGAACGCGCGCCCTACGACAACCTCGCCCCGCTGCTCAAGGCGGTAGATCAGGTGAGCTATGCACAGATGTCCTCCATCGAGCGGGAGCAGCTCGGGCGGCTCTATTGGGCCGTGGCGCAACCGCTTTATCTGGACGGGTTGAACGAGGCGCGCCTCGAGTTCATGGCGCGCCTCACCTACGTCGAGCACCGCTGGCGTGACCCGGGCGGTGAGTTTCGGGGGTTCGAGTCGGACCGGGGGATCGTGTACCTGCGGTACGGTCCACCGGACGTGTGGGCGACGTTCGGACGCGGACGCGTGAGCCAGATGCGGCTCGCCATGGATGAGTTAGTCGGAGATGCCCTCAGCTCCATGGAGTACGAGCGGAACACGATCCTGTGGGCCTACCGGCAACCCAAACTGCGTTTCCTTTTCTCCCTCACACCGGGCAGCACACACATCACCTTCAGTGGCGACTTCCGGGCGTTCTACGAGGAGGCCCGCGACATCTTCCCCGTCCGGTACGACAACGTGCCGGCAGTCGCGGAGATGGATTCGGTCGCCACGCAATTCGTCCAGTTCCGGAACGACAGCGCGCGCGGGGTCACGGACGTTGCCGCCTTCGGCGTGGTTCCGGTCGGGCATATGATTCGCGAGACGGATCTCGACGAGGTCGACGTCACGGCGGCGGTGATTGTGAAGGACGCACTCGGCTACGAGGTGCATCGCGACGTCCGGACCGACCGCGTTGCACCGCGAGACACGTTGCACATGGAGCGGCGCAGCTGGCGGTTTGCTCTCTCACCGTCCGAGTATCTCATGCGGGTGGAGGCCCGCGTCCCCGTCGCCGATCGCAGCGCGCGCGGCTCGTCGGTCATCACGGTCCGCGGCTTTGGGGGGTCCGCTCTCCAAGTTTCCGACCTCCTCGTCGCGCAGCGGGTCGCCCCACGCGACTCGGCGTTTGAGCGCTGGACCGACTTCCTGATCGCGCCGAGCGCTGGGCGGTTTGCGCCGGGCAGCCCCGTGGGCCTGCTGTGGGAGATCTACAACCTCCTGCCCGACTCGGCCGGCCTCACCCGGTACGAGGTCGCGCTCCGCGTGACGGTGACGGAGTTCGAGCGGCGGCAGTTCGTAGCGCAGATCATCGGTGGAATAAGCGATGCAATCGGCCTCTCGGCGCTGGGCGACGACCGCGTGATGATAGAATACGACCGCGAGGAGCCGGGTCGTGCGGGGGGGACGCAGGTGGAGTATCTGGTGCTCGACCTGGCGAACGATCAAGCGGCGACCTATGAGATCGTGGTGACCATCACCGACCTCGTGACGGGGCAGACGGCGACCGCGTCGCGCAACATCCAGGTGACCAAGACGCCACTCACCCGCTAGCCGAGCACGATGAACTTGTTGGCCACAGCGTGGGCATGCGAGCGGGTCCACCTCGAAGATACGGCGCAGTAACTCGGCCCAACGTCGGAGTGCCTCGCGTAGCGGGACGGGCACGGGCTCGGCATGTACCAGCGGCTGGTGCTCGGCGTAGCCGGCTTTACGTTGCATACCGCGCCATTGTCTCGCTGCCCGCGGTGGGACCAGTAGGCTTATCGCAGTGGTAGGTTACCGTGCCATCATCCGGCCGATACTCCAGCCGGCTCAACGCCACAGGATTGCGCGCGCAGTAACGTGCCAAGCCGTACGGCGAACTCGCGCTCACCCGTAGGCCCACAGACACCGTCATGCAAGACGCTCCTTGCACTTCTCCCTACTCCCTACTCCCTCCTCCCTGAACTGAAGCTCCCATGGTGTTTCAGTTTCTAAACAGTGTTTCTTCTCTATTAAACCACACCACACAGAACCACAGACTCGCCGCCGCCAGGGCGAAGAGCGACACATAGGAAATCGCCAGGTGGACGGGATTGATCGTTCCAGCAATAACCTCCTTCGTTGCCAACGAAACGTTGAGGATCGGGATCATTGCGGTCTGTGCGTTCAGCTCAATACCCGGCAACAGTCCGAACGCCACCGGCAGAATGATCACTATACTGAATGGGGTCAGAATGCTCTGCGCCTCTTTGAACGACTTGGCCTGAATCGCCAAGGCGAGAATCATGGCAGAGAAGAAGGCAGCGAGCGGGAGCAGCAACGTGGCGATCATGACCACGACCTTCAGGCTGAGAATGTCCCATACCACATCCAGCGCTTCGGGTGGGATTTCCCCAATGGCACCGCGAACGCCTAGGTACAATCCCAACATCGAGATCAGTGCGGACGCGATGCCGATGGTAGCAACGACCACGAATTTCCCCAACACGATCTCCAACCTGCTGGCCGGCGACGACAACAACGTCTCGAGAGTGCCCCGCTCCTTTTCGCCGGCAGACAGGTCGATGCCCGCGTACATGGCCCCGGTAAACATGAAGATGACGAACATGTACGGCAGGAATCCTCCTACGGTCTTCCCCAACACTTCCTGCATGGTCGAAATGTCACGGGCTTCAATGGCAATCGCGTCGAAGAGGTTCGGATCCAAACTCAGCCGTCTGATGCGACCGTCCACGATCTCTTCGTCGTAACTATCTACCGCACCGCGCAGCCGCTGCTCCGCTACCTTGAACGAGCTGGAAGACCGGTAGTACAGCGCTATCGACGCCTGTTCATCAGCGCCAATCCGATCCTGGAAATCCGGCGGAATGACGATCCCGGCGTCAAGGGAATCCTCCCGAATCAACGACTCAAAATCTGCCTCACGAACGTCCTCACGAATGACGAACTGGGAATCCGCCTGCAGCGTTTCGAAAAACCGGGGAGCATAACCGGCGCCCACAACGGCAAGGTCGATCTGTTCCTCGTCGGCCTTGCGCTCCTGCCGCTGTACCACCTTGATCACGATGGTCATCAACAAAGGAATAGCCAGCAACGGCATCACGATCATCATCAAGATCGTCCGCTTGTCGCGAAGGACGTCGGTGAATTCCTTCTTGGCGATCGTAATCGTGCGATTCATGCCGCCTCCCCGACCATGTGAATGAACTCGTCCTCGTAGCTCGCCCG
>JADFNB010000039.1 GCA_022563595.1 Gemmatimonadota bacterium
AAGACCACGCTCGCCGCCATTACGTACTCGACGTTCTACGCCTGGGCAGCGTGGTACATGTTGCGCAGCACCCGCGTACGATAATCGACCTCGAGTCGCTCTGGGAATCGCTCGCGCCCGCGATCGCCACAGCGGACGCTAACGAGGTGGTGACCGCTGAGGGCAACGGTACCGCGCTCATAGTGGCGAGCGTGAGTGGGAAAGCCGACACCGCTGTGGTGACGGTGCAACAGCACGCCACCAGCCTCACGCTCGTTCCTACAGCCGTTACGCTGACGGCGTTCAGCGCTACCGTGCGCCTGCTCGCGAGTGCGCTCGACGCGAATCAGTTCCCGATCGCAACGCCCGAACTGGTCTGGACCTCGACGGCCTCCGATATCGTGACCGTCGATCCAACGGGCCTCGGTCGGGCGCCCGCGGCTTACCAGACAGCCTCGTAGCCCTCCGGAACTAGGTCGAGCTTGCGGCTGTACACGTGGACCCGCATCGTGGGGCCGTCCGCGTTCACGAGTTCCCCGCCGGCGTGGGTCCATCCCAGAATGGCGCCTTCCAGATTGAAGGCCTTCCAACCTTGTTCCACCAGACTTCTGGCGAACATTCCGCTCCGATGCCCCATCGTACAGTACGTGACCACGGTGGTGCCCTGATGGCTCTCGCGGTGCCCATCGGAAGTGGGCGGCGGTGATGGCGCCCTCGATCATCGAGACGGCCTGTTCCTCCGGGGACCGCACGTCGACCAGCACGATATTACCTTCACGCAGCAATCGCTGGGCTTCCGACACCGCCATGTCGGGCACGTCGGGGAAGTTCCCCGCGGTCGCCCGGTAGGTGGACTCGACCAGCTGGCGCTTGGCCTCGTCGGTCATGGGTCGCATAGGCTTCACCTCACCGGTACCGGTCTACCTGGCCGGACCACTCGCGGAGCGGTTGCGGCGCAAATGAACCGGGCCAAGATAGGTCGCGCATATCCCACACGATAGGGACGGGCAGTCGGGATGGAACAGTGCGGAGGGTGAGGCAAGAAGGGTGACAGATGCAGATCAATGACGTCCGGGACGTAGTCCTGGTGGGAGGGGGTCACTCCCATATCCAGGTGCTCGATGCCTTCGCCGTGACACCGCCGTCGGCGTGCCGCCTCACGCTCGTGGTGGACAGACCGATCGCCGTCTATTCCGGCATGGTCCCCGGCTTCGTCGCCGGCCAGTATCGCGCCGAAGAACTGGAGATAGATGCGGCGGCACTGGGCAGACGTGCCGGCGCCGAGGTCGTCCTCGAGCGGGCGGTGCGGATCGACGTCGCGAACCGGCGTATCGAGCTCGAGCACGGCGACTCGGTGCCGTACGATATCGCGGCGTTCGACATCGGCTCCACCGTAGCCGGCCTCGACATCCCGGGGGTTCGCGAGCACGCCTTGCCGACCCGCCCCATCGGCGCGTTCGTCGGGCGGGTAGCGGCGCTACTGGAGGCTGCTCGCCGACACGACGCCGGCACGCCGTTCCGTGTGGTCGTGGTAGGTGGCGGGGCGGGAGGCGTCGAGCTGGCGTTCACGCTGGATCAGCGTCTCAAAGACGACACAAGCGGACCGATAGAGGTCGTGCTGTTGGAGGCCGGCTCACAGGTCCTCTCGGGCTATTCGGATTCGCTGGTCCGCCGGGTGACGCGGCGGGCGGCGGAACGAGGGATCGCGATCCGCTGCAACTGCGGCGTGACCGCCGCCGGGCCGGACGTCATCACGCTCGCCGACGGCAACCCCATCCCGTATCACGCCCTCATCTGGGTTGCCGGAGCGGTGAGCCACCCCATCTTTCGCGAGTCCGGACTCCCCACCGACGACCGGGGGTTCGTGCGTATCCGCTCCACGCTCCAGTTCGAGCAGCACGACGCGCTCTTCGCGACTGGTGACTGTGGCACCCTGATCGATCATCCGAGCAGCGCGAAGGCGGGTGTCTACGCGGTGCGGCAGGGCCCGTTCATCACGGACAACATCCGTGCCCTGCTCACGGGAGCGCCGCTCCGCAGCTACACGCCGCAGCGTGAATTTCTCACACTCTTGAACCTGGGCGACGGAACCGCACTGGGTACCAAATGGGGTCGAACGATCGACGGGCGGTGGGTGATGAAGCTCAAGGACTGGATCGACCGGCGATTCATGCGCCGGTTTCAGATCAGGCCCCCGGGCTGAGAACCCGGGTTCGGGGGCGTGGGGTGAGAGGTGCGCCCTCAACAGGGCGTGCCCGCTCTCGTCATGGCAGGACTGCCAACGGTCTCAGTCTACGGCCTGGAACACCATCTTCCTGGGGTCGGTTGCGGGTTCGATCCTACTGCTTGTTGCGCCGCCGGCGCCGGCGCGCAGCCGCCGCCTTGAGGCGTTTCGCCGTGCTCGGCTTCACGTAGTACCGCTTGTTTCTCACGTCCTTCAGAATCCCAGCGCGCTGCACCTTCTTGCGGAAAACTTTGAGGGCCCAGTCCACGCGATCAGCTTCGGTCAAGTCTACTCTCGGCATTCGGTCACTCCGGTGTTGGTGGTGTACAGATAATGAACGGGGGCCACACCGAGCCGTCGGTGTGGCCCCGCGCCTACCAACCGAACGGGTCAGCCGATCTTGGTGACGTTCGCGGCAGCCGGCCCCTTCTTGCCGGCGACAATCTCAAACTCGACCTGCTCACCCTCACGCAGCGACTTGAAGCCGTCGCCCAGGATGGCCGTGTGGTGCACGAAGCAGTCCGCCTGCCCGTCTTCCGGCGTGATGAAGCCGAAGCCCTTGCTGTCGTTGAACCACTTCACGGTTCCCTTGGTCATGCTACCGAACTCCTTGTGTGTGTGATGCCGCTGGAGTCCGGTGAACCCGTACTCACCAACGCTCATCATCCTTCGCGGTCTGTCGCCCCCGCGTTGGGCTGCCTTTGGGTGGCATTCGCCACCCTCAGGCACGAAAACTCCAAACAAAAAGCGAGCACCCGGCGCTGTACCAAGTGCCCGCTGAACGCTTCACTGGTTGCGGTGCCGCCCATCGCGGCTAACCTCACGCTAGTCTAAAAGTTAGCGTGTCGTGGGCCGCAACGCCAGGGCCACCAAGCCCTAGCTTGCGCTGGGCTCCTGCTCCCAACCCGGGAAGCCACGACGACAAGCCGCGGCAATCGCTGTCGGAGCGACGGCCGGCGCAGGAGGTATGGCGCACTGGACCGGGGCCATCCCGAATCCGTCGGAGCGAGCCCGGCACTACGAGCGAGAGACGGGTTAGCCGAGCTTAGTGACGTTCTCCGCCGCCGGCCCCTTCTTGCCCGCAACGATATCGAACTCCACCTGCTCGCCCTCACGCAGCGACTTGAAGCCTTCGCCCTGGATAGCGGTGTGATGGACGAAGCAGTCGGGCTGGCCATCCTCCGGTGTGATGAAGCCGAAACCCTTGCTGTCGTTGAACCACTTGACGGTCCCTTTGGTAGGCATGCTGCAAAAACCCCTTGTGCTGTGCTGATGTCGTCGAAGCCCGGAATCCCCGTACTTGCCAACGCTCATCAATGACGCGGCACCGCCCCGGACTTGGGGAGCGCCTTACATTGGCATAACGTAACATGTCAGGAACCGGGAGGACAGGGTGGCCCCGGCGAGACCGGGCCAGGGCGAGTTCGGGGCCTGTGATTGTCTGGTGCGGCGCCGGCGGGGCAGCTAGCGCATCAGCGCGATCATGAGCCCCGTGGGCGGTGCCAGGTCCCAATCCAAGACAGGGAAATTCAGCGGATCAACTCTGGCCTTCAGAGGCAACCCGGCGTCCTCCAGGGTCCGCTGCCCCACGTCGCGATCGTGCCTCCACTGTTTCGCCAACCGGGGGTCGTAGGCACGACAGGCGGCGACCTACTCCTGCCACACGGCATACCCGATCGCGCGCAACTCGCGAGCGACATCCCGCTCCACGCTCTGCGCCTCCCTGTACGTGAACGGGCTGCCGTCCGGATAGAGGTCGGGACGCAGGTGCCAGCCGTAGTCGCGGACGTAGCGGTTGGCCTGGTACCCCCGTTTGTGGTTCCTGAACCGTTTTTCGGGTGTCAGCCCGGTCATGCCGACGTAGACGCACGGCTTGCCCTGGACGTACCGCGGGTTCTGCGCCGCGAACTTCTTCCCGTCGAGCACGGCGGGGTCGAGCTCTACGACGTAGACGTGGTAGCGGTTGGCTTTCCGGTGGGTCACCTCACCTCCTGGCCTCCTCTCCACGATGCCGAGAGACGGGACGATGAGCAACCTGCTCGCTGGAAGCGAAGGTCCGCGTCGATCGAATCGGCGGCGTGAAGCCGCCGCCTGGCTGTCTCGCTGAGAGCGAGGGTGACCTGCCGGCTCACCGGCGGAGCCGAGGAAGCGCGCCGGCCTCTAGACGACGGACCTCGGGCGCCACACTATGTGCGACTAACCCTCTGATGTGGAGTCGCCCATGCGCGCGCCGCTCTGGTCCCCCTGCCCCGCCCTCGCCATCATGCTGCTCGCAATCCCGCTGCACGCCCAGACCAAGGCACTCGTGGGCGGCACGCTGATCGACGGCTTCGGCGGCACGCCGATCCGCAACAGTGTCATTGTGATCGAGGGGGAACGCATCACGCAGGTGGGTCGGATCGGCGAGATCGCGATTCCGAACGGCGCGGAGGTAATCTCGACTGAGGGAATGACGGTGCTGCCCGGGCTGTGGGACATGCACGTGCACCTCATGATCGTGGGCCACAGCGACTACGCGCACTGGGACTCGACCTATCCCGCGCTCTTCGAGTCTGTGATCATGCCGGCCGCCGCACGCCAACTCCTCCTGGCCGGGGTGACGAGCGCACGCGACCTCGGCGGCCCGCTCGAGGCATCGCTCAACGTGCGCGACGCGATCAACGCAGGACGGATCCCGGGCCCCACCATCTACGTCTCAGGACCGTTCATCCAGCACGAGCCGTATCCCGGCACAGAGCTGTTCCGCTGGGGGATCTCCGGCGAGCGGGATGCGCGTCAGAAGGTCCGCCGTCTGGCCGAGGCTGGGGTGGACGTGATCAAGCTGATCGACCAGGATCAGATGACGATGGACGAGGTCCGTGCGGTGGTAGACGAGGCGCACCGTCACGGGCTCCCTGTGATCGCGCACGGTCACCGACCGGAGGAGATCCGGCGAGGGCTCGCCGCCGGCGTGGACAACTTCGAGCATACTGGACTTCAGACCGCGCCGCAGTACCCGGCCGATCTCATGGCTGCACTGCGAAATCGTACGGCGCAAGGAAACCTGGGACCGTTCTTCTGGACGCCGACGGTGAGCCCGCTCTACAACTACGAGTACATCCGCGACCACTCGGAGTGGCTGGACGATCCGTCCTGGCACCTCGGCCTGCCGGACGAGATCATCGAGGACATCCGCAACTCCCTCTCACACTGGGACCGCCTGCCGTACTTCCAGATCACGCCGCAGCGCCGTCCCACGCTCGCACGCAAGTTCAATCAACTGCGCGAAGCCGGCGCCGTACTATTGATCGGGACCGATTCGGGAATCCCGGGCAATTTCCACAGTCAGTCCACCTGGCAGGAACTCGACGTGTGGGTCAACGCCTTCGGCGTGGACCCCATGGAGGCGATCCGCTCGGCAACCTACTGGCCGTCGGTGGCGCAGGGGGTGTCGGACGAGGTGGGTACGCTGAGCGAGGGAAAGTACGCGGATATCATCGCGGTGCGGGGCGACCTGCTGCGGCACATCAGCCTGTTGCGTGACGTCGCTATCGTGGTGAAGCGGGGCGTGCGCGTTCGTTAGCAACTGTCTTGTGAAGGCGGAGGAACTCGGCAGCGGCGCTGTGACAGATGGAATCGGCGGCATGAAGCCGCCGCGCGGCCCTCTGGCTGAAGCTGAGTGGTGGCGCGCCGGTTTATCGGCGAGCCGCGCCGCGGGTTTACCCGCGGAACGGCCGGCGCCCTGCCGAGCGCGCGGCCGTCTACTGTGGTGTCGCCGAAGTATGGTAGCTACCGAGGGCGTCACTGCGCCCGATCACGCAAGGCACGAGGAGGAGTGATAGCAGCGCTATTGCGACGATGAGAAACGCCGCGGGGCGGGATGCGGAGGCGTCCGAATAGCAGCACTATTTCGGCGACACCACACCAGGAGTCGCGGGCCGAGAAGCGTGCGACAGCCCCGAATCAGTTCCCCTCGCGTTGTGGTGCCGTACCCGGTGCCGGCTGCTCCGTGTAGTCTGGCGGCGGCTCGAACAGCTCGTCTGCCAACGCCCCCACGTCGACATCCTCGATTTCGGTCTTGATCCGCATGACCACGGCTTGCTGCGGCTTCGGCTTTTCGGGCTCCCGATTGCGGCGGCCGAAGCGCCCGAGCCGGCGGCGCGCCCCCGCGAGCGCCCCGCGCACCACGGCCTGGCCCACATCATCCGCCAGGCTGCGGTCGGCATCACGCAGCACAGCCTCCCGATCGAACTCGACCCCGTCCGGAACGACGACGAAGTACAAGACAGACCGGAGTGTGGCGCCCCGGAGCTCGCGCATCTCGGCCTCCATCTGCTCGAGCCCTTCCCGGAGCCGCGGATCGTGGGCGAAGACCGCCTCCATGTTCCGGGCGTCCTCCTCCGGGAGCTGATACGCTTCGCTCAAGCGCGCGGCCCAAGCCTCGCGGAACGCCTGTTCCGCCTGATGTCCGGGGAACTCCTCGCTGAGCCACAGCTCCGAGAGGACGTACATGGATCCGCGCACCGTCGAGTCGCCTTCCTCTGAGTACGCCTCGCCCTCGATCTCGACGGTAACGAACACCTGCTCGGCGGGATAGCCCGCCACGTGCTCTGTTCTGCCCGTCCGGTCCGTGGAGATGTGGATCTCGTAGTGTACCGAGTCGGCGGTCGGCGCCGCGTCTGCCTCCACCTCTGCCTCCGCCTCCACTTCTGTCACCGCCACCGGGCGGTCCAGGCCGGCGAACGCCTGGCCGAGCCCGGCGAGCATCTCGGCCACGTCCATGGTCCAGAATGTCTTGGTCTCGTGATCGAGATACGTGATCGTGCCATCGTCGGCATTCATGATCGTGGCCTGGTCATCTCCGTCGGTCCGCATCCGCGTGCCACTGATCGACAGGGTCTCGCGGATAGGGTCGCCAAGCCCGGGAACGAGCCGCATGACGCGGCCGAGACTGCCTCCCAACTCGAGCTTGGAAACGGTTGCATACCGGACATCCTGGGCGGTGGCCGGGAAGATCGGTGCCCCCGCAACGAGCGCCGTCAGGGCGGCGGTCGCGAGGATGGGACGAAGCGCGTACATGGTACCGTTCCTCCGCTGGGACTGGTGAGAACACAGAAGTTTACGGCACACAGTGCGGACGCTGTCAAGGGAAGTGGGCTCAGACGCGTCAGAAGCGCCAGGTCACGGATGCCACCGGAACCCGCGCACTTTCCGGCAACCGGCCCCCGCGGGCCAGTGCCAGCGCGACCGGATACAGCCGGATCTCCAGCCCCGCGCGTTCGACCACGCGCCGCGCGGTTTGCGCGAACGATTGGTAGAGCAGCGCGAACCCGCCAACGGCACCGGCCGCGCTCGGCACCAGAATCGCCACGTCACTGTCCTCGGATAGGAGATAGCCGATGCCGGCGCCCAGCAGCCCACCACCCAGCGCTCCCAGTGATATGAACGTTCCGTGCACGGTTCGGAAATCGCGGCCGCTCACGAGTCGCTGCCCAACCACGATGCCGAGCATGGTCCCCGCCACTGCACCGCCGGCCTCTGCTTTGCCCACATCCCGATCGTCACCCCGAACCGCGCGCACGGCGGCCAACCCCATATATCCGCCGATCAGGCTTGCCGCCCGGAAGACGCCGTTGTCGCCGGGAGTGTAGGGTTCGGTCATCGCCAGTCGATAGCCAGCCAGCATCCCCAAGTACGAGGCGCCGGCGCCCACACCCCATCCGGTATTGCGCATGTCGCCGGGTGTGTCGTCGAGCAGCCCCGCGAGGTAGGCGAGCCCCAACCCGATTCCCGCGCCGAGATCGCCGCCGGTACCGGTGAGGTCAGCGGTCCCCTGCGTCATCGCGAGACGCCCCGCGGTCACAAATCCCGCTACAGCTTCCACGAGCCCCACGACGGCTCCCGCCCTCACCAGCGTTTCAACGTCTTCCGCGCCGAGGAACATTGCTCCAAACATGCCGCGGGCCACACCGCGGGTGGCACCGTAGAGACTCAGGCTGGCCTGTCCCTCCGTCACGGGAATCCGTTTCGTCACCGCGAATGGTACGTAAAACCCGGCAGAACCGACCAGCATGTAAAGCGCTACCGCCAACTGGTTGTCATCCACCTCGAGGGCCACCGGGACGGCCCAACCGTAGTAGCCGAGCGAGAGAAGCAGCGCTCCCCGCATGAGGTCCCCCCGGCCCTCTTGATCGAGCAGCGCGCTGGGCGCACGAACATGCAGCGCAGCCGTCACCTCGCGCCTGAACTGTGCGACTGCGTCAAGCGACATGGACCGGCGGATGAGATACAGCCGCCCGTTGCGCCGATACAGGATCTGGAGCACGAACCCGCCGCCCGGTTTCTCGAACAGGCGTGCTTCGATGAATCCGCGGACCTCCGGGAACAGGTTCAAGCGCCCCTCGAGATCCGGCGTGATTCCGAACAGGCGGCCGTCCGCATCGAGGGGTACCTCGGCCTCCTGCGCCGCGGCCGGCGGGCCGAACACGTGCATGAGGAGAACGGCAAGCAACGCGCCCCTCACGAAGGCGCGTGGGAGACGCGCGCCGATGGAAAACGAAGTCTGGTGCACCGAGCACCTCGCGGTTGGCAGCCATCGAGGAATCTAACGCGATCTTGCACGGCGTATTGGTGTATCGTAGGTCCCGGGCTGAGAAGACCGAGGGATCCTGTGAGTCCCGGGCTGAGAGCCCGGGCTCGGCTGCCTAGGGTGAGAGGTGCGTCCTTACAGGACGCGGTGCCGGCGCGGCGCGGGAGCGAAGAGCTACGCGGCGTCCGGTGAGGCGAGCAGCAGCTCGGTTGTGAGCGCTTCGAGAATGAGTTCTCTTGCGCGGGTCACGATCTCGTCCAGGGACGGCGTGGCCACGAACATTCGCTGCGCTCGCTCGCGGAGTTCCTCGACGCTGGGAACGTCCGGCAGATGCATGTCGGCCAGCATAGCGATCGCCTCGGACCGGGCGGTCCGGGCCCGCTCACAGAGTGCATCCAGGGTCGGAGTGTTGGCCCACGCGTCACGCATCTGCGCGCCGATCCGCTCCACCGGCATGGTGGCGGCGAGTTGCCGCGCGACCTTCTCGAGGAGGCCGCGTCCCAACCGCTTCTCATTGCGAACCAACGTCTGCGGCGGCTGGGTCAGATGCCATACGACGCGTCCCCAGGACAAGACCCTGAGCAAGTAGTAGGTGGGATCCACTTCCCACCAGCGGAAGCCCTGGCGCGCCGACGCCATGTAGGCGTGATGGTTGTTGTGCCATCCCTCACCGAGGGTGATCACCGCCAACCACCAGTTGTTGCGTGAGTCGTCGCCCGTCACGTACCGTTTGCTCCCGTGGACGTGCGCCAGGGAATTGATGGAGAACGTCCCGTGATACAGCAGCACGGTGCTCCACACGAAGCCCACGATGAGTCCGGGCCAGCCGGCGACGAGCCACGTCGCCACGGCCAGCGCCGCGGCCGGCAGGTAGGGGTGCTTATCGAGCCGGACCAACTCCGGGTGTTTCACGAGATCAGGGACCGCAGCGTAATCCGTCTTGCTGTGCTTGGGCTGGAAGACCCAGCCCACGTGCGCATACCAGAAACCGTGTTGCCGCGGTGAGTGCACGTCCAGTGGCGTATCGGAATGCTTGTGGTGGTGCCGGTGCTTGGCCGCCCACCAGAGAATCCCGCGCTGCGCCGAACTCTGGGCAAGACAGGCCAGCACGTACTGGCCCAACCGGCTGGTTTTGAACGCCCGATGGGAGAAGTAGCGATGATATCCGGCCGTGACCGCGAACATGCGCCCGACGTACAGCACCACGCAGATGACGAGCGCCTCGGCCGTCACTCCCGTCCAGATAGCGGCCAGGCTGGCCAAGTGCACCAGCAAGAACGGGATCGGCGCCGGATAGACGATGTCGTCATGGTGATCGTCGTCCGGCACGTCGGTGGACGGTGTCAGGATACGGTGTGATGCCACGCAAATCCTCTCACATATGGTACGTACAGTGGACGCGATCGGACTGGAGCACCCAGCGCCATCGCGATTGTATGAAGAATATACATCGGCGAAACGCCAAACGGGTCATCGGGAGCTTCGGGCGGCACGCTTCAGGGCGGGACTCACCAGCACCGAACCCCGCTACCCCACCACCATCTCCGCACCCTCGGCAGCGATCTCGTACCGGCAGTTGCGAGACAGCCTGGCGATGGGTCCGGTGCGGAACGGCGGCGTATGCACCGATCTTCTCAACAGCCAGCGGTCCAAAACCGTAGATTGTGTGGGCCATGCCCGGTCTCGCCGGAACCGGTCCCTGCCACCTCCATACTCAATGATGAGGCCCGACGATCATGCTATCTCGTCGATTCACCGTCACCACGTTCCTCGCGACCGCTGCCGTGGTCCTGGGAACTCTCTCCGTGCCGCAGGCCGCGTCGGCCCAACGTCGCGACCGCCGAGACGCCGAGGGCGCCGAATCTGACTCGAGCAAGGGCGATCCCCTGACTCGCGCCGTGCGCGGACTCCAGCTCCGCTCCATCGGTCCCGCCGTCGTCTCGGGCCGGATCAGCGATCTGGCCATCCATCCGACCGACCGGTCTACCTGGTACGTCGCCACCGCCTCGGGCGGCGTGTGGAAGACCACCAACGCCGGCACGACGTTCTCGCCGATTTTCGACAGCGAGGGGTCATACTCGATCGGTGTGGTCGTGATAGACCCGAACAACTCCAACGTGATCTGGGTGGGCACCGGCGAGAACAACCCGCAGCGCTCGGTCTCGTACGGCGACGGCGTCTACAAGTCGCTCGACGGCGGTCGCACCTGGCACAACATGGGCCTCCCCAACTCGGAACACATTGCCAAGATCCTGATCGACCCGCGGAACTCGGACGTCGTTTACGTAGCCTCACAGGGTCCCGTGTTCAACAGCGGCGGGGACCGCGGGCTCTACAAGACGACCGACGGCGGGGAGACATGGAGCAAGATCCTGGACGCAGGGGAGTGGGCCGGCGTCACCGACGTCGTGATGGATCCCCGCAACCCGGACATACTCATCGCCGCGACGTGGCAGCGCGCGCGCCGGCAGTGGGGCTTCATCGCCGGCGGTCCCAAGTCGGGGTTGCACCGCTCCACCGACGGTGGCGCGACCTGGACCAAATCGCAGCGCGGCCTCACCAGCGATGAGCTGGGCCGAATCGGGCTCGCCATCTCGCCCGTGAACCCCGACATCGTCTACGCCATCGTCGAGGCCGCGAACGACGGGAGCGGGTTCTACCGCTCGCAGAACAACGGGATCCGCTGGCACCGGATGAGCGACCAGAGCACGAGTGGGAACTACTACCAGGAGATCTTCGCGGACCCCGTGGACGTCGACCGGGTCTACGTGATGAACACCCGTTTCTCCGTCACCGACGACGGCGGGCGGAACTTCCGGAACTTGGGCAACCGGACCAAGCACGTGGACGACCACGTCATCTGGATCGACGATCCCGACAACGACCATTTCCTCATCGGCACCGACGGCGGACTGTACGAGTCGTTCGACGGCGGTGAGACCTACGGCTGGTTCCAGAACCTCCCGCTCGGCCAGTTCTACCGGGTCGAGGTCGACAGCACCGAACCGTTCTACCGGGTGTTCGGCGGAACACAAGACAACAGCTCGGTAGGCGGCCCGTCACGCACGCGCACCCGCCGGGGCGGCACGAGCGGCGACTGGTTCCTGACGCAGGGCGGCGACGGGTTCTACTCGCGCATCGATCCCACCGATCCCAACATCATCTATGCCGAGTCGCAGTACGCCGGGTTGACGCGGTTCAACCTGGCAACCGGTGAACGCGTCTCCATCCGGCCGGAGGCAGAGATCGGCGAGCCGGCGTTGCGGTGGCACTGGGACGCGCCGTTGATCATCAGCCCGCACTCCCCATCACGCCTCTATTTCGCCGCTCAGCGCGTGTTCCGCAGCGACGACCGCGGCGGCAGCTGGACGCCGGTGAGCGGCGATCTCACCGCGCAAATCGACCGCAACCGGCTCCCCATGATGGGTCGGGTGTGGGGTGTCGACGCGGTAGCGAAGAACCGGTCCACCTCCACGTGGAACAGCATCGTGACGATGGCCGAGTCCCCGTTGCAGGAAGGGTTGCTGTGGGTCGGGACCGACGACGGTGTGATTCAGGTGACCGAAGACGGTGGCACGACCTGGCGTCGCATCGAATCGATCCGCCGCGTGCCGGACACGACCTTTGTCTCGCGGGTCACACCGTCGGTGCACGACGTGAACACGGTGTACGTCTCGTTCGACAATCACAAGTCGGGCGACTACCGGCCGTACATCGCCAAGAGCACCGACCTCGGCCACTCGTGGGAGCTGATCCAGGGCAACCTGCCGGAGCGCGGCACGGTGTACGTGGTGCTCGAGGACTATCAGGATCCCGATCTGCTGTACGCCGGCACCGAGTTCGGGCTCTACTTCTCGAACGACGGCGGCGAGCGATGGACCCGGCTCAAGAAAGGACTCCCCACCATCCAGGTACGGGACATGGCGCTCCAGACGCGGCACGACGACCTCGTGCTCGCAACCTTCGGACGCGGCTTCTATGTCCTGGACGACTTGGAGACACTGCGCGCGTTGACGCCCGAGCTACTCGCCGGTGACGGCAGCCTCCTGCCGGTCAATCGCGCGCCGATGTTCGTCGCATCCAATCCCGATCCTGGCTGGCAGGGTGCGCGGTTCTGGACGGCCGACAACCCCGCCGCCGGCGCCGCCTTCCACTACTATGTCAAAGACGCGATTCGCACGCGACGCCAGAGACGGCAGCGGGCTGAGCGCGACGCGGCGCGGAGCGGCGACGACGTGTTCTACCCATCGTGGGATTCGCTGCGGGTGGAAGACCGCGAAGCAAAACCCACGATGCTCCTGACGGTGACCGACGCCGAGGGACGGGTCGTGCGGCGTCTCACCGGCCCGACGTCGGCTGGCCTCAAGCGTGTCACCTGGGATCTCCGCTATCCGTCGTCCGGCCCGATCCGGAGCGCCACCGGCGATGAGGGGGGCGGGGGCGGGGGCGGCGGGTTCTTCGGCCGCGGCGGCGGTTCCGGCCCCTACGTGGTGCCGGGCACCTATACCGTATCACTCGCCAAAGTGGTGGACGGTACCATCACCCCGTTGGGCGATCCTCAGACATTCGAGGTCTACCCGCTCGACGGCCGCGCGACGGCACGCTCACCGGAGGTGCTCGCTTTCCAGCGGCGGGCGGCTGCGCTCCAGCGTGCGCTGCTGGGCGCCGACGCGGCTGCGGACGAGGCGATGAACCGCATCGGGCTCCTGAAACGCGCCCTGCGTGAGACGCCGGACGCCGATCCGCAACTGGTGATCGATCTGCGTGCGCTCGAGGACAGCGTGCGGGCGGTTCAGGTCGCGCTGAACGGCGACCGCACCGCGCGACGCCGCAATGAGCCTACGCCGTCGTCGCTCCGGACCCGGTTGGGCCGGTTCACAGGCGGTGCCTGGTCGGGATCGCTGAGCGAGGTGACCGGCATGCAGCGCCAGCAGTACGACATCGTCACCGCGCAGTTCGGTGCGATACTAGAGCGGCTGCGCCGCGCCATCGATGTCGATCTCGAGCGCATCGAGGAAGCGGCGGAAGCGGCGGGCGCGCCGTGGACGAGCGGGCGCGTGCCTAGCTGGAGGCCGTAACCAACACCCCCTGGCCCTCTCTCCGCAATGTGGAGAGGGGGACCCGCTGTCGTGCTGAACGCGGGGAAGAATGCGGCGGGTCTCCGCTAGCGGGTGAGGTAGACGATGAGGCCGGCGAGAGGGACCAGGGTCCCCATCCACTGGACGAACATCCAGCGGGTGAGCGCGGTCTGCGTTTGACCCAGATCCCGCTGGAAGTCGGCTCGGAGATCGGCGAGTCCCTGCACAAGGCTCACCCTCAACTCCGACAACCGCTGCTCCAACTTGGAATCCAGCTGCGCAATCCGCCGCTCCAGCTTGGCGTGCAGCTCCGCAATCCGCTGCTCCAGCTTGGCGTCGAACCGCTGGAAATTCAGCTCGTTCAGCTCACGAATATCGGCGCGATACGTGGCATCCACCGCGTTGAACCACTCCACTAGTTCGTTAGCGCTCTCGTCGCCAAAGGCCTCGTAGAACTTGCGAGACAGCTTGGCGGTCACGGGCACTGGCGGATGCTCCATGTCGAAGACTCCGCCAGTCTACAACATACGCTCGGCCCGCCGACTACCGAAAGAGTGCTTGGCAGGGGTGTCTTCGCGCGTGGGGACTCGCGGTTAAAGTCGCGGGCTCGGCTGCTGTCGCTAAAGCGACGAGGGGGACCCACTCCCCACTCCCCACCACTACGCGTCTCGGCGTCTAGGCGTCTTTACGAGGCGTCTACATCCTACCGAGCAACTCCGGCCGTTGGCGCTCGAGCCACTCGCGAAGAAGGCGGTCCAGTTCGTAGACGACGACGATCAGTTCGTCGGCCTCCGCCGCGGAAACGGGGTCGGCCGCCTCGTACGTCACGTCGTAGCGTTTGACGCGGCAGCGATCGAGGAACGCGGAAATCTCGTCCGCGTCGTCTCCGATTACCAACGGGAGCGCGGCGATCGTGCGATAGTGTTTCTGCTCGCGCGCCGCACGGTATCCACTCGCGAACAATGCGACGGAACACAATCGGAGGCCTGCATTGTACGCGATCGCGAAGCGCCACGACGCGGAAAGGTCCTTGCCCGCGTCGGCCAAATCCCTGCCCGCCGCCACGAGTTGGTCACCGATCTCCTGCGGTGACGTCGTGTGGGATTTGAGCCAACCGTTCTCGGCCCAGTCCGCGAGGCTCACGATGCGTCGGGGATCTCGCCTAACACGGCCACCCTGGGACCTTCCAGGACTCGGGTGAGAAAGTGGTCGCGTTTGCGGCGGCGGCGCCGGAACTCGGCGCACGTCCACACGACGGGGTTGATCTCCCGGCCCAGCGTGTCCTGCGCATTGGCCAGGCGCTTCACCGTCGCGCGTAGACCGACATCTCCAACCACGAGCAGATCGACGTCGCTTCCCGCGACGGGCGTGTCGGAGGCAATGGAGCCAAACACGAACGCGAACTCGACGCCATGGTTTCCGAGCGCGTCGCGCAGGACGTGCGCCAGTCCATCCGTCTTGAGGACAATCTCGCGGATGGGCCGGAAGAGAGGATGGGCGTCGTTGGCGGAGAGGTACCGCCGATTGCCGTCGCGCCGCTCGGAGAGCAAGTCCGCATTCACCAGGCGGTTGACCTCCTGGTGCACCGTCCTCAGCGCCAGTCCGGTGTGTCGCACGAGCTCGCGCAGATAGACCTCGCGTCCGGGCACCAGGTGTGTCTCACAGAGGATCCTCCGCCGAGCCTCCGGACCGAGAATAAGGTTCTCCGACATGCATGTATGCTAATAACATACATTCGTATGTCAATAGCATACACCTTGAGGCTGAACACAGCCTAGGATGCCCCTTTCTCTGCGCCGACAACGAGCGCCAGCGACGGCATGCTCGAGCTCCGCGCAGCGGTCCCACCCCAGGATTGGAGGACCTGGCCGCTCTCGCAAGTCTAAGATCTCACCGAGTGTCACACCCGTGGCTTACGTTATCTTCGTCCCAACAACCAATAACGCCAATCCATGACAGCTATCCCCAAACTCCGGCTCTCCAAGTCCCGCTTCACCACCGGGGTTCAGTGCCACAGGTATCTATGGTGGAAGGTCCATGAGCCCAACGCGGAGGAGCTGCAGCCCGACATCGTGCTGAGAGATCGGTTCTATCAGGGCAGCCAGGTTGGTGCATTGGCAACCGAGCACTTCCCGGGTGGGACCCCGATCGCCCTACCGTTCTACGAGGTCGAGGAACGCGTCGAGGCCACCCGGAAAGCGCTGGATGAGGGGGCTCCGTCGATCTTCGAGGCGGCGTTTTTCGCCGACACCACGTACGTCGCTGTCGATGTGCTCGAACGCTTGGACGACGGCTTTCGCCTGATCGAGGTGAAGTCATCGTCGTCGCAGAAGGATGAGCACATTCTGGACGCCGCGGTCCAGAAGCATGTACTTACCAGTAGCGGGCTCGATGTCGTTGCATGTGAGATCATGCATCTCAACAAAGAGTTCCGGCACCCCGATCAGGGCGCACTCTTTGTCCGCACCGATGTGACAACGCCTGTGGACGAGTATTTGAGCCGTGTCGAGCCGGAGATCCGCGCTCAACTTGCGATCCTCGACGGCAAGCTCCCCGATATCGCGATCGGCTCCCATTGTTTCGAGCCACGGGAGTGCCCCTTCGTGGGACGCTGCTGGCCTGACTCGCCCGATCACATCATCAAGCTGTACAACGTCGGTGGAGTCAAAGCGGCGCAGTACATGGACCGGGGCGTACATTGGATCTCCGACCTGCCCGACGACGCCAAGCTGCCGCATGCGGCACAGCGCCAATTGCGCTCCATTAAGACGGGCCAAGTGATCGTCGAGCGTGGACTAGCAAAGGCTCTCGAGCCGTTCGATGTGCGGCTCGGTCACCTCGACTTCGAGACGATCCAGCGGGCGGTGCCGGTGTGGGACGGACTGGGTCCCTGGCACCAGGCCGCGGCGCAGTTCAGCTACCATCAGGAAGACGGAACCGGCGGGTTCACGCACGCCGAGCACCTCGCAGAGGGCCCTCGAGACGCTCGGCCGGCGCTCGCACGCGCCATGATCGAGGCCACCGCGGACGCCGAGCGGGTGGTGCATTACTCGCCGTTCGAGAAGACACGGATCAAGAATCTGCAACAGGTGGTGCCGGAACTCGCTGCCGAGTTGAAACAGCTGGAATCGAAACTGATCGACCTGCTTCCGGTGATCCGCAACAATGTCTACCACCCCGAGTTCCAAGGCCGCTTCAGCCTCAAGTACGTGCTGCCGGCGCTGGTACCGGAGTTGACGTACGATGATCTCGTCATTGTCGACGGCATGGTTGCAAGCGTCGAGATCGCACGCCTCCTGTTCGTGGCCGGGAAGCTCAGCCCAGAGCAACACGAAAGGACGAGGCATGACTTGTTGGAATACTGTAAGCGGGACACCTGGGCGACCGTGAAGGTGTTGGAGAAGCTCAGAGAGTTAGCGAGGTAGGAGGGCGAACCGGGACCCTAACCCGTCGAGGCGCCCGAGCGCCAGCACCGCCGACTCGAGCATTTGCTGGAGACGGCCTTCGAGAACTAGAGGCGGGACCGGCGGCAAGCGCGCCGACACGAAGGCGCGGACCTGGCTGGTCTGTCGTAAGATCCTTCGTAGCATTGGGTTGCGCCCGGCCTGACTCCCTCGATTGCTGCCACAAGGTGACCATCCGTCTAGATCCCTCCCAGCGGAACTCGGACTGCCGCTGCCGCCCGTCCATCACGCGATACCCTTCAACCGCACCACTACAGATCCCCCGCTCATTTCCGTCGTCCACTCCTCGACGCGATGAGCGCATGCACCATCCAAGAGGTCGCGCACCATCGGCAGGAGGACGGCCCCAGTGGTCGAGCGATTGCCCTTCCCGGTGATGATTCGCACTACCGCGCCGGGGCGGTGCCTCCCCCAGCGATCGAGAAACCAAACGACCTTCTGCCTAGCGGAATCGGCGGTCTCCCCGTGAAGGTCGAGTTCTTCCACGGCCGTGGCGCCGCGCAGCGTGTCGATGGGTCCGGACGGCTCCGGCTCGGTGAACCGTCGCCTACCCATGGTGAGACCTCATCTGGCAAATCATTCTTGTCTTCACAATACATCACCGTACACTCGGTTGGCCGCGAATATCCCTCGCACTCCCCACTCCCTCCTCCCCACCACTGGGCCATGGAGCATCTCTACGACGCATCTCCCCACCACCATCCTACCTCCCATGCTGAGCAAGTCCCGCTTCGTCGCCGGCTGGCAGTGCCCAGGGCCGCCACGACACGCTCAGCCCGCCGAAGTACCGCAAGAGCGCACGGGGACGTAGTATGGTCTGGGTCCCGCCTTAAAGGCCGGGACCGAACATCAAACGCAAGATTTCGGAGGATAAGATGCGTCGCCTAGCCCAACAGATCGTCATGGGAACCTATGCGGCGCTCGTGGCAGCGAGCGCAACGATCCCCAGCCCCACCCTCGCGCAGTCCGCGAGCCCGCGCTCGATCGAAACGACCGGTGTCCCCAATCTGACGGCGCTCGCCTCACTCGAGGGAAGCGAACTGCGGTCGGTTCTCGAGCGATTCTCTACGGACCGGTCCGCACTCGGGCGGCGATGGGACGTCCAGTACTCGCCCACGCGGCGGGAACGGTTCCGCGCGTTCTACCACGAGTGGCAGAGCGCGCTAGGGGCCATGGAGTACGCCACGCTGAGTCTCGAGGGCAAGATCGACTACGTCCTGCTCGCCAACGAGATCCGCTACGCGCTGGAATCGCTCGATCGGGAGGAGACGCTGTACGAAGAGATGGGACAGCTCATCCCGTTCGCCGGCACGCTGATGGAGTTGCAGGAGGCCCGTCGCAGACTCGAGATCCCCGACCCTGCCGCCACAGCAGGCATCCTCGCGGACCTTCCCGAACGGATCACGGAAGCGCAGCGGGCGGTAGAAGCCCAACTCGAGGAAGACGACGCGCCGTCCGCCATCGTTGCGTACCGCACGGCCAACGCCCTGCGGGGACTGCAACGCACGGTCCAGGACTGGCACGCCTACTACGCGGGCTACGACCCTCTCTTCACCTGGTGGACATCCGCCCCGTGGAAGCGTATGAACGACGCGCTCGGCGAGTACATCGAGTTTCTCCGGGAGCGCGTGCTGGGCATCGAACCCGGTGAGCCCGAGCCGATTGTGGGCGATCCGATTGGTGCCGATGGGCTACGCAGGGATCTGCGCCACGAGATGATCCCCTACACGCCGGACGAGCTGATCGCCATCGCCCAGCGTGAGTTCGAGTGGCTCGACGAACAGATGCTCCGGGCGTCGCGCGATCTAGGGTATGGCGACGACTGGCGGGCCGCGCTCGAATACGTGAAGGGTCTCCATGCCGAACCGGGGCGACAGACGGAGATCGTGCGCGACCTGGCGCACGAAGCGGTCACGTTCCTCGAGGTGCGGGATCTCGTCACCATTCCGCCGCTCGCCAAGGAGATCTGGCGGATGGAGATGCTGTCACCTGAGCGGCAGCTCGTGAGCCCGTTCTTCCTGGGCGGCGAGGTCATCCGTGTCTCGTTCCCCACCGACGAGATGGAGCATGCCGACAAGCTGATGAGCATGCGCGGCAACAACATCCACTTCTCGCGCGCCACCGTGCACCACGAGCTGATTCCCGGCCATCACCTGCAGGGGTTCATGACCCGCCGGTACAACTCCCACCGCAGCATCTTCCGCACACCGTTCTGGGGCGAGGGCTGGGCGCTCTATTGGGAAATGCAGCTCTGGGACCTGGGTTTCCCGCAAACCGCCGAGGACCGCGTCGGCATGCTGTTCTGGCGGATGCACCGAGCGGCACGGATCATCTTCTCGCTGAGCTTCCATCTGGGCCGCATGACGCCACAGGAGGCCATCGACTTCCTGGTCGAGCGCGTGGGCCACGAGCGTGCCAACGCCACCGCCGAGGTCAGGCGCTCGTTCGCGGGGTCGTATTCACCGCTCTATCAGGCGGGCTATATGTTGGGCGGGATGCAGATCCGCGCGCTGCACGAGGAGTTCGTGGGCTCGGGTCGGATGACCGACCGCGCCTTTCACGACATGATCCTTCAGGGCGGACGGATGCCGATCGAGTTGGTGCGGGCGCGGCTGCGTGGGGAGGCGCCGCAACGGGAGTTTCAGGCGAGCTGGAGGTTTGCGGATGAGCTGTGACCGAGGCGGGCGGAATCGCGTGTCACGACGGTGTTACCCTGGCGGTCGTCCCGTCTCACGCTCAGATTCCCCATCGACCCAGACCTGAGATCGCAAGGGGGGAAACTACGATGCGCAAGTCACTGTGGGTGCTGGCCGGAACGCTGCTCGTAGGAATGGGAGCGCAGCCACAGCAAGCGTCCATGAGCTTCTTCCTCACGAGCGTGGGCCCCGGGAACGGCGCCGACCTCGGCGGACTGGAGGGGGCGGACCGGCACTGCCACGCGCTCGCGGAGGCGGTGGGTGCCGGCGAGGTTGAGTGGCGCGCGTACCTCAGCACGATTGCGGCCGACGGCGAGCCGGCCGTGCACGCGCGGGATCGGATCGGCAGCGGGCCCTGGTACAACGCACGCGACGTGATGGTGGCCCGGGACGTCGCCGACCTGCACAGCGAACACAACAACCTGACCAAGGAGACCCAGCTCACCGAGAGGGGCGACATGGTGAACGGCCGGGGCGACCGGCCCAACATGCACGACATCCTGACGGGCTCGCAGCTCGACGGGACGGCGTTCACCGGTGAGGAATACACCAACTGTGACAACTGGACCAGCAGCGGCGAGGGGACTACGCGGGTGGGACATCACGACCGGACGGGTGGGGGCCAGAACCCGACGTCGTGGAACTCGGCGCACAACTCGCGCGGCTGCAGCCAGCAGAACCTGCAAGGTACTGGTGGCAACGGCCTGTTCTACTGCTTCGCGGCAAACTGACCTAAGCCCGAGACCTCATCAGAGTCAGAAACGCTGACGGACCTGGAGGGCCACGGCGTCTCAGCGGCCGTCGTGGGATCGTCGAGGTATCCGCCGACCTTGCCGACAATTCCTCTCGCGTCACCGGGAACCGGTGCGCCAACAGGAACGCGATGAGGTCGAGCCAGCGCGCCGTTTTCGAGTGCGTGGTCATCAAGACCGCACAGGCAAACTCATGCAGCCCTCCGGAACGCGAGAGAACATGGGGGTCGCATACGGGTTCCGGCGTTCAGAAGGCGATCCCAAGGCCGAGGGAGACGATGGCCTCCGAGCTGTCGCCTCCATTGATCGCCTGGAGATTGTTGCCCAGGAACAGGATGCTGACCCCACCGCTCAAGGTCCAGCTTCCCAATCGGGCGGGAACGAAGTTCAGCGGGGTCGAGAGCGAAACGCCACCTTGCGCGAATCCGAAGAAATCGTCGCTCCCCGTGGCGCCTTCAAAATAGTTCGAGAGACTGAAACCCGCGGCAACCGGAAACGAAACGGAGACCGGCCGGTTCTCGTCGTCGTTGAGATCGAGCGCAGGTTCGATGCCAACTTCGAGGTAGATTCCCTTCTCGGCGCCGCCGTCCGACTGTCCATCCAGCTCCCAGGCAACCGTCACGGACGGCTGAACGCCGGAAAAGCCGCTTGATTCTCCTCCGAACAGGCTCGAGTCATCGAAGGAGATCGAGAAGTCGAGCTCCTGCACCGTCACGAATGCGGAGTTCGGGCTCGTGAGCGCGACGTAGCTGACGGAGCCGCTCCAGTTATCCGCGAACCCGACGCCGATCCCTGCGTATACGTCCAACTCGTAGTGTATGGTCTTTCCGGCGCCGCTCGAGCCCGTCGGGCCGTCGTGCAGACTGTTCCAAATACCGATATTGAAAGACCACGACGTGTTCTCCCCTTCCCAGAGCGGGAACACGAAGTCGACCCAGGGCTGCACAATGGCTCCCTGGTTCTCCTGTAGGATGCCCCGAAAGAAGTACTGGGTAGTGGCGTCGATTCCGATGCCGCTTTCAACCTGCGGATCTTGTGCTTCCTCGGACGTCCCTCCAGAATTCTGAGCCGCGGCGTTATCGAACACAAGCAACGTGGCACCCACCACGAGCATGGTTCGGACTACGCTTGATTGGGTCTTGCCCGTACTTTTTCTCATGACTCCTGTGGTGCGCCTGCTTGTGAGCTTCAGTTTTGGATTTCCCAACTCGACTGCCTGCATCCGCTAGTCTGCGCCGACGTAGGCTGTCTCTCCGTGGAGAGCATTGTCTAGGCCTGCCTGCTCGTCCGCGTCCGATACGCGTACGGGTGTGACCTTGTTGATTGCCCACAGCAGGCCGGACGTGACGGTGAAGGCCCAGACGATACCGACCAGCACGCCCACCAGCTCCTTCACGAAGAAAGAGCTGTTTCCGTAGAACAGGCCATCGGCCCCATCCGGATTCATTCCCTTGGTAGCCAGAAGGCCAAGAGCAAGGATTCCCACGGTGCCACCGATGCCGTGGACGCCCCACACGTCGAGCGCGTCATCCCAGTTCCTCTTTTGCCGGAACGCGACGGCAGCATACGGAATGCTGCCGGCGAGGATCCCGATCAACATCGCGCTCTGGGGTGTCACGAAGCCAGCTGCAGGCGTGATCGTAGCCAGGCCGGCAACCACACCAACGCAGAACCCGACCAGGGTCGGCTTCTTCTTGAGCTGCCACTCGAGGATCATCCAGGTCACGCCGGCGAACGCGCCGCCGATCTGCGTGTTGATGAACGCCAATGTGGTGATCTCGTTCACCGCAAGCGCGCTTCCGGCATTGAAGCCGAACCAGCCGAACCACAGCAGGGCCGTGCCGAGTGCAACGAACGGGATATTGTGGGGTTCCGGCTCGGAGACTCGCCTCTTGCCGAGAAAGAACACGGTGGCAAGGGCTGCCATGCCGGCAATCGTGTGAACCACAATGCCGCCGGCGAAGTCCAATACCCCGTACTCCGCCATCCAGCCGCCACCCCACACCATGTGGACGAATGGGTAGTAGACCAGCAATTGCCAGCTCACCAAGAACGTGAGATAGGCCTTAAACGTCATGCGGTTGGCGAACGCACCGGTGATCAAGGCTGGAGTGATGATGGCGAACATCAGCTGATAGGCGACGAACAAGTAGACGGGAATCCCCAGATCAGGGTAGATGTCGCCAGCGGCTATTCCGGACAGCAAGAAGAAGTCCGATGGGTTCCCGATGATTCCGCCGATGTCGCTTCCGAAGCAGAAAGAGTAGCCGACCGTAACCCAGAGCATGGTCGTAACACCAAGAGAGACAAAGCTCTGCATCATGATGGCCGAGACGTTCCTTCGTCCGACCAGCCCGCCGTAGAAGAAGGCGAGGCCCGGTGTCATGATGAACACGAGGGCGGTGGCCAAGAGCATGAAGGCGGTGTCGGAGAAATTGATCTGCATCGGTTAACCCCTTTGAGATCGTCGCCAGAACCGTCTCAGCGTACCCAGCGTTCCCGTAGTCAGATGCACATCTTAGTCACTGGAGCATGCGTTGGCTAGATACTGACTTGAATGTGCAATGACCCGCGTTCAATTAGCACCCGAATTAGCACCCAGCTGGTCCAGGGGGAAAACCCCGCTGTGGCAAGTCATTGCGTCATCGGCCCTTCGGAAGTCGGGACGGCGGGATTGGGATCAGAAGCCGCGAGCCGGCAGGTTGGCTTGCGCCAGGCCCGGTTCTCCCAACTGCGCCACAGGCGCTGACCCGTGCCAGGACGCACGGAGCACGGTGCATTCCCTTTTTGCACCGAATTGACTATCTTATACGGCCAAGAGACGTTTTTGGAAGCGCCACAGACAAACGCAACGGAATTGCAGGGGAACTGGCAACTGACGCGGTTCCCCTTTCTCTATAGTATGCGCCGCACGATGCGGCACCCCACCGCGGGGGAGCAGACCGCGGACAACACGATGGACGATCGGTCAGTGCGGACATCCCGGACTCCGACGCGCATCGAACACATGAGGAGTAGGAATGTCACGCATTACTGGCAAGGTAAAGTGGTTCAACGACCAAAAGGGCTTTGGCTTCATCACGCCCGACAATGGCGAAAAGGACTGCTTCGTCCACCACTCGGCGATCCAGGCGGAGGGCTTCAAGTCACTCGCCGACGGCGATGCCGTCGAGTTTGACGTGGTCCAAGGCCAGAAGGGCCCGGCCGCGGAGAACGTCGCAAAGATCGGCTAACCGCGCCGTGTAGTACGCGGATGGAGGGGGTCGCATCAAAGCATCGGTGCGGCCCCTTCGTCGTCGCCACGCTTTCGAGCCTTCCCCGGCTTGCACCGCCGTCTTCGCGGCACCGCTGAGCGCCTAGAACTCACGTCTCCAAGTTGCACTAGGGCACCTTGCGGCAGGCTGTCAGACAATCAGTCGGGGGGGCAGAGTGTGACCGGATGTGCGTCTTCCAGATTATCATCCGTTGAGGGCGCCGCCACGGGCCCGGTCTCACCGGGCCATGGTCGCTTTCGTAGGCGGTTGTTGAACGCCGAGGTCGAGCACCTCACCCCGCAGC
>JADFNB010000012.1 GCA_022563595.1 Gemmatimonadota bacterium
AGGAGAACGATGACACCGGTGAGGAAGGCCACCACGGCTATCAATAGCAGAGGTCCGGCCTGGCGCAGGGCATGGTGGAACCCCAAGGCGGCGGGAATGAGGAGTAAAAGGCCCAGGGTATCGAACCAGTGGCCAGTGATTAGGGTATCCACCCCTTGTGACTTGAGCCACGCATTCCCAAAGGCGATGCGCCTCCTCTTCTACTGTAGTAAGTTCCTGCTAGCTGTGCGCCACATAACTATGTAAATGTACTGACCAGTCTAACCCCAATATGCAGCGAACACTCGCTGTGTAACGACGGGAGACAAATTCATTCCAGCAGCGCAACGTGCTGCAGTAGAAGTGGTTCAATCTGGGCAGTCCGTTACTCTATCGGGATATCTAGCAGAGTCCTGCCTCATAGTACGCTCCCGAATTTGGGGTGGCAAGAGCAGAGATCACAGGGTATCCATTGGACTGCGGACACCAAGACCGCGCCGGTTTCCTCGCCGTTGCCCACCGTCGACGCGTGCCAGAGCGATCCGTCCTGTTGCTCGACTCCAGCGAGTTTCTCCGCTGCTAGAAGCCTGCTCGCAGCTGAAGCGGAAGTCCGTGAGGTCACACGCGCCAGCCCCAGCGGTTGCAATTCTTGTCTCAAGGTCGTAGGGTCCTGATTGACAGGATTGAATTGACCGACTGCATCGGCGCACGACCATGACCCATACCACCGCGTCTCACAAATACACCAACCGTCTCATCCACGAGACCAGCCCCTATCTGCTGCAACACGCCCACAATCCTGTGGAATGGTACGCGTGGGGCAAGCAGGCCCTCGAACGGGCCAAGGAAGAGGATCGGCTGATTCTCCTGTCGATTGGTTATTCCGCGTGCCACTGGTGCCACGTGATGGAGCGGGAGTCGTTCGAGAACGAGGCGATCGCGGCACTCATGAACGAGCACTACGTCAACATCAAGGTCGACCGAGAGGAGCGCCCCGATCTCGACGACATTTACATGGCGGCGACGCTGACGATGAATCATGGCCAGGGCGGCTGGCCCATGACGCTATTCTTGACACCCGACCTCGAACCCGTCTTCGCGGGTACCTACTTCCCGCCCGCGGAGGGATTCGGGCGACCGGGCTTCGCAACCCTGCTCACGAGCATCGCCACCGCGTGGCGTGAGGACCGCGAGAAGCTGCGCAACAGCGCGGGCCAGCTCGTGGAGCATCTCCGCCAACAGAGGGCCTCAGGCCCCGCACTCGCCGTGGGTGAGGCGGAGCTTCGGCTGGCGCTCGTCCAGTACGCGGAAGACTTCGACTCCGCGTTCGGTGGCTTTGGTGCGGCGCCCAAGTTCCCGCCAGCCACGGCCCTATCGCTCTTGCTGCGGCTCCACCAACGCTTCCGCGATCCCCATGCCCTGTTGATGGTGCGAACGACCCTGGACGCAATGGCGCGGGGTGGCATGTACGACCACATCGGCGGAGGGTTCGCTCGCTATTCGACCGACAGGCAGTGGCTCGTCCCACATTTCGAGAAGATGCTCTACGACAACGCGCTGCTGACGAGGACCTACCTGGAGGCCTACCAGGTCACCGGCGATCCCTGCTATCGTCGCACTGCCACGGCAACGCTCGATTACATCCTGCGCGAGATGATATCAGCCGAGGGCGGCATCTACTCCTCCACCGACGCCGACTCCGAGGGGGAAGAGGGCAAGTTCTTCGTCTGGACGCCCGGCCAGATCGCCGCAGTCTTGGAGCAACAAGAAGCGCACCGCTTCAACGCCTACTACGACATCACGCCAGGTGGCAACTGGGAAGGGAAAAGCATTCCCAATACTCCCCGTTCGCTTGAAATCGTGGCCGAGGAATTGGGGATCACCGCGGAGGAACTGCAACTGAGCCTGGACGAGGCTGTGCCCAAGCTGCACGAAGCGCGCTTGAGACGGGTGGCACCGGGTCTCGACGACAAGATCTTGACGGCGTGGAACGGCCTGATGATCACCGGGCTGGCGGACGGATATCGTGTGCTGGGAGAGGCCCGTTACCTAGAGGCGGCGCAGCGCGCGGCCGACTTCATCTTGGCTACGCTCACGCGTGCAGACGGTGGGCTGTTACGCACGTATCGGGCGGGCAAGGCACACCTGAACGCGTACTTGGAGGACTACGCGTACCTCGGTGAGGGCCTGATCGATCTCTACGAAGCCGGCGGCGAGGTCAAGTATCTGCGGGAAGCGGAGCGGCTGCTCGAACGCGTCCTCAGCGATTTTCTCGACGAGGAGAGCGGGGCCTTCTACAACACCGCCCGCGATCACGAGACGCTCATCGTGCGCTACCGCGATGGTGCCGATGGCGCGACGCCCTCCAGCAACGCGGTCGCGGCTTCGGCGCTTGCGCGGCTCTCGTTTCACTTGGATCGCAACGATCTACGCATCGCCGCCATGCGCGCGATCAAGGCCTACGGTAGCATGATCGCCCGCTATCCGCGCGGCTTCGCCGAGAGCCTCTGCGTGGTTGACCTGCTCCTGGAGGGACCCGTGGAGCTGGCGCTCGTAGGCAAGAAGGGCACGACTGATCTCGAGGCGCTGCGCCGCGAGGTGGCGAAGCACTACTTACCCAACAGCATCCAGGCCATCTACGATCCTACGGCTCGGGACGGCGCCGAGGGCCTCCCGCTCCTCGAGGGAAAGACCCTGGTGAATGGCAAGGCCGCCCTCTATGTCTGCCGCGGCTTCGCCTGCCAGGCTCCCCTAACCAGTTTGGCCGAGGTGAAATCGGCGCTCACCCAGCCGGCATAGCCACTGCCTCCGCAAGACAGCGTCACGGCGTGAGCCCCACGCGTATGTCGAGTTGCTGGTGAGCCCGCCGGAGGGCCGCCTCCACCTGCCGCGGAGTCTCGCCCCTGGCGAAGATGAATCCCAGGTAGCGCGATCCCTCGGGCAGGGGGACCAGTTCCATGCCCCGATGGGCGGTGATGACCACGTCTTCGATTCCGGGTTGTGCTCGGGCCTCTTCGAGCCCACCTACCTCTTCCAGGATTCCGGCGGTCGGGGTCGGAATCATCATGACTCCCGCCGCACAGCTCTCCCGAGGGGGCACCTCAATCATGGTTTTCGTAGCGTGGCCCAGGATCACGTATTCAAGTGAATACTGGCTCCGATCTCCGAATCGTAATACCCGCCCACACTTGCCGCCGATCGGGCGGGCTGCCAACTCGATCAGCCAAGGACCGTCGTCGTTCAAGCGCAGCTCGACGTGAACCGGCCCCTGAACCAGGCCGAGCGCTGCCGCGGCACGTTGGGCGCAGTCCACCACCCGGTCCTGCTGGGGACGTGACAGCCGCGACGGCGTCACATAGATGGTTTCCTCGAAGTACGGGCCCTCGAGAGGATCGGGCTTGTCGAACAGTGCCAGGACCTGAAGCGCCCCGTCGATGAGCAAGCCCTCGAGGGCGAACTCCGGTCCCGGGACGTAGCGCTCCACCAGATACTCCTGGTCGTCGGCACCGGCCGTCTCGAGAATACTGCGCAGTCTGGAATGCGCCGCCGCGAACTCCTCGGAGGTATTTGCCCGAATAACGCCTCGGCTGGCCGACAACGCGATGGGCTTGAGGACACACGGGTATGGCACCTTGGCAGCGATCTGGCTCGGGTCACCGTCTAGCGCAACCAGCCGGAATTCCGGCACGGGCACACCCCGTTCACAGAGCACCTGCCGCTGCCGTGCCTTGCTCCTGGCGGCCTCGACCGCGGCGAGCGGATTCGCGGGGAGGCCCAGTGCCTGGGAGAGGATGGTCGCCAAGACCGCCGTATCGTCGTCTACGCCCACCACGGCAGAGAGGGGGTACCGCTGCGCAAACACGCGAACTTTCTCTGCGGCCGCCGGCGGGCTGTCCAGCGGCAACGTGATCAGGTCGGCGGGGTGTTGGTCCTGAAACGAGCTAGGCAGCTCGGACGCCACGGTCAGATCCCACCCGAGATCCTTGGCGGCGGCGACGAATGCGTCGGCCCGATAGGTGGTCGTGGGTAGCAGGAGCAGCAGACGGGCCCGGGCGGGCGCGTCCACGGTTACTTCTTCTCAGAGCTGAAGTAGGGGTCCGTTCCGCTGGCATGATCGGTGATGTCCTGAATCCCCCTGAGGGCCGGCAGGACCCGTTTCAGGCTGCCCTCTATTCCCTGTCGCAGGGTGACGTTGGCCATGCCGCACCCCTGGCACCCGCCCTGCATGCGCAACACGACGGTGGCGTCCTGCACATCGATCAGCTCCACCGCGCCCCCATGTTGGGCCACCGCCGGGTTGATCTCCGTCTGAAAGATCTTGGCAACCAGGTCGTACATCATGTCATCGTCCATCTCCTGCGACCCCTCGCCCGACGGCGCGGCCTCCATCCCTGACACGGCCGCCGTGATGGCATACTGCACCTGTTCTTCCAGATCGCACCACTCGAACGACGGGTTCTTCTCCACCTCGACGACGTGGTCCGCGAGCACGACTTCCACGATGCCCGGGACGCTCAGCACGGCTTCGGCGACAGGAACGCCCGCGGCATCGCCCGGGGACACGAAACGGTAGGTCCCCGGCCCCGGAGCCATGGGGTAAACAGGCGCGCTGACCCGGAATCGATACCGGGAGCCATCCATTGGTTCGGCGGCAATGGTGATTGGGTTGGGCATGACAGTATCTAACAGATGCCGGGGTCGCAGGACAACGGTGCAGGGCCCAGAGCCACCCGTGCGCGCGTTGTCATGTTCTTCCTGCCTCCTCTGCCCGTCGGGGGAAGGGCTCTAGTGAAAGCAGGGGTGGTAGGGATGGACAGTTGTGGTGTTTGATCACACCATACAAACGGTCGCGGTGCCGCGCCACACCAAGTGGGCAGTGCCGGTGAGGGAGTCGTGGCATGGGCAGGCATTCCTTTCTTAACTAGGGGGCGATGATGGACAAGACCTTGCGAACCGAGCGATTGGAACTGGTTGACAAGCAGGGTCGCCTTCGTGCGGTGCTTGCTTGTGAGGAAGGTTCCGGCGCTCCGTCCTTTACATTGTTCGATACCGACGGCCAAACGCGCGTGATCGTGGGGATCTCGTGGAACGAGATGCCGCAGATCCAGCTTAGCGCGTCGGACGGTACCGCCCGCGTCGCACTTGTGGTCCGGCCTGAGGGCACGGGGATGGTGGTTCTCATGGACGAACAGCAGCGCTCGAAGACGATAACACCAGCCGACACATAGGAGCCCGGATCTGTGCCCGCATTCCGCAACGTACCAAGATCCTCGCCAGGGTAGGCCCGGTGCTAGATCTGACGATGCACTCCTCACGAGGACCCGCCGTCTCGGCGCTACCCACGCCCGCGCGCCACTTTCCTTTCTTCGCCCCCTTCGAAGTAGGCATAGTTTTTCCTGGTGTAGCTCGCCCACTCTTCCGGTACATCCTCTTCGGGGAAGATCGCGGTGACGGGGCACTCCGGATCACACGCCCCGCAGTCAATGCACTCGTCGGGGTGAATGTAAAGCTGGTCCGGCCCTTCGTAGATGCAGTCGACTGGACACACATCGACGCACCCTCGATCAAGAACGTCGATACACGGCTGGGCGATAATGTAGGTCATGGTTTCTCAGCACCTGTGCACGTTAAGATATGTCAACTTGCCTCTCGCGTGCCGCTCAATACCGGGGAACCGACGGATCGACCTCAGTCGACCAGGCTTCAATCCCACCGGCGAGGCTGCGCACTCTCGTAAACCCCGCAGCCTTGAGGACCTCGAGCGCCTGCATCGATCGCACGCCCTTATGGCAGTGCGTCACGATCTCCTTATGTCCATTCAGCTCGTTCAATCGTTCAGGCAGGTGCCCCAGCGGGATGAGCGTCGCTCCGTCGATGCGGCAAATCTCCCACTCCAGCGGTTCGCGCACGTCGATCAGTACGAGTTCGGGGTTCTCTTTCAGCTCCGTCGCTAATTCGGTGGCGTTCACCTCAGGCCCGTGATACGCGGGCTCGGCACCGAGGCCGCAAAACGCTTCGTAGTCGATGAGCTCGGTCACGGTAGGGTGTTCGCCACACAGGGGGCAGTCCGGGTCCTTGTGCAGCTTGAGTTCGCGGAATGTGAACTTCAGCGCGTCGAACAAGATCAGGCGCCCGATGAGCGTGCTGCCCTTGCCGAGAATCAGCTTGATCGTCTCCAGCGCCTGGATGCTGCCGATGATGCCGGGGAGTACGCCAAGCACTCCGCCCTCGGCGCATGACGGCACCAGGCCGGGGGGTGGTGGCTCGCGGAACAGGCACCGGTAACACGGGCCGACCCGTGCATGGAACACGGAGGCCTGGCCCTCGAACCGGAAGATTGAGCCGTAGGCGTTTGGCTTGCCGAGCATCGCGCAGGCGTCATTCACCAGGTAGCGGGTCGGAAAGTTGTCACTTCCGTCCAAGACAACGTCGAAGTCCCGCAGGATCTCCAACGCGTTCTCCGACGTGAGTCGGGTGTCGAAAGCCTCTATGTGGACATGCGGGTTGAGATCCTTGAGCCGCGCCTCCGCCGAATCGAGCTTGGAGTCGCCGACCGCGGCAGTGCCGTGCAGGATCTGGCGGTGCAGATTCGTCGCGTCCACCACGTCGAAGTCCACGAGCCCGAGGGTGCCGACGCCGGCCGCCGCGAGATAGAGCGATGCCGGTGATCCCAAGCCCCCTGTACCGATCAGTACCACCCGCGCGGCCTTCAGCCGCCGCTGGCCCTCCAGGCCGACTTCGGGCAGGATCAGGTGACGCGAGTACCGCAGCAGCTCTTCGTGCGACAGCTCGGGCAGCGCTGTGTCAGCGGGGGCGGCGCCCCCGGCAATGCTGGGCACGATGGAGATCTCGTCGCCGTCGACGACGCGAGTCTCATCGCCGTCCAGATCACGGATGTCTCGGTCGTTCACGTACACATTCACAAAGTTTCGTAGGCGTCCGTCCGGCTGCATGAGGTGCGCTCTGAGCTTCGTGTATTCATTGGTCAATCGCTCCAGAACCTCCGCAATCGTTCCGTGCTCGGTGACGATCCCGTCCTGGTCCTCGACAAAAGGCCGGAGCGGTGTCGGAATATGCACCAAAACGGACATGCTATTGGTCCTTGACATGTATTGCGTGTTCGATAAAGCGATCACGGTCGTCAGTCAACTCCCAGGCGCGCTCGGCCTTGGCCACTCCGCCGATGACGGACACGATGAGGTAGCGGTACCAGGGCCAGGCGTGTTCCCGGTCGTACGATGAGGGCTGCGCGGCCGAGTCGGGATGCGAATGGTACACGCCCACAACCTGGAGCCCGACCGCCGCGGCCTCGCTTTCGGCGAACCGCAGATCGCGCGGCGAGATGAAGTATCGGGTTCGCTCCGCTCCGTCCGCAACACGGTGGTTGTTGACCGGAAACCGGTGGCTGATCACCACTGCTCCGTCGGACTGGTGCGCGCCCACCAGGAAGCCGCACCCCTCAGCCGGATAGGCGGCGGCTAGGTGCCGCCGAATGGCCGTGAGAACCGGACGCGCGATCTGCATCGCTACCCAAACAGTCGCCGGCTTTCCGACAAGTACCGAGCACCGCCATCCGGCGCGATGACGACCACGACCGGCGCCTCATCGTGCTCCCCAGCATGCCGAGATAGCAGTTCCTCGGCCGCCACCAACGCCGCACCGGTCGACCATCCGACGAACAGTCCTTTCTCGCTTGCAAGGGCCCTGACCCTTGACTCGGCTTCCTCGGTGACGACGAACACCGTCTCATCGATCGCCGATGGATCGTAGATGGTCGGGACGATGGCGGTGGCCATGTGCTTCAATCCCTCCAACCCGTGAAACGGCCCGTCGGGCTCAACGGCGACCAGGCGAATGTCCGGACGCCGTTCTTTCAGAAATCGCCCAGCGCCCATGAGGGTGCCACTCGTGCCTACTCCCGCGACTAGGTGGGTGATCCGGCCGTTCGTATCGCGCCAGATCTCTGGACCGGTGGTCAGGTAGTGCGCTGTGGGGTTGGCCGGGTGGCCGTATTGGTCCGCGTACCAGTAGCTCTCGGGCTCGGCCGCGGCTAGTTGCCGAGCCCTACGGATTGCCCCGTCACTCCCCTCCAATGGATCGGTCTCGATCAGCTCGGCCCCGTACATCTTGAGCATTGCGCGCCGCTCGGCCGAGGCGTTTGCCGGAACGCATACCGTGATGCCGATCCCGGCAGCAGCACCGAGCATCGCGTACGCCACGGCCGTGTTCCCGCTTGACGCATCGAGTAGCCGGCGTGCCGGTAACGCCCCCTCGGCGATCCCGGCCCGCAGGATCTCGCGGGCGGGTCGGTCCTTGACGGAGCCACCAGGGTTGAGCCACTCGGCCTTTAGGAAAAGCGCCGCCTGGGAGGATCGGGCTCCTGGCTCATGCCCCTGGACGTGGATCAGCGGGGTGCGGCCGATCAGCTTCCAGAGCGACGGCTCCTGCCGCGGGACGACCTCTTCCGCGCAGCACGTGGATTTGCGCTCTTCGTACGGCAAGTCGCTCTATTCCTCCCTCGACGCAGCGCCGACAAAACCGATGCCGGATCACCATCGGAGGTGAGTCGGCAGATTGCTGCAGAGAGCTTGCCAGCTCCCCTCAATAATAGTAGTGTAACGAAACTATTTTTTCCAGGGCAGGCTTGTCCAGTTGGTTTGGAAACGCTACTATTTCACCATGAGTAAAGCAGCCGAAATGAGCGCACGGTCCGTCGCCGAGCTGGTAATTCAGCTCGGGCGAATCGCCCACGGCTGTGGTTACGCTGAAGGGCTCACGCCTGCCCAGTGGAGTGCACTGCGGTACCTGTCGCGGGCCAACCGGTTCTCGCGCACGGTGTCGGCGTTCGCGGAGTTCCATGCCACGACCCGGGGCACGGCGTCGCAGACGGTCAAAGGCCTGGTGGCCCGGGGCTATCTCAGCCGAACACGGTCGCGACACGACGGACGCAGCGCGCGCTTGGAGGTGACCGACGACGCTAGGGCCATCCTCCCGCACGACCCCTGTGAGGCTCTCGTGCGCGCGGCAGGCGCGTTGCCCGAGAGCGGCCGCGGCCGTTTGGCCACCGGCCTTGAACGATTACTTGGTCACTTGGTGCAAGGACGCGGCGAGCGGCCGTTCGGCGTCTGCACATCCTGCGCGCACCTGGAAGTGGAACGCTGCGGGCCGGAAGGAAGCCCCCGTTTTGGATGCGGCTTTTTCGGCGAGCTGCTCGAAGAGACCGAGCTAGGGCAAATCTGTATCAATTTTCAGCCGGGCAAGGACTCCGCCATGAAGCGTGACTTCAGCGGAAAGCTCGCGCCATGAACCTGTCGAACTAGGCAGGGACCAGGAGGTGGAGAATGACGTTTCGATACGATCCGGCCGTGGTTCAGCCGATGCGAGACGAACTCACGCAGATAGGCTTCGATGAGCTGCTGACACCCGAAGCCGTGGACGAAGCACTCTCGGCAGATGGCACGGTTCTGCTGGTGGTGAACTCAGTGTGCGGATGCGCGGCCGGAGCGGCTCGCCCCGCGATTCGGCTCGCCCTGGAACACGCTACCCGCCCCGACCGACTCACCACCGTATTCGCCGGCATGGAGATCGACGCCGTGGAGCGCGCCCGGAGCTATTTCGTGGGCTACTCGCCTTCGTCACCGCAGATCGTGCTCTTCACGGACGGGCGGCTCGTGCACATGCTCGAACGGCAGGACATCGAGGGTCGACCGGCTGAGGCGATCGCGGCGGATCTCGGGGCCGCCTTCGACCGGCACTGCATGGCAGCGCCGTAGGATGCAGTTGCCCAGTGGAGGGCCGGGCCTCCACTGCGAGCGCCCAGATCTGTTGAGCGCGTACGCTGCTGCGGAAGTCGTTGGATTGTGCGCCTGGCGGGAGCCGCATATGTTCATCCCAGATTGCCCCCGATAGGTTCGCTCGCACGTCATGCGCTAATACGGTAGGCCGCCGCTTCTCTCCTCGAGTGACGCGCCTTGGTGTCGACCCCCCTCGTCGGCCGGTGGATGAACTAACGAGCATCGCCCCTCCCCCCCGGGGAGACGCGCCCGAGGAGGTGGAGCGGTTTGCTGTCGCGGCCCAAGCCCACCGGCCGGGACACCGACGCCCTTCCCGGGAAACCGTGAGCCCGATGTCACCTACTACCCGAGCCTCCCACAGCGGGGTCGCGCGATGAACGACCGACCTGCCGCATCCCCTCTCTCCTCGTCCCGCGTGCTCGTGCTCGCCCTGACGGCAACCATCGTCGTCCTGGGCCTGGGGGTCGTGCTGGTGGTGATCGGCCGATCCGGCACCGCGGCGGCCGGGCGGCCGCGGGTCAACGCACTCGCGAACAGCGATGACGACTGCGTGAGCTGTCACCGCCACGCGACGCCCGGGATCGTACAGCAGTTCGGGTTCAGCCGGATGGCCGCGGCCGAGGTGGAGTGTGTCGACTGCCACGAAGTGGCGGAGGACTACGCGGGGGCGGTCGAGCACGAGGGCACCTACGTCCTGCGGGAGCCCACGACCGCGATGTGCGAGTCGTGTCACCACGCCGAGGTGGCCCAGTACAATCAGAGCCGGCATGGCCTGCCCGCGTACGTGGCGTATGCCGGCGCGGAAGGACTGAGCCCCGAGCTGCTGGCCGGCTACGAAGCGATCCCCGAGGGTGGGTTCCGGCCCGACCGGATGCGCAACGCGCTCTTCGCCATGGAAGGGGACGAGATCACCCGGTTCGCGTGCCGCAGCTGTCACGATATCGGCAAGCCGGCCGCGGACGGATCGGTGGGGCAATGCAGCAAGTGTCATCTGCGGCACGAGTTCAGCCTCGAGCAGGTGCGCAAGCCCGAGACGTGCAACGCCTGCCACATCGGTCCCGACCATCCCCAGTACGAGATCTACCAGGAATCCCCGCACGGCATCGCCTACCACACGGGCGGGTACCGTTGGAACTGGGAGGCCGAGCCGGGGACGCTCACGCCGGAAGACTTCCCGGCGCCGACGTGCGCCATCTGTCACCTGAGCGGGTTCGGCGCGGCGGGAACGACGCACGACGTGGGCGAGCGGCTGACGTGGTATCTCTTCGCACCCATCAGCGAGCGGCGTCCGGCCTGGCAGGACAACCGCGTGCGGATGCAGTCCGTGTGCTCCGAATGCCACAACGCGAACTTCATCGATGATTTCTACCAGGCGGCCGACGCGGCGACCGAGCGGGTGAACGAGTGGGTGCGCGAGAGCGACCGCATTATCGCGCCGCTGCGGCGGCGCGGGCTCCTGACGGCCGAGCCGTTCGACGAGCCGATCGACTTCGTGCATTTCGAGGCGTGGCACCACTGGGGGCGCACCGCCAAGTTCGGCATCTGGATGCAGGGCGCCGACTACGTGCAGTGGCACGGTATCTACGAGCTGTTGGCCGACCTGGCAGAGCTGCGCGAGTTGGTGGCGGACAAGCTCGGGACGCGATGAACGGTGAGTGAGCTCGATCCGCTGGTGCCGGAGCGGTTCCAGCGGTTCCGGCGGCTTCCAGTCACGCGGGACCAGGTCATGCTGCTGCTCGCCGCGACCGGCGAGCTGGCGCTCGGCGGCGAGACGTATCTTGCCCACAGCATGAGCGGGACGATCGTCCCGCGCGAGTGGATCCCCATCGTGTTCGGTTTCGTCGCGGGCGGCACGCTGCTCGTGGCGGGTGTGATCGCGCTGCGCCATCGGACCGCGGCGACGCTGCTGGCCACGGTCACGCTGGTCCTCTCGATTGGCGTGGGGCTCCTCGGCGCGTACTTCCATTTGGTGCGCGCGGCGGTACCGGGTGCCGTGCCCGGACAGCGGCTCACCATCGACCTCCTGGTATGGGCCCCGCCCGTCATGGGCCCGCTGGTCTTCAGCCTGATCGGATTGCTGGGCGTGAGCGCGGCCTGGCCCGAGGATCGTCCGGACTCCGGCGTGCTGTTCCTCCTCGGCGACCGCACGCTCCGCCTGCCGTACAGCAAGACCCGCGCGTACCTCCTGATGGTCGCGGTCGGCATCCTGGCCGCCTTGATCAGCAGCGTGCTGGACCATGCGCGTACCGGGTTCACGAGCGTCTGGGTCTGGGTCCCGACCATCGTAGCGGTGTTCGGCGTGGTGAGCGCGGTCACGCTGGCCGCGCTCGCGCACCCCACGCGGGCCGACCTCGCGACATTCGTGGTCGCGATGGCGCTGCTGCTGGTTATCGGACCCGTCGGGAGCGTGCTGCACGCGCAGCAGAACCTCGTGGCCGGCAGCACGGTCGTCCTCGAACGGTTCCTCCGGGGCCCGCCGGCGCTCGCGCCGCTGCTCTACAGCAACATGGGCCTGCTGGGACTGGCCGTTCTGGTGGCGCCAGAACGGGCCTCGACCCGTTCCGCGATCGCCGCCTAGCCCGGGCTACGCAGCACCGCCTCGAACACGGGCGTGCCCATCTCCTCGCCCAGCGCGATCCGGCGGCGGTATTCGAGGAAGTCGATCGTGTCCCGTCCGGTGATCTTGCGCGTCGAGAAAGCGGTGAACCCCAGGAAGGCCTCCACCATCATGTTGGCCGCCAGCCAATGGCGATTGCCGAGCTTGGCCTGATCCCAGAAGAACTTCTTCTTGGCGCGGATCGCGTCGATGGACATCTGCAGGCAACCCGGGAACAGGTTTGCGAGGCGCCATACGATTTCGTTGACGGTCCTGTCGAGGCCGCTAAGGTCTCGCTCGCACTGGGCCATCAGCGCCTTGGCGTCTTTGGCCGCTTCGCCCGTCTGCAACTCGCCGTAGACGATCTCGCCGTCGCGCACGTATGTCTCGGTGTGCACGAGCGGGTTGCGGATGAACTTCCCGTCCTGCTTGAGCACGGGAACGACCTTCGAGATGAGTCCCTTGAGCTTCATCTTGTACGCCGACCATTGCTCGCACGAGACGCAGCTCCACATGGCGTCCTCGATAGTGAGAAACCACGGCAGGAAATCCGTGGCACCACCGACCGGCGCGGAGCCGTGCCTAGGCCCCGCCTGCCCGAACACGGCGAGATCGGAGGCGACGGCGAGGTCGCAGGCCATCCCTATCTCCTGCCCCCCGGCCACCCGCATGCCGTTGACCCGGCAGATAACGGGTTTCTTGCAGTTCAGGATAGCGTCGACCATCCCGTTGAACAGGTCCATGTACTCTCCGTACTCGTTCGGCCGGCGCGCGTAGTACTCGGAGTACTCGACTGTGTTGCCTCCGGTGCAGAAAGCCTTGTCTCCCATCCCGGTGAAGACAACGGCAACCACGCTCCGGTCGCTCGACGCGGCCGTGAAGCCGGCGATGACCCCCTTGGCCATTTTCGTCGTGTAGGAGTTGTATTGCTTCGGATTGTTGAGCGTGATCCATGCGGTATAGAGGTCCGGGGCCGTGTTCCCCTCGGGATCGACGAGAGGTCTCCGCTCGTACATCGTGCAGGGCGGTTGCGTACCCCAGTGTTCCTCGCCGAACAGGTTGTGATCCTTGAGCTTGTCGTCTCTGGGAAGCCAGTCCAGCGTCATTGCAGTCCTCGCGGTTCGGTCGTCGTTCGTCTGGTACAACCGCTACAGCCAATTGTCTGTCACTCTTTCCCGCAACACATTCCGTTCTGCGGTTCTCGGACAGCATTTCCCACGGTTGGAGTTCTTGCCAAACTCAGTATGCGCAACATGACTCCCACGCCGATCAGCGGGAGTAGAACGAATGCAGTCAGGGCGCTGACTGCTCCTATGACAGTATAACCAAGAGTGCTCCAGAGAAGCAGGAGAATCATCACCTTGGAAACTCGGGTTCGGGACCGGGCACGAGGACCTCTCGCGGCGTATGTTTGAACTGCTTTAACCGACGAGGTTGAGGTGGCTGATCGGAGGCGTCGCGGGCTCGGTGGGTGGGGGTTCGAAGCGGAGTGCTATGCTGCTTCGGCCGGGTTCGTGGCGTGGCTCGAGGAGCGGCTCGAGAACCCGCTGCTGCGGGCGCGCGAGGAAGCCGGGTTCGCAGACGCTTTGCGGGCCTGGTCACCGGAAGGCGTCGAATGAGCGAGATCGCGGTATTGGTCAACCGCCGTGCCGGCAGCGGGCGCGGTGAACTGGTCTGGGCAGACCTCCGCACACGTGACCCACGTCTCGCCGATGCGCATGTCGTGTGCGCGGTCGATACGGCAACGGCGCGCGCTGAGCTGGGCCGCGTACTGGATTCGCCAATCGAGCTGGTGATCGCGATCGGTGGTGACGGCACGGCGCATCTTGCGGGAAACGTGATCCTCGAGCGGGGTCTGGGCAGCCAGGTGGCTCTCGGATTGATCCCCACGGGTACGGGATCGGATCTGTCGAGAGCGCTCGGCATCCCGCGTAATCCGGCTGCCGCTTTGAAGCGGGCGCTGTCGGCCGGGCGGAAGGCGATAGACGTGCTGCGGATCGAGACCGACGATGGCAGGCGGGAATTCGTGTTGAACGTCGCGTCGGCAGGGATCTCGGGGCTGGTCGATGAGATGGTGAACGCGTTGCCACGCCGCAGCGCGCTGTCCTACCTCGGCGCCACCCTCGGTGCCGTGCTGCGATACCGTCCGGCCCAATGCCGCGTAACGGTCGATGACGAAGTCTGGCACGAGGGCGGACTGCTTCTGATAGCGGTGGCCAACTCCGATACGTTCGGCAACGGCATGCGGATCGCGCCGGGCGCCAAGATCGACGACGGCGCAGCCGACGTCGTGCTCGTAAGGCAGGTACCCCGCTGGCAGCTCCCGATCAGACTGCCGCAAGTCTACCTCGGCACGCACGTTCGCGCGCGGTTCGTGCGCACCGCGCTCGCGCGCACGGTACGCCTCGAGCCGCTGGCTCCTATGCCGCCGTTCGATCTCGACGGCGAGATGTTCGATCCCGGACCGGCCACGATCACTATCCAGCCCGGCGCGCTGCTCGTTCCGGGATGAAGATTCGCGTACTGACGCCACCATTCCATCCTTCCATCCTTCCATCTTTCCATCCCTCCACCTTGACCTGCCGGTGCCGAAGTTGAAACCTACCGTACCCCCAACATCGGCGGCCCAGTCATGGCTACCCCGACGCGCCTGCCCTCTCTGCACGTCGTCGTCGACGGCGCGCGACGCACGCTCCGGCGTTTCCCCTTCGTGCTCGGCTCGGCAGCCGTCGCCACGCTCGCCGGTATCCTCGCCGTGGACCAAATCGGCCCGGTCGCGCTGCGTGGCCGGTTGCTGGCGGCCGCGTCCCTCGGGATACCCCTGTTTACGGCGATCGCGCTCTACGCGGAGCGGCGATTCCCGGACAGACTCAGGAGGACCGTGCTCGCCGCCGTCGGGATCGCCTTGCTGGTCGGCTTTCACCTGGCGTGGCCCAACTGGTCGGCCGACGTGCGGACGGGCCGATACATTCAACTCAGCGCCGCGTTCCACCTACTGGTGGCGTTCCTGCCGTTCGTCGGGCACCGGGAGCTGAACGGATTCTGGCAGTACAACAGGGCGCTGGTCGAGCGCTTCGCGCTCGCAGTCCTCTACTCCGTGGTCCTCTATGCGGGACTCGCGCTGGCACTGGCGGCGCTCGACAATCTCTTCGGTGTCGCCGTGCCCGGAGAGGGTTATGGCCGGCTCTGGATCGTGGCGGCATTCCTGTTCAACACCTGGTTCTTCCTCGCCGGCGTCCCGTCCGATCTCGCGGCGCTGGAGCGCAGCAGGGATTACGACGCGCGACTCAAGGGGTTCACGCAATACGCGCTGATCCCGCTCGTCGTGATCTATCTCGCGATCCTGATAGTCTATCTCGCCAAGGTCCTGGTTACCTGGAATTGGCCGAGCGGCTGGATCGGTTATCTCGTCTCGAGTGTGGCCGCGGTCGGGCTCCTAACGCTGTTGATCGTGCACCCGATCGCGGACGAGCCCGCGAACCGGTGGGTGCGGACCTACACCCGCGGCTTCCACATCGCACTCCTGCCGGCGATCTTCACGCTCTGGCTCGCCATCTGGCAGCGGATCGATCAGTACGGGATCACGGAGCGACGATACTTCCTGCTGGTGCTTTCGGTTTGGCTGGCCGGCATTGCCGTCTTCTATATCGTTACGCACTCCCGTGACATCAGGATCATTCCGGGTTCGCTCTGTCTCGTCGCGCTCGTGACGTTCGCCGGGCCGTGGGGAGCGTACGGCGTGTCGCGATCCAGTCAGGTCCGCAGGCTCGAAGGGTTGCTCGTGAAGCACGGACTCGTGACCGAAGGCCGTGCGCGGCCAGCCACAGGCGCGGTACCGTTCGAGGACCGACGCGAGATGTCGGCCGGTCTGCGGTACCTGATCCAGACGCACGGCGCCGGATCGGTCGCGCCGTGGTTCGGTGACTCGCTCGCACAGGTAGACGCCGCCGTTCGGAGGAGGGGGCCGTCGCGGGCCGCGGATGATCGCGCGCGCATGCTCATGGGTCATCTCGGCCTCGAGTACATCGACCGGCGGCAGCGTGGGGCGGAGCGGAGGTTCACGTACCGCTCCGACTGGGAATCGCAGGCCGTACCCGTTACCGGGTTCGACTTCCTCGTCCCGCTACGGTCGGCGCGGCCCGGTGGGGCCATCGACACCGGCCTCGTGGTGTTGTCCGTTCTGCGGAGAGAGGCCGTCCAGGTTCGTTGGCGCGGTGAGGTGCTCGTGGAGGTCGACATAGCCGGCCTGGTCGAGGAGGTGCGAGCGTTCCGCCGTGCCAACCCCGACGAGTCCATCCCGCGCGAAATGATGCGCGTCAGCACCGACGCGGCACGGGTGCGCGCCGTGCTGTATCTGTCCCAGTTGCGCGGAACCGAATCGGAAACCGGCTTGGAACTGACGTCGATCGGCGGTCGGGCGCTCATCGAGCTGAAATGAAGCCGTAGCTCGACGTCTCTCGAGACGGCGCCGAGGCCCCGGACGACCAGAACTCTCAGCTCCTGCCCGACGTTTCGAACGGCGACACCGGGTTGCCCAATCGGGCATCGTCTGAGTAATCTCGGTACTCACAGCGTCCCGGCTATCGGCCCAGCCGGCGTGGCTCACGTGAACGACTTCTTCCCCGAGGACCGCCTCCAATGCGGAACACCCTGTCTATCCTGATGGCCGCCGTTCTCCTGGTAGCCGGCACCGCCGACCTCATGGCGCAGGAATCGTACGGGCACGACCACGGGCAAGTCTCCCGTCCGATCCCTTATCCGGTCGACATCTCGCGCGGCTTCCAGCAGGCTCTGGGGAACGGGACCCGCAGCCCTACCGGCGAACCGGGTCCCAACTACTGGCAGCAGTGGACGGACTATACCATCACGGCCCGACTGGACACCGCGGGCAAGCGGATCGACGGAACCGTGCGGATCGTCTACCACAACCGGTCGCCGCAATCGCTCTCACGGCTTGCGCTCCAGCTGCTCCAGAACGTGCACAGCGAGGGGGCGGTGCGAAACCGGCGTGCCGCGGTGACGGGCGGGATGGAGATCAAGCGACTCAGGGCGATGGGACAGGAATTGCCGCTCACGCCTCGCGCGGTGAGTGCCAGCACGACGTTCCAGATCAGGCTGCCAAGTCCGCTAGCTGCGGGAGCGTCGGCGGTTCTGGAGCTGGACTTCGGTTTCGAGATCCCGCGCGCCGGTGCCGGCGGCCGGATGGGGTGGAGCCGCGACAACATGTTCTACCTCGCGTACTGGTATCCGCAGATGGCGGTGTATGACGACGTGGGCGGATGGCAGACGGACGCGTTCCTGGGTAATTCGGAGTTCTACATGGGTTACGGGAGCTACGACGTTACCCTGGAGATCCCCGAGGGATGGGTGACGATGGGGACCGGCCGGTTGGTGAACGCAGATGAGGTCATGCCTGCCGCGATCGTGGCGCGGCTTCGTGAGGCGGAGACGAGTGACGATGTCGTGCACGTTATCACGGCGGACGATTTCGGGCCGGGTACGGCGACCCAACGCTCCGAGTCGGGATACCTGAGCTGGCATTTCTTGGCTGATTCGGTGCGCGACGTCGCGTACAGCATCACACGCGAGTCGCTGTGGGACGCCGCCAGGACACCGGTGGGTGATCGGGATGGAGACGGCAGCACGGACTACGTGCGAGTCGACGCCATCTACCGGGAGACCGCACCGCGCTGGCAGCATGCCTGGCGGTACGTGCAGCACTCCATCGATTTCCTATCGCGGTGGACGGGGTTTCCCTATCCCTGGCCGCACATGACGGCGGTCGAGGGCGACGGTATCATGGGCGGCGGTATGGAATATCCCATGATGACCCTGATCGGCGGCTTCACCCAGGCCGGTGACACGGCTCTCTACGGGGTGACGGCGCACGAACTCGCGCACATGTGGGTCCCGATGATCGTGGGTAACGATGAGCGCCGCATGGCGTGGATGGACGAGGGAACCACCTCGTTCAACGGCGGCGCGGCCTCGAACGAGTTCTTCCCCGGCCGGCGGTGGGATCTCGGGAACTACAACGGCTACATGCTGATCACGCGCACCGGCTTGGAGGGTCCGATCATGCGGTGGTCGGATCACCACTACAACCGTTTCGCGTACGGCACCGCTTCGTACTCGAAACCCGCCACGCTGCTGTGGACGCTGCGCGGCCTGCTCGGCGAGGAGACGTTCGAGGAGGCCTACCAGGCCTACGTCCGGCGCTGGGCGTTCAAGCACCCGCAGCCCTGGGACTTCTTCAACACGTTCAACGACGTAAGCGGCCGCACCCTCGATTGGTTCTGGCGCACCTGGTATTACGAGACGTGGGCGCTCGATCAGGGGATTGCCGAGGTGACGACGGAGGGTGACAGCACGCGTATCGTCGTCGTCGATCTGGGTAGGGCCCCGATGCCCGTGCGTCTCACCATCACCACGGCGGACGGCGCAACGATGAGAGCCGAGATCCCGGTCGAGCGCTGGCTGGAGGGCGCCCGGACGGCGGAGATTGTCGTGCAGACCGCCTCGCGTGTCGTCAGGGTGGAGATCGACGCGGAACAGGTGTTCCCCGATACCGACCGGGACAACAACGTCTGGGAGCGGCCCTAACGGTCAGGCCGACTGCGCCGCCTCCATCCCTTTGCGCTCACTGACCGTCGCCAGCAGTATGGCGCCGGCTAGGAAGAAACCGATCACGGTCGCCACACCGGCTCGCTGGCTGTCGAACGCCGCCGCCACGGTCCCGAGCAGGATGGGACCGAGGAACGACGTGACCTTCCCGGAGAATGCGAAGAACCCGAAAAACTCCGCTTGATGCTCGGCCGGCATGAACCGGCAGATCAACGACCGGCTCGCCGATTGGTTCGGGCCGACGAAGAGGCCGATGAGCACCCCCGCCACCCACAACCATGTCTTCGTGGGGGCGAGAACGGCAATGATCGTGGCGACGCACAGCCCCGCCAGCGTCAACATTATCGTCTTCTTGCCGCCGATCTTGTCGTCGACGAATCCGAAGATCAGCGCCCCGAATCCCGCCGCAACGTTCAACGCAATCCCGAAGAGAATCACCTCTGACAGTGGCATGTCGAACGTTCCGGCGGCGTAGATCCCGCCGAACGCGAACACGGTGACCAGGCCGTCGTTGTAGATCATGCGCGCGAGCAAAAACTTCGTCATCTCCCGGTAGCGTCGCAGCTGGCGAAAGGTGTGCCGAAGTTCCCGGAACGCCCCAGCCAAATCCAACCGTGTCTGGGAGGCCGCCGGCTCGCGCACGAACAGGAACAACGGAAGGCTGAAGATCAGGAACCAGACGGCGACCAACAGGTTCGTCGCGCGCACGTTGAATCCGTCTGCCGTGCTGATCCCGAACCAGGGTATCTCCGGACGCACGAACCCAACCAAGGCGATGACCATGCAGACCAGGCCGCCGACGTATCCCAGGCCCCATCCGTACCCGGAAACCCGGCCGATCTTTTCCGGAGAAGCGATGCTGGGGAGAAACGCGTTGTAGAAGACCATCCCCATCTCGAACGCGACATTCCCGATCACGAAGAGTGTCAACGCGATCAGGATCGCGTGATCCAGGTCGGGCTTCACGAACGCCAGCGCTGCGGTGGCGGTGACGGCGATGGCCACGGTGACCCCGAGATACCGGCGGCGTTTGCCGCCCCTATCCGCCAACGCCCCCATGATGGGCGAGACCAGCGCGATCAGCAGGGCGCTGGCCGCTACCGCCCGCGACCAGAGCACGGTCCCGCTGACCGCGTCGCGTGCTATGGCCTGGGTGAAATAGGTGGAGTAGATGAACGTGACCACCAGCGTGGTGAACGCCGAGTTGGCCCAGTCGAACATGGCCCAGGAGAAGACGACCTTGGCAACGTCACGGGGCGGCGGCGGCGGCTGGGTCATGCGGAATGCAGGCGATTGGCGACGAGGCGCACGAGCGAGAAGATCGGGAGGAACCGCATGACCACGTAAGGTTCAGCTTATCCCGCCGGTTGCAAGTCCAATACAACGAGGCCGGCGGAACATCGTTCCCGCCGGCCTGTTGGCTCCGACCGTGGCCCGACGCGCTCAGAATGACACACCAGGCTCAGAACGGGCACTGGCGTCGTGTGGTGAGGAACTAGCGCTCGAACACCTCGTCGATCCCGATGATCGTGATGGCGTCCTCGTCCACCTGGATAGGGAAGCTGGCGATCAGCTCGTCCTCGGCGAGCAACTCCGCGGGCTGCTCGCCCGCGTACGTGATCGGCGTCGGGACGCCCTCGATCAGTTTCCGTTTCATTTGTGCGGCGTCCGCGGTGATCATGACGACGTACATGTTGTCATACTGAAGATGTCGCCTGATGGCCGCATTCACCTGCCCCAGCGACAGCGCCTCGAGACCGGGACGGATCGAGGCGAGAAAGCCCTCACCGCCCAGGCCGTAGAACGCGTCATCGATCGCGTACGCCAGCCGCCGGCTCACCGTCGAGCCGTAGTTGAGGGAGAAGTTGCGCAGGAACTGACGCGCGGCCTCGAACGTCTCCTCGCTCATCCCGTTGTCGATCAGCATCTTCAGTTCTCGCCACGCGGCGCGTGTGGCGAAGAGCGTGCGCTCGTGCAGGTTCCCGGACGCGGTGAGCGAGATGGGGCGAATCCAGATCTCGAACAGATGATGCCGCCGCCCGATGTTGATCGGCGGTTGCTGCGTGGTATAGCCCAGCGGGAAGGCCTCGATGTAGCTGTAGTCCCCGTAGTTCATGCCGCGCGTCTCGCGGATGACCTGGTAGAGACGGCTGAACGAGTTACGGTGCTCGCCGAACCACGAGTTCGCCGTCATCATGGCGAAGAAATCGCCGTGACCGCGCACCAGCGTGATCGGGAAGCCCAGCGAGATCGGCGTGGCGTCGGTCTGTTTCTCGACGATCAACACATTGATCCCATCGGGCATGGCGGCTACGGACTTCGGCACCGGCGCGATGGCGCGCTCGGGTAGGGCATCGAAGTCACCCCGCACACGAGCGACGAACCCTTCCGGGTACCCGCCGCCCAGGCCGACCACGATGTTGTTGCGGGCGTAGAACCGGTCGTAGAACTCCTTGACGTCGTCCAGCGTGATCGACCGTACCGACTGGACGTAGCCCTCCTCGGGGTGCTCGTATGGCGTCCCGCGATAGGCCAGCGAGTAGAGCAGCTCCTTGGTAAGCTCCTCGTCCCGGCCGTAACGGCGCGAGCGCTCGAGGAAGTTCAGGGTCTGGGCTTTGACCCGCTCGAAATCCCCTTCGCTGAAAGCCGGCGACAGCAACGCGTTCCGGAAGAGCGTATAGTACGCCTCCAGGTTGTTGCGGTGCACCCGGCCGCGGAATACGGTCATCTCCTTGTCGACGTTGTACCCGTAGCCCGCGGCCATCGGGTACAACTTCGCGAGGATGTCGTCGTAGCTGTCCTCTGTCGTGGCGCCCTCGGACAGCAGATTGGCCGTCAGCGCGGCGAGTCCCTCTTTCCCCTCGGGATCGTTCTGCGATCCGACCTTGACCCATACGTCGAACGCGATGAACGGCGAGGCCGGCTCATGGAGGGTCACCGTTCCCGCGACGTTGTCGCTCCTGGGCGGAAGCACGAGGACGCCCGCGGCGAGGAGAGCCGCCGGTAGCAGTGTGCGCTTGGTCATGATCTCTCCCTGGCCTGCACCATCGTGACGGTGGTCTTGTTGTTGTCCAACAGATAGCGACGCGCGGCCTCACGGATGTCCTCGGCCGTGACTGATTCCAGGGTGCGGTAGTATTCGTTCACTGCCTCGATCCCGCCGGTGTTGATGACGTAGCCGATCATCCCGAACGCCACGCTCTGCGCCGTCTCGAGTCCCATGAGAAACCCGTAGCGGATGTTGCTCTTGGTGTCGGCGAGCAGCTGCCCGTCTACCAGCTCCTCCCGGAAACGTGTCGCCGTGCGACGGATCTCTTCTTCGACCAGTTCCACCTCATCTGGGTTGATCACCATCGTCGTGATGCTGAGCAGCCCGGCGTCGCGGGAAAGCCCGAAGTCGGCGCTGAGGAACTGCACCTTGCGATCCTGAATGACCAGCCGCTTGTAGAGATCGGAATTGGATCCGAATGCCACACGCCCGAGCACCTGTGTGGCCACCGCGGAACGGTCGGCCGCGCTCCACCCCGGTCCCTTGTAGTTGACCGAGAGCACCGGCAACGTGCGGCCCGGGTACTCCACCGTCCGGCGGCGCGGAGCGGTCTGCTCCGGCTCGACCGGGATCTCGGATGGGACGTAACCCGGCTCCCAATCCGAGTAGTACTGTCGGATCAGCCGCTCGGTCTCGTCGTAGTCGAAGTCGCCGGCCAACACGAGCACGATGTTCTCCGGACGGTAGAACCGCCGGTGGAATCCCTTCGAGTACTGGTATCCGTCGGGCATCGCTCGGACGTCGGCCTCGAAACCGATCGTCGTGTGCCGGTATGTGTGCCGGTCGAAAGCGGTCTCCCGGACCTTCTCGTTCAGGAACCCAAACGGTGTCGTGGCGCTCTGCTGGTATTCGCCGAGCACCGCGCCGGCCTCGGTGCGGAAGTCCGGTTCGGCGTATTGCAGGTTCATGAAACGGTCCGACTCGAGGTCCATGATCTGCTCGAGGTACTCGTTGGACGCCACGAGATAGTAGACCGTCATGTCGTTGCTGGTGAAGGCGTTGCGTGCGGCGCCCATCCGGCTGGTGATCTCGTCGTAGTTGGGGTACTTATCCGTGCCGCGGAACATCATGTGCTCGAAGAAATGCGCGAACCCGCTCTTGCCTTCCTCCACCTCGTCGCGGCTTCCGGTACGGACCATAGAGACGTAGGCGATCTGGCCGGGCGCGCCGGCCTTGATCAGGTATGCCGTGAAGCCGTTGTCGAGCCGGATCAACCGGTAGTCGAAGGGGAAGATTCCTTCGCTCTGCTGCGTGACCAGCGCGGCGGGCGCCGCGATGAGCAGCAGGAACACCGCTGGCAGGAATCGTCGCATGCGTGGCTCCTTGCGTTGCGTGGAATGCGGGAATGTACCCCCTTTCCCTGCTGGTGGTCCGTCGCCAAGTTCTGAACGGCCATCAATGCTGCGACGCTCCAAGACCGGGCCGAACGCGCACGGTCTCGAGACGATCACCGTGACGTCAACCTTTGGAGTTTCTGTGATGCCTCGACTCACGCAGGTTATCGCACTGCTCGCTCTGTTCCTGCCGACCCCGGCCGCCGCGCAGCGGCGTCCTCGACCCGAGCGGCCGGCGACCGTGGAAGCACGGCGGGCTGCCTGGGCACGCCACCAGGAACTCGACCGAACCACGCCGTTCCACGGCCTGGTGTGGCGTGACGTGGGGCCGGTGGTTCAGGGGGGACGGCTTGTGGATATCGAGGGTGTCCCGGGCGAGCCATACACCTTTTACGTGGCCTACGCGTCCGGCGGACTCTGGAAGACCACCGACAATGGGGTGAGCTTCGAGCCGCTGTTCGACGACCAGCCGACGATCGTCATGGGTGACATCGCGCTCGATCCGTCCAACCCGCAACGGATCTGGGTCGGCACGGGTGAGAACAACTCGTCACGGTCGTCATACGGCGGGTTCGGCGTGTTCCGCACCGACGACGGCGGCAAGACGTGGCGGCACATGGGCCTGGAGGATACCGATCGGATCGGTCGTGTCCTGGTCGATCCGCGGAACCCGAACCGTGTGTTCGTGGCAGCGCTCGGCAGGCTCTACACGCCGCGTGGCCAACGCGGTGTGTACCGCACGGACGACGGTGGGGAGACCTGGCACCAAGTCCTGGTCGGCGACGATGTCACGGGTTTCGTGGACCTCGTGTTCGAGCCCGGGAATCCCGACGTCCTCTACGCCGCCGCCTGGGAACGCTCCCGGCGTCCCTGGAACTTCGTCGAGGGCGGGGAGGGAAGCGGGATCTACAAGTCGACAGACGGCGGTGAGACGTGGCGCCGCCTCGAGGGCGGGTTCCCGCGCGGTGGGCACGTGGGCCGGATCGGCCTGACGGTCTCGGCGTCCAATCCGTCCACGATCTATGCGTCGATGGACAATCAGGAGATCCTGCCGGAAGACCAGTGGGATCTCGGCGGCGGTGCCGTCTCCGCCAAGCGGCTGCGCACCATGACCAAGGAAGAGTTCTTGCGGCAGGATGAGGAGGAGATCGAGGATTTCCTCCGCGCCACCGATCTCGATCCGCGCCTCGACGCCGAGCAACTCATAGCGGCGGTGCGCAGCGACTCGATCACGCTACAGGACATCATGAATGCGTTGCAGAACGCCAACTCGAGCCTGTTCGAGACCGATATCCGCGGGATCGAGGTGTGGCGTTCCGACGACGGCGGGGTGACGTGGCGGCTCACGAACCCCGAGCCGATTCGCGACGTGGTTTACACGTACGGCTACTACTTCGGCCAGATCCGCGTGGCCCCGGACGATCCGGATCGGATCTACGTCCTCGGCGTGCCGCTCCTCATGTCGGAGGACGGCGGCGTCACCTTCCGTCAGGTCGGTGGCCGCCGCGTGCACGGCGACCATCAGGCGTTCTGGATCGATCCCGAGTCCCCCAATCGTGTCATCCTCGGGAACGACGGCGGCCTGGACGTGAGCTACGACGGCGGCGAAACGTGGCTCGGCTTGGCGTCCGTCGCCGTAGGCCAGTTCTACACGGTCGCCGTCGACATGGCGGACCCGTACAACATCTACGGCGGGTTGCAGGACAACGGTGTGCTCAAGGGCTCCAGCCGGTCTCGACCCGACATCAGCCCCAACTGGACGCGTGTCGGCGGCGGCGACGGGATGTATGTCCAGATCGATCCGCGCGATAACCAAACGGTCTACTGGGGGTTCCAGTTCGGCAACTACTTCCGCCGCGGGTCGGACGGGCAAGAACGTATCAAGCCGCGCAACGGCATCCTGGAGGAGCCGCTGCGGTACAACTGGTTGACGCCGATCCTGCTCTCCACCCACAACAACGACGTGCTGTACTTCGGCTCCAACGAGCTGTACCGCTCGATGGATCAGGGCGAAACGTGGACCGCGTTGAGTCCCGACATGACGCACAACGAGAACCGCGGCGACGTGCCGTTCGCGACGATCACGACCATCGCGGAGTCGCCGAAACGGTTCGGTCTCCTGTGGGTGGGAACGGATGACGGTCACGTCCATGTCACGCGGGGAAGCGGAGACGAGTGGACGGAGGTGTCGGGCGGCCTCCCGCGCGATCGCTGGGTGAGCCGCGTGGAGGCGTCACACGCCGACGAGAACGTCGCGTACGTCAGCCTCAACGGCTACCGTGACGACGACATCACGGCCTACGTCTACCGCACGGACGATCTCGGCCGTCACTGGCGCGACGTCTCGGAAGGCCTGCCCGACGAACCGGTCAACGTCATTCGGGAAGACCCCGTCAATCCGGCCGTGCTCTACGTGGGGACCGACCGTGGGGTGTACGTATCGCTGGACACGGGCCGGACGTGGACCGCGGCGGGCGCAGACCTGCCCAACGTGCCGGTGCACGACCTCGTGGTGCACCCGCGGGAACGGGAGCTGGTCGCGGGCACACACGGGCGGAGCATCTGGGTGCTTGACGTGCTTCCGGTCCAGGAACTCACCCCCGAGGTGCGGGACTCCGCGGTGCACGTCTTCCCGCTGGAGGCGATCCGCTACCAACGCGGCTGGCGGTCCCGGCGCTCCAGATGGTTCTATCGGCCGGAGGACGCCCCGTTTCGGAACATCCCGTTCTGGGTGGGCGAAAGCGGCCGCGTGGAATGGAGCGTGCTGGATTCGCACCAGCGGCCGTTGCGTCGCGGAGAGATGGACGTTACCGCCGGCGTCAATAACCTGCGCTGGGATCTGCTGCTCGATGAGCAACTGGCGCTCGCCGCCGAGCGGGCGGACCGCGACGAAGAGGAAGGCGAGCCGGACTCGTCCGAGACGCCGTGGGCGGACGCCGCGAGGCTCGGGCGGCCGCTCTACGTGACGCCGGGCGAGTACATCATCCGTATCACCGCCGGTGACCACCCGGCCGAAACGGAGTTCGAGGTAGAGAGTCCCAAGCCGCGGGACCCGCGGGTAAAGCCGAAGCCGCCCATAAGAGGCGAGAAGCGGGACCGGGGAGGTGAGAGGTGAACAGCTAGCAGTGAAATGTGAAAAATGAAAAGTGAAAGGATCGCGGTCGGTTAGCGGTCTGAGAGCAGGCGCTCGATGTACGCCCTTACCTGATCCTCCAGGACGGTGAGCGGTACCGTGCCGTTCTGGAGCACTACGTCATGGAACTCCCGCACGTCGAATCGTGTGCCGAGCCGTTGCTCGGCGAGCGAGCGCAGCTCGCGGATCTTGAGTTCGCCCATCTTGTAGGCTAGCGCCTGGCCCGGCCACGATATGTAGCGATCGATCTCGGTTCGCACTTCGTGCAGTGACAGAGCGGTATTGGACGCCAGGTAATCCAGCGCCTGCCGGCGGGTCCAGCCCATCGCGTGGATACCGGTGTCCACCACCAGACGGCACGCGCGCCACATCTCGTAGGTGAGTCGCCCAAACTGCTCGTAAGGCGTACGGTAAATTCCCGCTTCGATGCCGAGCCATTCGGAGTACAGGCCCCACCCCTCGCCAAAGGCGTTGACGTAGCCGTACCGGCGGAAGTCGGGCAGATCCTCGATCTCGTTCGCGAGAGCGATCTGGAGATGGTGGCCGGGTACCGCCTCGTGCAGCGTGAGTGCCGGCAGGGTGTAGAGCGGCCGGTTTTCCAGTCCGTGGGTGTTGACCCAGTAGTAGCCCGGCTCGCTGCTTCCGGCGGGAGCGCCGACATAGCGCCCACCGGTATAGTTCGGCGCCAGATGATCGGGTACCGGCGCCACGCCGTAGGTGAGGCGCGGGAGCCTGCCGAAGAGTGATGGGAGCCGTGCGTCCATCCGTTTCGCGATGAACGATGCTTCCTTGAGCAGTTCCTCGGGTGTTTCCGCGTAGAACCGAGGATCGGTGCGCAGGAACTCGAGGAACTCAGCAAAGCTGCCGTCGAATCCCAGCCCCTCGATGATCGCCTCCATCTCCGCGCGGATCCGTCGCACCTCGTCGAGCCCGAGTGCGTGAACCTGTTCCGGCGTTATGTCCACCGTCGTGAAGTGACGCACCAGGTGTTCGTAGTACGCCCGACCGTGCGGGACCTCCGAGATGCCGACCGTCTCGCGGGCGTTTGGGATGTACTCGTCACGCATGAACTCCTGCAACGCGCTGTAGCCCGGCACGACGGCTTCCGTGATCGCCGCACGTCCGTCGGCTCGGAGGCGGTCGCGCTCCACCTCCGGTATGGATGATGCAAAGTGCTCGAACGGCGCGTAGAAGACGCTCGTTGTGGGATCGTCCACCACGTGCGCCGCGATGCTGGGTTCCAGGCCGCCGAGTACGACGCGGGGCTGCGTGAATCCGTGCTCCAACCCGCGGCGCATCATCCCGATCTGTTGCCTCACATATGTGGGGAATGCACGCAGCCGTGCGATATAGTTCTCGTACTGGCGCACCGTCCGGAAGGGCATCGATCTCGGCAGAGACGCGAAGCCCGTGTGGAACCCCGTCTCGGAAGTGATCGGGATCCAGTGGGCCCCGAACTCGAAATCGGCGATCGCGTCGCGGAGCTCGCGCTCGAACATGTCGTAGCTCGGGCGATCCTGCTCGCCGAGCGCGGCCCGGTCGATCGCGCCGAGTCGGTCGAGCAGCGCACGGCGGAATTGTGTGCGGCGGTCCAGATCCGCGGCGGTTACCGAGGGCAGCTGGTCATCGTAGGCGTGCTGGCCCACGGACGTGGCGAACAGCGGGCTCTCACGCAGATCGAACTGCCAGGCTTCGTCGAACAGAACATGGAGCCGGGCAGCGGCGTCGCCGGTCTGCTGGGCCTCGAGGCGTGGCGCGAGGGCTAGCAGGGACATGGCCAAGAGGACAATGGAATGACGGCGCATGAGTTCCTCGGAAGGTGAGCGGAATACCGGGGCACTGGCTCGAACCAGGTCCGGAACGTATTCTATCCGCCTCGTGTTGTAAGGGGAGGCTTTCCCGCCCTTCACCCCGTGAGGACAGTATGACGCACAAGAAGGAACACGGCGTCGGCGCCGTCAACGAGGAGTTCCTGAAGTACGACCAGGTGGAGCGTCCTCATACCTATCACCTCGCGGAGCAGGCGGACGAGGACGAGTTCGACGAGGAATTCCAGATCCGCACTTGCGACATGAGCCAGTTTCTGGAGGGCGGGGATGCCGGTAGGGAGCGATTCGCGCAGGAGCTGGGCACGGCGATGCAGGAGATTGGGTTCGCGATCCTCGTGAACCACGGTGTGGACACATCGCTTCACGATGCCGCTGAGGAGAAAGTCATCGAGTTCTTCACCCGAGCTACGCTCGACGAGAAGATGCGCTATCGTGCCGCGCGGTTCGGGTCGGTGAACGAGGGCTATTTCCCCGTCAAGGAAACCAGCGACATACATCCCGATCTGGTCGAAGGATGGGTGTTCTGCCGGCGGGCGTTCGATCTGACCGACGGGCGGGATGCGTCATACCGGGTCGATGATTTCTGGCCCTTACCCGAATTCGAGCCGTTCTTTCGGAGCATCGTGCTCGAGCACGAGAAGCTGATCATCCCGATCACGCAGAGCATCTTCCGATACCTCGGCATCGACCCGCATCACTATGACGAGAGACTCACGGGCACCAACTTCGGCTTTCGGCTGAACTACTATCCGCCCATCAGCGCGGAGGACGACGCCTCCGGGGCGGGCCGCCTCCTCGGGCACGAGGACATCGATCTCTTCACCATTCTTCCGGCTCCGAGAGTGGAGGGCCTTCAGGCGCTCAACCGGCAGAACGGCAAATGGGTCAGGGTGAGCGCCCCTCCGGGCTCCATCATCCTGAACACCGGGGACTACATGCAGCGGATCACGAACGATATCCTACCGTCGACGACGCACCGGGTGAGCAAGCCGCGCGATCAGTCCATGCTGGGACGGACGCGCGTATCGATCCCGATGGCGGCATACGTGTGGGAGGACGAGATCCTCGAGGTGCTGCCGGGGCTGCCGAACCCGAAGTACGAGCCGATCAAGGCTATCACGTTCCACACGCGCACTACGGCCAAGTTCTACGGCGACGACTACGCGGTCGAGAGCACATGACGGCTAGGCGCATCACAGATGGAGCATCTCGCAGAACTAATCGACGACGGTCAGGGATTCCTCGGGTAGCGGTCCCGAGCCTCGGCGACGGGCGCCAGCTGTTCCCCGCGACCTGAGCTACGCGCGTTCGTTATAGGTCCTACTCAGCTCGAATCCGCTCCACTACCATGTCGCCCATATCCGACGTGGCGATCCCGCTACGTGCATCGGCTGAGGGCACCTTCCCGCTCTTCAGAAGATCGCTCACCGCGTTCTCGATCCGCGCGGCGCCGGAGGTCTCGCCCAGGAAGTCCAGCATCATGGATACCGCGCCGATTGCACCGAGCGGGCACGCGACGTTCTTGCCAGCGTACTTCGGCGCCGAGCCGTGTATCGGCTCGAACATCGACGTCTGACCGGGATGAATGTTCCCTGATGCTGCGATCCCCATTCCTCCCTGGAGCATGGCGCCGAGGTCGGTGATGATGTCGCCGAATAGGTTTGTGGTGACGATCACGTCGAACCATTCGGGATTCTTGATCATCCACATGCAGCACGCGTCCACGTACGCGTGGTCGGTCTCGATGTCGGGGAAATCGCGGGCCACCTGCGCGTACGCGCGGGTCCAGATGTCGTGCGGCCGGATGGCGTTGGCCTTGTCCACCAGTGTCACGCGCCCGCTCGACCCGTCATTCCGTTCGCGCGCGCGCTTCTCGGCCAACTCGAAGGCGTACCGGCAGGCACGCTCGCATCCCTTCCACGTGTAGACGCCGTTGACCAGCGCGACCTCGTCGGGCGTTCCCTTCTTCAGGTGACCGCCGATCTGGGCGTACAACCCCTCGGTGTTCTCACGCACGACGACGTAGTCGATATCGTCGGGACCTTTGTTCTTGAGTGGACAGAGATGCTCGGCATACAGCTTGATGGGCCGAAGGTTGATGTAGAGGTCGAGCCCGAAACGCAGGCCCAGGATGACCGAGCGCTCCACCAGTCCCGGCTCCACGTCGGGGTGACCGATCGCACCGAGCAGCACGGCATCCAACTCGCGCCACTCGTCGATCACGCTGTTCGGGACCAGCTCCTTGGTCTCGAGGTAGTACGCGCCGCTATACGGGTACTCGATCAGCTCATACGCGAAGCCCTCGAGCCCGGCGACGGCTTCGAGGGCTTTGAGCCCTTCGCGCGTTACTTCCGGGCCTATTCCGTCACCCGGTAGCAGGCCAATGGTATGGGATTTCACGTCGATTCCGGCTAGTGTCGGGTCCAGCGGACGGTCACCGTCCGATTCTGGTGAACGACGGTGACGGTTTCACCGTCTTTGGGCAGATGCGGAAGATCGAATTCCGCGCGGACGATATACACGTACCTACAGACGGTGCTCGGCGCAGTCGCCTTGGTCTCCGTCCGTGGATTCGGCGCGCGATCCGCAACGGCTGGCCAGCAGAGCGGGCCCGTGACCTGCACCCTGCGGGGTCGCCACACCGGCCCGGCTTCCAAGGCGATCCCGATCTCCTGCAACAGGCGGTCGACCTCGTCGCGCTGCTCGACCGGGATCTCCAGCTCCACGAGGGCGTGAAGGCCCACCGAGCACGAGTCCACCGCGACCCAGCCGTTCCCCAGCTCCACCAACGGACCTACGGGAGCGAAGGCGCGGCCGTCGAGATGCGCCAACCTGGCGGGGCCGCAGCCTGCTACGGCGGCCGCCAGCATGATGCCGAATGATCGCTGCCGGAAATGAAGCCTCACTGCCGTCCCTCGTCTCCGTATAGCAATAGAGTATTGAAAGTGAAGCGCTCTTGCGCCAGGGGGACGATGAAGTGGAACGGGGGCGCTTCCCACAGGCCTCTGGTCGCGCCATCTTTCCAAAAGAATGTCAGAGACCGTTTTTTACCATCGCACGACCATCGCGGGCGCCCGCGAGATCGCCAAGTCCGGCTTCGCAGATGAGAAGTGGGGATTCGACATCCGCGACGATCGTTCCGGCGAGCCGCTGAAGATGGTGGGCGTCTGGCTCACGAACCGTCCACTCGGGGAGCACGAGGGGCCGGATGGTGACGCCGTGTTGGAAGTGCGCATCAGCCTCTCGGAAGAGTCGTTGCAAGCGTTCGAAGTCGAAGAGCTGTTCTGGGACGCGCGGATCTGGGTCATACCGGCGGAACTCATCAATCCGCACATCACGGTACGGATTCTCGAGGTCGATCCCCGCACGTCGTGGTTCCACGAGGCGATCGATCCGGACGAGCCAGACGAAGAATTGTAGTCGGTTACGCTCGTTTCACTCCTCATCGTTGGCGAGCTTCTCCTCCAGGTGCTTCAGCATGTCGTCGGTCGTGGTTTCCAGATCGTAGGAAGGATCCCAGCCCCACTCCTCGCGCGCGGCGCTATCGTCGATCGAGTTGGGCCACGAGTCCGCGATCGCTTGGCGTACCGGATCTATCTGATAGCGGATGACGAAATCCGGTATGCGCCGGCGAATCGCCTCCGCGACCTCGGTCGGCGTGAAGTTCATCGCGGTTACGTTGAACGCGTTGCGGTGAATCAGGCGCGCGGCGTCGGCTTCCATGACGTCGATCGCGGCCTTGATCGCGTCCGGCATGTACATCATGTCCAGCCTTGTGTCCGCAGCGAGGAATGACGTGTAAGGCCGGTGCCTGATGGCTTCGTAGAAGATCTCCACCGCGTAGTCGGTGGTGCCGCCGGCCGGTGGCGTAATGTGGGAGATCAACCCGGGGTAGCGAACCCCGCGTGTGTCCACACCGAACCGCACGTAATAGTAGTTGCACAGCAACTCGCCGGCGGTCTTGGTGATGCCGTACATCGTCGTCGGGTGCTGCACGGTGTCCTGTGGCGTGTGGTCCGCAGGTGTCGTCGGCCCAAACGCCCCGATCGAGCTGGGCACGAAGAGCGCGCAACGGTTGGTGCGTGCGACCTCCAGCACATTGTAGAGCCCGCCCATGTTCACCTGCCACGCGACGAGCGGTTTCTCCTCGGCGACCGCTGAGAGGATGGCCGCCAGATGGTAGATGGTATCGATGTTGTAGCGCCGTACGACCTCCTGGAGCTGTCGGGTGTTGGTGCAGTCGACGAACTCGAAGGGGCCCTGTACGCCGGGTGTACTCGCGTGCGGCCTCCGAATGTCGGATGCCACGACGTCGTCCGTTCCGTTGCGCTCGCGGAGTGCGGGGACAAGCTCCGATCCGATCTGCCCTAGGGCGCCGGTCACGAGGATGCGTCGCAGCGTGTGGAATCTCCTTGCAGCAGAGCATACGGAATCTGTGTCAGGGTGCGCCGGAAGGTATCGTCGCGGCCGTCCGACGGCCAGCTTGCCGACACGTGACCTTCACTAGATCTTCACGTTGCCCCGGCGATAGTGCGACGCATCTGGCCGCACGCGAACCGGACATTACTCAACACGAGCCCTGCAAACGCGCGGGAGATCACCATGCGTACAGCCGTCCAGTCCCTCTTCACCACGATAGTCGCTGCGACCGTTGCCGGATGCGCTGGCGCGGGGGCGGGCGCCGGGCCGGCGCCCGCCCCCGCGCGGGCGGCGGTCGATACGGTCTTCGTCGTCGATACCGTAGTCGCCACGCCGTTGGTGGCGGCGGACGCGCTCCGCGCTGGTCGCTTCGACAACGGCAAGATGTGGACGTTCGAGTATCCGCCGATGGAGTACTTCCGGGAGGCGTACGATTTTCGGCCCGATTCGGCCTGGTTCGAGCATGCCCGTCTCGCGGCCCTCCGCCTCCCCGGGTGTACCGCGTCCTTCGTATCGGCCCGCGGGCTGGTTCTCACGAACCATCACTGCGGCCGCGGCAGCGTCTTTGACGTTACGCGGCCGGGCGAACGGCTCGTGGACGAGGGATTCCTCGCGGAGACGCTGGTCGATGAGCGGCCGGTTGCGGACCTCTACGTGGACCAGTTGATCACCGTCGTGGACGTGAGCGACGAGTTCGCTGGAGTGCCTGCGGGACGGCGCAGCCAGGTGAGCGAAGCGGTCAGCCGGCGGATCGCCGCCGAGTACGGCGGAGCGGACGGCGGGATCGAGGTGGAGATCGTGGAGCTGTGGAACGGTGCCGTGACCAAGGCGTACGTCTTCCACCGGTTCAGCGATATTCGGCTGGTGTTCGCCCCGGAACTCCAGCTCGGGTACTTCGGCGGCGATTCGGACAACTTTACCTACCCGCGCTACGCGCTCGACATGACGTTTTTCCGTGTGTATGTCGACGGCGAGCCGTACGAGCCCGAGTTCTACTTCCCGTGGACGGCGGACGGCGTCGAAGAAGGCGACGCGGTTTTTGTGATTGGCAATCCCGGCTCGACCGCCCGGCTCGAGACGGTGGCGCAGCTCGAGTTCCGTCGCGACGTCAGCGAGAAGGCGATCCTCGATCTCTTCACCAGCCGCATCGAGGCGTTGGAGGCCTACTCCGGGGAATTTCCCGAGGAGGCCGAACAGCTGGGAACGCGTAACCGGATCTTCGGGCTCATGAACGCGCAGAAGCTCTATACCGGACGCTACGCCGCGCTCAACGATCCTATCGTCATGGTCCGGCGGGCGGATACCGAGCGGAAGTTCCGCACTGCGGTGGAGCAGAACCCACGCGTGGGCGAGTTGTACCGGGATCTGTGGGACCGGATGGCGGAAGTCCAGGCGCGTAAAGCGGCGCTGCATCGCGAATACGGTGCGTTCCTGGCGCTCACCAGCGGCGGGTTCGCCTCAGCGGTGGCGCGGCGCGCATATCTGGCCAGCCGGTATCTCGCCGCCCAGGCGGCTGGCGCCCCGACCAGCCGGGTCTCGCAGCTCGCCGACGGGGTGCGCGCGGTGGGCGCGCAACCGGCCGCCCTTCAGGTCCGGCTCCTCACCGCCCGCCTGCGTGACCTGGTGCACTACCTGGGTGACACGAGCCGGGTCGTGCAGGCCGTTCTCGAGGGGAGGACACCGGAAGCCGCGGCGCGGCTCATCCTCGAGCGGTCGATCCTGAGCGATTCCACCAGCTGTACGAGGGCGCTGGACGAGGGAACCCTGACCGGACGAGATCCCGCGGTGCGCATGATGGCGGCATTGACCGGGCGGTTCGACGACTATCAGCAGGCGTTTGGGGCGCTGCTCGCGGACGAGCAGGAGATCGCGTTGGCTGTCGGCCGGGCGTGGTTCGAGGTGTACGGTACGGCGGAGCCGCCCGACGCGACCTTCTCGCTGCGAATGGCCGACGGCGTCGTTAAGCCCTACGATTACAACGGCACGGTCGCCCCGGCGTACACGACGTTCTACGGACTGTACGACCATTACTACTCGTACGGCACCGGAACGGAATGGGATCTGCCCCAGCGGTGGCTGAATCCACCGGCGTCATTCGACCTCTCGACGCCGCTCAACTTCGTCTCCACTGCCGACATCGTCGGTGGGAACTCAGGATCACCTGTGATCAACGTCGATCTCGAGCTGGTCGGGGTGGCCTTCGACGGCAACATCGAAAGCCTCTCCGGGGACTACATCTACCTGCCGAAGAGCAACCGCGCAGTCTCGGTAGACGCCCGTGGGATGATCGAGGCACTGGAGGACATCTACGGCGCGGCCCGTTTGGTCGACGAGCTGATCGCCGGACGGCAACGGTAGGTAGGGGAGAGCAAGCACGGAGGTAGGAAAGGCCACATCCATGTCCATCTGGGCCGGAATACGCTCCCTTTTCGTTCTCGGGAAAGGCGTGATCGGAGGGCTGTCGGAGGACGAAGCCGGCGGCGATCCCATCGCGCTGTTCATCGAATGGTTCGAGGCGGCGAAGCGCGCGAATATCTTTCTACCCGAGGCGATGAGCGTCGCGACCGCCACCGAGCACGGCGTGCCGTCTGCGCGGATCATGCTCCTCAAGGGCGTCGACCAGCGCGGATTCGTGTTCTACACCAACTACGGGAGCCGCAAGGCCGACGAACTGGAGCGAAACCCGCAGGTCGCGCTCCTGTTCCATTGGGGCGTGCTCCAGCGTCAGGTGCGTATCGAGGGGACCGCCGAGCGAGTCAGCACCGAGGAATCCGCCGCCTACTTCCCCACGCGACCCTGGGGCAGTCGAATCGGCGCGTGGGCGTCGGAACAGAGCGCCGTCCTCGAGGATCGTGCGGTGCTCGAGACACGGTTCCGCGAGTGCGAAGCCAAGTACAAAGGCGGCGAGATCCCGCTGCCGCCGTTCTGGGGCGGGTACCGCGTCGAGCCGTTCCTGATCGAGTTCTGGCAGGGCCGCCTCAACCGGCTGCACGACCGGCTGCGTTACGTGAGAGAAGGTGGTGTCTGGATTCGGGATCGACTCTACCCATAAGCACCCCTTCTGACCTTCGGCGTCGCGGCTAGAAAGTAGCGTTCAGCATCAGGTATGCGAAGGTCATGTCCTCACTGAGCCGGTCGAGAGCTGCGAACGCGTCCCCGCTCAGGACCTGGGACACCCCGGCCGTGACGGTGAGGTTGGGGCTGAACCGGTAATTGCCGGTGAAGTCGATCTCCTCGCCGAGATGCTGGGATCCCAGCCCGCCCTTTTTCGTGAGCCGGAACGTGTGGACGTCGAGATTGAACGTGAGATCGTCATGCGGCGTGACGGAACCCTTCACCGCCGCGTCTTGCAGCCCCAAACCGCCCGTATGCACGGGGATGTTGAGGAAGAGATCCGCGAAGCCGTAGTACTTGTGGTTGGTCGCGAACAGGGTGTCGAAGACCTTGACCATGTTGTCGGTGGGGTCGTCGTCCCCGGAGAGGTGGTCGTACCACAGGGTCAGGCTCCCGACTCCGGCAATCGAGGCCCCCACGCGGGCGCCGAACATGAAAGCTTCGACATCCACACCGACGCGGTGCCCAGTCTGGTAACTGCCCTCGACCCTATACGCTACCCCGGAAAGCCGTCCCGCAAGGCGGGCCCCAAGCGTGTACTGTTCCGTTTCCGCGCTACCCGCCGGATTCTCGGCGGTATGGTTGACGAGGGCGTAGAGATCCAGCGCGCCGCCGCCGATGTTCGCTATTTGCGCGTACGCACCGAAGAACTCGGCATCGACGGCGATGTTGGCGGACGTTGCCTCCGCCACCTTGAAACCGATCAGATCGACCGAGCCCCAGGATCCGTGCGTTGAGGCGCGGAGCCCGTCGAAGGCGCGGCCCTGCTGGGCCCAGTCCACAGCCCCGACCAGTCGCTGGCCGCCAAAATCGACCTCCTGCCGTCCGACCCGTGCGCCGACCCAGGTGTTGCCCTCGCTCCGGACCTCGAGGTATCCCTGGTGGAGGTCGAAGTTGTCGGCGTTGAAATCGGCCAGCGTAGACGTCTCCTCGCCCCACAACCGCACGTCCTGAACCTGAATGAACACCCCGACGTGCCGATCCAACTTCGCCGAGATCTGGGCCCGCACCCGCATGGACACAAACCCGTCGCCCCCGGCGCCGACGGGATCGCGAAACTCCGCGCGAGGCCGGATCTGCCCGCCGATCTCGACCTCTTGGGCGACTGCCGTAGCGGCTCCCACGCCGCTCAGCGCCAAAGCCAACACGAAAAAATGAGTTCTCATCGCGTCTGCCAAGGTTGTATACCGCCCTGATGGTGCAAGTGGAGCCATAAGCCTGTCCTGAGTTGCGCTTGAAGTGTCGTTCATGTTCGGCGCGAATGTGGACATATGAACCGTTCTTTCATAACTTGACCAACATGGTCAACCATACGCTGGTTGTTTCGAACCCCCCGCAGAACGGCGTGAACGCCGCCGAAGTGGCGCGGCATCTGGGCCTCACGCCCCAGGAATTCCATGGCAAGGTGGGATACGGCGTACCTGAGATATGGTTTGCCGACACGGACGCGGGGAGGGTAAGGCAGACCGGGGAAGTACTCCAGGCACTCGGCTGCAAGGTCACGGTAATGACGTCGGGTGACCTGTTGAGCGTGCCGCGCCGGGTGCGGGTGCGGTCGTTTTCCTTCACGGAGACAGGCTTCGTGGCGCACTTGGACGGGTCGAGCCTGACCATCGCATACGACCTGCCGATCGTTGCTATCTACTGCAAGCCTCGCGAAACCGGCCCGGACCTCCGGACCGCCGGTGCGAGACGGCGGACGAGCGGATTCATGAGCTTGCGCGATCGGATCATGGAAGTGGGGGCGGGAGTCGAATCGGAGGCCGGCGACGGCGAAGGAGCGGTGCCGTTCCTCGACATCTATGTCTCGTCCGGGACGCGCCCCACGAGGATTACGGTGCTCCAGAACGCCGTGGATTTCTCGGGACTGGGACACATGGAGCCGCGGGCGGCAAGTAACATGGCGGCGCTGGTGGAGAACTGCGAAGACCGGTTCAACGAGGCAACGTTCGACCGGCGCCTCGAGGGCATGCGGTTGCGACTCCAGCGATCGCGGCGTGCGTCGGGGGCGGAGCATAGACGGGGCTACTCGTTCGCCAGCCCGGCCCTGACGGAACTACTCTCGTCGATTTCCGGTGACCTGCCCAACCTCTCACAAGCGGAGTTTTCAGCCCGCTTGGCGTTCCTCACCGACCGGACAGTACACTAGACACGCTCCCTCCCCCACCCGCCTCTCGCTTGCACGATTACCTCATTTTTCACTGTTTTCACTTTTCACTTTTCTCACGCTTGTCACTCTTCCCGCCAACTCGGGATACAACGCCGCCAACCCATCCCGGCCGGCAGGGCAGAGCCCCCGCTCGGTGATCAATCTCGTAACGAGACGCGCCGGGGTGATGTCGAACGCGAAGTTCGCGACCGGGCTTCCCTCCGGGACCAGACGAACGCTCTGGATCGATCCGTCGGCCGCACGTCCCCTGATCTCCGCCACCTCCCGCCCATCACGCTCCTCGATCGGGATCTCACGGGAATCCGTGGTGGACCAATCGATCGAAGGGCCGGGAACCGCCACGTAGAACGGCACGCCGTTGTCGTGGGCGGCTAGCGCCTTGAGGTAGGTACCGATCTTGTTACACACGTCGCCGCACGCGGTCGTGCGATCGGTTCCCGTGAGACAGAGGTCCACGCGACCGCGTTGCATGAGGTGACCGCCTGCGTTGTCGGCGATCACGGTGTGCGGCACGCCTTCGTGACCCAGTTCCCACGCGGTGAGCGCAGCACCCTGGTTGCGCGGGCGGGTCTCGCCGACCCACACGTGGATAGGAATGCCGGCTGCGTGCGCGACGTAGACCGGAGCGAGCGCGGTGCCCCAGTCGACCGTGGCCAGCCAGCCCGCGTTGCAGTGGGTGAGGATCTCGACAGGTTTCCGCCGTCCACCCTTCTCCCAGATCTTCTCAATTAGATGTGACCCATGTTCTCCAATCGCGCGGTTGATCGCGATGTCCTCCTCGCAGATCCCCGCCGCGCACGCATAGGCGGCGCGGGCTCGCTCAGGTGCCGGCAAACAGCGGAGCTGCCGCGCCATGGCGTCGATGACCTTGTGCAGGTTCACCCCGGTTGGGCGGGTGGCGCGCAGCTTTTTGGCTGCCTCTTTGAGCGCGGCGTCCGAGGGATCGTGGCGGAGTGCCAAGGAGAGACCGTATGCCGCCATCGCACCGATCAGCGGTGCGCCGCGGACCTGCATGTCGCTAATGGCGCGGGCCGCGTCGTCCAGTGACTCGAGCCGGACACGCCTGAACTCGTGAGGGAGACGCGTCTGATCGACGATCTCCACCGCCCACCCGTCGTCAGCCAGCGTGACCGACCGATAATGTTGCCCGTCGACTTTCATCGATTTCCTTGGTGAGAGCTTGCTCCGCCCGCGTAACACACTAAGATGCCGGAGGTTGAGGTCAACTTGCAAGCACGGGAGGGTCGCGATGGACCAGCACGTCACGACACGGTCGTGGTCCTTTCAGCTCCGGGAGGAGTATGGTCACCACGATATCACGCCCGAGCTGCGTGAACTGATCGTCGCATCCGGCATTCGCAACGGCCTCGTCGTGGTTCAACTGGTCGGCTCGACCGGCGCGATCACGACGATCGAGTACGAGTCGGGCGCCCTCGCGGATCTGCGGGATGCGCTCGATCGGATTGCTCCGACCGATGCTCACTATGAACACAACGCGCGCTGGGGCGACGGCAACGGCTTCTCACACCTGCGCTCGGCGCTCATGAAGACGAGCTACGCCGTACCGGTAGTGGACGGAAGTCTGGCGCTCGGCACATGGCAGCAGGTCGTGGTGTTCAATCTGGACAACCGGGCCAGAACGCGGAATGTGGTTGCGGTGGCGCTGGGAGAATCCTGACGTGGAAAGCGGCGGTGCTGGACGCGCAAACCGACGGAGGCGGGGCAGATCGGCCGGAGATCCACGTATGGGGCGAGTTGCACTACGATCGGCGCGCGCATCGTGCGCCCGTCATACCTGCAGGCAGCGAGTTCCAGGCACTGGCTCACGACGACGATGGGTCGGGGGAAAGACCGCATGCGCGGGCGCGAAGGTCAGCCGAAACGGCGGCGAACTTCCGGGCGCGGGTGGGCCCGGCGCCTGTCCAACCGCCGCAGCCCCAATTCCCGGGCGATCGCCTGGGCCTCGGCGAACTCCGGACTCGTGAGTGGCCGGTCGATCTCCGGATAGCGATCTCCGTTCACCTTTCCCGCAGGACGATACTGATCCATCAGGTTCACGTACGTGGCGGGTCCAAGCGTCTCCGCTATCCAGGTGAGAATCGCACGGGTCTCGTCGAGCGCGCCGGGCATCACGAGGTGCCGGATGAGGAGGCCGCCTGTGGCGATACCGTCCGCGCTCAACACCAGGGGGCCGACCTGCCGGTGCATGTCGCGGATGGCGGCGCGCGCCGCATCGGGATAGTCCCGCGCCTTCAGGTACCGCTCACTTCGCTCCGCCGACCAGTACTTGAAGTCCGGCATGTAGATATCGACGATGCCGTCCATCAACCGGATGCTCTCGAGCGAATCGTATGCGCTGGTGTTGTAGACGATCGGTAGTTGCAGGCCCAGATCGACAGCGACCGCTACCGCCTCGAGCACCTGGGGCACGACGTGCTCCGGAGTCACGAAGTTGATGTTGTGGCAGCCCTGTTGCTGGAGATCCATCATCATCGCGGCAATCGCTTCGGGCGGAACGCCATGGGGAGCGGCACGCGCGCGGATCGCCTGGCTGATGTCGTAGTTCTGGCAGAACACGCATCGCAGGTTGCAGTGCGAGAAGAAGATGGTCCCCGATCCTCTCCATCCGCGCAGGCAGTCCTCCTCGCCGAAGTGGGCGAAGTAGCTGGACACGAGCGCGTAGCGGCCGGTCTTGCAGGCGGACCACTTGTTCTCGAGCCGGTTGACGCGGCAGTCTCGAGGACATGCGCGGCAGTCTTCGAGGCTGGCGACGGCCCGCTCCGCGCGCGCGGCCAGGGTTCCCCGAGGGAGCGACAAGTAGACAGGTTGAAACAACACGTCCTCCGTTCCTCAAGTTAACCTGCGGCCTTGGATTCGACCTCCCCGGCCCATAGCTTCAACTCATGGTCCAGTTCCTCGTTGGGATATCGCCCGATATCACCATCAAGAGCACCCGGACGCGGCAGCGATTCCAGGCCCGACTGGTGCGTAACATGCGGGACGCGCTGCAGTCGGCCGGATATGCGAGCCAGATCGACGATCGTTGGGGACGGTTGTTCGTCGACGTCCCGGAAGTGGCGGCGCGCGATCGTATGGCGGCGGTGTTCGGCGTGCACTCACTGCTCGAGATCGAGGCGCGCGCTCCCGCGGAGCTATCGGAGATCGTGCGGGTGGGTGATACCGTGTTCGGGGAACGCGTACACGGGCGAGCGTTTGCCGTGCGCGCGCGGCGTGACGGCAATAGCTATCCGTTCAGGTCGCGTGATATCGAGGTGCAGTTGGGCGCAGCGCTCGACCGCTATGGCCACGTCAACCTGGATCAGCCCGACGTCACGGTGTACGTGGAGGTGCGCGATGGCGAGGCGTTCCTCTTCGCCAACCGAACGCCGGGACCGGGTGGGTTGCCGCTGGGGGTAGAAGGCCGTGCGGTGGCACTGTTGTCCGGCGGGTACGACTCGCCGGTCGCCGCGTGGATGATGCTCCGGCGCGGGATCGCGCTCGACTACGTGTTCTGCAATCTGGCGGGCGAAGCCTACGAACGGTCGGTCGTCGCGGTGGCGAAGGTGCTGGCCGATACGTGGAGCTTCGGTGACAGTCCCAGACTGCACATCGTCGATTATGAGGCGCCGCTCGACGAGTTGCGTCGCGCCGTGGACGAACGGTACTGGCAGTTGATACTCAAGCGACTCATGTACCGGACAGCCGGTGCAATCGCACGGGTCACCAAAGGACATGCCATCGTAACGGGCGAGTCCGTGGGTCAGGTGTCGTCGCAGACGTTGCTCAACCTTCGGGCGATCGAAGACGCCTGGCCGCTGCCACTGTTCCGGCCGCTCCTCGGGCTGGACAAGAACGAGATCATCGCGCGAGCGCGGCGGGTCGGCACCGCGATCCTGAGCAGTCAGATCCGCGAGTTCTGCCAGCTGGGACGCGCGCGGCCCATCACCAACGCGACGCCGGGTGCGGCGCGTGCGCAGGAAGCTCGCATGGACCTGACGGTACTCGATCGCGCGGTCGAAGACCGGAAGGTGCTCGACCTCCGGGGTCTGGACGCTCGGGATCTCGTCGCGCCGTATCTCTTCACGACGGATGTCGTCGACGGTGCCATGGTGCTCGACTGCCGGCCGGTGGAGCAGTACCGCGAGTGGCACTATCCGGGCGCGGAGCGCCGCGATGCCCCGGAACTGGCCGCACACTTCCGCCGGCTGGACAAGACGCGCACCTATGTCCTCTACTGCGGTTTCGGCGTGCAGTCCGCTCACGTCGCCGAATTGATGCAGCAGGCTGGTTACGAAGCGTACTCGTTTGCCGGTGGCGTCCCGCACCTGCGGCGCTACGTCGAGCGGCATCGGGTCGAAAGCTCCGCTTCGGCGTCATAGCCGGGGCGCGGTCGGATCGCCCCGTACGCCAGGCCGGACGGCACTTGCTGGTGGGGAAGGCGGTACGAGTGGGTATGACGAGGTCGGCCGCAACACTCCTCCTGCTGCTTGCCGCGCCGGCACACCTGACGTGTACCAGTGGTGCGGCGGGGCGGATCTCTCAAGAGCAGCCGTTCGCGGCGCTCGTTGCCGACCTGTCCGAGCCTGCCGGCTATTTCGACACCGACAACCTGATCTCGAACGAGGCCTCCTACCTGCACGTCATGGGGAAACTGCGGGAGCTGGGAGTGCGTGGCGGTGCGTACCTGGGCGTCGGACCGGACCAGAATTTTTCCTACATGGCGCAGATCAGGCCGAGCATCGCGTTCATGATCGATATCAGGCGCGATAACGTGCTCCAGCACCTGATCTTCAAGGCGTTGTTCGAGATCGCGCCGAGACGGATCGAGTATCTCGCTCTCCTCTTCGGTAGGCCTCCGCCCGACGACCCCGCCAGTTGGGATCGGGTGGATGTGGCGGAACTGGTTGCCTACATTGACCGGTCCCCCGTCGATCCGGTGGTCGTGGACCGGGCCAGGGCACGTGTCGACTCGGCGACCCGCTCGTTCGGTGTGCCGCTCACCGCCGCGGATTTCGCCACCATCGACCGGTTCCACCGTACGTTCATCAGCGAGGGGATGTCCTTGCAGTTCCGCAGTACGGGGCGTGCACCGCGGTTCTACTACCCGACGTATCGTGATCTGCTGTTGGAGCGCGATCTCTCCGGCCGCCGGATGAGCTACCTCGCGTCCGAGGAGGGGTATCGATTCCTGAAGCTGCTACAGGAAAAGGATCTGGTGATTCCCGTCGTGGGCGATCTGGCGGGTGATCATGCCGTTAGGGCGATAGCCGAGTTGCTGGAACGCCGCGGCGAACGGGTCTCGGCCTACTACACATCCAACGTCGAGTTCTATCTCTTTCGCGCCGGCACGTTCCCGCGGTTCGCGGAAAACGTGTTGCGGCTCCCGCGCGACGCGCGCAGCGTGATCATTCGCAGTGTCTTCCACAGCATGTTCGGTCCACACCCGCTCGCGGTGCGAGGCTACTATTCCACCCAGCTCCTCCAAACGATCGAATCGCTGGCGCGCGACAATGCCGCCGGCGGGTATCGTTCCTACTGGGACGTGGTGACGAGGCACGCCCTGCGATAGCTGGCAACCATGCAAGACGCCGCCGTGCCCGGTTTCCGATCCGGGACACGGCGGCGCAGTCAGTCGTGGAACTGCCTGCTAGTTACGACGTCGCCCGCTCGAACGGCTCGGTGACGTTCGCCGCGGCGCCGACCGCGGTGGCGACGCTGAGCGCCTCGGGGCGCTGGGACGCGCACTCGGCCGCGCTCGAGCAGGGGTGGCACTCCGGCGTGGCGGCGCGGCGCTACGACTTGGGGGCGCCGGGCGGGCGGAGCGGCTGCGTGGTGTCGATCGGGGACGCGCCTCGCGTCTGGGTGCGTCGTTGCGTAGTGTACGCCTGCCCGGACGCGCCGCCCGGCGGTCGGAAGCCGGGTGCGGTCGGGATACGTCCCGGCCGCGCGGCGTCTCGCGAGCGGCCGGCGATGCACGCCTCACCCCATTGGCTGATGTCGAGCGGCGTTCGGGCTGCGCCTCGCGACGCGGCCGGGCCCCAACCGCCGTCCTGCTACGCCGCGTGGGCACGAGGTGACGGTCGCGCTGAGTGCCGTTAGCCGGCGCGGCCCGACGTGAGGGAGTCGTCCGATCGGCCGGCGTCGCAGAGCTGCGCGTGCGGCTCACGCGTCGACCGTGGACCGATGCCGGGCTGGTCGGTCTGACCCGTGAAGAGGTCACCGCGCGGCGCGTGGTGCCCCCGCCGGACGCGTAGCTCCTGCGCCGTGGCTCCACGGTGCGCGGCCGGATTCCCCAACGATCTGCGGAAGACTTGAACGTGTAACGCCGCACGCCGTATGCCCGAGGGCGTGTCACCACCCCGGTGCGAGGGTACGCACGATAGATCGGACGATACCCCGCGTAGTACCCGCGGTATCCGTAGGCGTCGCCGTAGAAGAAAGGATCATACCAGTACGGGTCGTAGTAGCCGTAACCGATGCGCCAGTAGTAGGGGCGGTACGAGTAGAACGACCCAAACCCGAAATGGATGCTGAACGCGCTGTAACCGCTCCAATAGTGCCCGCTGTAGTAGGGCTCGTAGATCGAGGGCCGGTAGCCGTGTCCGTAGTACGCGATGTCACGTCCGACGTCGTACCGCACCAGGTCGTAGTCGAACCGGCCGTTCCCGACCATTCGCTGCACGAGTGCTGTCAACTCGGCCTCGGCGTCCTCCTCGACGTACCACTCGGCCAGCCCATAGTCCCAGTGATCGCCCAGTACGAACTCGTCGAAGCGGAACGGATCGCGTGAGAAAGCTGCGTACACGGCACCCTCACCGGACGTCTCGTACACGGTGAATGCGTGCCGGTCTCCCCGACCGCGAATCTCATAGTCCCGCGCGCCGCGGACGAAGCCGTCATCCCCCGGATCGAGCGGGAACAACATCCGCACGCGTCCTTCCGGATCCTGGTGAAGCACCACGAGATACCCATCCTCGAGGGCCCGCACATAGGTGCGGATCCGGTCCCCTCGTTCGATGTGCCGGCTCTTGTTGAGCCAGACCTTGAGATCCGGATTGGTGGTGGGCGTCGCCGTTGTCGCGGCGACATTCAGGCTCGTCGCGGGCAACAGTACGGAAAAGATGATGGCCTTCAGCATTGGGACCTCCCGGGCATGAGGCCGCGCCACGCGCCGGTCAACACCGACGCGGGCACCGGACGCCGCATCCATCCTTACATACACCTGTAAACGTCGTCGTCGCAACGTGCGGCTTCCGCAGTGCAGTATGGCGATATGTATGCCAAAGGCTAACCTCTTACCGCACGGGCTGTTACGGTATCGCGGCGGGCGCCGTTCCGTCCACTTTCGGGGACAGTCGGGGTGCCATCCGGGCATGGCACCCGGCCGGCCGGTCTAGCGGCCGATCGAGTAGGTCAGCGTGGCGGTGAGCAGCATGTCGTGTTTCTCGATCTCCGGTCGCGGCGGGCGGTTGTTGATCTCGTTCCGGGAGGCGATGCGAAAACCGAGGCCGTGGAACATCGTGGTCGTGACACTCGCGTCCGAGACGAGTCGATAATCGGCGAAATCGTTGATCGAAGGTGCCCAGTCGACCGTCCACGCGAACACCGCCGGTCCCAGTGAGTGCTTGAATGCCGCGCCGGCCGCTACGATCCCGGTGGAACTGGTGCTGTCGAAGGTGAACGCCTCGCGTCGTAGGCCGCCCGAGGCGTAGAAGCGCAGGTCGACCATGTCGCTCGAGAGGATCTGGACACCGATACCGGCAGTGTAGTTGGATCGCAGGTCGATGTCCTGAAACTCGTCCCGTTCCTGTGCGGTGGTGCCGAACACGAACAGGCGCCTTCTCAAGAAGACGTCCACGCGGGCGGAGCCGTAATACTTCCCGACCGTCGTCTCGAGATCGCCGCTACCGGGATCGGACTCCTCACGGGCGATCCCCAGCTTGAGCGTAACACGATCCCTGGGACTCCAGCGTCCCACCTCGACCGTGGCGGCGAGGCTGCGGTTGCGGCTGTTCCCGCTCTTGTTCGAGAATCCCAGATTGGCGGTCGCGCCCCAGAAGCTTCTGATCGGCGTGAAGTAACCGATGCGGACCGGCACGAGCGCTGCGAGATTGGCCGGGTCGCCCACGGCGGCCAGATCCGCGGGGGTTACCGTTCGGGTCGAGCCGTCGTCCGCGGCGAGCTGTAGGCGGCCATCGCTGGTGCTCACCCGCGCCGCGACGATGGTCCCGTCAGCGAGCCGTATGCCGATCGGATTGGCCGTGGTGAAGCTCGTCACCTGACCGGTGGCGATCTTGAGCTGGCCGGCGGCGTGCTTGAAGACCCAAACGCCGCCGTCGATCCCGGTCAAGGTACCGCTGAGACGATCGCCGTTCTGCAAAACGAGGGTATGTTGTGCGGTCGCCGGTGTTGCGGCGATGGCCGTCAGGCATAGCAACATGCACGCCCATGCGAGCGCTGGTTTCACGGATCTCACTCCTGTCAGGTTGGTAGGCAGACTCAGCCGCTGGAAGACTACATGGATAGCACACATTCGTCAGCCTGAGCGGGACCTCGGCATGACAACGCTGGCGCTCAGGATGACAGCTCCGTCACCACCCACCAGACACCGACTGAGATGATGGCCCACGGAATGACGTAGCGGATCCAGAGATAGAGTCGTCTCTCGCCCAGCTCGCGGATCGCGTCGGCGCGGGCGAGCGCCCAGCCTACGGTCACAACGGCGACGAGCGCCCCGAGCGTTTGCATGCCCGATCCGAAAGTCAGGTCCCAGGGCACGAAGACGCGGAGGTTCACGGTGGGTGGCAGGGAAAAGAGGAACACCGCGCCCGCGGTGAGCCATACCGCGCGGCGCCGGCTCAGGCGTGTGTTGTCGGTGAGGCCGGCGACCAGTACCTCCAGCGCGGCGACCGCCGAGAGATAGGCGACGCCGGCCAGGCTGGCGAAAAAGAGGAAACCGAAGAGCGCTCCCGCCGGCATCCTGTCGAACACGGCGGGGAGCGTCTCGAAGATCAGCCGCGGACCTGACCCGGGTTGCCCGCCGAGGGCGAAGACGGCTGGGATGATCGCGAGACCGGCCAGCAGGCCCGCGGCCGTATCGCCGATCGCGGTCAACGTGGCGTTGAGCCGCAGGTTCTCCCGCTCCCCGAGATACGAGCCATAGACGACCATGAACGTGCCGCCCAAGGCGAGCGAGAAAACCGCCTGCCCCATGGCCGCCAGCGCGACCGCCGGCCCGAAACTGCCGGCCTTCACATTGAAAAGATACCAGCGCACCCCTTCGCCGGCCCCCGGCAGGGTGAGCGCCCGAACGATCAGCACGATCAGCACCGCGAAGAGCGCGGGCGTGATGAATTTGCTCGTCGCCTCGATCCCGGAGCGAAGGCCGCGCAGCAGCACGACGACACACGCGACGAGGACCAACCCCGTGAAGATCGCCTGGAGCAGAAACGATCGGCCGGCGAACCCGTCGCTGGGTGGGAGGATAGCGGCGGCATCGAACGGCACGTCCAGCAGGGCCGCCGCGCTTCCCAGCGCGTGGAAGACGACCCACCCGATCACGGCGGTGTAGTAGGCCGTCGCCGCCATCACCACCGCGAAGAAGAACCAGCCGATAGGTTTGCCGAACGGCAACCCGGCCTTGGCAAAGGCACCGACGGTGCCGCGCCGTGTGTGGCGGCCGAGGGTCCATTCGGCGGCGAGCGCCGGGATGCCGACGACGGCCACCACCAGCACGTAGAATCCTACGAAGATGGCGCCGCCGAACTGTCCCACCATATATGGGAACCGCCACACGTTCCCCAACCCCACCGCCACCCCGATCATCGTGGCGAGAACCCCGAACCGCGACGCGAAGGTCTCCCGAGTGTCCGGCATGCGACCACCCTACAGGCGGGCGGGCCGCGGCGCAACTAACGCCGGTGGCCTGCGGGCTGTCTACTTGTCAGTCCGAATGCCGGAGGCTCGATCTCGATGACGAGAACCAGGTTGGTGCTAGCGCTCGCCATGCTGGCTGGTCCCAACGCGTGGGCTCAGAGCAAGGAAACAATCCAGGGAGTCGTGCGGGACGCCGTGAGCGGCGAGACGCTGCCCTATGCCGCGGTCATGGTCAAAGGAACGCGGTTCCACACGACGAGCAACACCGACGGATACTTCGCGCTGGTGGGGTTGCCGGACACGCTCCTCACGCTCCGCGTGCGGTACCTCGGTTACGAGCCGTTCGACACGACCTTCGCCGCCGGCGCAGGTCTCGGGTTCCTCCAGATTGACATGCGCCGCTTGCCGGTGGAGCTGGAAGCCGTCTCGGTCGTCGCCGAGAGCTATCGCATGATAGACGTCGCGGACGGAGTGAGTCGAGTCACCGTGTCGCCGCGCGATCTAGCGGTCCTGCCGAACATCGGGGAGGCGGACATCTTCCGCGCCCTCCAACTCCTGCCCGGAATCAGCGGGACGAATGAAAGCTCGTCCGGGTTGTTCGTGCGCGGTGGTACTCCGGACCAGAACCTCGTGCTCCTCGACGGCATGACGGTCTATCACGTCGATCATTTCTTCGGGTTCTTCAGCGCGTTCAACGCCGAAGCGATCAAGGACGTGCAGGTCTACAAGAGCGCGTTTCCGGCCCGGTACGGCGGCCGTGTAGCGAGCGTGGTGGAACTGACCGGCAAGACGGGAGACGTGAATCAACCGCGAGTCGGGATTGGCGGGAACCTGCTGAGTGCGAATGCGTCGGTCGAGATCCCGCTTGCCGGCCGGGGAGCGGTGCTCATATCCGCCCGGCGCTCGTACACGGACATTATCCGTAGTGGGCTCTACAACGACATCTTCGCGCTGTTCGTGGGAGCGGATTCGGCGGCCGTCCAACCGTTCGCGGGGCGGGGCGGTGGGCGGGGCGGGGGTGGTGGACGGTTCGGGAATGCCGCGTTCACCACCGTCCAGCCGGACTTTTACTTCTACGACCTCAATGGCAAGGTGACCTACCGCCCGTCGGATCGTGACGTGCTGTCGCTCAGTCTCTACAACGGACAGGACTACCTCGATGAGTCCCGACTGATCGACCGCGAGCTGACCTTGGGAACCCTGCCGTCACGCCGGCAGACCAGCGACTTCACCCAGTTCACGGATTGGGGGAACCACGGCGTGAGCGGCAAGTGGGCCCGGCAGTGGCATCCGCGGTTCTACTCGAATGCGTTGGTAGCGTTTTCGCGTTACTTCAGCGACTACACGCGACAGTCCTTCCTCGAGGTTCGCGACGCCGCTACAGACTCGATCCTCACCTCGCGGAATTTCGGGACCTTCGAGGAGAACCGCGTTGGCGATCTGACCATCCGGCTCGACAACGAGTGGCAGGTGGCGGGGGCACACAAGATGAGTTTTGGGACGTGGATCACCCGGTCCAACGTGACCTATAACTTCACGCGTGACAACTCGACGACCATACTCGATCGCGATCAGGATGCCCTGCGGACCGAGGTCTATCTCCAGGATATCTGGCAGATCCACCCCTCGCTCAGCCTGACTGTGGGTGGCCGGGTGGCCCACTACGATCAGACCAGCCGCTACTACGTCGAGCCCAGAGCGTCATTCATTCTCGCCGTGAGCGATCGAGTCCGGTTCAAGGGTGCCTTTGGTGACTACCATCAGTTCGTGAATCGAGTGGTTAACGAGAACGTCACCGAAGGGGCGCGTGATTTTTGGCTCCTGGCCGACGGTGACCTGGTGGATGTACAGAGCGCCCGACATTACGTCCTTGGCGCCAGCTACGAGACACGCGACCTGCTGCTCGACGCCGAAGTCTATCGCAAGAATCTCGACGGGCTGTCCGAGTTCTCACTCCGTTTCCAACGCAACCGGACGGTCGAGCCGACGAACCTGTTCTTCACCGGTACGGGCACGGCTCGGGGACTCGAATTGCTCGCGCAGCGAAAGCTGGGACGCTTCACGGGGTGGGTGAGTTACACGTTTGCCGAGATAGAACATCAGTTCCCCGGCCTGAACGACGGGGAGCCCTTTCCCGCCCTGCACGACCAGACGCACGAACTGAAGATGATCGGTACGGTGGGTGCTGGTCGCTGGAATTTCTCAGCCACCTGGGCACTGGCGTCGGGACGGCCGTACACCGCGCCCGAGTCTGAATACTCGATAGAGCTGCTTGACGGCAGCACGCAGAGCTACATCCACGTGGGTGAGAAAAACGACCTGCGCCTGCCGGCCTACCATCGGTTGGACCTCGCGGCACACTATCAGTTCAGCTTCGGGGCACTGCGCGGCGACGTCGGTGTGTCGGTCTTCAACCTGTACGATCACCGGAATGTGTGGTACCGGGAATTCGACCTGAGCGAAGCGCCGGTCTTGATCACCGACGTCACGTTCCTCGGCCGGACGCCCAACATCTCGGTCCGGTTCACCTATTGAGGGAGCCATGAAACGGTCTCGCCTGTTCTCGCCCTTGTTGTTGGCGTTCGCATTTCTTTTCCCCGTCTCCTGCTCCGACGACCCCACGGGGACGACAGCGACGGAACTGCTCGTCATCGAGGCGTTCCTGTTTGCCGGCGAGCCGGTGCGGGACGTGCGCGTGACCGAGACGATTCCCTTGAGCAGCGAGGACAAGACCCCGGTGCCGATCAACGACGCCGCCGTACGCCTGATCCGTGACGGCGTGGCCTATGACCTGGTGCCGTCGGGGACCGGCGGCTACTACGAGTACCCCGGCGATCTAGCGGTTGCGGTCGGCGACCGGTTCGCGATCGAGGTCACCTTCCGCGGGGAGACTGCCACGGGAGAGACCACGGTCCCGCCGCCTCCCAGGGACCTGGTGCTGTCCAGCAGTGTGGTCTACGCGCGGGAATTCGGTCGGGGCAGGACTCGAGGTGGAGGCGGTATCAGCGACCCCTCGGAGGAACTTGGCGTCACGTGGTCGAACCCCGATCGGTTGCTGCACTTCGTAGTGGTGGAGAGTATCGAAGACGATCCGGAGCCGATCATTCCCGATGAGATCCGGCAGCGGATCGGCGGCGGGTTCCGCTTCGTTTCGACACCCACAGACGATGACGCGACGACTATCACCGCCGTCACGCTCGAGTTTCTCGGACAGCATCGGCTTCGGGTCTACCGGATCAACGAGGAATACGCACAGCTCTATCAGAATCGGGAGCAGGATTCGCGTGATCTGAACGAGCCGCCGAGCAACATCCGAAACGGACTCGGCGTCTTCAGCGCGTTCAGCAGCGATAGCGCGTTCTTCACCGTGTTGCGACGCTAGAGACCGGGGTCGGCACTCGAGCTTTGATCTAGCCCCAGTCGATGGTACCTTGCGTCGTCTCCAGCACGGTATTGGTATCGCTCATCACTCTACGCTACTTCGCATACGGCTCCAACATGCTGGTCGGGCGTATCCGGCAGCCCGATCGCGCACCGTCGGCGGTGCCGGTCAGCACGGCGTCTTTGCCCGGCTACCAACTCCATTTCCACAAGCGCAGCCTGCGGGACGGGTCGGGGAAGTGCAACATCCTCCAGACCCGGCTGTCGGGTGACATAGTACATGGGGTGCTGTACGAGGTCAGCGGCGGGGATTGCGGCACGCTGGACGTCGCCGAAGGATTCAGGCGGGGGTACCTGCGCAAGGAAGTCAGGGTGCTCTCAACGTCCGGGTGGACCACGGCGTTCACCTATGTGGCGCAGTATGAGTTCATCAGCGGCGGCTTGAAACCGTTCCACTGGTACAAGGATTTCGTCGTTGCAGGCGCGAACGAGCATGCCCTGCCGGCTCCCTATGTACGCGGATTGCTGAAGCTGTCGAGCCAGGACGATCCCGACGTGGCGCGCGATGACGCCGCGCGGATGATCCTCGCCGTCGCGACGAACGGTTGTAAGGGATAGATGCATCTGGCCCCTCTCCCGCCCGGGAGAGGAGCCAGAGGATCAAGCCGCGCCGCTACCCGATCGGCAGGCTCACCGTGAGCTGGTGCGTGTGCACCAATGCATCGGCCAGGCTCAGGGCCCCGCCGGGCGCGAGCAGGAATCCCTGGAGGACCGGGACGCCCTGCCGCCTGCTCCGGAGGAACGGCTGGCCCCTGCCGATCGTGAGGCGGCCGGCGTAGTGGAGATCGAACTGCGGAAAGCGCACCGTGGCGCCCACCGTCGGCGCCCATTCCAGCCAGTGCTCCGATTGGCGGCGGACGGTCCCCTGTAGGCGGTCCTGTTGTACCAACCGGTAGTTGACTGAGCGAAGCTCCAGGCCGAGCTGCAACGACGCGGTCCCCATGTCCCGATCCGCACCCAAGCGGAAGATCGCGTTGGCGAACGTGAACCGGTTGTCCACCGTCTTGCTCCCCGCTGGTGCGTTGGCCTCCGCCCAGGTATGCGTGCGGATCGGCTCGAAGATCGCTTCGAGCGCGACCGTCGCCGGGCCGATAACGCGTGTGATCCCGGCACCGATGTTGTAGGCCCAGCTCGTTCCCGGACCCGGATCGCGCGCAAGGCCCGACAGATCGTAGTTCGGAATCTTGGGATGCGACTGGAAGTTCCCGGTGAGGATGCCACCGAGCCGCCAATGTTCGCCCACTGCCTGCACGTATCCCAGGTGGAGGCCCCAGGTGTTGGTGCGGTCGAGATTCGTCTCGCGGATCGTCTCCGGATCTGCGCTGACGCGGCGGGCCGGGTTGGCGTAGGTCACGTCATGCGTCATCGAGAGGCGGTCGTGAAAGAAGATCGCTTCCAGGCTGCGATCGCCCCCCAGTTCCGCCAGCATCGCGATGCGGAAGTCCATGGATGTTCCGGACTGGTCGATCTCGATGCTCCGCGGGTACATGAGCGCCACGCCGTCGACCGCGCTCAGATCGGAGACGAAGGCGCTGGCACCGAGCGAGACGGTCCCACCGGGCAGGGTCCAGCCGCCAAATCCGTAAGCATAGATGTTGGAGTGGGCTCGGTCGGGCAACGCACCCCAGGCCCGAAAACGTCTGCCGCTCTCGAGTTGCTGCATGGCAACGCCGCCGCCCCCGAACCACCGGCCGGAGCGGGCGAGCAAGGAGACCGGCAGCGAGAACGTCCTGCCGTGTCCGCTGGTGATGTCGTAGAAGGTCGGAGACGTAAGGAACCGCAGCGTCGTGATCCGCGCTCCCTTCGCGGGATTGACGAACGGGTCGTGCAGCGGGTCATCGATGGCGATCGAGACGCCGCCCATGCCCGCCGTCTGCGAGGGGAAGAGTTGGAACTGATCGCCTGCTGCGACGGGGATGGTCCGGATGCTGATGAGCTGGGCCGACGTGGCCGCCGGGGCGAGGAGCAGGGCGACGAGAGCGAACAATGCGTCACGCATATGCCCTCCGGATTGTGGAGAGTGAAACCGAACCGTGCCGAAATATTACCCCGCAGTACGCTCGATGGGATCCTGCGGGGACACGATCGCTCTCCTCGTCACCATTCTTAAGGCTCGTCTGATGAGATCGATTGTGGAACCGCACACGGTGGGAGGGGTGTGAAGGGGTATCTGGGTAGGATGAGCTAGTCCCACTGTGGTGGCCGCCGCCTGCAGTCGAAGGTATTGTACGATCACTACAGTGCGGAATCTCTCATCGTGCCTGACGACGTTGCCCGCCTGAACGCCGCCCTCACCGGGCGGTACACGATCGAGCGCCAGATCGGTCGTGGCGGCATGGCGTCGGTCTACCTCGCGCACGACTTGCGGCACCACCGCGAGGTGGCGATCAAGGTGCTCCGTCCTGAGGTGGCCGCGCAGATCGGCGCCGCTCGGTTCCTGCGCGAGATCACGGTCATCGCCCGGCTGCAGCATCCCCACATTCTCCCGCTGCATGATTCCGGGGACCTCGACGGCATTCTCTACTACGTGATGCCGTACGTCGACGGGGAGTCCCTGCGTGAGAAGATCGCGCGCGAGGAGCGGCTGTCAGTCCCCGAAGCTGTGCGCATCCTGCTCTACGTCGTGGATGCCCTCTCGCACGCCCACGTGCGTGGGGTAGTGCATCGGGACATCAAGCCGGAGAACGTGTTGCTGTCCGGGCGGCACGCTTGGGTGGCCGACTTCGGTGTCGCCAAGGCCCTCGAGACGACCGGCCACCCCCGTGACAGCACGGCGGGCCTGGCGTTGGGAACGCCGGCGTACATGTCCCCGGAGCAGGCCGCGGCGGACCCCAAGGTCGATCACCGGACCGACCTCTACGCGGTCGGGGTGTTGGCCTATGAGCTGCTGACCGGCGCGCCGCCGTTCACGGGGCGGACGCCACGCCGGATATTGGCCGCACATCTCACCGAGACGCCCGAACCGGTCGAGCAGCGCCGTCCCGACATACCCAAAGCGCTGGCCGCGATCATCATGAAGTGCCTGGCGAAGGAGCCGCACGACCGGTGGCAGACAGCGGACGAACTACGGGAGCACCTCGAGGGACAAGTGACCCCGCGGGACGGCGTGACCCCGACCGAGACCCAGCCAGTGCCGGTGTTGGGTAAACGGCGCGGTCGTGCCGCCGCTGTCCTCGCCGGCCTCACTGTTGTCGGGCTCATCGGCGGCGCGATCCTATTCAACGGCCCCGCGGCGTCGGAACTCGATGGCAATCTGCTGGCGGTCGCCCCGTTCGATGTGCTCGGGGCAGGGCAGGAACTGTGGCGGGAAGGACTGGTGGACGTTCTGTCGGCGAGCCTCGATGGGGTGGGCCCACTCCGAAGTGTATCGCCTTCCGTGGTCATCAACCGGTGGGAGGGACGCGCCGACCGGGCGTCGGCCGAGCGTATCGGGAGAATCCTCGGGGCGGGACTCGTCGTTTATGGCCGACTCATCCCTTCGGGCGAGGATTCGGTGCGGCTCGCCGCCTCGCTATTCGACGTCGCCGCGAATCAGGTTATCGGTGAGGTCGAACTCCGCGGCCAGAGTGCGAACGTGGATCGGCTGGCGGATTCGCTCGCCCTTCGATTGATGTCCGCGCTGGGGCAGCGTCGTGGTATGGGAGTCGTGCGTATCCAGTCGTTCGGGTCATCCAACCCGCAGGCGCTGAAAGCGTTTCTCCAAGGTGAGCACCACTATAGGCGGGCGAGCTGGGATTCCGCCAGAGGATACTACGCGCGGGCGATTTATCTCGACCGGGGATTCGCGCTGGCCTACAGCCGGATGGGACACGTGCACGAGTGGCGCAAAGGCAGCGACGGCGCAGTACCCTTCGCGCTGCGTGCTGGCGTCTTGAACCGTGGGCTGGCACCACGGGAAAGTCTGTTGATCACCGTCGATTCCATCGACGCGGCTCTCTACTCTTTTATCGGGGACACGGTCGCGTGGTCACAGCTCAGACGTCTCTACACGACGCTCGAGTACGCGACCGCGCGGTATCCGCTCGATCCCGGCGTCTGGTATCGGCTGGGTGAGGCCCGGTATCATTGGGGTGCATATGCCGGCATTTCCTCCGAAGAGACGCTCGGGGCGTTCCGGCGGTCGGTGCAGCTGGATTCCGGCTTTGCCCCCGCGTACATCCACCTGATCGAACTCACGATGCAGCTCGATGGTGTAGCCGCGGGCCGCCGGGCGATCGAGGAATATCTCGCTCTCGATCCGCCAGGCGGTCAGCCCGATGGCATTGCCTTTGCGGGACGACTGCTCGAGCTGGCAGAGGCCGATTCGACGGAACTCCAAACCGTGCTCGGCACACTATCGGAAGATGCGCTCGACGCCGCCACGGCCGTGACCGGTCGGCTCTCCGACAGTGCAGCTGCGGCGGTGTTGTTCGCCCGCGCCACTTACCGACGCGCGGCGAGCGACGGCGCGCGTCGTTTCCTGTCGTGGTCGTTGGCCTATCGCGGGTTTCTGCTCGAGGCGCACGCGCTAGCCGACCCGCAGGACGTCGGCTTGTATACAGAGCTTGCGCTGCTCGGCACGATCCCGAACGACACGGCCTCGCGGGTGTTCGCGGGGTGGTTGCTCGACGGCGATGGGGCGGGCATCTGGCATGCGCTCCAGTGGTGGGCCGAGCACGGCGAGGCCGTATCGGTGGACCAGGCAAGGCGCCTGTGGGACTCGCTGCGTACTGCGTCTGCAGTGAGCGTCGCGGACACGGCCGAGCTGAACCACCTCGTGCGCACCGCCGAAGCATACCTTGCGCTATCGGCCGGCGACACGGCGGCGGCATTAGTACGCTTTGGGGCGATCCGGACCTGGCCCTGGGAACCGTACTACCGCGAGCGCCTCATCTACGCGCGACTTCTCTCGGCACGCGGCCGGGTTCGCGAGGCGGCGCAGATCTTGGATCAGATGCCGGTACCGAGAAGCGCCAGCGCGCACCCCGGGGAAGTTCTGTGGGAACTCGAACGCGCGCGGGTTCACGAGCGGTTGGGGAACTCGGAGCGCGCGACGGGCTACTACCGCTACGTCGCTGAAGTTTGGCAGCATGCCGATGCCGCACTGGAACCCTACGTGAACGAGGCCAGACGGGCGCTGGCGCGCCTTACGAACGTCACTTCCTAGACCCCCACATTCGTAATGGCTCGACCGCTCAATCCGCTAGTCTTCGGTTTTTTCCACGACGATGCGGAGATCGGCGGCCAGGGCAGCAATCGCGCCGATCGCCGCCCATACGGGCGCGAGCACCGCACCGACCACTCCGATGGTCAGGGGGACCTCGACCAGCGTCTTGCCTTCCCCGTTCTTGATGATGATGCGGCGGACATTCCCCTCGTGGATGATCTCCTTGATCTTGGCTACGAGGTTATCGCCGCGGACGCGGTATTCCGACGTCTTCACGTGTTCCTCAGTCACTATCGATCTCCTCTTGCAGGAACTGCAGGACGGCGGCCTCGTCGCGTCGTAGCGCGCCCGACGGTCGCTCGCGTTTTTCCTTACGTCACCGGCCGATCGCAACGACACACCGCATACGTGCGGTGACCCGGGCCGCCAAATCACAATGTTCCAGGCACTTCCGTGTAGCTGAAACCGCGCGTGGTGCTAGCGCCTCTTGCCCTTGATCAGTTTCTTTGCTGCTCGTTTTACACGCTTCGCCTTCTTTGCCACCGTCTTCTTCGCCCGCCCGGCTCGTTTCCTGATCGCCTTCTTGGTGCGCTTGATGGTCTTCCTGGTCCGCTTGCCGGCCTGGGTCGCGGCGCGCTTCGCCTTCTTGACGCCTCGTCGAACCGCCTTTTTGGCCTGCCTGCCGCGTGACGCCATGTCGACTCCCATCGTAGGTGATTGGCGCTGCTGCAAAAGTAAAGATAGTTGCTTCTCTACCCGTAATTGACAAGGAGTGCGTGCTCGTCGACGATCCGTGCGAAGAGCGTCAGTCATCCAGGCTGGGTACGCGCACCGGAGGAAGGTGTCGTTCTATGAGGTCGCGCCTGTCTTCGAGCCACGGTGGCAACTGCAACTCCTGCCCGAGCGCGGTGATGGGTTCGTCTACGGTGAAACCGGGCGGATCGGTGGCGATCTCGAACAGGACGCCGCCTGGTTCGCGGAAGTAGATCGAGCGGAAGTAGCGGCGATCGAGCGGGGCTGTCACTTGTAGGCCACGGCTTAACAGGGTAACCCGCGCCCGGTCCTGAGTCGAGCTGTCCGGTGTGCGCCACGCCACGTGGTGGATGGATCCCGCTCCCACCCTACCCGGCGATGTGCGCGGATGTCGTCGCACGTGGACGATCGTGCCCAGCTCAGCGGACGTGATCTCGAGCTGCCGGAGATCACCGTCGCTCGCGGTCGAATGAAAGCCGAGCACCCCCGTCAAGAGATCAATTGTACGATCGAGGTCGTTCTCCTCCAGGGTAACGCCATGTATGCCGGCGATCGAGTGCCTGGCCGGCACGGTCCCGTCGGCCTGTGGCGTCGGCTCCTCGGCTACCGGATGCGCGACGAGAGACAGTTGCAGTCCGTCCGGATCACGGAGTCGGATGGTCACCTCGTCGAAGCGAAGCTCCGGGGTGTCATGTTCGATACCGTGGTCACGCAGCCGTTCGAGCCAAAAGGGAACCGATGTGGGACCGATGGCAAACGACACTTCGGTCGCCATCCCGGTGCCGGTCTGACCGGGTGGTGCATGCGGCCATGTGAAGAAAGTCACTAGCGTGCCGGGCCGCCCGAGCGCGTCCCCGTAATAGAAATGATAGGCGCTCGGGTCGTCGAAGTTGACGGTTCGCTTCACCAAGCGAAGCCCCAACACGCCGACATAGAAATCGAGATTTCGTTGTGGATCGGTCGCGATCGCCGTCACGTGATGAATGCCCAGTGACATCGTTCTGCGGGTGCCTTTCGATTGGGAAGTGGTGACCGTGTGCCCATGATGTGGTCAGCGCAGCCAGTCGTCGAGGTGCTCCGCGACAAACGCGTCGTCCGTCAGGTGGGGATACGAGCGGCACACCCGGTCGATCGCCAGGCGCTGATCGGGTGAGAGAGCCTCGGTGCCGAGCGTCCAGGTGCCGGCGAGAAGGCCCTGACGTCGCAGCACTTCGTGGATGCCGGGTATGCATCCGGCGAACGCGTTCGCCGGGTCGAAGATGGCGGCGTTCGCATCGGTCACCTGTGCTGCGAGCGTGAGGAGCTGGGGTGGAACAGCCCGCCCGGACTTCACGATCCGGCGACACTCGGCGTGATACTCGACGGCGCGCCGCGTCCACACGGACCACTGGCCGAGCAGACCGCCGACAACGGTCACGGCCGCACCGTCACCGGTGGGCCGGAACGTGGTCAGCAGGTCCAGGACTATGTGATCGTCGTTACCGGTATAGAGCGCGATCTCTCCGGCGCGCCCGGCATCGACCACCGCGCGGAACACCTCGAGCGTCTGGTAGCGATTGAACGGCGCAATCTTGATTGCCACGACCTGCTCGATCTCCAACACCCGTCGCCAGAAGGTGTATGGCAGCACCCGCCCGCCGACGGCAGGCTGCAGGTAGAAGGCTATCACCGGGATCGTATCGGCCACCGTGCGGATGTGCGCCGCCCAATCGGCTTCCTCGGAGGCCGACAGGGCCGCTGGGCTCACGAGCCCGGCGTGGTAGCCCAGCTCCACGGCCAACTCGGCTTCGGCGACGGCCTGTGCCGTCTCACCGCAGATGCCGGCGATCCGGATGAGACCGTCGCCGTGCCGGGCATCGTCGAGCGTTTCCGCCGCCAGCTGGAGCACCGGCCGCAACAGAGCGATCTTGGGATCGTGAATCGCGAACTGCGTGGTGTGGACCCCGACGGCCAGGCCGCCGGCACCGGCGGCCACGTAATAGCGCGTGAGCGCACGCTGGCGCCGCTCGTCGAGTGAGTGGTCGCTCCTCAACGCGAGCGGATGCGCCGGAATCACGACTCCTTCGCGCAGTCTGTCCCGCCACGCTGCGCGCTCTCCCTGCCTCTCCTCCATTACCTTCCTAGAACCTCCCCTTGCGTTCCTCGTAGTGTGTCGGGCGGCCCAGCGACTGGCCGCCACCCGCAACCCAGTCCGCCACCCAGTCGACTATTCGGTCGGTCGGGACGGTGGGCTTGCCGAACAGTTCGCCGCACCGCGCGGCGTTGCTGAGCAACGCCGTCTCGCTCTCGCTGCCGTGGAAGATGGGCGCGATCCCGAACCGGTCGCCGAAATGGGTTGCCAGGTCCCGCACCGACAGCGTGTCGACGCCCGTGACATTCAGGATGAACGGCGGCGAACAGCAATGAGCGAACGTACGCAGCGCGATCGAGCCGGCGTCGCGCTGCCAGATCACGTTCACATATCCCGTCGTCAAGTCGATGGCTTGTCGGTTGTAGACCCGATCGGCCACGTCACGCAGTACTCCGTAGCGCAGCTCGACGGCGTAGTTGAGGCGCAGGATCGATATCGGCGTGCCATGACGGCGCGAGAAGTATTCCAGTATGCGCTCGCGGTGAAGCGCCGATTGGGCGTACTCGCCGACGGGTCCGGGAGGATGGGATTCCGTGGGACCGCCGGTCGAGACGGGCGTGAGGGGGTACACGTTCCCGGTGGAGAACGCCACGATGCGGCTGTCCCGATAGCGGTCGGCGGCGAGCGCCGCCGCGTGGACGTTGGTCGCCCAGGTCAGGGCGTGATCCTCGTCGGCGCCGAACTTGTGTCCGACCATGTACACGACGTTGGGGCAGTCGGGCAGTCGCGCTACCGCGCTCGGGTCCAGGAGATCGCACGCGATCGTGTCGATCCCGGCGCCGTCGAGCGCGGAGCGCGTTCGGGCGTCCCGGAAGCGGGAGACCCCGATGATGCTGCGCTCGATGTGGGCCTCGTCCGAGGCGCGACGCGCGAGTTTCGCCAGACTGGGGCCCAGCTTCCCGCCTACACCGAGGATCAACAGGTCACCTTCGAGCGCGGCCAATGCCTCGACGTCGCTGGATGTCGGACGGGAGAGGGCGTCGTCGAGTTCGGCTTCGGTCAGCAATTGGAGGCGTCCCCTCCGGTACCTGCCGCTCAGGGCTCAGCCGCGCGTGCGGCCGCCGTCGTGGCGGTGGGGGGTGTCTGACATGCGGCGAAACATACCGGATGCGCGATACCTTGCGACAGCGACGGGTGAAGCGTATTTAGATCGCATCGGGTCGGGGCGACCAGACACGACGCGCCCGCGGGCGTGCTGCACTCCCGGGTGCCTCATTCACGTGGAGGGGGACGATGGCAGAAATCAAGCACTCTCTGGATCCGGTTCGGGAGGCGTTGCGCGAATTCGAGGAAGCCGTGCGACGGTCCGCGCCCAAGATTCTGAAGAGCAGCAAGGTGATGGAGCGGCAGGAGGTCGATCGGGCCCGGACGCGGGTCATGGACGCGATCATGGAGCTGGTGCGCACGACGTTGCGGGAGAAGGGGGTCGCCTAGCCACCCACGCGACGGCCGTATGGTCTGTCTGGCGAGCCCGGGCTCCTCCTGCGGGCGGGGAGGGTCGGGCTCAGTTCTTGTGGCGGAACGTGATACGGCCGCGACCGAGATCGTACGGGGAGACCTCCACCGTCACCCGATCGCCTTGCAACACACGGATGCGGAAACGGCGCATCTTGCCGGCGATCGTTGTCAGGACCGTGTGACCGTTTTCCAACTCGACGCGGAAGGTCGCGTTTGGCAGAACCTCCGTGACGGTCCCTTCGAGAACGATGGCTTCTTCTTTCGGCATGCGTCTCCAGGTCGTGTCGCTGGCCAGCACCAACGGAGCCACCCCAAGCGAGAAGAGCGACTCCGTCCGCGCCTAGCGCAGAGGCGCGTGATCAGGCATTAAGTTTGACGACGTTCTGGGCCGCCGGTCCCTTTTCCCCGTCCACGAGGTCGAATTCCACCCGTTCACCTTCGGCCAGCGTCTTGAACCCTTCCATCTGAATCGCCGTGTGATGAACGAAACAGTCGCGCTCGCCGGCGTCCGGCGTGATGAAGCCGAATCCTTTGGCGTCGTTGAACCACTTTACCTGTCCAGCGGTCCGCATTTCCCTCACTCCTCTTGAAGTTCCAGCCCAGCGCTCCGCGAGCACCCTTTTCGAACGCATATAGGGTAGCGGCAGAATGCTTTGCTGTCAAAGTGGCGCGCGGCCGCGCGGCCGGCCGTACCGGAGCGCCAGGAGCTGCGCGGCTCCGTCAGGAGCGAGCGTCACGATGAAGAGATCGTCATACTGGTCGTCGGCGATGGTCGGCGGGTCCGCGACGCCGAGGGCGCCGATGACGTCGGGCGTAGTGTTGCTGTGCCCCACGACGAGCACAACCCCACCGCCATGTTCCATACGGATGAGTTCGGCCAGGTCGGCCGCATACGTGGGCGTCACGGGCAGTTCCGTGACCGGCAACCCCAATGCCTCGGCCAGCGGCCGGGCCGTCTCGCGTGTCCGCACGTAGGGCGTCGCATAGATGGCCTCGATGGGGACGTGCCCGAGCACATGCACCAGGACGCCAGCCCGTTCCACGCCGGCCGGGCTGAGCGGCGGGTCGCGCGACTCAGCGACCTTTTCCGCATGGCGCACCAGGATGACGGTGGTGATCTGGGGTTGGTCTTGCGCGAACGCCGCCTGCTCGGGCCCCAGCATGACCCCCGCAACCAGGAAGGCTAGCAGCCAGGTCAGGGCCACTGGGCGTACCGTCATTTGGCGCTGAACCGCTCGAGAAAGGCCCGCTCTCCGCCGCTTAGGCTCGCTATGCCCGATGCGGAGATCTTATCCAGGATTCTGTCCAGCTCCTCACGGTTGAGCGGGTGCATCTCCTGTCCTTTGATCTTGCGCCACCTGTCCAGATCGCGCGCCTTGCCCAACGGTCGGCTCTTGCGGGCGCCCTGCACCGTGGCCTTGAACCGCGAGGCCGCCGAGTGCATCTGGGACAGTCTGAGATAGAGGTAGGAGCCGACGAAACCGCCCAGGTGTGCGAAATGCGCTATCCCCGGGGCACCGAATAGGCCGCCCAGCACCGCCATCACCACCAGGAACCCGACCACGAATCTGACCTCCACCGGGAATAGGAACCAGATCAACACTTGCTCCCGGGGCCAATACCGCACGAAACCGTACATCACGCCGAAGACCGCCCCGGACGCCCCGACGATGGCCGAGTAGGGCGTGAACACCGAAAACAGCGCTCCGGTGAGCCCGCTGATCAGGTACAGTCGGATGAATCGCGTCCCACCCAGTCGTTCCTCGAGCCGCGGCCCGAAGAAGTAAAGCACCAGCATGTTGAACAGGATGTGCGTGAACCCGGCGTGCAGGAACATGTAGGTGAGGGCCGTCCACGGCCGGGTCAGGATGAACGCCGGCACGAGAACCAGAATGCGAGGCAGCCCCCCGAGACTGAGCTTCACCAGGTACATGGCGGCGTTTGCCAGCAGCAGACGGGTGACCCACGGCGTGAGCATCATCATATCAAGCTTAACAACGTGCGACGACCTATTGGAGGTTTGGAGGCGCTAAGGGATGCGCGCCCGCCCGATCGTGTTGGCGTCCGTTCCGAACCAGATCGTGCGATCCGGCCGGTGGAAGACCATGTGGCGCACGCTGCCGCCCCCGCTCTCGATCGGCGTGATGCCGAAGAACTCCTCGCTACGCGGATCGAATCCGACGAACCGGTTGGGCTGGGTGCCGGTCTCCACCAGCCAGATCCGGTCCCGGTGGTCGACGGCCATCGCGTAGGGCAATGCCGCGTCCCCTGACGGCAGCCGCCACTCCGTGAACGTCCCGGTCGTCGGGTCGAAGCGACCGAGGTATCCACCGCGATAGTCGCCGTACCATACCATGCCGTCCGACGTGCACACCACCCGCCGGGGCCGCGCCTCAGCGCGCGGGAGCGGAATCTCCCGCAGTGCCATTGTAGCGGGATCGACGGTGGCGAGCTTGTTGGTGCCGAACAGCGCGATCCAGGGCCGATCCTCGGCGTCGAGTGCGATCCCATACGGCCGGGCGCGAGCGGTCGGCACCGGCACGCTCTCGAATGCCCCGGTCGCGGGCGTGAACCGGCCGATGTGATTGGACTGCTGGGCCGTGAACCAGATATCTCCGCTCCGCGTGAAGACGAGGGTATGTGGATCCTCGATGGGGGCGGGTGTGGCGAACTTGGCCATGTGTCCCGTTGCCGGATCGAGCCGGCCGATGTGGGCTGCGCGGTTGCCCGCGTACCACACGATCCCCGCGGCGTCCACGATCAGGTTGTGCGGTCCCGTGCCCGCATCGAGGTCGAATCTCTGGAACAACCCCGTAGCGGGATCCAACGCCGCCACGTAGTGCGAGCGCTGGCCCACGAACCAGACGCGCCCGTCCGGCCCCACGTACGGATCGCGCGGGCGGCTCTGCTCCCAGGGTACGGGCCACTCGGTGATCTCGATCTCGTCGGGCGGCCGGAGTCCGAGTCCGAGCGCCGCGCCGAGGCCCACGAGACCCAGAACCAGACGTGTTGTCATGGGGACCTCCTCCTGTAACAGGGGTCGGTTAAGATGCCATGGACGCCTGAGCGGCGCTATGGCGAGCTCGGGGCCGAAACCCCGGCGTAGCAACGCCGCTGCGTTGCTCCGCCTGTCAGAGGGCGGCCAAAGCCTCCACCGGGTTGCGGTAGCGGGGACCGCGTGATACTCTAGCCGAGTCTTCCTTCAGCTGGGGGTGGAGCGATGTGGCGTACCGGACGCAGGTCATTTTCCTTCACAGTATTCCTACACATTGTATTCCTATTCCTCCTCGCTCTACCAACCACCGTCGGTGCGCAGTCGCAATCCACGACCGGCATCATTCGTGGGACAGTGATCGGCCCCGACGGTGCTGGTATCGCGGGGGCGGCGATCAGGTTGCGCGAGACGCTCACGAATTTCGAGCGCACCGTGACCAGCAGCGGGATCGGCGCGTTCTCCGCGACGCTCCTGCCGCTGGGCATCTACGATATCACGGTACGCGCGGTTGGCTTCACCGAGGTGCGCCAGACGGGAATCAGGGTCCGAGTCGGCGAGACGGTGGTTCTGGAACTCCAGCTCGGCGGCGCCGTCGCCCTTGAGGCCATCACCGTGGAGGCTCGAACCCCTGTGGTCGACGTGACGCGGACCGAGGCATCCACGCGGCTGCCCGAGGAGGCGGTTTCCGGGCTCCCCAACAACGGCCGCGACTTCATCAACCTGACGTTGCTGACACCGAACGTGGCGATCGTACAGGGGCCGGATGGAGATGAACTCACCATCGCGGGCCAGCGCGGCATCCACAACAACATCTCGGTGGACGGCGCCGACTACAACAACCCGTTCTTCGGTGAGCAGCGCGGCGGTCAGCGGCCGCCGTTCACGTTCAACCTGGATGCGGTACAGGAAGTGGTCGTGATCGCGGGCGGCGCCAACGCCGAGTTCGGGCGCTCAGGCGGCGGCTTCGTCAACGTGATCACCAAGTCCGGTACCAACACACTCAGCGGATCGGTACACTACTTCGGGAAGTTCGATGGCATCTCCGGGGACTTCAACGACTTCACCCGCTCCGACGGCACGGTATTCCAGGGGTTCAAGCCCGACTTCAATCAGCACCAGTTCGGCTTCACGCTGGGCGGGCCGATCGTGCGGGATCGGGCCTTTTTCTTCATCGCGTACGATCAACAGGAGTTCAGCGAGACGAAGCAGGACGGTCGCCTGGCGGACCCGACCTTCGCCCCGCTCGTCGCCTGGATGGATACCGCGTTCGGCGGTGCGCTGCGCGGTGACTTCGGCCCGATCACGCGGACCGATGACGCTCGGGTGCTGCTCGCGAAGTTCGACTTCCGGCTGGGACAGAATCACAACCTGTCGCTCAAGTACAACTACACGTGGTCGGAGCAGAGCCTCGGCACGTTCGACGTCGGCACGTGGGCGCGCAGCGCCAACGGGCTGGAGAAGGATTTCTCCCACGCGGTCAGCGGTGCGCTCACGTCGTTCCTCTCCTCCAGCGTGTCCAACGAGTTCCGCTTCCAGTACGCGCGAGAGAACCGGCCCCGACCCTATCCCGGCCCGACGAGCGCGGCACTGGGGCCCGATCCGACGACCAGGGCGAACCGACCGTTCCCCGACACGGCGATGGACTTCGCCAACGGATTCCGGTTCGGGATGCCGTTCTTCCTCCCGATCGAGTATTACGACAACCGGATTCAGCTTCTCAACAACATCTCGATTTCGGCCGGGAACCACCTGTTCAAGTTCGGCGCGGAGTGGAACCGGGTGAACTCGGTCCAGACGTTCATCGGGTTCAAGAACGGGCGGTACATCTTCGGTTCAGTCGGTGGGTTCCTGAGCTTCGTCGGCTCTGACGGGGACTACGAGGAGTGCGATGACGGGAGCTCCGGGTCCCTCGGTACGTGTACGGCGGCAGGCGCCAGTCCGGTCGGCCCGGTCCTGTTGTACCTGCAACAGACCGGCGTCGGCAACATCAACGTCGATCAGGCCGGCACGCAGCAGATCCCGCAGCACGAGATCGGGGTGTTCCTGCAGGACACGTGGCGGGTGAGCCGGCGGCTGACGCTCAACTACGGGCTGCGTTGGGAGGCACAGATCCAGCCCGACCCGATCACGCCGCCGAGCGACGTGTTCTACGAGCCGTTCATCGGCCAGACCGTGGGTGGACAGACGTTCCCGTCCGACGGGACCGCTCCGTCGGATTTCAAGATGTTCCAGCCACGCCTCGGGTTCGCGTATGACCTCGACGGGACGGGGCGGACCGTGCTCCGCGCGCACGGCGGGCTCTACTACGCGCGGATTCCGGGGCTCAATCTGGCCAGCAGCCGCAGCACCAACGGGTCGCTGGGCCAGACCCTGTTCCGGAGCAGCGGCACGCCGTTCCTGGGCCCCGTGCCCGCGTACGACGCGTTGCTTCCGCAGCCGTCCGGCACGGCGATCTTCCCGGACGTGTTCGTCTTCGATCGGGACTTCCGGAACCCGCGCACCCTCAACGTGACGGCGGAGATCGAGCGCGAACTGCCCGAGGGCATTGCGGCGTCGATCAGCTATACGCACGCACGGACCGACAACCTGACCCGGTTCATCAACCGGAACGATGCGGTGTTCGGCAGCCCGTGGTCCACCGGCCTTCCCGGCCTCCCGGGCAACACGAACGGGATCTTCACTCTGACAGTCGTCGAGTCGAGCGCGAAGTCGCGTTACAACGGCGTGACGATCGGCCTGCGCCGGATGCAGGACCCGAACGTGCAGTTCCAGATCAACTACACCGTGTCGTTCGATAAGTCGGACGACGACAACGAGCGCGATCCGTTCAGCTTCCGGTACGCACAGGCGGACAGACTCGAGCGCGAGTACAACTGGAGCGACCGTGACCAGCGGCACCGCGTGAATGCGTGGGCGTTGATCCGGCTCCCCGGCGACATCTCCCTGAACAACCGGGTGACTTACACCTCGGCGCAGCCGGTTTCCGAGAGCTGCGGGCCCACGGCGGGCAATCCGTTCGCCCCGCCGGCTGGTGCGCGGGCGTTGGCGCCTGCGGATCGCATCTGCACGGACGGCAGCATCATCCGGCGCAACACCCTGCGCAAAGACAACGACTTCTTCCAGTGGGACATCCGGATTACGCGTCCGTTGGACTTCGGCCAGGCGGGCATGCTCGAGTTGATCGTCGAAGTGTTCAACGTGACCAACCGGAGCAACTTCCTCGACCCGGCGTTCAGCTTGCTCTTCAACTTCGACGGGACGGTGCGGTCGGGGTTGCGGGAGCCGCGGCAGGTCCAGGTGGCAGCGCGCTGGTCGTTCTAGACCAACCGTCGTTCAGAGGTACAGCGGCCGGGGATTCGTCCCCGGCCGTTTTCTTTTAGGGTCAGGCGTCGGAGGCAGGTTGCACGATATCGATCAGGTCCGTAGGGTGCCGCACGACGTGCGCGGGCTGCACCGCCCACCCATCGGTGTCGCAGGTGGTCCCGAAACACGCGGCGACCGCGATCACGCCCGTGGTGCGGCCGTCGCGGGCGAGGACCCGGTTGGCCGCCATGGCGCACTCGATGTCGGTTGGGTGATCTCCCACGAATAGGACGGCACCCCCGTCGACATCCGGCAGGGCGGCGATACAGGCGAGCAGGCCTTCGGGATCGGGTTTCTGGCGGTCGCGGCCGACCTCCTCGTATCCGATGATGGACGTGAACCGGTGCGCGAGGTCGGCCTCGCGCAATCTCGCCTCGATCGTCGTGCGCGCGTTCTGCGACACGATGCCGTGCGGCATCCAGTGCAGTCGGAGAAGCGTCTCGGGGATCCCCTCGTATACGGTCGTCGGTGTGTCGTCTTCCGCTTGCAGCGGAGCCCACAGCGCGCCCGCGCGATCGGTGTCGTCCGGGCTGAGACCGAACTCCACCATGTATAGGTCCCGCCAGTTCCGCACGCGGCCGAGCGCTCGCCGGTAGACCTCCACCGACTGCAAGATCTCCCACTCGCGCCACGAGCGCCCGGTGACGGTCTCGATGATCCGGCGGTTCACCGCCATGTTCTTCGAGATGGTTTCGACCAGTGTGCCGTCAAAGTCCCAGATCACCCCGCGCACCGGTTGATCGGTTTGGGGCGCCGTCACGCGCTCATCTGCCTGATGGGGTCGTGGCGGAAGCACGTCACCACGTGATCGTTCACCAGCCCGGCCGCTTGCATGAACGCGTAACAGATCGTGGATCCGACGAAGCGGAACCCGCGGGACTTGAGGTCTTTGCTCATCCGGTCGGATACGGGTGACGTTGTGGGGATCTGCTTCATCGTGCGCCAGCGGCTCTGTCTGGGTGCGCCGCCGACGAACTGCCAAATGAAGGCGTCGAACGATCCGTACTCGCGTTGCAGCTCCAGAAACGCCTTTGCGTTTCCGATTGCGCTCTCGATTTTCTGCCGGTTGCGCACGATGCCGGCGTCGGCCATCAGCTTCTCGACCTTCCGCTTGGTGTATCGCGCGATCCGTGTCGGGTCGAAATCGTCGAAGGCCCGCCGGAAGTTGTCCCGCTTGTTGAGGATGGTCGCCCAGCTCAGCCCAGCCTGGAACCCGTCGAGCACCATGTACTCGAACAGCTTACGGTCGTCGTGAACCGGCACGCCCCACTCGCGGTCATGGTACTCGCGCATGAGGTCGTTCACCTCGGCCCAGCCGCAGCGGCGCAGCTCGGTCATGGCTGTGCGGACCGCTCTACCCGATGGCGTGCGCGCGCCGGACGTTCTCGATCCGGTTGCGCACGTCGGCGACCGAACGAGCGAGATCGGGATCGGCATCCTGCCAGAGATTCACGAAGCGCTGGTACGACGAGATCGCCTTGGCGTAGTCGCCTTGCGACTCGTAGAGCTGGCCGAGCTCGTAGTGGGAGAAGATCCACGGTTCCTGGCCCTCGGTTCCGAACGTGACCGGCCCGACGATCGTCTCGTAGGTGCGGATCGCCCGGCCGATATCTTCGGAGACGGTGTATGCCCGAGCTAGAGACGTGGCTACGTAGGCATTGCTGCTCCGCGCATTCGCGAGCTCGAGAAACTCGATGGCGCGCTCGATGTCGCCCCGAGCCAGTGCCACCTCGCCCTGGAGAAGCTCGTAGTTGGCTCGGTCTCCTTCGTTGTCACCCATGATTGCCGCCATGGCCTCCACGATCTCCTGGGCTGCCTCCCCGGCAGCGGCGCGCGCGTACATCTTGCCGATCAACATGAGGAAGTATGGCTCTACGTAGAGGGAGTCTTCGGTCCGAAGCCGCGCGGCGGAAGCGAGTTCGCGGTGGAAACCGACGGTATCGCCCTTCGTCCGTAACGCTGCGGCGAGGAAGAGCCTGTTTCGGAACTGACTCAGGCCCTGGTCGGTGACTTGGTTGATCGTGATCGCCTCTCGGAGGAGGTCGATTGCCGTATCGTATCGGCCCCGGTACATCTGGAGGAGTGCCAGTGACCGCCGTCCCCTGGCCTGCTGCCAGCGGTCCGCGTCGAGCATGAGCCGGAACGTCGTGTCGGCTGCGTCGAGCTGGCCGGCCTTGACCAGGGCGCTCCCGTACTCGTGGTTGATGAACCCTCGCGTGATGGCTCCCGAGTCGAGTGCAAAGGCCCGCCGGTACAGGGGGATGGCCTCCGCCGGCCGTTCGGTGGCGTTGTAGCAGGTGGCCATCTGGATGTATGCGTTGACCATTCCCGAGTCGAGCTCAAGGACCCGCTCCAAGGCCGGTATGGCCTCGTCACAGCGACGCAGCCGCATGAGGCCGCTACCGAGATTGAACCACGCGTCCCGGTCGTCCGGGTAGTCGCGCAGGAAGATCTTGAGGATCTCGATCGATTCCTCCGGCTTCCCGCGGCTGCCCGCCATCAGCGAGCGGATCCACAGCCGCTCGCGTGCGGTCAGCCGATCGAGGCCAGCCTCGGCCCGCTCGAACCGGCGCTCGCCCTCGGGCCGGTTGTTGTACCAGTAAGCCATGAGTCCCAACGAGGCGTGTGCCCAGGCGAACGTCGAATCATGCTCCAGCGCCTGCTCCCACAGGGCGCGAGCCTGGTCGTACTGCCCAACGTTCCAGGCACGGCTTCCCTCGGTGAACGCCTTGAGCGCGTCCAGCGACGAGGTCGTGGCCCGAGGGAACCAGCCTCCGTTGGTGATCAGATCGAGCCGGGTTTCACCCAGCTTGCGGCGCATGGCGCGCGCCAGCTCGTCCACTGCTCGTAGCACCTCGCCCCGCGTGTCTGCGGTCGCTGCCGCCGCGCTTAGATCAGCTCCGCTGGCCACGTCGACCAAGCGCGCAGAGATGATGTAGCTGTCGTCCAGACCGGAGATGCTCGGGACGAGAATCACCTTGAGCCCCTCGCGCACGGCCACCTCGGTGCCCAATTCCTGGTCGATGAAACCCGCACCCTCGCGTTCCATCCGCCGCAGCGTTTCCCGAATGCGCACCTGGGGGAATACGTTGACGCGTTTGGACTGCGTGATGCTGGTCGTGAGGGCGGCATCGAGCGCCCGGTCGAATACCGTGTCGCCGGTCTGATTCTCGAAGCTCGTAATCAGAATCCAGTCGCGCTCGTCGAACGGTACCTCGGCGGACGGAACCAGCATCACCGCGCCACCGACCAAGGCAGCGACCGCCATGCCGGCCGCAGTCACCGAGATCGCCCGACCCCGATGCCCGCGCGCGGCGGTCGGCGCCGTGCCGGGGACGACCCGGTCCAGCGCTTCGGTGAACTGCATGGCCGTCGTGAAGCGGTCGGCCGGTACTTTTTCCAAAGCCTTGCGGATGGCGGCGTCGAGCTGCGGATCGACACGCCGGCGGATCCGGCAGATACTGGGTGGATCGGCCGAGAGGTGCTGCTCGATGACGCTCTCGATCTGGCCGGTGTAGGGTTGTTCGCCGGCCAGCATCTCGTACAGCATGCATCCGACCGCGTAGATATCGGTGCGGGCGTCCACATCGGCCCGCCCGACCGCCTGTTCCGGGCTCATGTAGCCGGGAGTCCCGAGAGATATGCCGGTCTGGGTGATACGCTCGCGGCCGGCGGCACCCACCGCCCGGGCGATACCGAAGTCGGCGACCACCGCCTCGCCGGCCGAAAGCAGGATGTTCTCGGGCTTGATGTCGCGGTGGATGATACCGTAGCTGTGCGCGTGGCTGAGAGCGCTCAATACCTGCCGGGCGATCCTTAGCGCGTCCTCGATCGAGAGCTGCTTGTCGCGCTCGAGCCGGGCACGCAGCGACTCACCGGGCACATACGGCATGACGTAGTAGAGCAGCCCGTTCGCGTCGCCCGAGTCGTGTAGTGGGAGTATGTGCGGGTGAACCAGCTTGGCCGCGATCTCGACCTCCCTCAGGAAGCGATCGGGTCCCAGCACCTCGGCCAGTCCGGGCCGCAGCACCTTGATGGCGACCGTTCTCCCGTGCTTGAGGTCATGCGCGATGTAGACCGTCGCCATGCCTCCACGGCCGAGTTCGCGCTCGACCTCGTAACGGCCGGCGAGGGCCTCCCGGAGCCGGACCAGCGTTTCGTCTGACGTCCTATCCTCCGTGCGCCTGCGGGAATAGCGACACCCGGTTGGATAATACGTCGCTCGCGTCCCGCCGGTCCAGAGACGGGACCGGCGGGACCAGGGCGACGGGAGAGGGAAGGCATCTTGGCTAGTTCTCGCGTAGCTGCGACATACGACGCGGAGCTTGACTTCACCACGCGCGGCGGCATACGCTCTCGCCGATGACCCACGTTTTCTGGAAGAGCTTCGGACCGGGCCTGCTATGGGCGGCGGCCGCGATCGGTATCTCGCACCTCGTCCAAGCGACCCGGGCGGGAGCAACCGCCGGGTTCGCGCTGTGGTGGGTGATAGTCTTGGCGCTCCTGCTCAAGTATCCGTTCTTCGAGTACGGCCCGCGCTATGCTGCCGCTACCGGCGAGAGTCTGGTCGAGGGGTACCGACGCATAGGAAAGTGGGCGCTCTGGCTCTACGTGGGTATCACGCTCGCCACGGCCTTGATCATTCAGGTGGCCGTCGTGCTGTTCACAGCGTTCCTGTTTCAGTTCGTCTTCCGGCTCAACTGGTCGTTAGCGGTAGTGGCTGGTGCCATCGTGGCGATCTGTGCGTTGCTACTTGGGTTGGGGAAGTTCCGAGCGCTCGACCTGACGATCAAGGGCGTGCTCGCGCTGCTGGCCGTCTCCACGCTGGTCGCGGCATTCGTTGCCCTCCCCCGGATCGATGCGGCCACGCTCTCGCCGTGGCCGCTGGTCGAGCGCGGATCGGTGACGTTTGCCTTTCTGCTCGCGCTAGTGGGATGGATGCCGTCGGCGATCGACATCTCCGTGTGGAGTTCGCTGTGGACGCTCGCCAAAGAGCGGGATACCGGTACGCGGGTGAGCGTGGATCACGCCCTACTCGATTTCCGCATCGGATACGTCGGGACGGCTGTCCTCGCCTTCGCTTTCGTGGCACTCGGCGCCGGCGTAATGCATGGTTCGGGGACCGCGTTCAGTCCCCAGGGGACGGCGTTCTCGGTGCAACTGGTGCATCTCTACGGCGAATCGCTCGGCGGCTGGACGCGTCCCGTCGTCCTGGTGGCGGTGGTGACCACCATGTTCTCGACGTCGCTCACGGTGATCGATGGGTTCCCACGGGCGCTAGCGCGGTCGGTGCGGGTGCTCGCCTCGGATGACCGCGCCGTCGGGCGAGACGAGGTGCCAATCTACTGGCTCGCACTCGCCGTGCTCGGCGTACTCACCGTGGCGGTGATCGCGCTGTTCAGCGGCAACCTCACGACAATGGTGGATTTCGCTACGATCGTGTCGTTCATCACCGCGCCGGTGCTGGGCTATCTGAACCTGCGGGCCGTGCGCGCTCCGCACGTCGCCCCCGAGCACCGGCCGGGACCCAAGCTCGTGGTATTGTCGTACGTCGGCCTGGTGCTGCTCGGCGGTACCGGCGTCGTGTACGTCTTCTGGAAGTTGCTCGGCTAGTACGAGTGGACATAAATACGATGACGCATAATAGGCTGGCGCGCCCAAGTCGCCGCATGACAATACATCATCGAACTTCTGAACCGGTGTACTAGGCGCCGGCGAACTTGGGCAACTCGTCGCGGTGGCGCTCGAGAAACCCGGCGTAGAGCCGAGCGTCGGTGTAGTCACGCATGTCACAGATCTTGTCGCCACGGAACTTGATCACGACACACGTACGCTGATCGAGCACGTCGTCGGGCGCGCTCTTCAGCCAGCTCTTTTCGCGGATCTCCACGATGACGCGGTCCTCGACCTCGTACCAGTCGCGCCACATCTCTTCAGACCCCCAGTCGGCGGCGCCCAGCCCGAATTCGCGGTTGGAGAACGCTCGTATCACCGCGTCAGGACCGTGCCACTCTCCACCGAACGGCGGGTCACCGGCGATCCAGTATAGGATGTCATCGGTGAAGAACCCGGCGACCTCATCCATGTTGCCGCTGAACAGGGCTTTCTCATAGCCACGGGCGATCGCGAGTCGATCGGTCATTGCACTCTCTCAGTCTCGAGCAGGCGGGATCTCGCATCCGTCGCGCCGCTGCGTGTCGCTGATCTGGATGATCTTCCACCCGTCGCTCAGCCGCGCGAGCTGGAAGGCGTCCACTCCACAATGGGAGAACTCTTCGTTGGCGAAGAACGCGTACTTGGTCCATACGGTCGCGAGGTCTTCGTCGATCCGTATCTCGACGTCCCAGATACGTTCGTCCAGATACGCGTTCGCCCCGCCGACCATCGCGATGAACCGCTCGATCGGTGTTACGGTAACGCCGTATTCACCTGCGCGGTTCCGCCCCACGCGCATGAGTCGCGCGCTGGAGTGAAACAGCGCGCCCATCGCGGCCGTATCCCCGGTGCGCATGGCGTCGAACAGTTCCATGACGACCTGCTGAACGGCCGCGACGTCACCGCGGGGTTCCTGGGCGAACGCTGGTGGCGGCAGCGTCACAATGAGGGCGATAATAGGGAAGATGTGTTTCATGTCGTGCGTCCGGGTCGCTGACGATTGGGGAAACGGCTGTCGGCCAGCGTATCGTGCCGACTCGGGCGCCTCACGGATTCTGCCGCTCGGGATAGAGTGAGACGCGGACGTAGTTGTCGGTCCGGAGATAGCGGCGTGCCGCGTCTCGGATCGTATCTGTGTTCAACGCATCGATCAGCTCCTCGTAGGTGAGGATATTGAGCGGGTCGGTGCCGTAGCGGTGCGCCGCGACCAGTTGCCCTATCCAGTAGCGGTTCTGTCGTAGGTTCGTCTCGCGGCTGCGCCGTTGCGCTTCCCGCACCTTTTGAACGGTCGAGTCGGTGGGTCCGTTTTCGTTGAGAGCGGCAATCTCCCGGAATACCACCTGTGTGAGGTCGTCCAGGCGCTGCGGCGCCGCGCCAAAGCTGATGTGCACGCTGTACGTGGTATCCGGCGCTATTGAACTCCCGGCGTGAACAGCAATGCTGTACGTGCCGCCGAGATCCTCCCGCAGCACCTCGCGGAGCCGGATCTGTAGGCTTGCCGCCATCGAGCGTAGCGCGTAGCGATTCCGCCGGCTGTCGTCGAATACGCCGGTAAAGATGATCTCGGTGCGGCTCTTGGGTTCCAGACCGCGGTACACCGCGCGTTCGACCACACCAGTGGGCGGGTCGATCCCAACGTCCCGCCATGTCTCCACACGATCGATGGACGGCAGCCCGCCGAGGTAGGTCTCGACCAGCGGCCGTATGGAGTCGAGGGTCATGTTGCCCACGAAGAAGAAGGTGAAGTCGCTCGCATCCGCGAATCGGTCCCGGTAGAACGCCACCGCGTTCCCCAGATCGATGGCCTCGACCAACTCGGGCGTGAGAGGCCGCTCGCGGGGATGATGTTGCGCCATGGTAACCTGGATGGTGTCGCGGAACGCCGCGTCGGGGCTCGCCTGCCGATCCTCCGCAAACGAGAGGAACTGCGACCGTACCGCCATGAAGGTGGTGCTGTCCTCCCTCGGCTCGACGAAATAGAGGTGGATGAGCTGGAACATCGTCTCGACGTCTTTGGGCGAGGCGCTGCCCGAGAGCCCCTCCTCGGTTGCGCCGACCCAGGGCCGCACGCGAACCGCCGTTCCGGTCAATACCTTCTCGAGGTCGACGGCGTTGAACGGACCGACCCCGGACTGAGCAACGATTACGTCGGAGAAATAGGCCGACACATGGTTCTCGTCGGAGGCGAGCGAGTACCCGCCGGGGCTGGTCCCATCGAACAGGATCTCATCGTCCTTGAAGTCGGTGGGCTTGAGGAAGACGTCAACACCGTTCGCGAGTCGCCAGACGGTCACGCCGATCTCCGGGAGCGTATGCTCCTCGATCACGGGGGACGGGGTCGGCATCGTCGCCACCAGCGGCGCATCTGTCGCCGCGTCTACATAGGGCTCGATCGGTGTTTCTACAACCCGGTCGAAGACCAGCTCGAGCTGTTCCCTGGTTGGAACAGGAACGTCCGCCTTGTCGGGGGCGCTCACGACAATGACGCGGTTGTGTGGGGTGATCCACTGGCGCGCGAGCCGGTTGACCTCCTCGGTCTCTATCTCCGGCAGGAATTCCCGGTGTAACGCGAGTTCCAGTTCGATTCCCGGAATTGCCTCGCCCACCAGAAAGCTGCGAACGTACTCCGCCGCGTAGCGTCCGGAATTGGTCTTCTCCCGCTCGTCGTAGGCCCGCTCTAGGAACCGCAGGCGTCGGATCTTGTGCCGCTCCAGTTCGGTGACCATGAAACCGAAACGCGCGACCCGCTCCGCCTCCGTGAGCAACGCCTCCAGCCCGCGCTCGATCCCGCCGGAGCTCACCGCCGCACCAAGGGAGAAGACCTCTTTCGCTCCGATGAACCGTCCCTGTCCGGAACTGGCGCCGAGAAACGGTGGGTCGGCCTGCTGCGACAGCTCGAAGAACCGGGCATTGAGCATAGACGTGAACAGCGCCTCAACGAGATTCTGACGGAACGCCCCGTAGGTACCGTGGTTCCTGAGGGCTTGCTTGAACAGTACCGAAACGTTGGAGCCGGTCGCCTCGGGATCGGTAGCGATCGCAAACAGCGGCTCGTCGTGGTCGGGCACGGCGAATGTGGGTCGCTCGCGCGGGCTCGGATGCGGGGCGATCGGCCCGAAATACCGGTGAACGAGCGCTTGGACCTGCCCTGCGTCGAAGTCGCCAACCGCGATTACGGCCATCAGGTCGGGGCGATACCAGTCCCGATAGAAGCGTCGCAGCGCCTCATGGTCGAACGATTCCAGAATCTCGCGCTTCCCGATCGGCAGGCGGTCGGCATAGCGGGAACCTCGAAAGATGATAGGGAATTGCCTGTCACGCAGCCGTGCCCAGGCTCCCTGCCCGAGTCGCCACTCCTCTATCACGACGCCACGTTCCTTGTCGATTTCCACGGAATCGAGGGTGAGCCCTTCCGCCCAGTCCTGCAGGATCTGGAACGCCGTCTCGAAGATCTCCTGACTGTCTGTAGGCACGTGTAGCATGTAGACAGTCTCATCGAAGTTCGTGTAGGCGTTGAGATCCGGACCGAACCGCATTCCGGTCAGCTCGAGATAATTGACCAGATCCTGCTTTGCGAAATGCCGGGTACCGTTGAATGCCATGTGCTCGACGAAGTGCGCCAGGCCCTGCTGATCGTCGTCTTCCAGAACGGATCCGGTTCTCACGACGAGTCGCAGCTCGGCTCGGTTCTCCGGTCGAATGTTCTCCCGGATGTAGTAGCGCAGACCGTTTTCGAGCGTCCCGACCGTCACGAGCGTGTCCACCGGGAGCGGGTTGTCGAGTGCAGGCGCTTGGGCCGCAACCGAGTGGGGGACGGCGAGCAGCGCGATCAGCGGCAGCGAGCGTTTGAATCGGTCGAGGTCACGTCGCTGTTTCTTGCTCGGTCGCCCCTTGCCGTCGAAGAACGCCGCTGGGGCGGCGCGCAGCTGGCTCGCGCGATCCTCCCGCGCCCGCCTGGTCATCATATCCTCGTCGTACAGTGCGGCCGCCACCTTTGCCGGGCCGCGCCGCTCTGACAGTTGCAGGATCGTCAGCTTGTACTCCAACGGGCCCCGCCGGATGCGAACCGCGTCGCCCACCTGCACGAGTTTGGCGCGCTTCACCCGTTCGCCGGCTACCTGTATTCTGCCGCCGTCGATGGCCTGAGCGGCTACGGCGCGCGTCTTGAAGAACCGCGCCGCCCACAGCCACTTGTCGAGTCGCATTCTGTTCGGAACGTTGTCCATTTCAACGGATCGGCGCGGCGAGCGTATCGTGATGGCGCAGGATCAGCGTTCGCAGGTATGTGCCGATCCGGTCGGCCGCCTCGAAACCTACCGCCAACGCCGCATCGTTCTTGCGCTCGGCGGGGATCTGATCGCTCGCCGCAAAGTGGGTCATGTCCCGATACACGCCGAGCGTGAAAAGGTCCCAGGCGGCGCCGGCGACGCGAGTGAAGATCAGGTTCTGGGGGCGCACGAGCGCCGCGAGATAGGCGTTTTCCATCTCGCGTTCGCGGAATAGCTCGTCCCGCTTGCCGGGCAGGGCGACGAACATCTCGATGTGATAGAGCGCGCCGCCCGCGAGTCGTTCCCGGATCACGTCGACCGGCGGTCCCATTACGAACACCTCTTCGCGCCATGAGACCCGGTGCGCGACCCGTGCTTCGAACGCTTGCTCCGCCTGCGCCCGCCGGGTGATCCGGTCCGGGGCGTAATACGCGGCGAAGCTCCCCATGGGAAAGATCAGCATCAGGTCCCAGTGGTCGCCCTGTCGGTGCCGTGCGATGAACGGTGCGCCGTCCCCCGATGCCGCGTAGGTGGGGCGGTGCTGCTGGTAGAGATCGATGACCGCCAGCAGCTCGCCCGGCGCGGCCCGGAGCAGGAGCGTGCGGTACAGGTATGAGGTGTCTGCCTGAAACTGGCCGGGGCCGGCGGCCAGCGCGATGAGGATCTGGAGCATGTGTCGAAGGTCGCGTAGAGCCCGGGCGGCCGCAACCGGCACTCGCGGCGGTATCTTTCGTCCCCATGGATGTTGCCCTGGCCACTTCGGCCGCGCTGCCGGGACTCTCATCCGACGACCGCCTGCTGCTCCTGGCGCTGCTCGATGCGGGAGTGAAGGCAGTGCCAGCGGTCTGGGAGGACCCGCACTGCGACTGGTCCGCAGCGCGTGCGTGCGTCGTGCGGTCCGTATGGGACTACGCATATCGGCGGGATGCGTTCCTCGCTTGGGCGCGGCGTGTAGCCCGATCCACCGCCCTGTGGAACTCGGCGACGGTGATCGAGTGGAACACGCACAAACGGTATTTGACCGAGCTAGCGGCTCAGGGGGTGCCGGTCGTGCCGACGGTGCAGCTCCCCGCCGGGACGGCCGTGCGGCTCGAGGCCGTGCTGGCCGATCGAGGATGGGAACGCGCCGTGCTCAAGGCCGCGGTCGCCCAGACGGGTCGGTACCTGAAATCCGTGGAGGCGGGCGCCTGTGCGGATGGCCAGCGTCATCTCGATCGGTTGTTGCCGCACGAGGACATGCTCGTACAGCCATACCTGCCGTCTATTGAAACGAGTGGGGAGATCTCGTTGGTGTTCATCGACGGGGAACTCAGCCATGCCGTGCGCAAGCGCGCCGCGACCGGTGACTTCCGGGTGCATGATGATTTCGGAGGAACGGTGCATCTCGAGCAGCCGTGCGAGGCGGAGGTCACGGTGGCCCACCGGGCCCTGGGCACGGTGGATGAGCCGTTGCTGTACGCCCGTGTCGATCTCGTGCGCGACGAGACCGGCGCACCTGTCGTGATGGAACTCGAGCTGGTCGAGCCCGACCTCTTCTTCCGGTGTGTACCGGAGTCAGCAGAGCGCCTAGCGGCCGCGGTCGTACGGCGTCTCGGCTGACCGCTCGAACCGATGCCTCTACGGCTCCCTCGGCCGGCACAGCGGTCGCCGGAGTGATCGACAAAGGGAAAACGATGCGACCATCCCGAGAGCTACTGATCCTACTGTGCGCGACCCTCGTCGGGTGTGCGCCCGATGCGGCCCGCAGTGGCAATGATCGCGGATACCGCGGCGTCGTCATACCGGAGCCTCGTGCGAAACCGGCGTTCACACTCACCGATACCCGCGGCGAACCGTTTGATTTCCGCGAGCGGACGCGCGGATATCTGACTCTTGTGTTCTTCGGTTACACATATTGTCCCGACATCTGTCCGGTGACTATGGCTAACCTCGGTGCGGTGATGAGGGAACTCCGCCCGTCGGTGAGCCGCCGCATACGGGTCGTGTTCGTCACCACCGACCCGGCACGCGATACACCGGAACGGCTGGGACGGTGGCTCCGCAATTTCCATCCGAATTTCATCGGCCTGACCGGAGACTTCGACCGTATCAACGAGATCCAACAGACCATGGGTCTGCCGCCCGCCCAGCTCGGTGTCCCGGACAGCGCCACGGGGAGCTACCTGGTCGGTCACTCGGCCTATGTGGTGGCGTTCACGCCGGATGGGCTCGGGCGGGTGCTCTATCCTTTCGGGACGCGGCAGGTGGACTGGGCTCATGACCTGCCCAAACTGTTGGAGGACGAGTGGGACGATTCCTGACGCTGCTCACCGCAGTCGGACTGGGATCCTACGCCTGCGCCGGTTCACCCGGTCCCGGGCCGGCGGCAACGATCGGTGCCCTCACTGTGTCGAACCCCTATGTGGCGGAACCCGTGACGCCGGAAGTGGCGGCGGTTTACTTCTCGGTCACCAATACGGGAGAGTCCGCCGATATACTCATCGGGCTCTCGGCGAAGTTCGCGGCGCGGGGAGCATTGCACGGGCAGGTGCGAGACGGAAACACGATGCGCATGGTGCCGCTGGTGGGGATCGAGCTTGGGGCGGGAGAAACCGTGGTTCTTCGCGCCGGAGACCGGCACGGGATGCTGGAAGACCTGGCTCGGTCCCCGCGCCGCGGAGACACCGTCTCCGTTACGCTGCGGTTCCGCGATGCCGGTTCCGTAACGGTGCCGTTCCCGGTCGTGGGCTACGAAGAGATCGACGCGCGGGCCGCGCAGGCCCTGCGGATCGCGGAGCGGCGGAGATGACGTGGTGGTGTTCGGCGCAGGGCGTGGCGTGGAGCTGGGCCTGGCAGGCGTATCCGGGAGTATGGCTGATGGTGGCCGCGGTCGGCGGCGGGTATGCATGGGCGCTGAGGCGGCTTCAGCCCAGACGGTTCGCAGGAGACGATCGGCCCGCCGCGAAGGGCGAAATGGCCCTATTCGCGCTCGGCCTGCTGGTCCTCTGGATCGCGGCCGATTGGCCGGTGGGCGCGCTCGCGGCCGGATATCTCCTGAGCGTCAGGACGTTGCAGTTCCTGCTCTTCGTACTAGTGGCGCCGCCGCTGATGCTGTTGGGTACGCCGCGTTGGCTCCTGCGGCGGCTCCTGCGCGGCCGTGTTCCATTTCGCATCGCGCGGGCGCTGACCCGACCGCTCGCGCCGCTCGTGGTGTACAACGTCGTGCTCATCGTGGCTCACCTACCGCCCGTGGTGGATGGGCTTGGCACATCGCAGCTGGGATCGTTCGCGGTGGATCTGGCTATGATCGTCTCGGGGTTCGTGTTCTGGTGGCCGGCACTGGGCCGGCTGCCGGAGCTGAATCCGATGAGTTACCCGGCACGGATCGGCTATCTGCTGCTGAGCGTGTTCGTGCCGACAGTCCCGGCGTCGTTCTTCACCTTCGCCCGCTACCCGATCTACGGGCTGTATGAGCTGGCACCGCGCGTGCACGACATCGGGGCCGTCGCCGATCAGCAGGTCGCCGGCCTGCTAATGAAGCTGGCAGGCGGGTTTATCCTGTTCGGCACGATGTCGGTGATGTTCTTTCGCTGGCACAGACAAGAGGAGCAGACAGAGATCATGGAGAAGGAGACCGTCACATGAACCGTTTCGTCATCGTGCTCGCGACACTCGCGGTGTGGTCGGGTATGGCGTCCGCGCAGGAGAAGATCGCGGTGCCCTATACACGATTCGTGCTCCCCAATGGCCTTAACGTCATCCTGCACGAGGATCACACCACTGCGCTGGTGAGCGTCAATATCTGGTACAACGTGGGCTCCGGGCGCGAGAAGCCGGGCCGCACCGGTTTCGCCCATCTCTTCGAGCATATCCTCTTCGAGGGGTCGGAGAACGTACCCGAAGGGAAGTTCGACGAGTGGCTCGAGGCGGCGGGCGGCAACAACAACGGCTCCACCAATTCGGACCGCACCAACTATTGGGAGAACGTGCCGAGCAACGCGCTCGAGCTGGCGCTCTTCCTCGAATCCGACCGCATGGGCCACCTGCTCGGCGCGATGTCACCTGACAAGGTCGACGGGCAACGCGACGTCGTGAAGAACGAGCGCCGCCAGTCGTACGAGAACCGGCCGTACGGTATGGCGTTCCTCACACTCGATTCCGCGATGTACGCGCCCGACCACCCGTATAGCTGGCCCACGATCGGGTCAATGGAAGATCTCTCCGCGGCCTCGTTCGAGGACGTCGTCGAATTCTTCCGTAAGTACTACGTCCCCAGCAACGCAAGCTTGTCGATCGCCGGCGATATCAATCCCGATGAGACCCGGCGGCTCGTGGAGCACTGGTTCAGCGATGTCGCGGGTGGGGAAGGGCCGGCTCCGATCGACGCGCCGGTGGCGTTCCTCAGGCAGGAGAAGCGGATGGTCCTCGAGGATCGCGTACAGCTTCCCAGGATCTACATGTGTTGGCTCACCCCACCCATCTACGCGCCCGGCGATGCGGAGATGGACGTCGTGGCTAGCGTGTTGGCCCGTGGCAAGACCTCGCGCCTCTATCGCCGGCTCGTCTACGAGATGGAAATCGCCCAGGACGTGCTGGCGTTCCAAGGGTCGGGCTCGCTGTCATCTCAGTTCTGCATCATCTCAACGGCTCGGGCGGGACACGAGCTGACTGAAATCGAGTCGGTGATTCAGGAAGAGATCGATCGGCTCGCGATCGAGCCGCCGTCGGCGCGTGAGGTCCAACGGGTCGTCAATCAGTACGAAGTGTCGTTCCTCGACCGGCTGGAACGGGTTGGCGGGTTCGGGGGCAAGGGCGACCAGCTGAATGCGTACTACACGCGGACCGGGAATCCCGACTACTTCAACGAGGACCTGGCGCGATACAAGGCGATATCACCCACCGACGTGCGGGCGGCGATCCAGACGTTCCTGCATGACCGGCACGTCATACTGAGCATCGTGCCGCGGGGGAAGCCGGAGCTGGCAGCCGGCAAGACGACCACTGACTGACCGGAGACGATATCCAATGCTGCGTACAACAGGTACTCGAAGCGCCATCTGGGGCGCTGTCTGGGGCGCCGTCATGCTCGGCGTGGTCCCGTTGGTCGTATCGCCGCTCGGTGCGCAGGCGCCCGACCGGAGCAGTCCGCCCGAGCTGGGCCCGGCCCCGACGCTGAGTTTGCCACCCATCAGCGAGCGGACCCTGGCGAACGGCCTCAGAGTGATCTACATGCCGAAGCACAATGTGCCGCTCGTGCAGGTGAACCTCGTCGTCAAAGTCGGCTCGGTGGCGGATCCCGACAATCGACCCGGGCTCGCGAGCATGGTAGCCGCTATGCTCGATGAAGGAGCGGGCGGACGAAGCGCGCTCGAGCTTGCCGAGGAGATAGACTTTCTCGGGGCATCGATCCGCGTCTCGGGCGGCCGCCACTTCATCACCGTAGCCCTGCACGCTCCAGTCTCCAAGCTGGAGCCGGCGCTCGACCTCCTGGCCGACGTGGTACTGCGGCCCACGTTCGCGGACGAGGAGCTCGACCGACAGCGTCGCCAGCGCCTCACGACGATCATGCAGTGGCGTGACGAGCCGCGCGCGATCGCCCGGGTGATCTACGATCGGACGCTGTATGGCGAGCGGCATCCGTATGGACGGCAGACGATGGGCACCGCGCAAAGCATGGGGGCGATGTCGCGGGACGATCTCCGACAGTTTCACGGCCGGTACTTCGTGTCCAATAACGCGGCGGTGGTGATCGTCGGAGACATCTCTGAGCGAGATGCGATCTTCCACCTCGAGCGTGTTTTCGGGGGATGGGAGGCCGGTGCGGTGCCGGAACATCGGTTCGGAGAGGCCCGCCAGGTCCGCCGGCGCCAAGTGATCCTAGTCGACAAGCCGGGTGCCGCGCAGTCCGAGATCCGGATCGGACGCATCGGAGTCGCGCGGAGCACCGCAGACTACTACCCTCTCCTCGTCATGAACACGATCCTGGGCGGATCGTTCGCCTCACGCCTGAACCAGAAGCTGCGCGAGGAGAAGCAGTACACGTACGGCGCGCGTTCCTCGTTCGCGTTCCGGCTGATGGCCGGACCATTCACCGCGTCGGCGGCCGTTCAGACGGAGGTCACCGACTCCGCGCTCGTCGAGTTCATGCGCGAGCTCAACGCGATCCTGGAGGACGTGAGCGACGAGGAGATGACGCGCGCACGAAACTTCGTTGCGCTTCGCTTCCCGTCGCGGTTCCAGGCTGTGTCGCAAATCGCCGGTGCGCTGGAGAACCTGTTCGAGTACGATCTCCAACCGGGATACTTCAACAACTTCGTCCAAAACGTACTCTCCGTGACCAAGGAAGACGTGCTGCGCGTGGCACGGCAGCACATCGATCCCGAGCGTGTGGCGATAATCGTGGTCGGCGACCGTAGTGTGATCGAGGACGGAGTGCGGGCGTTGAACCTCGGACCGGTCCGCGTGCTGTCGGTCGAGGATGTGCTGGGCCCGCCACCGGAGGTTTCGGGAAACTGACGATCTACTGAGCTACCGCTCCAGGCGATACTCGGCCGCCGAAACTCGGCGACATGCGTGTAGACCGTGCGGTCAGCTTGCGGCTGCCGACGCAGGCCGCAATGGCCTGGGAGTCGGCGGTGCTGGTGAAGGCGGTCCCTCGCATGCGTTGCGGCTTCTTGAGTTGAGGCGAGTGTTGATGGTCATGACGCAACTCCGCATTCTTTCGGCCGCGGACGTGCTGGCCGCGCTGCCCATGTCCCGAGCCATCGATGTGATGCGCGAAGCGTTCACGCTGCTGGCGCGCGGCGAGGTCGAAATGCCTCTGCGCACCGCTATTCCACTCCCCGGTCAGACCGGCACGTTCTTGGTCATGTCCGCGCGTGCGGGTAAGGCGTTCGGGACGAAGCTCGTCACGGTCCTGCCGAATAATCCGGCGCGTGGTCTTCCCGCCGTGCAGTCGGCGGTCGTGATGTTCGATCCGGACACCGGAACGCCGGCCGCCCTGCTGGACGGCGGGGCGTTGACGGCGATACGCACCGGAGCGGTGAGCGGGCTGGCGACCGATCTGCTGGCGCGGCGGGACGCAAGCAGGGTTGCGATCATCGGATCGGGGGTCCAAGCCCGTACGCAGCTCGAGGCCGTATGCTGCGTGCGGGAGATCGAGTCGGTCTTTGTGTGGTCGAGGACAGCATCGCACGCGGCAGGGTTCGCCGGGGAAATGGCGCTGCGGGACGGCCTGCCGGAGAAGATCGCAGTGGCGTCGTCCGTCGAGGCGGCGGTCGCAGGAGCGGACATCGTGTGCACGGCGACGTCGTCGCACGCGCCGCTCTTGTTGGCCGAGCATATACATGCGGGGCTGCACATCAACGCGATCGGCTCGTACACGCCGGAGATGCGGGAACTGGATCCAACGATTCTCGGGACGGCGCGGGTGGTGGTCGATCAGCGGGAGGCGGCGTTGGCGGAGGCGGGTGAGGTCATTGCGGCGCTGCGCGAGGGGTTGATCGATAAGGACGGATTGGTGGAACTGGGTGACGTCGTGACGGGTGCGGCAGCGGGACGTAAGGAGCCTGAACAGGTCACGGTGTTCAAGTCGGTAGGGTTGGCGGTGCAGGACGTGGCCGCGGCCGCCGAGTGTGACCGCTAGGACTTGGTGGCGCCTTGCCCTGGCGGTGTGAAAGCTGGCGCCGTATTATGGCGTTCTTACCCAGAAGAAGCATATGGACGTCGATCGCCTCAGTACCGCTCTTGCCGACCGCTACCGCATTGAGCGAGAGCTTGGTCGCGGTGGCATGGCGGTTGTCTTTCTGGCGCGTGATCTGAGACATGATCGCCAGGTGGCGGTGAAGGTGCTCCGCCCCGAGCTGAGTCAGTCGCTGGGCGAGGACCGCTTCCTGCGCGAGATCGGCATCGAGTCCCG
>JADFNB010000013.1 GCA_022563595.1 Gemmatimonadota bacterium
AGTGACTGCGTTCCCACGGACTATGATACTATAAACCAGTATCATAGTCAACAGATACCTCTCGTCGCCCGGCGACACGGTCACCTATCACTCCGGATTGGATTCTGCAAAGGAAGTTTTGCAATTGATTTATTGACAAATATCGACGCCATTATTGGTACAATCCCATACCTGGGATCACCATGTCGCCGGCCATCTCGTTCAAGCCAGCCCTCACACCTGATCAGGTCGCCGAACTAACCCGTCTGCTCGGCGAAATCGACGAGTTCAAAGGCCACTGGCGGAAGCTCAGGGAGTGAGCGGACCGGAACTCATCGAGCCTGTCGACAGCCACCATGTGAACCGACGGATCATCGGGTCGTTGCACGGACGTCGCAAGGCGCACTTGCGGCGTGACGCCAAGACTGGCCGAAGCACACTGACGGCGCGCGGGCGTGAGATTGCCGAGCAGTATCTATTCGCCGAGCGGCTTTCGACTGCGGGTGGTGCGAAGGGCGCCTACCGTGTGAGCGGCGTATCCGTCACGATGAACTGACGCCTCGCCGTCACCGCCTGCCCGCTCACCGCGTCGGTCACGGTGATCCAGATCCCGTAGAGCGCCTTTGGCGCGTCCTCCAGTTCCACGGTGAGGTACTCGACCTGACGCCCGCCGGGCTCGATGGTCACCTCGCGGTCGTACGACAACGACACCTCGTCGTCTCCTTGCGCCGACAGGCCGACGGCGTCCCCGATCCCGCCCAGGATGCGCGCGATGAACCCCCTCCGCTCCACCTCGCGGATGGTGATGCGCACGGTGACCGTGTATCGCGCGACGCCGGTGGAATCGGGTTCGAGGTTGTACACCTCCCACAGGAGCGCCACCGGCGCGTTCGGGGCGAAGCGGCCCGCGCTCGGCAGCACGAAGAAATCTGTCCAGCGCTCGAACGCCGAATCCTGCGGCGCCACGCGCTCGGCCAACAGCAGGTCGGAGAGCATCAGCGAGTCGCCGCCGTATGAACGCACGTTCAGCACCGATGTGCTCCGGGCGGCACGCTCCACCTCCGCGAGACGGGCTTCCGCGCGCAGCAGATACTGGTCCGGTTGCAGCTCGAACCGGAAGCTGCGGCGCTCGACCTGACGCGGATCGCCGCTCTTGATGATCTCCTCCCGCCGGTCCTGGCGCACGTCCCGCATGCGCCCGTCCCGGATGACCGCGGCGGTGGTGAGCTGCAGCTCTGCGGTCGTCGCGCCGCGCGCCATGCGGCCGATGGGCATGAACGTGTAGATCCCGAGTTCCGTCGACTCCGCCCCTTCACCGCGGAACTGGACGAACTGCACCAGGATCGTGTCCATCTCGGCTACGGCGGGGACGTTGTCGAAGCGCACCGGGAAGAGGTTCCGCACCTCGTTGTAGAAGCTCCGGAAGTCGCCGGCAAAGGTGGCGCGACTGAATCCGGGCGTCATCGAGAACATGAAACGAAGTTGGGAGCCGGTGTAGACCCACGCGATGATGTTCCGCTCGCTCTCGAGACTCCCCACGGGATCACCGCCGCCCGTGGTCGGGTCGATCTGGCTCACGCGCCCCCGCCCGAACGAGGCCCAGATGTCGGGCGGGCCGTAGCGCAGATAGACGGAGCCGCGATCGGACTCCCAGCCGTGCACGCCGCGGAACGGGTCGCTCCACCGGTGGTTGACGTAGGTCAGTCGCGCGAAGAACTCGGTGCGCGGCTCATTGAGCTGGTTCAGGAACAGCGGCTGGGTCACGGCCCAGTACACGGTCTCGAGCTGTCTCCGCTCGGCCTCCGACATCTCGGAGAACCGCACCTGGTCGATCGTCTTGAGGATCGGTCCGAGGTTCGCGTAAGGGGCTCGCTGCGCGGGCGTCATGCGCATGATAGCGGTATCGAACACCGCCTGCGCCTCGCGCCAACGGAACTGGCGCACCAGTGCCAGGCCGAGCACGGCCCAGGCGCGTCCGCTATCCGGCGCGGCGCGCTGAAGCGTCCGGGCCATGTCGTACGCCTCGTTCCAACGGTCCTGCTCGCCGAGCAGCACGGCCAGCAGGCCGGCGGCGTCGACGTGCCGCGGGTCGGCCGACAGCGCCGCGCGGAGATGCTCCTCGGCGGCCGCGCGGTCGGCGCCTCCCGGATCGCCGGGATCGGGTTTGACCTGCACCTGGAAGAACGTCTCGAGGTCGTCCCAGTCACCCATCAGCACGCCCTGATCGACCATGAGGGCTGCGCCGATGAACAGGTACCGATTGGCGAGCTGCCCGTAGCGCTGCCAATCGACCAGCGCGGCCCGATACTCGATGTCGGCGAGGCGCGCGCTACCGTGGGCCTGCGCGGCCTCGCGGGCACGCTCGATGAGTCCCGGGACCTGGCGCCGTGTAAAGATGCTCCCGCTGCCCCGTAGCTCGTCGGCGAGGGCGAGCCAGTACTTGGCACTGTCCGGCTCGAATCGGGTGGCGAAGCGGAAGTTCTCCTCCGCCTTGCCCCCGTCGCCGCGTGCGCGATGCAACAGGCCCGCCCGGTAATGTGCCTCCGCGTTCCGCTCGTCGCTCGCGACGGCGCTCATGTACGCGGTGAGCGCCCCAGCGGTGTCGCCGGCCGCGAGCAGGCTGTCGCCTGCGGTGGACCCCTGGGCGAGTGCACGATGCGGCGCCAGGGCGAGCGCGACCAGGAGCCCGCCGAGGAGCGCGCCGATGTAAGGACGTAGGGTCATGACACGTGGAATGTACACCTGGGTTAGCGGGAAGTTGTGGGTCCTCGGGGCAGCTCGAGATCACGCACGAGCGGCTCGCTGCTCACCACGACAGTGCGTTCGCGCGCCACCGTCCGGCCCGAGATGGTGTCGGTCACGGTGATGGTGATGGTGTAGGTGCCTGCCGCGGCATCCCGCAGATCGATCGTGAGGTACTCGACCTGCACGTCACTGCCATCGGTTTGCACGACGCGGTCGTAAGAGAGCGACACCTCGTCGTCGCCCAGCGCCGACAGTCCGATGGCGTCGGCTATGCCACCCATGATCCGCGCGAACACGCCGTGCCGCTCGATGTCGGATACGGTGATCCGCAGCTCCACGGTGTAGCGTGCCATCCCCGTCGAGTCGGGCCTGAGGTTGTAGATCTCCCACAGGAGCGCCACCGGGTCGCCGGGCTCGAACCGCCCGGCCGACGGCTCGATGTAGAAGTCGGTCCAGCGCGCGAACACCGAGTCGCGCGGTGCCGCCCGGTCGGCCGCCAGCACGTCCGACAGCATCAGGTCGCTCCCCCAAAACCCACGCACGCCGAGCATGGCGGCACTCCGCGCGCCGCGCCCGAGCACCGGGATGTGAGCCTCGACGCGCAGGAGGTACTCCTGCGGCGGGAGCGAGAGACGCCAGGTGTCGATCTTGATCGGCGTCTCGCTACCGGCTCGCACGATCGTCTCCCGCCTGCTGCGGCTGATCTCGCGCCCCGCGTCGTTGGACAGGATGGCCGCCGTGGTCAACGTGAGGTCATCGATTGCCGCCGAATCGAGCATGTGCGCGAGTGGGATCGCGCCGAAGACGGCGACCGTCGTCGAGCGCTCCTCCAGGCTGCGGAACTGCGCGGTCTGCACCAGGATGGTGTCCAGCGTCCGGAAGACCGGAACGTTGTCGAACCGGGCCGGACTCTGTTCCGATCCCTCCCGCAATGCTTCCCGCGAGGATCCGGTGAACCGCGCCAGGGCAAACCCCGGGGTCAGGGAGAACAGGAAGCGGAACCGCGGTAGCTCGTAGACCCACGCGATGAGGCTGCGGTTGAACACCGCCCATATGTCCGGCGGGCCATAACGAATGTAGACGGCGCCGATATCGGTCTCGTGTCCGCGATAGCCGATGAGCGAGTCGCTCCAGCGGTGCAGCACGTAGGTGACCCGGCCGTAGAACTCGGCGCGCAGCTCGTTCAATTCGGTCAGCGCGAGCGGCTGCGCCGCGTTCCAGTAGGTCGTATCGAGCGTCGCGCGGAGGTCACGCGGGAGACGATCGAATCGCACCCGATCGGCGGTGCGCATGATCTGCCCCAGATCGCGGTATGGTTCGGCCTCCTGCTCGGACATCAACGCGAGGGCCCGGTCGAAGGCGGTTTCCGCCTCCTGCCAATGCCGTTCGCGGATCAGCGCCAGGCCGTACAAGGCCCAGGCGCGCCCGCTGTCGGGGACGGCCCGCACCAGGCGGCGCGTGACGGGCAATGTTTCCGGCCAGCGCTGTTGTTCCCCCATCAGCACCACGAGTAGCCCGGTCGCGGCTACGTTCCCCGCGTCCACGGTGAGCAACCGGTGCAAGTGCCGTTCGGTCTTGATGAGGTATTCTTCGCCGGAGTTCGCGTCGTACCGGGCACGGTCGCGGAAGAACTGCTCGACATACTGCCATTCCGCGAAGAAGAGATACGTGCTGATGTTCCGGATGGAGAAATCGTTGAACAGGTAGCGGCGCCCGAAGTGCTCGTAGCGCTCCCACTCCATACGCGCCGCCTGGTACTCCAGAGCGACGATATCGGATGTCACGCCGGACCGGTGGGCGGCTTCCCGCGCCCGCGAGATGAGCCGCGGGACCTGGAGCCGCGTGAAGCTGTTGTCCTCACCCCGAAAGAGATCGGCCAGGGCGAGCCAGTACTTGGCGCTGTCCGACTCGAACCGGGTGGCGTAACGGAAGTGTTCCTCCGCTTTGCGCCGGTTCGGGCTGAGTCGCGACCCCGGTATGTGGCGCGTCATGTACAGCACGCCGGCCAGGTAATGGGCTTCGGCGTTCTTCAGGTTGCGGCGCACCATCGCCTCGAACATGGCGATGGCGGCGTTGGTGTCGCCGCGGGCGAGCAGGTGCTCGGCTTCGCCGAACGTTTGCGCAGCCAGCGGGGCTGCGTTGGCCGCCAGCATGCCGCCGGCGACGAGGAGTCGCGACCAGCACGGAGCCATAGTGTGAATACTACCCTTCGTCGGATACGACGTTCTCCTGCCGCTCTTTTTCTTTCTCTCCCGACCCTACTCGAACATGCTGCCTTGCTCACCCACCGGCGGCGTGAACCCGAAGTGCCGGTAGGCGGCGGGCGTGGCCGCGCGCCCTCGCGGAGTCCGATGCAGGAACCCCTGCTGGATCAGGAACGGCTCGTAGACTTCCTCGATCGTCCCCGCGTCCTCGCCGATGGCGACGGCGATCGTGTTCAGCCCGACCGGACCGCCGTTGAACTTCTCGATGATCAACTTGAGGATCTGGCCGTCCATGTCGTCCAGTCCGTATTCGTCGACGTTGAGTCGGGCCAGCGCGGTTTCCGCCACCGCCAGCGTGATCACGCCGTCGGCCTTTACCTGCGCGTAATCACGCACCCGCCTGAGAAGCCGGTTGGCCACTCGTGGGGTGCCGCGGCTGCGTTTGGCGACCTCTGTGGCGCCTTCCGGCTCGATCGCCACGTTCAGGATACCCGCCGACCGGGTGATGATCGTTGTCAGGTCCTCGGTCGGGTAGTAGCCGAGCCGCTCGACGAGGCCGAACCGGGCCCGCATCGGGGGCGTCAGCATGCCGTAGCGCGTGGAGGCGCCGATCAGCGTGAACGGCTCGAGCACCATCGGGATCGTCTGGGCGTTGGGCCCGTCCGCGATCCGCACGTCGACGTGGAAGTCCTCCATGGCGGGATAGAGGAATTCCTCCAGCACGGGCCGCAGCCGGTGGATCTCGTCGATGAAGAGGACGTCCCCGTGCTGCAACGTCGTGAGCATGCCCACCAGGTCGCCCGCCTTCTCGAGGACGGGGCCGCTCGACGTGCGAATGTTCACACCCATCTCGCGGGCGACGAGGATCGCGAGCGTCGTCTTGCCCAGGCCGGGCGGGCCGAAGAAGAGCGTGTGATCGAGTGGCTCGCCACGCTGCCGCGCCGCGTCGATCGCTATTTGCAGGCTCTCCTTGACGTTCGCCTGCCCCACGAACTCGTCGAGACGTGACGGGCGGAGCGTGGTCTCCGCGGAGGTCTCCTCCGGGAGGATTTCGGGAGTCGTGATCTCGCGTTGCATCACGGTGTGGGGGTCGCGTGCCAGAACACGGGTCGGGCGTCACGCTCCACGATGTGCCGCGTTCTGCAACTGACGCACTGGTCCTCGACACGGTTCTGGTCCGGTGCGACGAGTTTCCGGTTCGTCACGCCGCACTTGGTGCACTGCCATTCGGCTGTTCTCATCTGCTTCCCGAGAGGACGTGAAGTGCGTTGCGGATCAGGTCCGCCGCCTCGGCGGACCCGTCCTTTGCCAGTACCGCGCGCACGGCGCGCTCGGCGTCGGCGGCTCCATAACCAAGGTGCGCCAATGCTTGTACCGCCTGGTCCGCTGCCGGTGCGCGGGCCGGCGGCTCACCGGGTGGAGTGAGGTCCTCGAGCTTGTCCTTGAGTTCGAGCACCATGCGTTCCGCCGTCCTCTTGCCCACACCCGATACCGTGCACAGCGCGGCGAGATCTCCGCCTTTGAGTGCGTTGACGACCCGTACGCCGCCCAGCGCCGACAGCAAGGCCAACGCCAGACGCGGTCCCACACCGGTAGTGTTCAGCAGGCGCTGAAAGACCAGGCGCTCGTGGTCGCGGTCGAACCCGTAGAGTGACCAGCCGTCCTCACGTACGACGAGGACCGTGTGCAGATCGATCTCCGCGCCCTCGACCGGCAGCCGTTCCAGCACGCCCAACGGAACGGACACCTCGTACCGAACGCCGGCCGGCGTGTCGACGATTATCCGGTCTCCCGACCGCGCCGCCAGCGTGCCGCGGATGCCGGCGATCACCTGCTTACCGCCATCTTCGCCCGCCGGCCCACGCCGGCTATGAGGTACGTGAGTGCCAGGGCGATGCCGTCGGCGGCGTCGCTCGGGCTCGGCGGACGACGCAAGCGGAGCAGCTGCTGTACCATATACGCAATCTGTTTCTTGGTGGCCCGGCCGGTTCCCACGACTGTCTTCTTCACGACCGCCGGCGGAAACTCGGCGAGCTCAATACCGGCTTGCGCTACCGCCAGGAGGATCACGCCGCGGGCGTGGCTCAACGTCACGGTCGTTCTGACGTTCTTCGCGTAGAAGGCGCTCTCGACCGCGATGACGTCCGGATGGTGGCTCTCGATCAGGTCGACCACCCCCTCGTGGATGGTGCACAGCCTATCGGCCAGCGCGGCCCGCGGGGGCGTCTTGACGACGCCGCATTCCAGCAGCCGGCCCGGGCGCCCCGGTGACCACTCGACCACGCCGTAGCCGGTGACGGCGGTGCCGGGGTCGAGGCCCAGCACCAGTAACGTCACCCGCCGACCGCCGCCAGTGTTTCCGCGTCGATATCGAAGTTGCTGAATACCTTGGAGACGTCGTCGTGGTCCTCGATCGCCTCCATCATCCGCAACAGTTTCTCGGCGTCGGTGCCATGGACCTTCACCGTGTTCTTCGGCATCATGGCGATCTCGGGATCGGTGGGCTCCAGACCGCCCGCCCGCAGGGCGTCGAGCACCGTGTGCAGAGCGGCCGGGTCGGTCGTCACGATGAACTGATCGCCCTCACGGGTGAGATCGTCCGCACCGGCTTCCAGCGTCGCCTCGAGCGCCGCGTCCTCGTCGAATCGGGTGGCGTCGAGCATCAGCTGCCCTTTCCTCTCGAACATCCAAGCCACCGACCCGGGAGTGCCGAGATTGCCGCCGTACTTGGAGAAGATACGACGGATCGCCGCCACCGTCCGGTTGAGGTTGTCGGTGGTCACCTGTATCAGTATTGCCGCGCCGCCCGGACCGTATCCTTCGTAGGTCGCTTCCTCGTAGCTCACACCCTCGAGTTCACCGGTCCCCTTCTTGATCGCGCGCTCGATGTTGTCGGCGGGCATATTGGCTGCTTTGGCGGCGTCGATGGCCGCCCGGAGCCGGGGATTACCCGCGACGTCACCGCCTCCAGCACGGGCGCCGACGGTGATCTCCTTGATGAGCTTCGTGAACTTGGCTCCCCGCTTGGCGTCGGTGGCGGCCTTCTTGTGCTTGATCTGTTTCCACTTGCTGTGACCGGCCATGTATCGCCTCCCGACACGCGCGTGCGCGCGGTTCTACCCCCGATCGGTTCTAGTGTGGGGTCGCCGCAATAGTGCTGCTATTCGGACGCCCCCGCATCCCGCCCCGCGGCGTTTCTCGTCGTCGCAATGGCGCTGCTATTACTCCTCCTCGTGCCTTGCGGGATCGGGCGCAGTGACGCCCTCGGTAGCTACCATACTTCGGCGACACCACACTAGAATATAGATGCCGGCTCGACGCCGGAGCAACGCGACGCACGGCCACCGTGCGAGCGCCGCGCATGGAGCTGAGGGTCAATGATCCGGGTCCAGCATGTCCTCGAACCGCATCCAGCGCTGATAGAAGTAGAGATCGATGAATCCGGTGGGGCCGTTCCTGTTCTTGTTGATCACGAGTTCGGTGGCTCCCTCTACGCCCCCACCCGGGTTGTACATCTCTTCCCGGTAGATGCTGAGGATGATGTCGGCATGCTGCTTGATCGCGCCGAGCGCGCCGTAGTCGTCGAGCGAGGGACGCGGGTCGTCACGTTCCGCGGACAGCCTCGGGAGCTGGGCCACGGTCATGCAGGCGATCTCCCGCTCGAGCGTGACGGCCTTCAAGGCGCGGAGCGCGCCGGCCGTATCCTCGTCCTGGCTCATCCGCGTGCTCGGCGCCGGCAGGAGCTGGAGGTAGTCGATGATCACGAGAGCCGGTTGGTGATCCCACGCCGGCTGGAGCACGTCGTCGAACTGCCGGGCCGTGATCGAATGAATCGTTAGCGGCAGATCGCGGATCTTGACGGCAGCGGCCCCGATAGAGGCGCGGGCCTCTTCGGAGAGTGTCGCGGTGCGGATATCGTCGATGCTCGTGCGGCCTTCGATTGCTAGCGCGCGCTCGAGCAGCCGGTCCTCGTCCATCTCCCCCGAGAAATACACGACCGGGTAGCCGGCTCCTGCGGAGCGGAGGGCGATGGCAAGGGCCAGCGCCGATTTCCCGGCACCGATGTCACCGCCGAGCACGATGAGATCGCGCCGGCGAAACCCGCCGCCCAGCGCTCGATCCAGTGACGGGAACCCCGAAGGGACCGTGTCGGGCGCGTGCTCACCGGGTTCCAGTTCGTCTACTCGCCGGATCAGGTTGGTCAATGAACTGCGCGCGGTGCGACGTGGTGCGCTCATGAGTCCCCGTTCGCTGAACCGGTGGCACGCGCCTGGCGCGCCGCGAGCGCCAGTGCGTCGGCTACTTCGGGACCGATCGTCTCGCGCGCTGGCGCGACGAGCTGGTGCAGCGCGATGGCCGCCGCCCCGGCGGTCCCGTCGGCGATCTGACGCATCGCGGCTGTAAGCGCGCGCCGCAGCGGCGGCGGCACGGCTAGGCTGCTCAACCGCCGGTGCAGCTTCTCGAGACGGTGCCGTTGCGCACACTCGCTCAGCGAGACCGGCGGGATCAGGCCCTCGGCGACACGCGCGAAGAGCCAGACAGCGAAGATACCGTTCCGCTCAGGCCCACGCGCGGCTGCCGCGAGCGCCTCAATCAACCGGTCCTCGGCCGAAGGCAGCGGCACGTTCATACGGAGACGACCGCCGTGGCTACCGCCGCGGGCTCGATATCAAACATGCAACGATGGTGCCCCAACGGGCAGTGGGGAGAGCCGTACGGGGAGCAGGGTCGGCAGCGGAGGGGCCGTTCCAGGACGACCGCCCGCGCCTGGTAAGGGAAAAACCCGAACTGTGCGACGGTCGGTCCGTAGAGAGCGACCACCGGTGTACCAACGGCCGTCGCGAGGTGCATGAGCCCCGAATCGTTCGCGACCACCACGCGAGCCCGCCGCATCAGCGCCGCCGTGGCGTCGATACCGATACCGAATCCGTCGACGACACCCGTCCCTTTGAGGATGGAGCGCTCGGCGTCCATACCGACGCCGACGACAGCTACCTCGGATTCGCGCAGCAGGCGCACTAACTCGTGCCAGTGTGTCCCGGGCCAGCGCTTGGTGGCGTGTGCCGCGCCGGGCGCGAGGACGATACACACGCCGTCGCAGACCGCGCGGGCCCGCTCCTCGGCATCCGGGCCGGTGAATACCTCGGCGGCGCGTCCGTCGGGATGAACGTCCAGATCGCGGGCAGCCTCGAAGTAGCGCTCCGCAACCGGGACGGTCGGCCCGTACCGATCCATGCCGGACCGAATGAGCAGCGTGCGTCGCAACCTCCGCTTGGCGTATGAGCGCCACGTGCCGGGAACGAGCGCGCGCAGGAGCACCGACCTGAGGCTGCCGTGCAGGTCCAACCGATGGTCCCAGGTCGTGCAGCGCAGATGCCGTCCCAAGGTGCGCAGCGAACCGTCCGGGTCGAGCGTGACCACCTCACGCACGTGCGGATTGTGAGCGAGGAGTGGAGCGTACGCGTGCTTCGTGACGAACGTGATCGCCGCGTCGGAATGGGTGCGGCGGATCGCGCGAAGCAACGGCGTCGTCAGGATCACATCGCCCAACGAGCCGAATCGGACGACCATTACCTTCGGGCACGCGGGCATCGGCCGGTGGAATGTATCGTGCCTGGCTGCGTGCTGCCAGGTAGCGCGTTGCTGCTCCCTGCAACCTCCGATAGCTTTGACTCATGACTCGGTCTAAGACGGTCTTGTGGATTGACGACGAAGTGGAGGCGCTGGAGGCGCACGCCCGGTTTCTCGAGGAACAGGGCTACGTCGTCGAACTCATCGCGCACGGTGACGACGCGCTCGCTCTTCTCCGGCGCCGGCCCTACGGCGTCATACTGCTCGACGAACAGATGCCAGGACGACGGGGGCTCGAACTCATCGGGGAAATCCGCGCAATCGATCCCGCTGTTCCGGTCGTGATGGTCACCAAGAGCGAAGCGGCGGACACGATGCGCGAGGCGATCGGGATCGAGATCGATGACTACCTCGTCAAACCGGTCAATCCTCGGCAGGTACTGAGCGCGATCACGCGGCTCGTCGAGGGCGACCGCATCCGGGAACAGCGGTTGGCGCGGGACTTTGTGGGGCGGTTCCGCGAGCTGGAGGAACGCCGGAGCACGCGGATGGGCTGGCGCGAATGGACCGAGCTCGTGGGTGAACTCGCCCAGTGGGAAGTGCGGCTCACATCGGACGATCAGGGCGGACTCAGAGAGGCGCTCCGTAACCTGCAGAGCAGCGTGCACGCCGACTTCGCGAAGTTCATCGAATGGCGATACCCCGAATGGCTGGCCAACCCGGAAGGCGATCGGCCACCGTTGTCGGTCGATGTCGTGAGCGAATTTCTCTGTCCACTGCTGCGGCAGCATCCTACGGTGTTGTTCGTGGTGGTCGATTGTCTACGTCTCGATCAGTGGGAAACGTTGAGACCTCTCCTCGCCGATCGGTTCGATGTGGAGATGTCGTACTACTTCAGCATCCTCCCGACAGCGACACCGTTTGCCAGGAACGGCATCTTCAGCGGTCTGTTTCCGGTGGAGATCGCGGAGCGTCACCCGGCCTGGTGGCACGAGCGCGAGGACGAGAGCCTGAACGCCCACGAAGCCGAGTTCCTAACAGCGCAACTGCGCGAGCTACAGGATGCGCCGGTGCCGGTGCGATACGTGAAGCTCACGACAATGGCTGACGGAGAGGAACTCATCCGCCAGCTTCCGGGCTACCTGGCGAAACCGGGCGTGACGGCTCTGGTGTTCAACTTCATCGACCAACTCACGCATGGGCGTGCCGAGAACGCCATTCTATATGAGGTGGCGCGAGATGCGGCGGCACTCCGCAGTCTGACCCGCACGTGGTTCCAGGCTTCGGCGCTGATGCGTGCGTTGCGCGAGGCGGAGCGCCGCAATGTCCCGGTGATCCTCACCAGCGATCACGGGTCCATTCACTGCCACTCGCCGGCCACGGTCTTTGCCAAGCGGGATGCCACGCAGAACCTGCGGTACAAGTTCGGTGACGACCTGCGGGCGGAGACTCCCGAAGCGGCCATCAGCGTCTCCGATCTCCCCGCGTGGGGGCTGCCGAAGCGCAAACTCGGCGTGCGGATGCTCCTAGCGACCGGCGACCATTTCTTCGTCTATCCGACCAAACTGCGAGAGTATCAGGCGCGATACCGCGGATCGTTCCTGCACGGCGGCGCCACGCCCGAGGAAATGATCCTTCCGGTAGCGCTCCTGCTCCCCCGTAGAGCGACCTGAGTGCAGCGCTTCCGGCGCCTGCTCGGCTATCTACGGCCGTATCGCGGGTGGTTCGCTGCCGGTCTGATCGCTGCCCTGTTCGCGTCGGTGCTCGACGGGTTCACGTTCACGCTGCTCATTCCGTTCCTGCGCTTGCTCTTCGGCGCCGCCACGGCGATACCCGATGCACCGACTCTGGTCGAGCGCGTCATGCACGCCGTGGCCGCTCCGCTGCTCGGTGACGGAGATGCGCGGACGGCGTTAGCCGCCGTCACGGGGCTGATAGTTGCTGTAGTGTTGGTCAAGAACATGGCCGTGGTGATGGCGGGATACCTCGCCGTGTCCATTCAGGAAAGTGTGGCGCGCGACCTGCGCGTCGAGCTGTACGGTCACATACAGAAGCTGGGACTACCGTTCTATCAGCGGACCAAGGGCGGCCAGCTGTTGGCCCGGGTGCTGAGCGATTCCGAACAGGTCCGCGTGGGGGTCAGCAGCGCGCTGGTCTCCGTGTTGCGGAACGGCGCGCTGATCGTCGTCTACGTCGGGATCCTGTTTGCGTTGTCGTGGCGGCTAGCGCTGGTGACCTTGCCGCTCGCTCCCTCACTGGCGCTCATCATGCGTCCCATCCTCAAGCGGGTTCGCGCGCGCGCGCGGGATGCGGCCGAGGCGCGTGGCGTGCTGGCGGTCGTCGTCGCGGAGACGGTAGCCGGTGTACGGCTCGTCAAGACGCATACGGCCGAGCCCTATGAGCGCCGGCGCTTCGTGGAAGCCGCGCGCGGCCATCTTCGGGAACTGCTCCGCGCGCAGCGTCTGGCGATCCTGGCGAGTCCGTTGAGCGAGACACTCGGCGCAGTCGTGATCGTCCTCCTGCTGCTGATCGGCATGCCGGGCGCGACGGGCGCCACCATGCGGCCAGAGGTGTTCGTGGCCTTCATCGCCGTGACGCTCCGGCTGATGTCACCGGTCAAGGCGATGACGCAGTTCCCGGTGCTCGCCGCAGAAGCGCTCGCCGGCGCCGACCGGATCTTTGAGATGCTGGACCAGGAGCCGGACGACGTCGACCCGCCCGACGCGCTTACGTTTCCGGGGCTGGAGCGGGAGATCGTATTCGATGACGTGTGGTATGCCTACGAGCCGGGGCGCTGGGCTCTGCGCGGCATCGACCTCACCGTGGGCAGGGGTGAGGTGGTGGCCATCGTGGGTCCGTCGGGCGCCGGCAAATCGACGCTGGTCGACCTGCTGCCGCGCTTCATCGCCCCGCAGCGGGGTGCCGTACTGGTGGACGGGGTACCGCTGTCGACCTACAGCCGGCGGTCGATCCGCCAGGCTCTCGGCATCGTGAGCCAAGAGACCGTGATCTTCAACGACAGCGTGAGGGCGAACATCGCCTATGCGGAGCCCGGCGCCACCGACGCCGCCGTCGAAGCCGCGGCACGGGCTGCGAACGCGCACGAATTCATCGTTCAGCTCCCCGACGGATACGAAACCCAGCTCGGCGAGCGCGGTACGCGTCTGTCGGGTGGAGAACGTCAGCGGATAGCGATCGCGCGGGTTCTGTTGCGGGACCCGCCGATCCTCATCCTGGATGAAGCCACGTCAGCGCTCGATACCGAGTCCGAGAGGTTGGTACAGGAGGCGATCGCGCGGCTCCTCGAGCATCGGACCGTACTGGTCATCGCCCATCGCCTCGCTACCGTTGCCCGTGCCGACCGGATCGTCGTGCTGGACGGCGGACGCCTGGTCGAGGCAGGGGATCACGCCAAGCTGGTATCGGCCGGCGGGTTGTACCAGCGGATTCACGAGTTCGAACAGTTGACGGTTAACGGCTGACGGTCACCGATCCTGCGTTAGCCCTCCGCCGGTCTCGCCGTGATCGCCCCCGTGGGACATTGCGCCACACAGAATCCGTCGACCGGCGACCAATTAGGTTGCGCGTCGGTGATGATCACCTTTCCGGTCCCGTCGTGCTGGAACAGTCCGGGCGGCCCGAGCGTCACGCATGCACCACACCCGACGCACCGCTCGCGGTCGACCTCGACGTGGAATCGGCGGCGCGGGAAGATCCCGGTCGCGCCGGGCACCGGCAGGGCGTCGGGGTCGTCGAGCCATTCCTTCGCCGCGCGATACCCCGCCTCCACCAGCTCGGCGTTGTGCGCGAACGACAAGAGAGAGATGTGCCACACCTCGGGTCGCAGCAGAACCAGCGCCGGCCGGTCCCAGTGTCGCAGTGCGGTCTCGTCCATGCGTTTGACAGCGATCTCGATGGCGCGGGCGTAGACGGCGGCGAACCCTTCGTTCTGGACCCTCGACTGATCCCGGCGGCGCTGCCCGACGTCCACTGCCAGGACCATGTCGCGGTCGTGACGCGCCCCGGGATGTACGGGGAGGTTCGCGGCGGCGGCGCCGTCCACGAAGTATCGGCCGCGGATCTCGTGCGGTGCTACGAACCCGGGTAGCGCGCACGAAGCCAGCACCGCGTCCGCCACCGGCACGTCCCTGAGTCCCTTCTGGCCCCAGAACACCTGCGTACCCGTATTGATGTCCACCGTGTTTACCAGCAGCGGCCGATTCAGCTCGTCGAAGGTCAGGTCGCCGAGCAGGCCATTGATGAAGTTGGCGAGCGGCTCCGTGCGGTAGAGCGCCGGCGAGCGCAGGCGCCTCATCGCCATATCGCGGTGGGCGATCTGAAACAGGTCGCTGCGTCGCAGATCCGCCAGGATGTGCCGCATCTCGTCGATCGGCATGCCGGAACACCAGGCGGCGGCGATAAGCGCGCCGACGCTCGATCCGACGACGTCCTCCGGGAGGAACTCCTTCTCCTCGAGCGCTGCCAGCACCCCTACGTGGGCGAGACCGCGCATCCCACCGCCTCCCAGGACCAACGTATAGTTACGCGCGAGCTTCACCAATGCTCCCTTGCTTGAGCAGGGTCAGAATTCGGGCTGGGAATAACCTACCCGACGGGGCGCCGCTGTCACTACCTTGGTAGCTTTGAGCGGTTATGCCGCTACCCAACCATTCTACCGCTCCCGCAGCGGCGTTCGGGTCGAGTTGGTTCCGCCCACCACCTACGGCTGGCCCGACGATAAACGGATAATGGGAAACTGCCTCTTCTGTTCTGTGATTCAACGGGTGATGCCGGGTTCGTTCGTGTACGAGGACGATCGGGCGGTGGCGTTTCTCGACGTGTATCCGGTGAACTCCGGTCACACACTCGTCGTGCCGAAGACCCACATGGCCGATCTGAGAGATTGTCCGCCCGACCTGGCGGCGCATCTCTTCGCCGTCAGCACCCGGCTCGCTCCGGCGGTCGTTGCTGCCGTGGAGGCCGACGGGTTCAACGTGTGGACCGCCAACGGGCGAGCGGCGGGCCAGACCGTCTTTCATCTGCACCTGCACATCCTGCCGCGCTTCACCACCGACGCGTTCGGGTTCCGGTTCCCGGATGATTACCCCCGCGAGGCCGAGCGGGCGGAACTCGATGCAGTAGCCGCGAGGATCATATCGCAGGTGTGAGTATGGAGTGTGTCTTCTTGCCGCGACTGACGAAGTAATACCCGCCGGCGAGCGGGGCGGGCGCCTTGGAGTGCTGGTCGTCCCACCGCCGGCCGTTGACCGTGATCCCCCCCTGCCGGATCTGGCGGCGCGCCTCGCTCTTCGATCTCACCACCCCTGACATCGTGATCAGGTCCACGATAGGCGTGTCCGGGCCCATACCGGGCACGAGCGGCTTGCTCGGAATTTCGGAGGCGAGTGTCAGCCAGGTTTCCGCAGTGGCCTCGAGTGGATCCAACTCCCCGAAGAGCACCCGCGCGGCGTCTGTTGCGCTCCGCGCGGCGGCCTCGCCGTGCACACGCGCGGTGACCCTCGCCGCCAGAGCGCGCTGCGGCCCACGGGTACCGGGCTGGCTTGCATGCCGCTCCATGAGCTCCGCGATTGCCTCCCGCCCCTCGAACGTGAACATCTTGAGATAGGATTCCACATCACGATCGTCGGTGTTGATCCAGAACTGGTAGAACGCATAGGGCGAGGTCTGTTCCGGGTCGAGCCAGATAGTCTCTTCCTCGGACTTGCCGAACTTGTTGCCCGATGCGGTCGTGATAAGCGGAGCGGAGAGACCGTGCGCGTCGCCGCCGTCGAGGCGGCGGATCAACTCGATTCCTGCCGTGATGTTTCCCCATTGGTCGCTCCCGCCCATCTGCAGCTCGCACGCGTGGTGGCGGTACAGCTGGTAGAAATCGTATGCCTGAAGCAGCATGTAACTGAACTCGGTGTAGGAGATGCCGCTCTCCATCCGGCTCTTCACCGATTCCTTCTGTAGCATGTACGCGACCGTGAAGTGTTTGCCGATGTCGCGCAGGAAGGAGACGAGATGCAGGGAATCCAGCCAAGCGGCGTTGTTCACCATGACGGCGTCACTGGGCCCCGCACCGAACTCGAGGAACCGGGCCAGCTGGCGCTGCTGCCGCGCGACGTTCTCCTCGATCGTGGCATCGTCCAGGAGCGGGCGTTCGGCCCGTTTCCCGCTCGGATCACCGATGCGACCGGTACCGCCGCCGACCACCACAATCGGTCGGCCGCCGGCCCTTTGCAGGTGCGCGAGCAACATGATCGGCACCAGGTTGCCCACCTGCAGGCTCCGTGCGGTGGGATCGAAGCCCACGTATCCCGTGATCGGCCCTTCCCCGAGCCGTTCCGCCAGGCCCGGGGTATGGTGGTATATCAGTCCGCGCCAGCTCAGTTCGTCCAGCAGACTCATGCCGATAGCCTTCATGGTCTCGTCCCGTATGTCCCCGGTTCGCCGGCGTTGCTGCCGGCCTCTCGTGACGTCGGCGAAGGTTACGAGTCCCTGGCGACGCTGGCAAGCAGAGCAGACGGTTCGTAGCTTTGGGGTCACATGAACCTCATCAAACGGAGCAGGAAGGTAGTTGCCGACCTGTGGAACTGGTCCGTCGGCTCCGTGGCTGCCAGGCGATTCGTCGGGCTGGGTGCGCTCGCGTTTGTCGGCATGGGGCTCGGCGGGACGTGGGGTTCGTGGACCCGCGCCTGCGCCGGCGGCCACTGCCCGTCGATCGCTGAGTTCGAGGAGTTCCGGCCGAGCCAGGCGGCCAAAGTCTACGCGGCCGACGGCCGGCTGGTCACCGAGTTGGGGGTGGAACGGCGTACCGTCATGCGGCTGGAGGATCTGCCGCCCGCAGTAGCGGCGGCGTTCATCGCCGTCGAAGACAAGCGGTTCTACGAGCACGGCGGCATCGATTACATCCGCTTCTTCGGGGCGCTGTGGCGGAATATCATGGAGTTGCGCTTCGCCGAAGGGTTCTCCACGATCACGATGCAGCTCGCCCGGAACGTCTTTCCGGAGAAACTCCCCAGCACCAAGACGATCGTGCGGAAGGTGCGCGAGGCGCGCGTGGCGCTCGAGCTGGAGCGCACCTACGACAAGGACAAGATCCTCGAGCTGTACCTCAACCAAGTATTCCTGGGAGGCTCCGCGTACGGCGTCGAAGCGGGCTCGCAGCGCTACTTCGGGAAGTCGTCACGCGAACTGAACGTCGCTGAGGCGGCGCTCCTGGCAGCGATTCTGAACCGCCCCGGGGCCTACGACCCACGACGTCATCCCGAGAGGGCCCTTCGCCGCCGCGCTATCGTGATCAACCTGATGCGTGATCAGGGATACCTCACTCCCGGTGACGCGGAGCGTTGGAAGGCGTATCCGATAGTGTTGAGCACACGGCAGGATTTTGGTGAGGTCGCGCCGTACTTCGTCGAGTGGGTGCGCCAGCAGGTGTACGCGCGGTTCGGCCGTGCGATCTACGAGCGCGGATTCCGTATCTACACGACCCTCGATCTCGACATGCAGATAGCCGCCGAGCGCGCGTTGCAGGACCAGTTGCTGGCGATCGAGAACGAGGAATACGGTATCTACAAGCACCCGACCTACCAGGCATACCTCGACTCGGTGGGTGCGGGCGGCGGCGGATCGGTGACACCGTATCTCCAGGGCGCGCTGGTGTCGGTGGAGGCGGCAACCGGATATGTCCGCGCCATGGTGGGCGGCCGCGACTTCACCGACTCGAAGTTCAACCGCGCTACGCAGGCGCGTCGCCAGGCCGGCTCGACATGGAAGCCGTTCGTCTATTCCGCGGCCATCCGGGCCGGCGTGCCGCTGAGCCACATCATCGACGACGCGCCGATCAGCCTCACTCTCCACGGGGACTCGATGCCCTGGGAGCCTCAGAACTACGAGGGGGATTTCCGCGGACCAATGACACTGCGACGTGGGCTGGCGGTCTCGCGCAACCTTGTCGCGATCCGGCTGGGGCGCGAGATCGGGATTCAGCCCGTCCGCGGCGAGGCGATCCGGTTTGGGATCTCCACACCGGTCCCGTCGTACCAGTCGATGTTCATCGGCGCCGCGTCGGTCATTCCGCTCGAGATGGTCTCGGCCTACACCGCGTTCGCCACGCTGGGCGTGCGCGCGGCACCGGTGGGAATCCTCCGGGTCGAGGATGAGGAGGGCAACATCGTCTGGGAACCGCAGGTGCGGCTCGACCGCGTGATGGCCCCGCCGCATGCGTGGCTGGTGACGAGCATGCTGCAAGACGTCGTGAACCGCGGAACGGCGACCACAGCGGTCAGGAGGGAAGGGCAATTCACTCTCCCGGCGGGCGGCAAGACGGGTACGACGAACGACGGGACCGATGTCTGGTTCATCGGTTTCACCCCCGAGCTGGTGAGTGCCGTCTGGATCGGCCTGGATCGGCCGCAGCGTATCAAGTCGCGCTCCGCCGGTGGCATCCTCGCCGCGCCGATCTGGGTGGCGTTCATGCGGGACGTCTACGAAAGACGCCCACCGCCGCAAGGGTGGCGGCGCCCCGACGGTCTCACGAACGTGGCGATCGACAACACCACGGGCTACCGATGGACCGCGTTCTGTCCCGTGAACGCTCGCACCTTCGAGTGGTTCCTGCCCGGAACCGAACCGGTCGAGTTCTGCCCCATACACAATCCCTTCCTGCGTTCCGGGATATCGCTGCGGGGCGGGTCCTGATCGCCGTGCTGCTGCGCTCGGGTTAGCCGATAAACAGGGGAAAGACGGGGAACTGGGCGGGATCGTCGAGGAGAAGTTGCACCCGGCCGACCTCGGGCGTGACCAGGTAGATCGCGTGGCGTCCAACCCCGGTGCCCGGATCTGCACCGAGGACCAACGCCCGGCCGTCGGCCGAGAACGCGTAGGTCGACGCCGCGCCGATCCGTACCTCCGGGCGCGCGTCGCTGACCGGCGCCATCACCGCTCTGGACCGCTCGGTGAAGAAAAACTCGGGGGTGTCGGGGTCGCCCGTGCCGATGACCAACGTGTCGGGCGCATCGACCCCGACGCGGACGAACGCCATGAGGAGCCCATCGGCGGTCCAGCGCGGCCAGCCGAAGATCGGTCGGTTAAGCAAGCGCGAGAACCCAAGGACATCCGTGTCCGAGCGCGCCGGGTCGCCGGGGTAGAGTATCGTGAGGAACATCGAGAGCGGCGTTACCGTGATGAGCGCCACGCGCCGGTTATCCGGGCTCAGCATAGGCGGCAGGACCGGATCGGCGTTGCCGTAGGGCAGCGTGTCGATCGTCCGGTTGGCGCGATCGAAGATCAGCACGGCTTGGACCGGCGCGTAGGATACGAGCGCCACGTACCTTTCGTCCTGCGAGAATGACACGAGCGACATCGAGGTCGGAATCGGATCGATGATCGTGTCCAGCCGGCCCGGGTTCTGGATTGACGAGAGCACGAGCACGCCGCCGGCACCGGAGCGGAGCAAGGCGACCACCTGCTCGCGCGGCGCGACGCCGACCGGTACGAGTCCCGCCGTCGCGCCGTCGAACGCCGTGGGTGGCGAACCGTCGGTGCGGAGGAGCATGTTGTCACCGGTGCCCTGTCGGTGCACCAGCACGAGCCGCACAGGCTGCTCGTCGGGTCGCTCAGGCCCGAGGCTGTCGTCGCATCCCACGGACGCGGCGCCCAACCCGGCGACCACGAGCCAACCCCATGACCTTCGCATGAACATAGAGTACCGGAGCCCCCGAGGTCAGTCAAACGCGACATGAAAGCCCAACGCCAAGCCGCCATAGTTGCGGCCGTACGAGCCCACCGGATCGAGAACCAGGAGCAACTGCGCCGGGTCCTGCGCGATCAGGGCATCGACGTCACCCAGGCCACGCTGTCCCGGGACATGCGCGAGCTGGGGCTTGCCAAGCTGTCCGATCCCGGCGGTCGTCCCTACTACACCGCTCCGCTGGTCTCGGATGCGGTGCACCCAGCCCTCTCCCAGCTCGCGAGTGCCCTGGTTCTGTCGGTGCAGGGAGTCGGCCAGTTCCTCGTAGTGAAGACCCCGGCGGGCAGCGCCAATGCCCTGGCCAGCGCCCTCGATCACCAGGCCTGGCGGGAGGTGCTGGGCACGATCGCCGGGGATGACACGATCCTCATCATCACGCAGAACGAACGGGCGCGACGTACCGTCGCCGGCCGAGTGGAAGCTCTCTTGGGTGGTGGCGGTTGACGGAGCCAGGCGCCGTATTATTATACACGTACGCGCATAATCATACGGAGTCGTGATGGGTGGACTGGTAGTGCTCTCCTACTCGGGTGGCTTGGACACGTCGGCCATCGTCCCGTGGCTGCGGGAAACCTACGATGCCCGGGTGCTGTGCTTTACGGCGGACGTCGGGCAGGGCAGCGTGGACCTTGCCGGGTTGGAGCAGAAGGCGATGCGGTCCGGAGCGGTGGGGTGCGTGGTCGAGGATCTCCGGGAGCGGTTCGTCACTGACTATGTCTTCCCCACGCTTCGGGCTGGTGCCGTCTACGCCCGCAGCTATCTGCTGGGGACGGCTATGGCCCGGCCCGTCATCGCGGCCGGGCAGGTGGAGACGGCCAGGGCGGCGGGAGCCACGGTGCTGGCGCACGGGTGCACCGGCAAGGGTAACGACCAAGTGCGTTTCGAACTCACCTATCAGGCGCTCGCGCCGGCCATGGATGTGATAGCCCCGTGGCGGGAGTGGTCGTTTCGAGGTCGCGCTGATCTGATCGCCTATCTCCGGGAGAAGGGAATGCCGGTGGACCAGAGCGAGGAGAAGCTCTACAGCCGCGATCGGAACCTGTGGCACTGCTCGCATGAAGGAGGGATCCTCGAGGATCCGGCCATGGCCCCGCCCGAAGACCTGTTCCAGATCACCTCTGATCCGACCCGGGCTCCTGCCGACCCCGACGACGTCACCATCGGATTCGAGGAGGGGGTACCGGTCAGCATCGACGGGGCTCCGCTCGGGTCGGTGGCGCTCGTGGAGCATCTCAACGACCTGGCGGGCTTCCACGGCATCGGCCGGGCGGACCTGATCGAGGATCGGCTGGTCGGAATGAAGTCGCGTGGAGTGTATGAGACGCCGGGTGGCACCGTTCTCCGACAGGCGCATCGGGAGCTGGAGCAGCTCGTGCTCGACCGCAGGGTCCTCGCGCTCAAGGACCAGCTCGCCCCGCGGTATGCGGACCTGGTGTATGAGGGTCGCTGGTGGACGCCGGAACGCGAGGCGCTGGACGCCCTCGTCGACGTGACCCAGCGTCATGTGACGGGCTCGATCCGGCTCCGGCTGTGTCGCGGCAACGCTACCGTGATCGCGAGGGAGAGCCCGTTCTCGATCTACGACCCGAAGTACGCCACGTTTGGGGCCGATGACGTCTACAGTCACGCTGATGCTGCGGGGTTCATCCGCCTGTTCGGCCTTCCGATGCGGGTCGAGACGGCGGTGAAGGGTGCCAACGTGGGGGCGCTCAGCGCGTGAGAGGGTCCGAGGCGGGAACGTCGGCCTCCGACAGGGGCGCCGATACTCATCAGATGTGGGGCGGACGCTTCACCGGTGGCCCGGCGTCCGCACTGGAGGACTTCAACCGCAGCCTCCCGGTGGACTACCGCCTGTGGCCGCAGGACGTTCGGGCTGGGCGGGCGTGGGTTCGCGCCTTGGCGCGGGCGGGTATCGTGCGCCGCGCGGAAGAGGAGGCCTTGAGTGAAGGACTCGACCGGGTGGGCGAGCGTCTCGCCGATGGTGCCGCGCTGGGCGCACCCGACGAGGACGTACACACGCTCGTCGAGCGCCTGCTCTACGAGGAGGTCGGAGCCGTCGCGGGCAAGCTCAACACCGGGCGCTCCCGCAACGACCAGGTGGCAACCGATGTTCGGCTATGGACGCTCGAAGCCCTCGTCGCGGTGGACGCGGAGATCGCCCGACTCGGTGTTGCGTTGGTCGATCAGGCGAAGGCCGGAATGGACCTAGTGCTTCCGGGGTACACTCACGGCCAGCGTGCCCAACCGGTACGCTGGGCCTACGTTCTGCTCGCCCACGCCTGGCCACTCACGCGGGACCGCGACCGTATCGCCGACCTGCGCCGGCGCCTCTCCGACCTCCCACTTGGCGCCGGTGCGGTCGCCGGCTCGGGCGTGGAGGTCGATCGGGACTTCCTGTGCGAGCTGCTGGGCTTCACGCGCGTCGCCCCGAACGCCCTCGATGTTACCGGCGACAGGGATTTCGTGGCCGAGACCCTGTTCGTCCTCACTATGTTGGCCACTCATATATCACGTCTTGCCGGCGAGCTGATGTCCTACACTTCCGCCGAGTACGGCTTTGTCCGGCTGGCCGACGAGTACTGCACCGGATCGAGTCTCCTACCGCAGAAGCGCAACCCCGATGTTCTGGAGCTTGCACGCGCCAAGGCGGCCCGCACCCTCGGCGACCTCGTGGCCTTGCTCGGCACGTTGAGAGGACTGCCCGCCGGTTACAGCAAGGATCTGCAGGAGGACAAGGTCTACCTGTTCGACGCGGTCGATACCGTCCTGCTAACCCTTCCCGCCATGCGGGGTGCGGTGGCGACGCTGATCCCGGTTCCGGAGCGGATGCGGGCAGCCCTCGACGAGGAGCTGCTCGCGACCGACTTGGCGGATCTGCTCGTCACCCGCGGGGTGCCGTTCCGCGAAGCGCATGGGATCGTGGGGCGTCTGGTGCGGCGGGCGGAAGAGCTGGAGTGCCAGCTCACCGAGGTGCCGCCAACCGAGACGCGCACCCTTCACGAGTACATGCCGGAATTGATCGACGGCCTCGGCGGGTGGGAAGAATCGATCGAGCGCCGGCGGACCGCAGGCGGATCCTCACGGGCGGCGCTCCATGAGCAGCTGCGGACGTTGGAGACGGCGTTCGGCGAGCCCGGCCAGCTCTCGATCTGAGAGGCGAGCGCGCCGCACAGTCGTTGCAACCCGGGCGCTTGCAAGGCCTTACACCACGACTTAGACTTACCTCCATTCGGAGTTCCCCGCCCTTTCCGCTACGGAGCGGGCGGGGCTTTTGTACCTGGGTGCCCATGCACGTACACTGCCTTGCGCTCAACGCGTCGTTCGAGCCGCTCACCATGGTGCCGATACGGCGTGCCCTTCGTCTAGTGATCGACGGCAGAGCCGAGATCGTCGAGGCGGACGGGGCCCGCCTAGTCCGGAGCGCGCGGCTGTCAGTGCCGCGGCCGGCTGTGATTCGGCTGGTGCGCTTCGTGCATGTGCCGCGGAAGTTCCGCCGGCAGGTCACCAATACGTTCCTGTTCGCGCGGGACGACTATCGCTGCCAGTTCTGCAGGCGCACCACGGCACAGCTGCGGCCGCGCGAGTGCCTTACCCGAGACCATCTCGTGCCGCTGTCCCGTGGAGGCACCAACGCATGGACCAACGTGCTGACCGCCTGCTCGACCTGCAACACCCGCAAGGGGAATCATCTGCCCGTAGAGTGCGGGATGCGGCCGATGCGTCAGCCGTACGAGCCGCATTTCGTCCACCTGAGCTGGGCCGTGAGACGGCTCACGCCGGTCCAGTCGAAGTACATTCGCATGTTCTACGGCGAGGAGACTCTCGCCGAGCTACGGGCACTCTAGGCCCTCGTACCCGCCGTCCCAGATGAGGGCGGACGCGGCCATATTGGGCCGGCTACAGCGATGAAGTCACACACGCACTACCTCTGGTTCAACACCAAGAAGCGTCAGGAGATCATCGATATCACGGACGATGTCGCCGTGCAGGTCGAAGCGAGCGGCGTGGATGACGGAATGGTGTTGGTTTCAGCGATGCACATCACCGCCTCCGTGTTTGTGAACGATCACGAGCACGGGTTGTGGCACGATATCCTCGAGTGGCTCGAAGGCACGATCGCGCCGTGGGACCCGGATCGGTACCGGCACAACGAGACGGGCGAAGACAACGCCGCGGCGCATCTGCGGAGCCTGACCGTCGGTCATGAGGTGATCGTGCCGATCACCGGAGGGGCGCTCGACCTCGGTCCCTGGCAGCGGATCTTCTACGGGGAGTGGGACGGCTGCCGGAAGAAGCGGGTGATAGTCAAGGTGATGGGGGGGTGAGGGTGAGGGGGCGGGGGCGGCGCTCATACGTGGAGAACTCCGCGTCCATATTGAACCCCGACCCCAAGTCCGGTACCTTGAAGGGTTACCCGCCTCTCCTGGGGGAGAGCATTTGACGACGTTCCACCTGGCGGAACTCTTTTCCAAGCAGGTCGAAGAGCACGGTGGCCGCGAGTGCATTGTCGCGGGCAGGCGCCGGCTCACGTACGCCCAGGTGGACATGGAGGCGGGTGCCCTGGCGGCTGCGTTGGCCGACGTGGGCATCCATCCGGGTGAGCGGCTCGCGATCGATCTGCCGAATTGTGCGGAGTGGGTCGTGACCCTGCTCGCGGCGGCCCGTCTCGGGGCCGTGGTCGTACCCGTCACCACTTCCCTCGGATACCACGAGCTGAAGTATCTGCTCCGTCATGCGGAGACGGGCCTGGTTGTAGCGGCTCAGACCGCCGGCGAACTCGAGTACCTCGAAACGTTCGAGGAACTCATCGCGGATCTTCCCGATCTGCACAACCTGGTCACGGTGGGCCCGGACGAGATGTGGTACGACGACCGGATCTACCAGTTCGCCGATCTCGTGTCACGGGGGAAACGGCGCGAGCCGCCGCTCGTGGCACTCGATCCGGCGACGGCGCCGCTGGCCATCGTATACACGTCGGGGACGATGGGCAAGCCGAAGGGTGCCGTGCTCACACACGGGAACTTGGTGGTCACGGCACTCGAAACGGTGCACGCGCTCGAGATCGTACCCGACGACCGTGTCTTGGGGGCGGTGCCGTTGTTCACCGTGTTCGGGGTGCACGTGGTGCTCTCCGCGCTCCTGGCTGGCGCGACGCTCGTGCTGCACGACGGGTTCGAGCCGGCCGAGGTCCTCGATCTAATGGAGCGGGAGAAGATCACCGTATGTCACGGAGTGCCCACTATGTTCCAGCTCCTGATGCGCGACCCGTCATTCGGGAGCCGGGACCTTTCCGCCGTCCGGACCGGCATCATCGCCGGAAGCCCGGTATCCGTCGATCTGGTGCAGCGGATCCGGCGGTGGAATGACGTTCAGATCGCCTATGGTCTCACCGAGACGGGGCCTACCGTGACCATGACGCGCTTCGACGACGATCCGGAAGCGCGGTCGAGGACCGTTGGACGGCCGATCCCGGGTGTCGAGGTGCGCGTGATGGATGTTACCACCGGCACCTTGCATGGCCCCGAGGCGGTGGGCGAACTTGCGGTGAAGGGACCCAACGTCATGACGGGATACCACCGCATGCCGTTGGAGACCAAACGATCGATCACGCCGGACGGGTATTTCCTGACGGGCGATCTCGCCGCGTTGGACGAGAGGGGATACGTGACGATCGTCGGCCGCCGCAAGGAGCTGATCATCCGTGGCGGCTACAACATTGTTCCGCGCGAGCTGGAGGATGTCCTCCGCACGCATCCCGCCGTGGACGACGCCTGTGTAGTAGGCATCCCCAACGAGATTTTGGGGGAGCTGGTCTGCGCGTGCGTCGTGCCGGTAGAAGGCGCCATCGTGACCGCGGACGAGCTCAAGAGCTACGTCCGCGAACACGTGGCTGACTACAGGGTTCCGGACCTGGTCCGCTTCTTCGACACCTTCCCGCTCACCGGGAGCGGGAAGGTGAAGCGAAGGGAGCTGGCGCAGGTCGTCGGAATGGAATTGGCTACGACGTGAATGATCGACTGACAAAGAGAGGATCGGCGGCAACCTACGCCGAACCACTGCGAGACGCGCCCAATGCGGCGCTGCTGATCGACTTCGACAACGTGACAATGGGGATCCGGTCGGATCTTCAGGAACAGCTGCGTCGGCTGCTGGACTCGGAGCTGTTCAAAGGCAAGATCTCCGTTCAGCGCGCCTACGCCGACTGGCGCCGCTATCCGCAGTATATCGTGCCGCTGGCCGAGGCGTCCATCGACCTCATCTTCGCGCCCGCATTCGGCTCGAACAAGAAGAATGCGACCGATATCCGCCTGGCCATCGACGCGCTAGAACTGGTCTTCACCCGGCCGGAGATCGGTACCTACGTGCTGCTCTCCGGCGACAGTGACTTCTCCAGTCTCGTGCTCAAGCTCAAGGAATACGGGAAGTACGTGATTGGTGTCGGCATTCGCGAGTCGTCTAGCGATCTCCTGATCCAGAATTGCGACGAGTACTTCAGCTACAGTGAACTCACGGGATTGCTCCAGGAAGGTCAGGCCGAGCACCGGCGGCGTGATCCGTGGGAGCTGGTGGTCGAGGCGACGACCCGGATGAAACAGGATGGCGACGTGATGCGATCGGATCGGCTCAAGCAGGTGATGCAGGTGATCGATCCGAACTTCGACGAGAAGGACGCCGGGTTCAGCAAGTACAGCAAGTTCCTGGTGGAGGCGGCGCGGCGCGGATTGTTGCGGCTCACGAAGATGGAGAATGGGCAGTACGAGATCGCTATCGGCCAGAACGCGAACGTGCCACCGGAGGTCGAGTCGGCGTTGGCGGCCGCAGGAAAACCCGCGGCCGAGCCGCGTACCCGGCGCCGCCGGGGCGAGCGCGAGAAAGGTCGGGAACGGGCTGGGGGCCGTGGCGCCGCACGGGGCCTGCCGCTAGCCGCGGCGTTCGATCTACTGCGCGAAACGCTCACCGCATTGGGTGCCGTTGGCGAGGAGGCGACCGACGCGGCTCAGGTGCGCGAACGGATGGTCGAGCTGAGCGAGGACGGTGAGGATCCCATCTTCGAGGGCAGCCGCTTTCAGCGGCTCCTGCGGCAGGCACACGATGCTGGTGTGATCGAGCTTGCCAAGAGAGACGACATCTATCTGGTGAAGCTCAGCCCGCCGCCGCCGGCCACGGAGACCGATGCGCCGAAGGTGCGGCGTGCGCCGCGCGCCCGTGGGCGCCGGCGCGCCGAAACCAAGAAGGACACCGCCCAGGCGGCGGAGGTCGGGGAACCGGAATCGGAACCCGCAACCGACGTGGAAACGGCCGTGCCGGCGCGCGGCACCAAGCGTAATCCGCAGTTCCGCCGCGGCGCACGCGGCGGAACCTCCACGGCCAAGGCCGAGAGCAGGCCGGTGCCTGGGCCGGCGGAGCCCGAAGCCGCCGTTGTGGAGACCGCTCCCGCGGTGGACCGGGGGCGTCGCTCGGTCCGGGGACGCCGCGGAGGGCGATCGCGCAAGGCCGCAACAACCACAGCGAAACCCGCTGCGAAGGATGAATCGACGCCGAAGTCCGTGGATGAGGTAGCGCCGCCGCGGATGCCGGAGCCCGAGACGCCGCAGCCGGCCGCGGAGCCCGCGCTGGAGAATCAGGATGCCGGCAGCGGCGGCCTGCTCAGGCGAATGAGCGCGGCGCTTCAGCGGGCGATGGGATCGCAGGAGCAGGACGGGGACGACGACGGGTAGGCGATCCAGGGCTCGGGTCCTTCCACCGGAGTTCTACGCGCGCGACACGGTGAGTGTCGCGCGTGCCCTTTTGGGATGTGTGCTGGAAAGCCGAATCCGTGGCGTCGTCACGGCCGGTCGTATCGTCGAGGTCGAGGCCTACGTCGGCCCGCACGATCCGGCGGCACACGGATACCGGGGACGGTGCACCCAGCGCAACCGATGCCTGTTCGGTCCGGCCGGCACCGGCTATGTGTACTTCATCTACGGGATGCACTGGTGCTTCAACGCCGTCACCGAAGCCGAGGGCTACCCGGCGGCGGTCCTGGTGCGAGCGTTGGAGCCGCTGCGGGGCAGCGACGCCATGCGTCGCCGCAGAGGTAACGGTGACCCGCAGGCGCTCTGCTCGGGGCCGGCGCGCCTCTGTCAGGCGCTGGGTATTACCGGCTCACTGAACGGGGCGTCGTTGCGGGGACCGCGCATCCGCATCCTCCGTCGCGAGACCGACACGCCACCGGAGGTGGTCGTCGGGCCGCGAATAGGGATCCGGCGTGCAGCGGATTGGCCGTTGCGGTTCGTGGCGCGTGGGTCGATGTGGACATCGCGCCCGGAATCCGGGGCCGGGGCGCGTGGTCCCCGTACGCCGGCGTCGCGGGCGCAATGGAAACGTAGGGGTGCGCCACCGCACACCGATACAACCTAGCGCTGGGTCGTGACCGCCTCGTGCGAGGGGCCGATCGCGACCCGCAGGCCGCCGGTCAGCGCGTGCTGCTCGCTCGTGATCAGGAAGTTGTTGCTCGGCGGCATGTACTGGTAGGAGCCGAACAGCGCCCACTTGCGGCTGAACCGGAGCTGGACTCCGGCGATCCCGAACGCGAACGCGCGGGTCGCGGCCTCCTCGACACGTCGCAGCAATGCCGAGTCTGTGCTGCCTTGCGCCGTGGCATCGGTGATCTGATGGATGGCGATCCCGCCACCAAGGAAGATCTGTAACTTCCCGTCGCTCGGGATCGCGATGAGGCCCGCCTGGATCCGGCGCCCGCTGTCGAACGTGACCGTGCGCATCCCTCCCGGCGCGGTCCCGTCCGAGACTTCGGAGGTCGCACCGTTCGGGAAAAAGATCTGGTCGATAGCGAAGTAGAGCGCCGAACGGCGGCCCGTGATCAGCCAGTGGCCGCCGACGCTGAACGCGGTCTGGCTGCTGACCGTCGGAGTCGAATAGAAGAACGCGCCGCTCTGCGCACCCCAGTACCACTTGCGCTGCCACGCGTCGGCCTGGGCGAGCGCCGGACCTGCGGTCATCGTGACCAGCAACCCGCCAACGAGAATCCCTGACAGTCTGCGCATCAGCCTCACTCCTCCGAACGGTGTCCCAGAGCCGCCTCGTGGCGGCTTATGGCGCGGCCAAGAGCAGGACCGCGTTGAACAGCAACTTGAACGTCCCATGCGTCTGAGCCCGGTGCTGCGGCCGAAACCCAAACAGCACCACCCGCCCCTGCCCGACCGGGATCTCGACCAGCGCAGCAGTGCCGGCAATCCGGCCGGCGTTCATCACATACCCGGACCGCAGCAGGTCGTCCGCATATCGGGCTACCACGCGTGCCGGCGCCTCGACCTGAAAGGCGCGGCCGTTGGCGAAAAACGCGGCTACCGTGTCCGGCACTCCCGACGCGATCGGCGACCCCGGCTCAACCACCATCCCGAAAATAGAGCCTGGCGCCGAAAAACGCGAGCCCACAGCACCAGCCCCATCATCCCGTAGGATATTGGTAACAGGTAGGTTAAGGGCCGAGATCGCGAAATCACTTGAAGCGTCGAGTGCCACCAAGGTACCACCTGCTCGCACGAATTCCGTGACATTTCGCACGCCAGCCTCACCGATCCCGCCCGCGTACGGGGCCGGAATCTGCCTTTGTGAGCGTCCGCTCACGATGGTCCTCTCGCTCAGATCGGGCAGTACGAGCACGTCGAGCTGCTGCCTGAGCCTGCCGACCCGGATCATCGAGTCGGTTATGGTAATGAACGGAATCCCGTGCTGCTCGAAGATCCAGCGGGTCCAGCCTTCGTCTATACTTGCCGTCCAGGGCTTGTAGAGACCGATCCGTGGCACCCGCTCGATCCGGCTTTCGGGGACCCGAAGATCGGATGTAGCCCATGCATCGAAGCCAGAGCGCTCTGCCAGCTGGCCGATGAGGTCGATTGTAGCCGGATCGTCGGGCTCGATCACCACGGCCCCGGCCGGTATCAACCTGCCAGCGGCGCGTACCGCCTGGTTGGTGACCCAGACCCGTGCTCCTTCCCGAAGTGCCGCGGCTATCGCGCGGCTCTCCTGGTTGGACTGGTTGAGCAGGACAATCTGCCGGCCCTCTCCAAACACTCTCCCGGGAGGGACACTCACGCTGTCGACGCGGTCCGCCGTGTAATCGAAGCGGCGCCCGACTTCCACGACGGTCACGCCCATCTGGTCTCCGAGCGTCCAGCCCGAGACATCGTAGGGTGCCGCCGGGCCTCCGGGGTATCGCTGTGTCTCGAGCAGATCCTTGGCGTGCGCCCGAAACGGCTGGGCCATCGGTATCACCAATGTTCCGGCGTCGTACCTGACACCGGCTGCGGAGAATGGGGCGGTGGTGCGAAGTATCTCGACGCCGCCGGCGATCAAAATGTTGGCGAGGAGGGCCGCCGCGTGGCGATCCCGCTGGTGCGGGGGAACGAGGAAGGCGTACGGCTCCTCCTCCGTGCCGGCGGCCACGGCGCGCCTCCCGAGAGTGGCGAACCGGCGTACGAACGCGGTCCGCTGGCTGGAAACGAGCCGCAACAGGCCCTCGGCCGCCAGCAGCTCGTACTCCACGATATCTCCCATCCGCCACCAGCCGCCGGGCCATGGGGCGGGGTAGTTCACCCCGCGGGGAGGCACACGCAGGGAGCCGCTGTAGATGTAGATCGGCGATGCCAACCGGGCGCTAGCCGCTTCCGAGAGGATCCCGACCATGTTGTGCCGCGCCGGCACGGTGCGAAACCCACCGTGCCACCACAGGTCGTAGCGCTGCTGGTGCGACACGCCGGTCTTGCCAGCGTCCAGGACCGCCGTCGCCATGGCGGCGCCGACCAGATTGATCGCGCCCACGAGCATCGGGTCCAGGTTGGGATTGACGGGATCCGCGAACGGTGGGACGAAGAGGCGTGCCCCGCTGCTACCCATCTGATGGATGTCCCACACGACCTCGGGGAACCACTGGTGGTAGAGGATTCGGGTGATCGCCCGGGTCTCTACCTGCGTCAGCATGAACCAGTCACGGTTGTTGTCGTGTCCGACATACGGGTGGTACAGCCATGGGAGCGGCCCACCCTCGTACCGCGTGCCGCGGTACTGCCGGTACCAGCTCACTACGGTATCGAGGCCGTCCGGGTTGGTGGACGGAATAATCAGGACGATCGTGCTGTCGAGGTAGGTCCGGTATCGAGGGTCGGCTGCGAGCCGATAAGCGAGCGTGAGCTGCATCTGGCTCGACGCGATCTCCGTCGAGTGGATGTTGTTGCCGATCAATACGACGGCGGGCTGCGCGCCGACGAGCGAATCCTCCACTCGCCGTGTCATCCGTCGCGGATCGGCGAGTAGCGCCTGGCCGTGGCGCACCCGATCCAGCCGACCCTGCCGCTCCGGCGTGGCGAGCGTGACCATCAGCAACGGTCTCCCCAGCGTGGTGCGGCCTATCGTGTCCAAGCGGACACGCGGGGACGCCTCGGCCAGGAGTGACAGGTAGGAGCCGATCTGACTCCAGTCAGCCAACAGCGAATCGGTGCCGGGCTCGAAACCGAGCACGTCCGCGGGGGAGGGGATCGGGTCTTGGCTATGCTGAAGTAAGAACGGTAGCAGAAAGAGAAACGGCAGGTGCCGGAGCCTGATCGCGGCCGCCCTCTTCCGCCTCGTCACAACCACCTCCATCTCGCCTCCTATGTCAGGTTGAGCTTCCTGCCGACCTTCTCGAAGGCCGCGAGCGCCATGTCGAGATCTTCCCGCGTATGTGCAGCCGAGATCTGACAGCGTACGCGTGCCTCTCCTTGGGGAACGACCGGGTATCCGAAGCCGGTCACGAAGACGCCTTCGTCGAGCAGCATTTGGCTCATGCGGATGGCCTTTGCGGTCTCGCCGAGGATGACCGGAATGATCGGCGTCTCCCCGGGTAAGGGCTTGAACCCGCGGGAGATCAGTTGCTCGCGGAAGTAGTTCGCGCTCGCGTGCAGGCGCGCAACCATTGATGGGTCCGAGCGCAGCCGCCGCACGGCTGCACGGGCGCTCGAGGCAACGGTGCAGGGGAGCGCGTTGGAAAACAACTGCGGGCGGGACTGCTGTGTCAGGTAGTCGCATAGCGCCGTCGATGCCGCGGTGAACCCACCCGCCGCGCCACCCAACGCCTTCCCGAGCGTGGAGGTGATGACGTCCACTTCGCCGAGCACGCCGGCGAACTCGGCGGTGCCGCGGCCCGTCGCCCCCAGCACCCCGGTGGCGTGTGAGTCGTCCACTACGACGAGTGCGTCATGTTTCCTGACCAGTTCCACGATGTCGGCGAGTCTGGCCACGTCGCCTTCCATCGAGAAGATGCCGTCGGTGACTACCAGGCGTGTGCGGGCGCTCTTTGCCGCGACGAGCTTTGTCTCCAGGTCGGCCATGTCCGAGTGCTTGTAGACCGCCGATCCGCACTTCGTGATGCCCCGCGCGAGCCGTACGCCATCGATGATCGAGGCGTGATTGAGCTGATCCGAGATGACCACGTCGTCTGCGCCGAGCAGAGTCGCGAAGAGGCCCTCGTTGGCATTCCAGCAGGAGGCGTACGTGAGCGACGCCTCGGCGCCGACCAGTTCCGCGAGGTCTTGCTCGAGTTCGCGGTGGACGGTGAACGTGCCGCAAATGAAGCGCACGCTGCTTGTGCCTGCGCCATAGCGGTCCAGTCCCTCCTTGCCCGCCCGCACGACGTCCGGATCGTTGGCCAGCCCCAGGTAGTTGTTGCTCGAGAGCACGACGATCTCACCGCGTCCTTCCATCCGCACCCGCGGCCCCTGCGCCGATTCGATGTAGAGCAGGTTCTTGTAGACACCCTTGGCCTCGAACTCCTCCAGCGCCGCGCGGAGCCGCTGCTCGACAGCCGCGTTCATCGGCTAGCCTCCAATTTCGAGAATGACTTTGCCAGCTTGCCCCGATGTTATGGCTCGGAGCGCATCATCGATGCCCTCGAGGGGGAAGCGATGGGTGATGACGGGCGACGGATCCAGCCGGCCGGACGAGAGAAACCTACGCATGTGGTGCCACGTCTCATACATCCGTCGCCCGATAACGCCGTAGATCGTGATGCCCTTGAAGATGACTTCCTCCCGCAGGTTCAGCGATATGTCGCCGGGGGGCAGTCCCAATAGGTTGACTCTCCCACCCGGTCGAACGCTCCGAAGCGCCTGCGCGACAGCAGCTGGATTCCCCGACATCTCGCAGACCAGGTCGACTCCTTCACCGCCGGTGGCCTGCACGACGAGAGCGTGTAGGTCGTCGTGGTCAGGATCGATGACCAGATGCGCGCCCATCTTCCGTGCCAGCTCACGTCGTTGCGACCGGGGATCGGACGCGATGACCTGTAGCGCGCCCGCTGCCCGGGCGATAGCGACGGCGAAACAACCGATCGGACCGCAGCCGAGAATCAACAGCCGGCTTCCCGGGACGTCGCCCGCGAGGACGGCGTGAAACGCGTTGCCGAGTGGATCCATGATGGCGCCGATCGACGTGGGAATCCCGTCGAGCGGTATCACGTTCGATGCCGGCATGGCCACGTACTCGGCGAAGGCGCCGTCTCGGTCCACTCCGATGATCGATGTGTTGCGACAGATGTGTCCGTGTCCCATGCGGCACTGCATGCAGTGGCCGCAGACGATGTGTCCCTCCGCGGTGACTAACCGACCCACTGCGAACTCGTCGCCGGCATCGCCGCCGACCTCGACGATCTCGCCCGCAAACTCGTGACCCACCACCACGGGCGGACGGACGCGGCCTCGCGCCCAGTCGTCCCACTCGGCTATGTGGACGTCCGAGCCGCAGACCCCGGCATGACGGACGCGGATCAGGACGTCGGTTGCCCCGCAGGTGGGCGTGGGAACCTCGCACACCTCGAGGCCGGGACCGGGTTTCGTCTTGCGGATGGCGCGCATGGTTGATAGGGTGGAAGGATGGAAGGATGGGAAGGTTAGATGATGCGACCATCCTTCGATCCCGCCATCCTACACGATACTCCGTATGAATCCGCCGTCCACCTGGACCACTGCGCCCGTGATGTACCGAGCGGGCTCCGATGCGAGGAACGCGATGGCGGCGGCCAGCTCTTCTGGTTCGCCCATGCGACCTATGGGGATGTCGCCGATCATCGAAACGAGCACGTCCCGTGGGGAACGGCCGGTGTCGGCCGCGCGCTGCTCCACCAGCTCGTCGATCCGTTCCGTGTGCATGTAGCCGGGGCACACCACGTTCACGGTGATGCCATCCACCGCCACCTCGTCCGCGAGCGACTTGGCGAACCCCAGCACCCCTGCCCGTGCCGTAGACGAGAGAATCAGTCCGGGGAGCGGCTGCTTAGCGGCGACGGAGGTGAGGCAGACTATCCGTCCCCAGGCTTGCCGCTGCATGACGGGAACGGCGGCACGGCAGAGATGGACCGTTGAGAGAAGGTTCAGCTGGAGCGCCGCCTGCCAGTCTTCGGCAGGCGTATCGCGAAACGCCGCCGCTGCCGGTCCGCCGGCGTTGCACACCAGGATATCGACCGATCCCAGCTCGTGCTGCACTCGCTCGACCAAGTGCGTAGCCTGCTCGGCGGCTGAGACGTCGGCGGCGAACCCCCGTACGTCACCGCTCGCGTGCCGTCCAACCAGCTCCACCGCGGCGTCGAGCCGTTCCTGATCGCGCCCGTTGAGCGCGATCCGGCAACCCTCTTCGGCGAACGCCACCGCTATCGCCCGGCCGAGGCCTAGGGACGAGCCGCAAACCAATGCCACCTTCCCGTCGATCTTCAGATCCATGACTAGGCGGTGGCGGGCACCGTCGCCGGTTCGAGGCGCACCGCTGTCACCTTCAGCGCCGCCATCTTGGCGTGCGGCTCGAGTACCGGGTTGGTCAGCAGATTCGCCGCGGCCTCACGGAAGTGGAACGGCACGAAAATCTGCCTGCGCGCCACCCGGTCCGACATCCGGACCGAGATGACAATCGAGTTGCGGCGGCTTGTGATCTTCGCCATGTCCCCGTCCGCGAGCCCCAGCTCGGCCGCATCGTCCGGGTGTACTTCCACCGTCGCCACCGGCTCACGGGCGTCGAGCCCGCGGGATCGACGCGTCATCGTGCCCGTGTGCCAATGGTAGAGCATCCGGCCGGTATTCATAACGAACGGATACTCGTCATCGGGTAGCTCTCCCGGGTCCGCATACTCCACGGCGTGAAACAGCGCTCTTCCGTCCGCCGTCGGGAACCTGTCCGCAAAGAGGAACGCTGTTCCGGGGTGATCGTCATGCGGGACCGGATACTGCAGTCCTCCACCGCGGAGGCGCGCGTAGGTTACACCGGCCCACGCCGGGGCCACCTCTCGGATCTCCTCCATCACGTCGGCCGGTGAGGAGAACGGACTCTTGATGCCAATCCGGTTCGACAGGTCGACGAGGATCTCCCAGTCCGCCCTGGCCTGCCCCGGCGGATCGATCGCCTGCTCGGATAGCTGGATCCGCCGCTCTGTGTTCACGAACGTGCCCGTCTTCTCCGCAAACGAAGCGGCCGGGAGGATCACGTCACCGTATCGCGCCGTCTCGGTGAGGAACATGTCCTGTACCACCAAGAACTCGATCGTGCGGAACCAGGCCTCCGCGTGTGCAATGTCGGGGTCGGAGATGATCGGGTTCTCGCCCATGATGTACAGCGCCTTCACAGGTGAGCCTTCCCGAGCCATTTCCGTGACCGTCAGACCCGGCACGAGCGACATCGTCTTCGGGTCGACGCCCCAGACGCGGGCGAACTTGTCCCGGTTCGCGGGATCCGCCACCGCCTGATAATCCGGGAAAGCGAACGGAATCGCCCCCATGTCGGAGGAGCCCTGCACGTTGTTCTGTCCGCGCACCGGCATCATTGCGGCGCCCCACCGGCCGATCATCCCCGTGGCGAGGATGAGATTGAGCAACGACGTGACCATATCATGTCCGGTCAGGTGCTGCGTCAATCCCATGGCCCATATCGTCGTCGTGTTGGGCCCACGGGCGTACCGCTCGGCGGCGGCGCGGATTAGCTCAGCAGGAATACCGGTGATCGCGGCGGCCCGCTCGGGTGTGTACGGCTGCACGGCCTTGCGCACCGTATCGAAATCGTGGGTACGCGTTTCGATGAATGACCAGTTCTCCAGACCTTCGGCCAGTATGTGCTGGAGCATCGCGTTCAACAGCGCGACGTCGGTTCCGGGTTGCATCTGAAGATGCACGTCGGCGCGGGCGGCCAGCTCCGTACGGCGCGGGTCGGCGACGATCAGGAACGCTCCACGTTCGTGTGCCCGCTTCAGGGACACCCCGAACACCGGATGGGTCTCGGTAGTGTTGGCGCCCGCGATGAAGATCACGTCACACGCTTCCTCGACCTCGCGCATCGAGCCGGAAGCCGCCGCGGTATTGAGCGCGTCCTGCATTGCCGAGACGCTGGTGGAATGACACAAGCGGGTGCAGTGGTCCACGTTGTTGGTGCCGAAAGCCCCGCGGAACAGTCGCTGTAGCAGATAGTTCTCTTCGTTCGAGCATTTCGCGCTCTGGAACACGGCCATGGCGTCGGGGCCGTGGTCCGCATGAATCCGCGTCAGCTCCTGTGTGACGAGTTCCAACGCCTCATCCCAGGTAGCTTCCCGGAACGGTTGGTACCACGTCTCTGGCGTGGTGGCCCGGTCGCGCACGTCCGCGGTGATGCGCTCGAGCAGCGAGAGATCGCGGATACGCTTGCCGATGGCGCGCGGAGGGGCCGCCGGCTTGTCCCCACGTCCTTCTTCTGTCATGCTTTGCCACGGACCACCGCGCCGAGCTGCGCCTGTCGCCCCTTCCCATATCCAGCGGCCGCCGCGGCGGACCCAGCCTTTGCGGATCAGCGGCTTGGTCAGCCGGTCGCGGTGCTGCGTGAAGTCGTAGCCGAACCGTCCTTTCACGCACGTCGACCCATCGTTCGGTGTCGTCTCCTCGAACGTAGGCGATGTCACGCGGGCGATTTCATTGTCCTTCACGTGGAGGTCGATCTGACATCCCACTCCGCAGTAGGGGCAGATCGATCGCACCACGCGGTCGGCGGCCACGCGCGACTCCCCGAACCGCTCACGCGGCATGACCTCGAAGATGGCGCCGGTCGGGCAGACCCGAACGCACTCGCCGCACCAGGTGCAGGCGGCCTTGTCCGGATCGCCGTCGGCTCCCACCACGATCTGGGCGCCCTCGCCCCGGTAGGCCACGTCGAGCACCCCGACCACCTGAATGTCCTCGCATGCCCGCACGCAGCGCGTGCAGAGGATGCAGAGACTCATGTCGTGTGAAATCATCGGGTCGCCCGGGCGCTCGTCACCTTGCCGCAGCGACAGCTCGTGCGCGGCGACGGCGCGGGGTGTGACGCCATAGCGGACCACGTATTCCTCGAACTCGTTGCGCGGTTCCGCGCGACCACCGTTGATCAGGTGGTCGGCCGGATACCGTTCGAGGAGCATCTGGAGCACCCCACGCCGCGCGTCTAGCGCCGCCGCAGACTCCGTCTCCACGCGCATGCCTTCGGCCACCGTCGCTGCGCATGCCGGCAGGAGCTTGTCCTCCCCCTCTACGGAGACGACGCAGATGCGGCAGTTGCCTACGGTCGGAAGCTTGGGATACCAGCAGAGTGTTGGCAGGTCGATCTCCGCAGCCCGAGCGGCGTCGAGAATGGTCGCGCCGTCGGCTGCGTCAACTCGCTGTCCGTTGATCAACAATGCGGGCATAGGACGGAATATTGGCGGGGGGCACCGTGGCGGCAAGCACCTTCGGGCCGGACAAGCTGTTGTTGCGTGCACGGTTACCAAGGAAAAACTATTGCGCGTTTTCCCTTCATCTACAATATTGTGCCCAGTCTCGTGATCGACATGTCGTCGGTCGCGCGGTCTTCTCTCTCAAGGAGGCGTCACAAATGGCGGTGAAGAAGAGAGCACGGAAGAAAGTGGTGAAGCGGAGAACCACGAAACGGAAAGTCGCAAAGAAGAGAACCACCAAGAGGAAAGCGCCAAAGCGGAAAACCGCCAAGCGCAAAACGGCGAAGCGGAAAACCGCCAAGCGCAAGACGGCGAAGCGCAAAACCGCCAAGCGGGCGAAGCGGCGCTAAGCCATCGGTCGTTACAACGCAGTACGTTGCACTGGGGCCGGCCTGCTGCCGGCCCCGCGACGTTTCCCCCTAGCGGGATGCTGAAGCAAGGCGATTGAGTCCGCGCCCCTGGGCCACGCCCGGTCCCTTTTCAGCACCCTGTATGCCGTTACGGTTTGGTCGCGAGCAACCAGCGCGACGTCCCCCGTCGGGGACCCCGTTCCACGATCCAGTTCTTGTACTGCGACTGCAACGCCTCCGGTGCGAGCGCCCGGACATGGGGCGGCGATTCCATCGGCAGGACGAGATGCACACCCCCTCGCACGGTGCGCTCGAGCAGTGTCTCTGTCAATTTCAGCCGTGATGGCGCATCGATGGTACCAAGGGTTCCCGGATGAATCACGACGAGCGCCGGTCGGATCTCGGGAAACCAGTGTCCCAGGCGCACGAGCATTGCCTGCACCCGCGTCGCGAGCGCCTCCGCCGCCGCGCGCGTCTCGACGCTCTCGACCGCGGGGAGACTCTCGTCGATCACGAGCACATCGGCGCCGTGTGCGGCCAGGAAGTATGCAGCCGGAGCGGCGGCGCATCCTACGACCAGCGCGCGATCGTCTGGCTCGATGCGTTGCGCCAGATCGGCCAGTGGTGTGCGCCCGGGCAGGCCCCAGTGTGTGAGCGTCCGCTGCGCGTGCCGGAGCTGCACGTGTCGCTGGCGCCAGCGCCGGAAAGGCGGCAGCTTGAGTCGCCGCCTGATCAGCCGATCGACGTGGTCCAACATGAGCACCTCGGTGAGGACCAGCTGACTTTCCGGCCCGGCATCGAGTTCCTTCACCGCCTCGTCGGCGATCGCCAGCAGTTCCGGCCGCGAGAGTTGGTCTTTGTAGTCCTCGATCCGCTCCGCGATGAACTCCTCGTACTCCTGCCGGAGCGAGAGCGGCGTGCGCATCTGCCGGCCGGTGGATAGCGGATTGGTCAGCACGGCTCGACGTGCACCACCGTTTGTGTGAAATGGAGCTGGTCGCGCAACCGGCGCTCCACGACGTCGGCTATATCGTGCGCGTCCTCGACGGTGGCGTCGCGGTCCACAGCTATGGTGAGTTCCACGAACAGCTGTTCGGGCGACCCGCGCGAGCGGATATGGTAGGCGCGGTGCACGCCCTTCACGCTCTCGACGGCCGCCCGGATGACCGGTGCCGGCGCGGCGTGCTCGTCAACCAGCATCGGCACCGCTCGCCGGATTATGCCGACCGCAAGCCACACGATGACGCCGGCGACCATCAATGCGACGGTCGGGTCGGCGAACCCGAAGCCGGCCCGCGACAGCACGACGCCGGCCAGCACGCCGGTCGTGATGACAATGTCCGCTTTCGTGTGAGTCGCGTCTGCCAGCAGGAGTTGGCTGCCAAGTTCGTGACCCCTGCGCGACTCGTAGACGGCCACGACCGTGTTCACCCCGAGCGTCCCGAACAACACACCCAGCTGTAGCGGCGTGATCTCGAGCGGCGCGGCGCCCGCAATCAGCCGGTGCACCGCGCCCTTGACCAGCTCGAATCCCGAAATCGAGAGGAACACCACGATTCCCAGGGCGCCGAGCGTTTCGAACTTGGAGTGGCCGTATGGATGATCCTCGTCGGGTTCCTTGGAGGCGATCATCATGAGTATGAGGGCGAGTACGTTGTTCATCGCGTCGACGGCGGAATGCACGCCGTCTCCCAGGACCGCGAGCGAACGTGTGTTGAGCCCGATGACGAACTTGGCCCCCACGACAGCCAAGTTGGCGACGAGGAGGCCGATTAGAACCCGGGTAATCTGCGCGTGGCGGTCGCGCATCCTTGAACTTCGCGTTCCCGGCCGCGACTGTCAACACTGTGTTCCGATGAGCGCGCTCCAAGCTGCACGACTTTGAACCGGATCCCGGCGCAGGCGCCCGGCGCGCGAAGATGAGGCTCACTGATCCGGGCGGAGAGTGCGCGCGTCGTGGAGGTAGACGTGCTTTACATCGGCGGCGGACCGATCGGTGTCGACGTGCATGAGGACGCGAATGCAGCGTGGCAGGCCGCCCGGCACGTCCATCTCCGTCGTGCAGAGGAGCGGCACCCCGGTCCATCCGAGACGACGCGCGGCACGGGCGGGGTACTCGCTGCGCACGTCCGGCGTTACCGTGAAGATGATGCTCGTGATGTCGTCCGGGTCGAGCGCGTTGGCGTGTGCGATCGCCTCGAGCAACTCTCGAGTTGCCGCAAGGACCAATTCGGGTTCGTCCCGGGCGACTACGGTGGCGCCTCTTATCCCGCGCACGGCCATGGAGTGACCTCATGAAGCTTGATGTGCGTCTCATCGCTATACTCGACCCGTCGACACTCGGAACCGACGCGCTCGCCGCGGCACGGGCGGCGGCGGCCGGGGGCGCGACCGCACTGCAAGTCCGGATGAAGAATAGTCCGGCGGCGGAGATCCTGCGCTGGACGGAACGGCTCGTGGAAGCGCTCGCCGTGCCAGTCTACGTGAACGACCGGGCGGACATCGCCTGGGCCGCCGGCGCGGCCGGCGTGCATCTCGGCGCGGACGACCTCCCCGTAGCGCGCGTGCGCGCCGCCGCACCACGTCCTCTTCTCATCGGCATATCGGTAGGCACCGAGTCCGAGGCTCAGGCCGTCCTGGACGCGGCCCCGGATTATTGGAGCATCGGGTCGGTGTACCCGACCCCGTCCAAGGCCGATGCTGGCGCTCCCATCGGTACCGACGGACTGCGCCGCCTTGCCGGACGTGCTCCCCCGGGCGTCCCGGTCATAGGTATCGGCGGGATCACCGCCGAGAACGTCGGCGAGGTGATCGCCGCCGGCGCCGTGGGTGTGGCCGTCATCGGCGCCATCTTCGGCGCGTCCGATCCGGAACAAGCGGCGCGGCGCCTCCGCGACGCCGTCGATGCCGGCGGCGCGCGGACGCGCCGCGCGTGACCTAGGGGAGCGTACCTCAGGGCGCGTTAACGACCGCGAATCCGTGCGATCGCCGCACGGTGCTCGCGCAGGGAACGCGAGAACACATGTTGTCCGTCGGGTCGAGCGACGAAGAAGAAGAAATCGGTCCGTGCCGGATAGAGCGCCGCCTCGATGCTGGCGGCGGCCGGCTGCCCGATGGGCCCGGGCGGAAGGCCGTCGTGCCGGTACGTGTTGTACGGCGACCGGGTGAGGTAGTCTCGCTCGAAGAGTCGCCGGCGCCTCCCCAATGCGTAGATCACCGTCGGATCGGCCTGGAGACGCCAGCCGGCTGCGAGCCGGTTGTGGTAGACCGAGGCAACGAAACGCCGGTCGACGTCGTGCCGTACCTCCCCCTCGATGATCGAGGCAAGGATGACGACCTCACGCCGGTCGAGGCCGAGGCTGTCGAGCCGCGCGTGCCATTCGGGCTTCCAGCGCGCTATGAACTCGGCCACCACTTGGCGGGCGACTTCCCGCGCGTCCGCACCGACTCGGACGGCATAGGTACTGGGGTATAGATAACCTTCCAGTGTCGCCGCGTTGCTGTCCACCAGCGCGATCAACGCCGGGTCGCGGGCGGCCGCGGCGAAGCTGTCGGCGGAAATGCCGAGTTGTGCTTCCACCACCGCCGCGACCTCCGTGAGCATCAGTCCCTCGGGGATGACGAGCGTCTCCAGGGCGGGAACGCCTGCTACGAGCGCGTCGAGCACGTCGCGCAGCGGGCGATCCCGATGCAGATCGTACGTCCCCGCGCCCAGCTTGCGGTCTTTCCCCAACAGTGTGGCGTAGAACCGGAACCGGCGCGGTGAATCGATGATGCCGTGCGCGACGAGCGTCTCGGCGATGGCCCCGAGCGAGGCGCCCTGCGGAATCGTGACGCGCACGGCCTCGCCGTCGGGCTGCGGAACCCGGCAGGCGGCGAGCAGCAGAGCGCAGAGTACGAGGCGGGCGGTCACGGGCGGCGGGAATCGAGATGCTGTTGCAGCAGCACCGTCGCGGCCAGTTGGTCGATGTCTCCGCGCCGCCTCCGTGTCCGCCCGCCGAGATCGCGTACGGCACTCAGCGCACGGGCTGTCGTCATGCGCTCGTCCACGAGGGTCACCGGAAGTCCCGTCTTCTCACGGATGAGTCCGGCCGTCTCTTGAGCGGCGCGGGCGGCGGGTCCCTCGGAGCCATCACTCTCCAGCGGGAGACCGACCACGATCTCCACTGGCAAAAGCCTATCGAGATATGAGCGGAGCTGCCGCATCGGGAAGCGTTTGCCGGCACGACGGGTGAGCGTGCCGAGGGGTTGCGCTATCGTGCTGCTCGGGTCGGAGATCGCGAGGCCGATACGTTTCTCGCCCCAGTCGATCCCCAACACTCTCCCCGCACCCTGCGGACAGGCAATCCGACGGGCGGCGGTATCGTTGACCTCACTGTCCGTCCGTCTGTCGGTCCGCCGGTCGGTCATCCCTGCTGCATAGTGGCGTAGAATTCCTTGTTGTTCTTCGTGCGTTTCAGCCGCTCGAGCAGGAACTCGATCGCTTCGACCGTCGGCATATCGGCGAGGAAGTTGCGCAACAAGTGCATCTTGTTGAGTTCGTCCGGCTCCATGAGCAGCTCCTCCTTGCGCGTCGAGGTGCGCTGCACGTCGATCGCCGGATAGATACGGCGGTCGGCGATGCGGCGGTCGAGCACGAGTTCCATGTTGCCGGTGCCCTTGAACTCCTCGAAGATCACCTCGTCCATGCGACTGCCCGTCTCGATCAGTGCCGTGGCTATGATCGTCAGCGACCCGCCGCCTTCGATATTGCGGGCGGCGCCGAAGAATCGCTTCGGCTTGTGCAACGCATGGGCGTCCACACCGCCCGAGAGGATCTTGCCCGAGTGGGGGATCACGACATTGTGGGCTCTCGCGAGCCGCGTGATGGAGTCGAGGAGGATCACCACATCACGCCCATGCTCCACCAGCCGCTTCGCCTTCTCGATAACCATCTCGGCCACCTGGACGTGCCGGTCGGCTGGTTCATCGAACGTAGAGGAGATCACCTCGGCGTTGACGTTCTCCTCCATGTCAGTGACCTCCTCCGGCCGCTCGTCGATCAGCAGGACGATGAGCGTGACGTCTTCATGATTCTCGGTGATCGAGTTCGCGAGCTTCTGGAGGAGGATCGTCTTGCCCGCTTTCGGCGGGGCCACGATCAGGCCGCGTTGGCCGCAGCCGATGGGCGAGAGGATATCGATCACGCGCGTCGCCAGGTCGGCGTCCTTTCGCTCCAGGTGAATTCGCCGGTCGGGATAGCGCGGGCGCAGGTTGTCGAATCCGATGCGGTGCTTCGCCTTCTCGGGGTCTTCGAAGTTGACGCTTTCGACCTTGAGCAGCGCCAGATAGCGCTCCCCTTCCTTGGGTGGGCGGACCTGGCCGAGCACCGTGTCGCCCGTGCGCAAGTCGAATCGCTTTATCTGGCTGGGGCTGACGTAGATGTCGTCGGGGCCGTATAGGTAATTCCAATCCTGACTTCGCAGGAACCCGTACCCTTCGGGTAGGATTTCGAGAACTCCTTCCCCGCGGAGCACGGTATCCGAATCGAGCAGCAGCTGCTCGACGCGGAAGATGAGATCCTGCTTGCGCATGCCCGAGTAGTTGGTGATTTTCAAATCTTCGGCCATCGCATGCAGCTGCGCGACAGATTTCTTCTTCAGTTCAGCGATGTCCACGGCGGAGGAACTCCATCTGGGCGGAATAGTGATGCGGTACTCAAATCACGAAAGTCAGCCCGTCTCAGGGCTATCGTCTTGGGTATGACGCTGGGGATCGTAGGGAAGTGAAAGCACCTCATAATAGGAGCCTGCCCGACAACCGTCAAGAGGCGCCGGCCGATTCCCACCCCGGTGCCGTGGGCGCCTTCGCGCGCTACTTCGTGTTCTGGCGCACCACCATCGCGCGCGATCGGGAGATGGTCGAAGCCGTCGTGCAGCCGGATCACGTTGGTCCTTCCCACGAACTCCGCACCGCCCTCGAACGTTGGCCCGGGGTGTATTACTGGTCTACCGGCACCGACGCCAACCGGCTGGTGCTGGTCCGTGCCATCGGGCGTCCGCAGAAAGAGCGTTGGTGGCTGCACGGCATCCTGTTCCTGGGAACGTTCTTCACGGTCTGGATGGGCGGCGTCTGGATGGGCGGCGCGCTGCCGCTCGACGTGCCGATCAGGACGCTGCAATGGTTCCGTAGCGACGATCTGCACGCGTTGGTCGCCAACATCGCCGATTGGGCGCGGGCAAGCGTCGGCGGGCTGTCTTTCGCCATGGCGCTGATGGGTATCCTGTTGTCGCACGAGATGGGCCATTACTTCGCGGCGAAGCGCTATGGGATCAACGTGTCTCCGCCGTTCTTCCTGCCCGCGCCGATCGAGTTTAACTTCATCGGCACCTTCGGCGCGTTCATTCGGCTGCGCAGCCCGGTCGTCGACCGCCGGCAACTGATGGACATCGGTGCCGCCGGACCCTGGGTGGGGTTCGTGATCTCGCTCGTCATACTCGGCGTCGGTCTGCACCAGTCGTTCGTCATCCCGGCCGACCACGGCGCCGGCATGATCGTCGAGTTCGGCGAGTGGCGCTTTGGTGACTCGCTGCTGACACTCGCGCTGCGCTCGTTGCTGGTGGGAGAGGGAACGCCGGTGCTGCATCCGCTGGCCGTCGCCGGCTGGGTGGGCATGCTCGTCACCGCCCTCAACCTGCTCCCGCTAGGCCAGCTGGACGGCGGTCATATCTTCTATGCCTTGTTCGGCGATCGCCAGCGTTACATCGGCGTGCTCGCGTGGGTCGGTCTCGTGATCATGGGCGCGTGGTTCTGGCCCTGGTGGCTCTTGGCCGCGCTCATCCTCGTGCTCGGCGGCGGGCGGCTGGCTCACCCTCGGGTCCTCGAGTACCGCCGGCCGTTGCCCCCGAGTCGACGGCTTCTGGGCTGGGCGTCGATCTTGCTCCTGGCGGCCACCTTCACGCCGGTCCCTATCCTTATATGAGGGGCGGCGGTGGATATTGGGGTGCGGTCCAGCGTGGCTACCGACTTCTGGTCGCCGGTGACGCGTGTCCGGTCGGTAGGCCAGGGGCGCGGATTGCGTAAGTCACCGCACTCGTTATATTTGCGCAAACCTGCGGAGATCGTGGATGCCCGCACAATCTGTCCATTACGGTCAGCCCGATCCCACCGAGCCTGTCGTTCACGAACTCCCACCGATCCGCTACGAGGGCGACGAGGTGCCCGTCCGGCTGGCGGTCCGGCGCGAAAACGACGGTTCGTGGCGCGGGCGGCTCATCTTCGGTGCCGCGGACGCCGAGCAAACCCCGGCGACGGCGGAAATCCTGTTTGGTGACTCCGAGACCGACTTATGGCAGTCGGTCAGGGATCTCAGGGAACACCATCTGCGCGATCTCTATCGTTCGCTATCTGAATGAGCCAAGACGCAGAAGGGCGACTCCGGCAGCTGCGTCACGATCTCGCTAACCCGCTGGCCGCGATCCTCGCCGAGGCCCAGCTACAGCTGCTGAACGAAGCGGCGCTCTCCGACGAGGTCGCCAGGTCGTTTCGCGACATCGAGCGTGTGTCTCGCAGGATGCGCGAGATCATGCAGACGGTGGTCTAGACGACGCTCTGTAGCGCCGCTTCCATTCTGCGCCTTGACGGCGGTGAAACGGAGCGCCAAGTTCTCCCGCCCCCTCTTTTACGGCGGCTGAGGAGTTCCCCAATGTCTTTCGTAGCCCGTCTCCTATTCCTCTCGGCGAGCGCCGCATTGGCTGGGTGCGCTGGTGCGCCGGCGGCTGTCTCGCCTGCCGAGATCCCGGAACTCGAGGAACGCCTCGCCCGAGAACCCGAGAACGGCAGTCTCGTTCTGCGGTATTCCGCGGCACTCTTCGCGGCCGGCCGGTGTGATTCGGCTATGGCCGTGGCGCGAACCGGGATGCGGCTTGCACCGGCGGAGGCCGTGGGTGCGCTTGTGCTCGGGCAGTGTCTCGAGCGCGCGGGCGAAGCCGCGCAGGCGGTCGCGACCTACCGCGCGTTCATGAACGCCTATCCCGATGCGCGTGGCGTGGCGGCGGTGCGCGCCCGCGAGATGCTCACATTTCGGGCGCAGGCGACCGAGAGCGCGCGCGCCGCGCTTCAGCGCGAGGCGCAGCTCTCCGCCGAGGCGGCCGACCCACAGACGGTCGCGGTCCTGCCAATCCAGATCATCGGTGATTCGATCTATCTCCCGCTCTCGCGTGGCCTGGCGCAGATCCTCATCTCGGACTTGGCGTTGCTCCAGCGGTTCCGGATGGTCGAGCGACTCCAGCTGGGTGCGCTGCTCGACGAGATGCGGTTCCAGCAGGGCGCGCGAGTGGATCCAGCCACTGTGGCTCGGGTTGGCCGCCTCATGCAGGCCGGACGCTTGGTTCAGGGCGTCGCGGCGATCGACGAGGACGACGTCAGGCTCGACGCCACGGTCGTGCTCGCGACGGGTGAGGTCACCGCACCCGCGTCGGTGCGGGGCCGGTTCCGGGATCTCATGCGGATGGAAAAGGATCTCGTCGTGATCATCGCCAGCAACCTTGGCTACACGCTGTCTGAGGCAGAGCTGAGGCTGGTTCTCGAGAACGGCACGCAGAACCTCGCGGCCTTCCTCGCGTACTCGCGCGGGCTCGTGGCCGAGGATCTCGGCGACTATCAGGTAGCCGCCAGTCACTACGCCGAAGCCGTACGCCGGGACCCCGGATTCCAGGCGGCGCGCTCAGAGCACCAAACCGCGTCGGCGACCGAGACCGTCCAGCAAGCCTCAGCGTCCGACGTGACGACGGTGGCGGATTTCGAGGCGCCGACCGACGAGTTCATTGATCCGCTCGCGGGAGCCGTCGAGGCGACGCTGACCGATTTGGTCCCGACGCTCATCGAGCAGACCGTGCAGCAACAGACCGGTCAGGGAGCGACCTCCACGCAGGGCGGTAGTGACGATCCGCCACCGACTCCGCCTCCCCCCCCGACTGGTATCATCCGCATCATATTCAGGCTGCCATGACGATACGACGCGTAGCATTCGGGTTGTTGGTACTCGCCGCGGCCTCGTCGAGCGTCGCGGCTCAGGGCCTCGATCGGGTCATCGCGGCCGCCCGCTACGAGCGCTATTCGTTTAAACTTGGTGGAGTGGAATTAGGGAGCGTCAGTGAGTTGACGGTTCCCGTCGGATTCGACGCCGACCTGGGCAGGCTCCTCACGGTCGCGGTGTCGTCGGGATACGCGTCGATCACCGTTTCCTCGCCGGACACAGCGGACGTCACCGTATCCGGCGTGCTCGATACGGAGATTCGCCTCGGCGTCAACTTGATTCCCGGGAGCCTGATCTTCGTCGTGACCGGTGTGATCCCGACGGGCATCAAGACGCTCAATCAGGCCGAGGCGTCGGTGCTCGGGGCACTATCGATCGACGTGATTGGCTTTTCCGCGCCCTCGATCGGATCGGGCGGCGCGATTGGCGGCGGCCTCGTCGGCGCGGTTCCCATTGGCCGGTGGGCGCTCGGGTTGGGCGCGACCTACAAATACGGTTTGTCGTACGAGCCGCTTACCGGGAGCACCGCCGAGTTGCGGGTCGGCCCGGAGCTGCGCGGGCGTGTCGGTCTCGAGGGACCGCTCGGCCGGCGGACGTATCTCCGGATCGCCGGGATCTACGCCGCTCGCGGTAAGGACACGTTCCAGGACTCGACGCAGAACGGCGTGGGGAACCGTCTCATCGGTTACGTCGCGCTGACCCAGGGCTTCGGCAACTCGCAGCTCGTGGTGTACTCGTTCGACGTGTACCGGGATGGCCCGCGCGTCGAACCGACAGCGGTCGGCAGGGCGCTGCTCCCGAAAGGGAACCTCCTTGCGGGCGGCTTCCGGTTCGACCTGCGCCTCGGTCGGAGCACGACGATCACGCCCCGGGCCGAAATCCGCACCTCGTGGTCGGCGGTGGACACGACCGATACGAAGCTGCGCCGTGCGGGCTATGCCGTGCGGTTCGGCGTCGACCTGGGCCAGGATCTCTCACCGCGGGTCCGCGCGGTGTTCCAAGTGGATGGATTGAAGGGCGATGCCCGGGACGACCCGACGACGCCCTTTGTGGACTTCGACGGATTTCGGGTCGGTATCTTCCTGACCGTCAGGCCGTAGTGCGGTATCCGCGATCAGCGCCCGGCGCGCCCACGGCGCGCCGGGCGTTTTCCATTGACCGGCGGTCAGCGCGCCGGTCTGTGGGGCCCAAACCGCCGCTTGACGTCTCGCAGGCCGGCGGGCTCCGCGATGATCGTGATGCGGTCGCCTTCGGCGAGCGTGGTACCGCCGCGCGGCACGATAGTCTGACCGTGACGCAGGATGAGCGCTACCAGACTCCCCTCGGGTAGCCGTATGTCCTTCAGCGCCCGCCCGATCAGCTGCTCGCTTGGCGTTCCCGGGGTCAGCTCCAGCGAGAGGAAGCGCTCGTCCCGGAGCAGCGTTTCCTTCAACTGCTGCTCGTCGCGGTCCGCGAGCCATTCGGCCATGAACCCTTCATCCTCGATCCGACCAGCCAGCCCGGCGAGCATGCGCAGGTGGCGTCCGGGATCGAGCTCCCCACTGGCGAGGAAGAACACCGCCTGGATGGGAGTATCGCTTGCCTGGCGAGCCAGTTCCGTGTACTCCGCAACTACTACCTCCCCGCGACAGCGAACCAGCACCATCTCCGATCCATCGAATCCCGGAAGCCGGGTGTGCACGAGTGCCACGCCGTGGGAGATCGGCGCGTCGCCGGCATGCAGCACCCGGGACAGGCCGTCGACCAGCTGTGCGGCGGTTACCGGGAGACGCTGCTCCAGCCGACTGGCCGCGTTCCGTACCAGCGTCCCCAGCTCGGGCCGCCCCTCCAGGTCGATGACATAGGCGCGCGCCACGACCTCGTCGAACGGGTCGCCTGCCCGGACGCCCTTCTCCTTCATGATGTCGCGGAGTTCCCGGTCGAGCGCCGCGAAGCGTCGCCGGCCCAGGCGCTCGAACACGTGGAAGATCGCGCCTTTCCGCTCCAGCCGACCGTGCGCGTAGTAGCGATACCAGGCTGCGCCCAGGGCCATCACGCCGACACTGAAGAGCATCGGGAGCCATCCCATCTTCGAGACGAGAAAGATGGGGAAGAACATTCCTGCGATCTGCATCCACGGGTACAACGGCGAGCGGAATCCCGGATCGTACGTCTCGATTCGGCTCTCCCGCATCACGATGACGGCGGCGTTGATCAGGGCGAACAGCAGTAGCTGGAGTGAGCTGGCCAGCTTTGCGACCGCTACCACATCCAGGAACACGATGATGGCTATTATGATCCCGCCGGTGAGGAGCGTTGCCCGCACCGGCGTGTGGAAGCGGCCGACCGTCGCTAGCCCCCGAGGTGCGAGCCCGTCACGGGCCATCGCGAGCGGGTAGCGAGATGCGGCCATGATCCCGGTGTTTGCCATGGAGGCGAACGCCGCGATGGCCGCGACGACGACCAGCCCGACACCTACCCGCACTGGCAGCCAAGTGAAGAACGCGGCGGCGGAGTCGGCGACGGGGGTGAGACTAGCCCCAAGGCTTGTCGTCCCAAGCGAGGCTACCATAATGGTCACGCCCACGACGTAGATCGTGGTGACGGTCACCAGCGCCAAGATCATCCCGAGCGGGATGTTCCGTTCGGGGTTTCTGACCTCTTCGGCGAGGCTCGCCACATTGGTCAGCCCGACGTACGAGATGAACACCAGTCCGACGGTGGCTACGAGGCCGTCTATACCCTCTGGCATGAACGGCGCGAACCGCATGCGGTACGTCTCCGCAATGCCTTGGGACGTCATGAAGACGATCCCGTGCACGGTGAAGAAGCCCAGGATGATGAGGAGCGCGATCACGAGGATCCGGACCAGCCCGCTCGACTGTCGCGCGCCGATGATGTTCAACAGCACGAACAGCAGCGTGCCCCCCACTGCTACCGTTCGCAGATCCAGATCCAGGAACAGGGTCAGATAAGCGCCCATACCGATGAGGGCGAAGGCGGTCTTCAGCATCAACGCGAGCCACGTACCCACTCCTCCGATGGTGCCTACCAGCGGGCCCATGGTTCGATCGAGGAAGTAGTACGCGCCGCCGGCGCGAGGCATGGCCGTAGCGAGTTCCGCTTGGCTGACCATCGCCGGGATGATCAAGATGCCTGACAATAAGTAAGCCAAGACGACCGACGGGCCGGCCGTCGCGGCGGCGATGCCGGGAAGCAGGAAGAATCCGGAACTGAACATCGCGCCCGTCGCGATCACGTAGACGTCGGACAGGTTCAGTTGCTTCTTCAGCCGCCCGGTCGTCGCTAGGCCCACGTGACCTCAGGTGCTGGGACTGGAGAAACCAAGATGGAGTCGAGGAAGGACCTGCGGGGAGACCCTAACCTCGCGGCCGCGCGGGACGAAAGGAGCGGGCCGACGCCGGGCGTTCGATCACGCCGGCGCGCGTCTTCGTCGGTGCCTGCCGGGGTTTCGGACGCAGCGGATCATGATGCGCGTCACCGAGCCCGGCCCCAGGGCCGGTCCCCGCTAGGGGCTCGCTCGCTGGGCCGTCAGCTGGGTGAGCTTGGGCTGGGCCGCCTCCGTCGCCTTGAGGTAGGCGTTGGGGTCATGATACACGGCGCCATCGGGCAGCCACTTCCATAGTGGGCCGAGGTCTTTCTTCACCCGGTCCAAGAAGAATGCCGGCAGCTCGGTCGACTCGCCCTCGAAGTACCGCCTGAACTGCAGGTCTTCGCTCAGGCGTCGCCGGACCTCGGAATAAAATCGTATCCGCCCAAACCCCTCCGAGGAGACCGCCCGCATCACGTTCATCCACTTGGGGATCGCCGTCCTGTTGGCGCGGACCCGATTGAAGATGGCGCGCCACGAAAAGGAGTACTTGCTGACGTCGATGACGTGATCGTAGAACGTGGGCCAAGAGTAGTTCTTGGGTGTGACGTTCATTGCGTGGTTGTTGTTGAGGAAGTGGAACGGGAACGGGAGCACCCGCCCGTCACGCTGATACTGTAGGTTGAGCGGCGCCGCCGCACCGAACGCCGAAAGGAGCGAGTAGGCCGGGAAGGCCCCCGGCACCTCGTCGAGAAACTGCTTGGTCAGCTCGAACGGCTCCGGTCCTTCGTCGGCGTCGAGGCCGAGCACGAAGTTGGCCTGCAGGTAGGGCACGTATCGCAGGATCATGTTCACTTGCTCCGATACGTGGCGGAGCTTCTCCGCCCCCTGCTTGGCCCCGGTCTTGGACTTGTTCCCCATGTCGAACCATGACTCGATGCCGGGGAGGATAGCCTTGAAGCCGTTCCGCTGGAGCCGCTGCATATGTGGCTCACTCAACAGCGACAGGCTGCTCTCGGCAATGAATTCGATACGGCCCGGCGGAACAGCCTCCTCGATCGCGTCCATGTAATCGTTGAAGCGGATCCCGAAGTTGGGATCGTGCCAGCCGACGATCGGCCGCTTGTACTGCTGCTGGACGAACCGCAAGTCGTCCTTCATCGTGTCGAAATCGAGCGGGCGATAGGGCACTTCCGAATCGATGCAGAAGCTGCACGTGTACGGGCATCCCAGGCTGCCGAGCATGGGCACGATCTTGATGAGCGGCGCCTTGGCGAGTGTCTGCTGGATGAACGGCCAGCGTTCGCGGACCCCGGGCAGCTCGACGGGCTGCGCGCCGGCATCCAGGTGCACGCCGTGGGGGCGGTGCTGGGCGCACTCGCTCAGGACGTCGTCGATGATACGCCGGTCGGTGAAGCCGAGCACGTAGTCGAAGTACTTCTGGGCGTCTTGCGGATAGCAGCGCGCGTGCGGTCCGCCTAGCACGGTGACAGCGCCTCGCGACCGGCAGAGATTGCTTATGGCATAGGCGAGCTGGGCCGCCTGCGTGAAGGCGCCAATGAACACCAGATCGGTATCGGCGGGAATCTCCTTGAAGAGATCCTCGAAGCCCGTGTAGCACAGGAACCGCACATCGTGGCCCTGTTCCTCACACCACACCCCTACGACCTGAGGCATGATGCTCGCCAGGTTGGGGTTCATCACCCGCGCGTACAGCGCGCGCGTAGGTCTTTTGGTTACCAGGTCGATGATGCCTATGCGGAGCTTGCGCACGGGCCCTCCGGTGAATGAGTCGGGTTTCGGCCGCAGCCACCGCCGGGCGGAAACCTCCAAGGGGTGCTGAATCGAGTTTCGAAGGATGCAGGCGGGTCGGGTCAGCGTCAAGGAGCCATCTTGAGAATCGAGCGGCGGCGGTGCATTCTTCGACCGCCCGCACAGCTCTCGCCGCGGATATCGCTCCACCCTTGGACCACTCGCACGAGATCACGTGTATGCACGAGTCGCACGCCCTCATCACGAACGACGCCGCCATACTCGGGGTGTTGGCGGCTACGCTGGGCATCATCTTCCATACGGCGCACAGCGACCGACCGGCGTTCCGCAAGTTCTACAAGTATGTGCCGTCGCTTCTCCTGTGCTACTTCATTCCGGCGCTGTTCAACACGTTCGGCTTGATCGACGGCGAGCATTCCAGGCTCTATTTCGTTTCATCGCGCTTCCTCCTGCCGGCCACGCTCGTGCTGCTGACGCTCAGCATCGACCTGCAGGGCATCCTGCGCCTGGGTCCCAAGGCGTTGATCATGTTCTTCACCGGAACGGCCGGTATCATCTTGGGCGGGCCGCTCGCGATTCTGATCTTCTCGTTCGTCAGTCCGGACACAGTGGGTGGAGCGGGGCCCGATGCAGTGTGGCGTGGCCTCACGACGGTGGCGGGGAGCTGGATCGGCGGCAGCGCCAACCAGGCGGCCATGAAGGAGGTGTTCGAGGTCGGCGATGAGCTCTTCTCGGCCATGGTCGCTGTCGACGTGCTCGTCGCGAGCCTGTGGATGGCCGTGCTGCTCTATCTCGCGGGTGAATCGCAGGCGATCGATCGGCGGGTCGGCGCCGATACCGCGGCGCTCGAGCAGCTTCGCCGGCGTGTGACCGAGTTTCAGGAAAAGGTCGCCCGCGTCACCACCCTCAAGGACCTCATGATCATCGCCGCACTCGGGTTCGGGGTCACCGGTCTCTCCCACATACTGGCCGACTGGCTCGCTCCCTGGATCCAGGAGCACGCGCCACTGCTCTCCCGGTTCAGCCTCACCAGCCGCTTCTTCTGGCTCGTGGTCTTCGCGACCACGGGCGGATTGCTGTTGTCGTTCACGCGGGCCCGGGATTACGAGGGCGCCGGAGCCTCGAAGGTGGGTTCGGCGATGCTCTATTTCCTGATCGCGAGCATCGGCATGACCATGGACATCACAGCGGTCGTGGAGCGGCCGGGCCTGTTCGCGCTCGGCGGCGTCTGGATGGCGATCCACGCCGTGCTGCTCATCGTGGTCGCCCGCGCCATCAAGGCACCGGTCTTCTACCTGGCGGTGGGCAGTCAGGCGAATGTGGGGGGAGCGGCCTCGGCGCCAGTGGTCGCGTCGGCGTTCCATCCCACCCTCGCCCCGGTAGGCGTGCTGCTGGCCGTGCTCGGCTACGCCATCGGTACGTACGGCGCGTGGCTCACGGGACAGTTCATGCGGATCGTGGCACAGTGACGACGCCGATTCAGCTGGCTGTCGCCATCCGCGCGAGAACGTTCCGCTAGCCCGTGCCCGCGTCGCGTTGGCTGCTGCCCCGGGAGTACGGGGCATATGCGGAACTCGCCTTTCCTATCATTACGGCGATGATCGCGGGTCGCCCGACGGTGGCGGCGGTGGGCTTTTCCGTGGCGGCCGCGGCGGGGTTCCTGGTCCACGAGCCGATCGAGGTCCTGCGAGGGACGCGTGGGGAGCGGCGGCGACAGACGTTTGCCCGACAGGCGCGTGTCCGGATTTGGTGGCTCCTCGTCGCAGGTGCTGCGGCCGCGGCCGCAGCACTGATTCTGGCGCCGCCCTCAGCACGATGGGCGGCTCTGGCCCCGGGGGCGTGTTTCGTGGCGTTGATCCCGGCGATCGCCCGCCGTCGGGAGAAGACGCTGGTAGCCGAACTCATCATGGCGGCCGGACTCGCGGCGATGATGCTGCCGGTCGGAACCGCGGCGGGCGTGAGCTGGGAGTACGCGCTGGTCGCGACCGCGGTGTGGTTCGTCAGCTTCGCGCTCGCGACGCTGACGGTGCATGCCGTGAAGGTAGCGTACGGGAAGAAAGGGGCGCGGGGGAGTGTCGTCCTGACGTCGGTGCTGGCGCTGGGCGTGGTGGTTGGCGCAGCCGCGCTGGCCGTCAGCAGCGCATGGCCGCTTGCCGGTCTGGCGCTCCTGCCAGTGCCGCTGCTCGCACTCGCGGTCACGGTCATGCGTGTTCACCCGAGGAACCTGCGGCGGGTCGGCTGGTCCCTCGTCGTCGCCAATCTCGGGACGCTCGCGCTGCTGCTCGCTGCATGAGCGTCGGGGTGACACGCACGGTGGCTGGCTCGAGTGACGCAGAGGCGTACGATGGGCGAGTGTTTCCATCTTCCCGACATCGGGTCACCCGGCTACCTCTCTCCGGGAGGAGTGCGTACCTGAAAACGACAGCACAACAGAGGCGAGTACTCCATGGGATATCGCAAGTTTGTTGACCGGGACGGCCGGGCCTGGGACGTTCGCGACCGCTCTCGCTCCGAGTGGACCTTCCAGCCCGAACCGGGGAACCCCCAGGCACCGGTGGACGTCCCGGCGCCGGGCTACGAGAAGGACCCGTTCGAGCTGAGCAACGAGGAGCTGCAGAAGATCCTGGATGCCGCTCTGGGAGACGAGCCCCGTGCGGCGCGCAAGAAAAAATCGCCGTTCCTGGACGAATAAAGTCCAGGGTGAGCGGTGTTGGGAATGCGTGACCGGTGTTGGGAATGCGTGACCGGCTCCACCGACCACCGCGACCTCGCCACCGTAGTGCTCGCCCCGTATCTTGGCTTCCCATGACCGAGATCATCGCTCGGCTTTCGACCGCCCTAGCGGACCGCTACCAGCTCGAACGTCGACTCGGCGAAGGTGGCATGGCCACCGTCTACCTCCGGTTTCCCCTCCGGAATCTCCATGAGGGTCCCATGAGAGGGCGAGGCTAGCGTGGGTCTGTGGTCCCAGGCAGCGGCCGTCGCCGCGAAGACGCCCGAGACGCGCAACAGGTACGTCGATTTCCTGCGTGCCGTCTCGATTCTCGCCGTCATCTCCGGCCACTGGCTCGTCGCAGCGCCGTACGTGGGTGCCGAGGGCCAGTTGAGTCTCCCAAACTTGCTGGCGCGGCAACCGTGGACCCAGTGGCTCACCTGGGCCTTCCAGGTGATGCCCGTTTTTTTCTTTGTCGGCGGTTACTCGAACGGCGTTTCCTGGAATGCGGCGATGCGCGACGGCCGCGGCTACCCCAGTTGGCTGGACGCGCGGCTGCAACGACTCATCGGTCCCGTCTTGCCCCTCATCGTTGTGTGGGCGGTGTTGGCGACTGTCGCCTCGCAGATGGGGGCGAGGCCGGAGATGATCAAGGTCGGATCGCAACTCGCCCTCATTCCCATCTGGTTTCTCGCGGTCTACATCATGGCTGTGCTGCTGGTCCCGCTCACGTACTCGGCCTGGCAGCGGTATGGGCTCCTCTCGTTCGGCGCGCTCGTGTTCCTGGCCCTCGCGAACGATGTACTGTTCTTCGCCGCGGACCTCCCTGCCGTCGGTTGGATCAACTACGGGTTCATCTGGCTCGCCGTCCATCAGCTCGGCTACGCGTGGCGCGATGGACAGCTGAAGGGTGGGTTGAAGGCGCTGCCGTGGGCGTTTGGTGGGCTGGCGATACTCCTCGGGCTCGTATTCCTGGGACCCTACCCGCTGGCCATGGTCAGTGTCCCTGGTGACGAGATCAGCAACACGCTCCCGCCCAAGCTCCCCATGCTCGCACTTGGCGTGACCCAGATCGGTCTCATGTTGACGCTCGAAGCGCCCATGCGACGTTGGCTCAGGCGTCCGGCTCCCTGGACCGCGACGGTGCTCGTGAACGGCATGATCATGACCATCTTCCTGTGGCACCTCACATCGTCCACCATCATTATCGGCGGCGCACTGCAGATGGGGAACGTGGGCCTGACCGTGGAACCGGGCACGGGGTTGTGGTGGGCGCTGCGCCCAGCGTGGATCGCGAGTTACCTGATCGGCCTTGCGATCCTGGCTCTCGGGTTCAGTCGGTTCGAGCGAGGCGGTGCCGGGGTGGCCGCAGCGGCGTGGCGGCTGGTAGGCGGAGCGGCACTTGTGGGGCTCGGGCTGGCCCTGTTGGCCCTCGATGGCGTGGGAGGCGACGGCTGGTTCTGGCTGAGCCCGTGGGTCGCACTGCCCTTCGTGGGGGCGCTCATCGCCGGAGTGAATCCGCTCAGATCGCGTTCGTGATCGGGGATCACCTACGGCCGTCAGATGATCAACTGCGGCTGCATGCGCCAGGCGCGATTCGAACGCGCGGCCTTTGGCTCCAGAGACGCGGGCCAGACCCCCAGGGACACCCGAAAGCGACGATTTCCTAGGGATATGAGGGTGGGTGCACCCACCAGCGCTCATGGCCGCTCTGGGCGTTGTGACAGTTTTCGTTGATAGTTCTGGAGGTGGACTGCGAGGGCTCGCGGGCACGCTCGACGGCCTCCATCTTTCCCCTGAATGACCGAGCCGCTGGAACGCCTCACCTCGGCCCTCGCCGATCGCTACCGCATTGACCGTGAACTCGGCCGCGGCGGGATGGCCACCGTCTACCTCGCCGAGGATCTCAAGCACGAGCGGAAGGTCGCCGTCAAAGTCCTGCGACCGGAGCTCGCCGCCGCACTCGGCGCCGAACGCTTCCTGCGCGAGATCAAGATCACGGCGCGCCTTACCCACCCGCACATCTTGCCGCTGCTCGACTCCGGTGAAGCGAATGGCTTCTTGTACTACGTCATGCCGTACGTAGCGGGCGAGTCGCTGCGTGAGCGATTGGATCGTGAAAAGCAGCTCGCACTGGACGACGCCGTGCAGATTGCGCGGGAGGTGGCCGATGCCCTGAGCTCCGCGCACAGCCATGACGTGGTCCATCGCGACATCAAACCGGAAAACATTCTGCTGGAAGAGGGACATGCGGTCGTCGCCGACTTCGGAATAGCACGAGCGATCAGCACCGCCGCTGGCACGAGACTCACCGAGACAGGCTTAAGCATCGGCACCCCGTTGTACATGAGCCCCGAGCAAGCGGCAGGCGCCGCAGAGATCAACGGGCGGAGCGATCTCTACAGTCTAGGGTGCGTGCTGTATGAGATGCTGGCGGGACATCCGCCGTTCACCGGCGCCACCGCGCAGGAGATCCTCATACGGGTGGCGATGGATCCTGTTCCCTCGCTCCGCGCCGCCCGCCCGAGCATTCCCGAACGAGTTGAGGGCGCGCTGTACCGAGTGCTGGAGAAGGTACCGGCCGACCGGTACGCCACGGCAACGCAATTTGCTGACGCGCTGGTCGGCGCCGAAGCGGAGCAACGAGGCGTCGCCCTCCCGCTCGCGGCGCCGCGTACCTGGACCCGGTCACATCGGCGCATGGCAGTCGTCGCCTCCGGCACCGTGGTGCTCGCCCTCGGTCTCGGCTACGTCTTGACCCGAGGCCTGCGGGCGACCGGCGCGGTGGTCGGCTCGGCCTCCACGATCGCCGTCATGCCCTTCGTCCCGGTCACGGATGACACGGCGCTGCAACGCCTCGGCCGTGAGCTCGTCGTGACCCTCAGCGCGAACCTCGACGGCGTCGGCGGGATCCGCACCTCGGACCCGCTCACCGTGCTGGCGCTGGTGGGGGAGGACGAGACCGTGACGCCCGAGCGCGGCGCCGAGCTCGCCCGCCGCCTGGGCGCGCGCAGCGTGCTCTACGGGACCCTGCTCAGGACGGGACAGGAGGTGCGCCTGGACATCGGCCTACTCGACGCGGAGGATCTGGAGCCGCTGGCCCGTTCCACGGTTTCCAGCCCGTTGGGGGAGATCGCCGCCCTCACCGACTTCGCCACCTTCGCCGTCATCAAGCAGGTGTGGCGTCGCGGGAACGTGCCCGCGCCCAGTCTGGCCTCCATCACGACCCGCTCCGTCGCGGCACTCCGCGCGTACTTGGAGGGTGAGCGGGCGCTGGCCCAGGCGGAGTTCGGCGATGCAGTCCGCGCCTTCGAACAGGCCTTCGCCGCCGACTCCACCTTCTGGTTCGCCTTCTGGCGCTCCGTCTACCCACGCGTCTACGAGGGCACACGACCCGACAGCGCTACCATCGCGTCGCTGATTGAGCACCGAGAGGAGCTTCCCGAGGCCGACAGGCTGCTCATCGAGAGCAGGTTCCTTGCGGAGAAGATGAGCGAGAAGCTGGTCCTTCTGCGGCAGGTCAGGGGGCGGTTCCCGACTTACTGGCCCGGTTGGTACGACTACGCCAACCTGCTTGTCCACCGGACGCCCTACATGGGTACGACGTACGACGACGCCCGCGCGGCTCTCGAGCGGACGGTGGAGCTGAACCCCGGGTTCGCGCCCGCCTGGGAACACCTTTTCTGGATCGCCGCTCATCAGCGGGACACGGCAGGCGCGGACCGGGCGCTCCGAGAGGTGGAGCGCATCTCCTCGACCACTAGCTTCCGACTGAATCCCGATCTCCTCGGACACTACCGTGTCGTGTACGCCTTGGTCGCCTCCGGCGGGGACTTCACCCCCGACCGGCTCGAGCGGGAGGCGGAATTCATCAACGGCTATCGAGGCCGGACGCCGGCGATCTACTTCGGGATCAGGCTCCTGCTGTACGGTTTCCCGCGCGCCCAGGTGAAGCTCGCCAACGCGGTTCTCGCGCGCGGCCCGCGCGGCGAGCTTGCAGCCGCCATGTGGATGGGAAAGGGATTCGCCCATGCCGCACGAGGCGGCTGGGACTCCGCCCTGGTGGCTATGGACCGGTGGGTTCGCCTCACCGACGATTCCACGGCCCCGCTCGTGGCGTACGGCTTGGCGGTGACGGGCGCCCGGCTCGGGTCGGTGGGCCCCGAGGCGGCAGCGGCCATCCGGCCCCGCGTCACACGCTACCGCGCCGCGCCCTCGGCCGAGCAGCTAGCCGAGCTGGCCTGGCTGGACGGGATCCTGGCCCACGCGCGGGGGGACGCACAGGACTTGACCCGGGCGCGCCGTGGGGTCCGGGCGAGCGGCTCAGCGTACGCCGACCTGCTCGACCGCTCGCTTGAGGCGTTCCAGTCGGACCTCGCCGGCGATCGCGCGCGCGCGGCGCGGGCACTCGCCGAGCTGGAGTGGCAGAGCGCGGAGCGAGGTCTGCACGATCGCTACGGCCAGCACCATCCGTTCTTCAACGTGGTGAACCGGCTGTCGGCGACTCCCTGGCTGTTAGCCGCCGGCGACACGGCGCAGGCGGCGCGGCTCCTCACCTGGCACGAAGCGGTGTTCTCGGGCGTCCACCGGTTCCTAGGGCCAGCGAACCGCACGGTCGGCGCTGTGGCGCTCTTCGAGCGGGCCCGGATCGAGGCGGCACTGGGGCGGACGTCAGCAGCCACGCCGCACTTTCGGGAGTTCCTGCAGCGCTACGACATGCCTCGGGGGGAGTGGGTCGGCCGGATAGAGGAGACGATCGGGACGCTACTGCGGCTGTCAAAGTCCGCACTGTCCCACTGACCGTGGGGTCGCCGCGGCGCGGGCCTGCCTTGCGCGCGCCACCATGTTAGGCCGCCGGCTAGTCTGAAGACTCCTATTTTGCGACAGCCTGCACGACAGTCTGTCGGCGGTGTTTGGAAAGGCGAAAGCCCCGCAGCCGCGTAACTCTGCGGGACTTTCAGTTACGTCGATGCGCCAGACAGGATTCGAACCTGCGACCTTTGGCTCCGGAGGCCAACGCTCTATCCAACTGAGCTACTGGCGCAGTACTGACAGACGCCTAGACGCTGCAGGCGCGTAGAATCGATTCTCGGCGTCTTGTGCGTCTATTGCGTCTAGCTGTATCGGGGCGGCCGGATTTGAACCGGCGACCTCCTGCTCCCGAAGCAGGCGCGCTACCGAGCTGCGCTACGCCCCGTTTCCTGGTGGGTAGTGAGGGGGTGGCAAGACGGGTAGTGGGTCGGAAAGACGCCTAGATGCCTAGACGCGGAGCGGTGGGTAGTGGGTAGGGGGCCGGTAACCTCATCGGAGGACCTTCGACCCCCTCGCTACTCCCCACCGCTAGGCGTCTGTTGCGTCTATGCGTCTCCCCTATGCGTCTTGCCCCTTCCTACTACCACCGACCCAAGACGCCTAGACGCGCAGCGGTGGGTAGTGGGTAGGAGGCCGGTAACCTCATCGGAGGACCTTCGACCCCCTCGCTGCTCCCCACCGCTAGGCGTCTGTCGCGTCTATGCGTCTCCCCTGTGCGTCTTGCCCCTTCCTACTACCACCGACCAACAATGCGCCCAGGAGGACTCGAACCCCCAGCCTCTTGGTCCGTAGCCAAACGCTCTATCCAGTTGAGCTATGGGCGCGAGTGGGCGGTACTAGACTCGAACTAGTGACCTCCACGATGTCAACGTGGCGCTCTAACCAACTGAGCTAACCGCCCGGGTGCGCAGCTGGAAGGTTGGTTGGCGCGGAGCGGGTCGGAAGGACGCCCAGACGCTCAGACGCCTAGTGGTGCGCAGCATGGAGTGGGTAGGTGTCAGTCGTCTGCGCCGCTGCGCCTCTATCCCCTCGAGCCTACCCACCGCTAGGCGTCCAGGCGTCTACCGCCTCCCCGAGCCACTATCCTCCTGCCAGCTTCACCCTACGAGCAGTAGCGGGGGTGGGATTTGAACCCACGACCTCCGGGTTATGAGCCCGGCGAGCTACCAGACTGCTCCACCCCGCGCCGTTACAGATGGAACGTTGGAATGGTGGACCGTTCCATCCTTCGCTCTTTTCCCCCGTTCCATCCTCCGAGAGCGGGAAACGGGACTCGAACCCGCGACCCCAACCTTGGCAAGGTTGTGCTCTACCAGCTGAGCTATTCCCGCAGGCACCGCCGTGGGCGCATCGAAAGCTACTTCCGACCCGCTCCCGCCCGCTAGCCGCATAGGCCGGCCGACGCCGCGTTCCGCTGAGGGGGAGAGGAGGGGAGGTCAGTGGAGGCGAGGGGAATCGAACCCCTGACCTCGTGAATGCCATTCACGCGCTCTCCCAACTGAGCTACGCCCCCATTATATTAAGGGCCCCGGTGGAGATTCTCGCCGGGAACACGGCAAGCTACCCGGGCGTTCCGAGGGTGTCAACCGGGTGGGCGGCCCTGCCGCAACCTGCGGCAACCAGAGGGGTATAAAGTCCCCGTCTACCGCTAGACTGCGCAGCCGCTCCTTGAGGACCGGCGCGCCAAGTGATATATGGGAGTACCAAGTGATATATGGGAGTACAATGGCCAAGCCACAGAACGTGAAAAAGCGCCGCCGCCGCACGGCGGCGACCATCGCCGTCAACGAGGACGACCGGGATCTCCTCGATCAATACCTCTTCGAGGTCAGCAAGACCCCTCTGCTGACGCGGCCGGAGGAGATCGCGCTGGCCCAGAAGGTCCGCGCGGGCGACCAGGAGGCGATGCAGGAGCTGGCCAAGCGCAACCTGCGGTTCGTCATCTCCGTTGCCAAGAAGTACCAGAACCGGGGGCTGCCGCTCACCGACCTGATCGGCGAGGGTAACGTCGGCCTGCTGACGGCCGCGCGGAAGTTCGATCCTGACCAAGGGGTCAAGTTCATTTCCTACGCGGTCTGGTGGATTCGACAGGCCATCCTGGCGTCGCTTGCGCGGCATGGGCGGACGGTGCGGGTCCCGCTGAACCGGACGGCCGATCTTTCCAAGATCGTGCGTACGGCGGAGGCGCTGCGGCAGGAGCTGAAGCGCGAGCCCACGCCCGAGGAGATCTCTCAGGCCACCACCCTGTCGCTCGATGTGGTCCAGTCGCTCGCCGCGCTGAATACTGGCGAGGTGCGGCTCGACGCGCCGCTCGATCCGGACGGCGACCGCTCGCTCATCGAGCGCTTCATCGCCGAGGATCTGCCCGACACCGAAGAGAAGACGATGGAGCGGTTCCTGAGCGATGAGATCGAGTCGGCGCTCGAGTCGCTGGCGCCCCGTGACGCGAGGGTGCTCAAGCTGTACTTCGGGCTCGACGGCGGCCGGGAGCATACGCTCGAGGAGATCGGCGGTATGCTCGGCGTGACTCGTGAACGTGTCCGCCAGCTGCGCGACCGCGCTCTCAAGCGCCTGCGGGAAGGAGCTGTCGGCCGGGGGCTGGCGAGTTTTGCGGCGTAGCCTCCCGCGTTAGGGATGCTATACGGTGAGGGCGCATGGATATGCGCCCTCACTGCGTGTCCGCCGCCCAATCTGGTTTCGAGTCCGTCTGGCCGATACCTTGCCTCACGTGCCTCGCTCCCTGACCACGCGTGTGTCCGGCTGGTACGCCGGATTCGGACGCCTCGGCCACTTTCTCGCCGACATGGCGCGCGGCCTGCGGGACGTACACACCTGGCCCGCGCAGACCGTCGCCCAGCTCCTGCGGATCGGCGTGAACTCGGTGCCGATCGCCCTATTCGTCGCCGCTTTCACCGGTGTCGTGCTGGCGCTGCAGGCCTCCTACACGTTCACCGGTGCCGTACCGCTCTACTTCGTAGGCACATTGGTCGGCAAGACGATCATGCTGGAGCTGGGTCCGGTTCTCACCGGCCTCGTGCTGGCGGGGCGTGTAGGCGCCAACACCGCCGCCGAGCTGGGGACCATGCGGGTCACCGAGCAGGTCGATGCGCTCGAGACTCTGGCCTACGATCCGTTCGCGTATCTGGTCATCCCGCGCGTGGTGGCGTCCACGGTCATGTTCCCGGTGGTCGTGGCGCTCGCCATGGCCATGGGTGTGCTGACCGGCCTGGTTACCGCCGTCAATCTACTCGACCTCTCGACAGTCGAGTTCGTGCGCGGTCTCAAGCTCTTCTATCAGTTCAAGGACATCTGGTTCGGGCTGGTTAAGAGCATGTCGTTCGGCTTCGCGATCGGGGTCGTCGGCTGCATGAAGGGGCTGGCGGTACGCCGCGGGGCCCAAGAGGTCGGCCGTGCCACCACGGACGCCGTGGTCCTCGGCGCAAAGCTGATCCTGGTGTTGGACGCCGTCTGGGCGGTCCTCCTCCTATGATCGCCTTCCGAGAGGTGTACAAGGCGTTCGGGCCAAACCGGGTGCTCGAGGGACTGTCGCTGGAAGTACCGGACGGGCAGACGACGGTGATCCTCGGTTACTCTGGGAGCGGGAAGAGCGTTGCCCTCAAGCACATCGTCGGACTGCTTGAGCCTGACCGCGGCGCCGTGGAAGTCGACGGAGCGGCCGTGCACGAGCTGGATCGCGACGGCCTTGCGGCGTTGCGCTCGCGCGTTGGGTACGTGTTCCAGTTCGCCGCACTGTTCGATTCGATGACCGTGGCCGGGAATCTGGCGCTCGGGCTGCGTCGGCAGCGGCTGGCCGACCGGGAGATCGGCGAGCGGACCGATGAGGCGCTCTCGCTCGTGGGTCTCGAAGGCACGCAGGACCTGTATCCCGCGGAGCTTTCAGGCGGCATGCGGAAGCGGGTAGGAATTGCTCGCGCAATCGCGCTCAGGCCGCGGTACATTCTCTATGATGAGCCAACGACGGGACTCGATCCCGTGACTGCTTCCGTTATGAATCAACTGATGGTACGAACGCGCGAGACACTCGGTGTGACCAGCGTTGTGGTGACACACGATCTGAAGAGCGCCTACACCGTCGGTGACCGCATCGCCTTGCTCTACCGTGGCGTCATTCGCCAGGTCGGGACCGTGGAGCAGATCCAGCGGTCCCACGATCCCATCGTGCGTCAGTTCATCGAGGGCCGACCGGAGGCCGCCGCCGACGCGGAGCAGGCGGCCGCGGAGACCGCCCCGTGAAGCGTAGGGACGAGGTCGTAGTTGGCGCGACGATCGTGGTGGCGCTGGCGGTGATCATCGTCGCGGCCCTGTGGCTCTCCGAAGCCGAGCTGGGCCGCGGCGGCACGATCCACGTCGCGCGATTCCGCACGGTGGGTGGGCTCGGCGTCGGCGACCCCGTCGTGCTGAGCGGTGTGCGGGTGGGGCGCGTTGCGGGAATCCGGCTCGGTGAGCGCAACTGGGTGGAAGCTGAACTTCAGGTGTACCGCGACGTCACGCTTCCCAGCAATCCCGCTGTCATCGCCGCCTCGGCCTCGTTCTTCGGCGAGTGGCAGGCCGGCATCATCAGTCTCGACCAACCGCCCGACGACCCGAAGGTTCGGCGTGACCTCGATGAGGCGCTCGCCGCCGCGGACGATGCCTGGCCGGGCGCTGCCCTGCCCGACATCGGGCAGCTCACCGCACAGGCAGGCCGGATCGCCCGTGACATCACGTTGGTCTCCTCGCGGGTGCAGGAGGCCTTCGACTCGACCGCCGTCCGGGCGCTGCAGCAGTCGATCCGCAATTTCGGACGCGTCGCCGACCGGATCGCCGAATTCACCGAGCAGCAGACCAATCTCCTCGGGGCGGTCGGCCAGCGACTCGAGCAAGGCTCCGACGTGCTGCACGACGCCGCCCTCAGTCTTCAGACATCTCTGGCGCGCATCGACTCTGCCACCAACCAGGGCGAGCTGGAAAGCATCCTCGAGAACACCCAGGAAGCCTCCGGCTACATGCGTGATGCGACCCGGCGCTTCAGCGAGCTGATCGATGTGGCGCACGAGAACCAGGAAAGCATCGTGCGGGTGCTACAGGCCGCCGACTCGATCATGACCCGGATCCAGAACCGCTCCGGTACCCTGGGCATGCTGGTTGGCGATTCCACGCTTTACATCGAGACCATCCAGGCGGTCATCCAGCTGCGCACCCTGCTGGCGGACATCCAGGCCAACCCGCGCAAGTATTTCAAGTTCTCGGTGTTCTAGATGGAGGACCGCGGCGCGCGCAGGGAGACCAGCGCTGGTGGGATCGTCGCCCGATGCGCTCCCGGCGGACCCGAGACAGGAGTCAGCGACCTGCGGCGCGCCCAGGCTCGTGCCGAGCCGCTCTGTCGGGGCGAGAAGGGCGAGCCATGCCCGTGATCCCGGTCGTTCTCGCAGACACCGAACTGCGCCAGGCGTTGCGGCGCGGGTTGCCGCGACGTGGCGTTCGGGTCATGAACTGCACCTCAGTGGATCGGGTGGCGGCGGTGATGCAACGCGAGTTGGTCGATGCGGTCATCGTCGATGTGCTGCGGGCCGATGCTGCGGGAACCTTCCGGCTGGCGGCCAGCTACCCCCGGATTCCGTTCTTCGCCCTGAGCGCCTTCCGGCCGGACGACGGCGCCATGATCGCGCACTGCCGGCGTGCGGGACTCCGTGGCGTGCTCGTCGATAGCGTAGACCGACCAGCCGCCGGTGAGCTGGTGGCCTCGCGCACGGCGAGCCGGGCACGGCGTGCGTCGCTGCGTGACGCGCCACGTCTGCTTCGCCTCACCGAGCCGATTCAACGTCGCGCGTGGGACGAGGTCTTCCACCGTGTGGGCGCGCCGACGACCACTAGCGATGTTGCCCGCGCGCTCAAACGAACCAGAGAGCACCTGTCACGCGAGTTTGCCGCAGGCGGCGCGCCAAACTTGAAGCGGGTGATCGATCTCGCCCGCGTAGTGACCGCCGCCGATCTCCTGGGGAACCCCGGCCACACCGTGCGCTCGGTCGCCCGCGTGCTGCGCTTCTCCTCGGCGAGCCATTTTGCCGGCGCGGCACACCGGATCGCCGGAACCACGCCGGTGGAGTTAGGCCGGTTGGGACCGCGGGGCGTATTCCTTCGCTTCCTCAAGGGGCGAACACGCAGTAGGATTTAGCAGGCCGTCCCGCAGGCGGCGCGGGTTGCAGGAGAGAGACCTTGTGATAGTTTTCACAAGCTTTTCGCGGTTCTTACACCATCACGCACACACGTAGGGGTTCATGGCTACTGATTCGACGCTCCGTCCGGGCGAGTTGAAAGACGTTCTACTCAGGGAGATCGAGGCTGCCGATCTCGGGGCACTCGATGTACAAGAGGTTGGCACGGTCCTCGAAGTGAAGGATGGGACGGCCCGGGTGTACGGACTGGGTTCGGCCATGGCCAGCGAGATGCTCGAGTTCACCTCCTCGGAGACCGGGGAGACCATAGCGGGGCTGGCGCTGAACCTCGAGGAGGACAACGTCGGCGCCGTGATCTTGGGCGACTTCCTCACGCTGCGCGAGGGCGATGAGGTGCGGCGGACGGGCCGCGTGTTGGAAGTGCCCGTCGGTCAGGCGATGGTGGGACGGGTCGTCGACGCGCTCGGGCGCCCGATCGACGGGCTCGGTCCCATCAAGACCGACAAGGCCTGGAAGGTCGAGTTCAAGGCGCCCGGCATCGTGGCGCGGCAGCCGGTGAAGGAGCCGCTCCAGACCGGCATCAAGGCCATCGATTCGATGATCCCAATCGGTCGGGGGCAACGCGAGCTGATAATCGGCGACCGCGGAACCGGCAAGACGGCGATCGCGATCGACACGATCATCAACCAGAAGGGCCAGGGCGTCATCTGCGTCTATGTGGCGATCGGGCAGAAGAACTCTACGGTGGCGGCGGTCGTGGAGCGCCTGAAGGAACGCGGGGCGATGGACTATACGATCGTCGTGTCCGCGAACGCCGCCGACCCGGCGCCGATGCTATACGTGGCGCCGTACAGCGGCTGTGCCATGGCCGAGTACTTCATGTACGAGGAGAACCGGCACACGCTGTGCGTCTACGACGATCTCTCCAAGCAGGCGGTCGCCTACCGGCAGATCTCCCTCGTGCTGCGACGGCCGCCGGGGCGGGAGGCGTATCCCGGGGACGTGTTCTACCTCCATTCCCGGCTGCTGGAGCGCGCCGCAAAGCTGTCCGACGCCCAGGGCGGCGGGTCGCTCACCGCGCTGCCCGTGATCGAGACCCAGGCCGGTGACGTAGCGGCATACATTCCCACCAACGTCATCTCGATCACCGACGGACAGATCTTTCTGGAGACGGACCTGTTCTACTCGAACGTGCGTCCGGCGATCAACCCCGGTATCTCGGTGTCCCGCGTCGGGGGCAACGCACAGATCAAGGCCATGAAGCAGGTCGCCGGCCGGTTGCGGCTCGAGTACGCTCAGTACCGCGAGCTCGAGGCGTTCGCGCAGTTCGCCTCGGACCTGGACGCCGCGACCCAGCGACAGCTCTCCCGCGGCGAGCGGATCGTCGAGGTGCTCAAGCAGGCGCAGTATCACCCGCTCCCGGTCGAGCACCAGATCCTGATGATCTATGCCGTCACCAACGGGTATCTGGACGACGTCGAGCCGGCTGACATCCAGAAGTGGGAGGAAGATTTCCTCGACTTCGTCGACGCCAACCGGGCCGACGTCGTATCGGCCATCCGGACGAAGCGGCAGCTCGACGACGATCTCACGGATCAGATCAAGCAGGCCATTGAGGCCTTCAAGGCGATCAGCTAGATGGCCCAGACGCAAGACCTCCGCCGGCGCATCAAGTCGGTCGAGAACACGCGGCAGATCACCAAGACGATGGAGATGGTCGCCACGTCGAAGCTGAAACGCGCGCGACAACGCGTTGTCGCGGCGCGCCCGTACGCGGAGGCGCTCGCCGAGGTGCTCGCCGACCTGCACGGTGCGGAGCTGGTCGAGCAGTTCCCGCTCCTGCGGCAGCCGCAGTCGCTGCGGCGGGTCGCCGTTATCGCCATCACGAGCAACCGAGGCCTTTGCGGCTCATTCAATGCGAATCTGATTCGCGAGACGCGCGACCGCATCGCCGAACTCGAGGATGCGGGAACGGCCGTCGAGCTGCACCAGATCGGCCGGAAGGGGATCGCGTATTTCAGGTTCACCGGCCGTGCGATGGCGAGTGCACGACCGGACATCGGCGACCGGCCCACGCCCGAGCAGGCGGACGAGTTGGTGACGCCGCTGATGGAGCGGTTTGCGGCCGGTGAACTCGACGCGGTGGAGGTGGTGTTTGCCAGGTTCGTGAGCCCGCTCTCGACCCCAGCGACGCTGCTGCCGGTCCTTCCTATCCGTCCCCCGACAAGAGGCGGGAAAGATGGAAGGATGGAAGGGCGCAAGCAGCGGTCCAACGTACCGTCCGCCCGTCATTCCACTGCGAACTACATTCTCCGTCCCTCCGCCAAGGACCTGCTGAGTGCGATTCTCCCACTGTACGTCCGGAACCAGCTGTTCCGCGCCCTGGTGGAGACGGCCGCGTCCGAACAGGGGGCGCGCCGTACGGCGATGAAGAGCGCCACCGACAACGCCGGCGAGATGATCGACACACTGCGGCGTACCTACAACCGCGCGCGGCAGGCGCAGATCACGCAGGAGATCGCGGAGATCGTTGGTGGAGCGGAAGCGCAGGCAGGCTAGACGGAAGGATCGACAGGTGGAACAGTGGACGTTCCATCCTTCGATCGTTCTACCTTTCCAACAAACCTTTAGAGGCATGTATGGCTGACAATATCGGCAAAGTCGTCCAGGTCATCGGGCCGGTTCTCGACGTGGAGTTCGAGCCCGGGAATCTTCCGGACATATACACGGCGCTCACCATAGACCAGCCGGCGAACGGTGGGATGGCGGTACGGCTCACCGCCGAGGTCCAGCAGCATATCGGACGGAACCAGGTACGCACCGTGGCGATGAGCACCACCGACGGGGTCGTGCGCGGGATGCCGGTGACGGATACCGGCGCGCCGATCATGGTGCCCGTCGGCGACGCGGCGCTGGGCCGGATTCTCAACGTGCTGGGCGAGCCGGTGGACGACGGCAAGCCGATCCCTCCCGACGTCGAGCGGTGGCCGATCCATCGCAAGCCGCCCAAGTTCGTCGACCTGGAGCCCAAGACCGAGGTGTTCGAGACGGGGATCAAGGTCATCGATCTGCTGGCCCCATTCGTGAAAGGTGGGAAGGTCGGGCTGTTCGGGGGAGCGGGCGTCGGCAAGACGGTCATCATCATGGAACTCATCAACAACGTCGCGAAAGGACACGGAGGGAAATCGGTGTTCTGCGGCGTGGGTGAGCGGACCCGTGAGGGAAACGATCTCTATCTGGAGATGAAGGAGAGTGGTGTCCTCGCCACCACAGCGCTGATCTACGGACAGATGAACGAGCCACCGGGTGCCCGGCTCCGTGTGGGGCTGTCCGGACTCACCGTGGCGGAGTACTTCCGCGACGTCGAGGGACAGGACGTCCTCGTGTTCATCGACAACATCTTTCGGTTCACGCAGGCCGGGTCCGAGGTGTCGGCGCTGCTCGGCCGCATGCCGAGCGCGGTGGGATACCAGCCGACGCTGGCTACCGAGATGGGCGACCTCCAGGAGCGGATCACCTCGACGAAGAAGGGCTCGATCACGTCCGTGCAGGCGATCTACGTGCCGGCAGACGACCTCACCGACCCGGCGCCCGCCACGGCGTTCAGCCATCTCGACGCGACGGTGGTGCTCTCCCGTGCACTCACCGAGATCGGCATCTATCCTGCGGTCGACCCGCTGGACTCATCCAGCCGCATCCTGGGTGTGCAGTACCTCGGCGAGCGGCATTACCGTGCCGCGGTGGAGACGCAGCGAATCCTGCAACGTTACAAGGACCTACAGGACATCATCGCGATCCTCGGGATGGACGAGCTTTCGGAGGAGGACAAGCTTCTCGTGGGACGTGCCCGCCGGGTACAGAAGTTCCTGTCCCAGCCGTTCCTTGTCGCCGAGGAGTTCACCGGGCACGCGGGCAGGTACGTCAAGCTGGAGGACACCATCGAGAGCTTCGAACGCGTAGTGGCCGGCGAGTTCGACCATCTGCCGGAACAGGCGTTCTACATGATCGGTGGGATCGAAGAGGCCGTCGAGAAGGCCAAGCAGCTGGAATCCGAGTGATGCGCCTCACGGTTATTTCTCCCGAGCGCGCCGTGTTTGACGGCGACGTGGACGCCGTGGTGGCGCCCGCGTACGACGGCGAGGTTGGGATCCTGCCGCGGCACGCGCCCTTCATGACCTTGCTCGGCTCCGGCCGGCTGACCATCCGCAGCGGCGGCGAGACGCGCACCGTCTGGGTCGAGGGAGGGTTCTTGCAGGTCGTGAACGACGTGGTGCGGGTCGTCGCGGAACACGCCCGGGAGGAAACGGATCATGCGTCATAGGATCGCGGCGATCACCGTCTCGCTCGCGATGTCCGCCGCGGCCTCGAGCGCGGCTGCGCAGATCTTCACACCCTCGTTCAATGCGCCGTACCGGGCGTTCGCACAGCACGAGTTCGGCGGCACGATCAGCTTTCGTAGCGGCCGGCCTGGCCTCGGGGCGCTCGGCGGGGCCGACGCCACGGTGCTGGAGGGACAGTACCGTTTTGGCTACAAGACGTTCGATGTAGGTGGGCGGGGCGGATTGCTGCTGCGCGACGATCCGGGGAAGAACAGCGTCATCATAGGAGTGGAGGCGCGAACCCGCGTCATCACGCACACGGAGCAGTTCCCGCTGGACGGGGCCGTCATCTTCGGTGCCGGCCTCGATATCGGCGGCGGGACACGATTCATCGCCCCGATAGGGCTCTCGCTGGGTCGCCGGCTGACTCTGGAGGACTCGAACATCAGTATCATTCCCTACGTACAACCCACGGGGTACTTGGTCAGCTCGTCAGGGGGAATCACGGGCTTCGAGATCGGCGTAGGGTTCGGCGCAGATTTTCGGCTGAGTTCGCTGTTCGATGCGCGCATCAGCGTCGGGGTGGGTCATGGGCCCGAAGGCGTTTCAATCAGCGCCGTCTGGGTGCGCTAAACAGATTCTTTAGTATGGTTTAGGGTATTGAGCTGGCGGCAGGTGTTGCTTAGCCGTTAGTGCCCTTCATGGTCTCGGGGTTACAGGCCGGCGGGAGTTCCAATCTTCTTGGAGACATGCTCATGAGAGTATTCTCGCGTTGCGCGGCGGCTGCGTTCACGATCGGGCTGATTGTCGGTCCGGCCGCGGCCCAGATGGTAGGGAATCCAGTGTATTTCTCCCCGAAGCACGGTACCGGAATCACGATAGCCGTTGATTTAGGTCGGGGGCTCAACGATGCGTCCTTCAAAACGAACTATTACGGAGGTCGCGCGACGATTGGCCTACCGACGTTCACCATCAGCGCCGGCGCCGGCGTCGTCAAGCCCAGCGGCGTGTTCGACGTGCCCGGCACCGAGAGCGAGGTGACGTTCGGTGGGAACGTCGCGCTCAACGTGTTCAATCCCCCGCTGGCGCCGGTGGCTGTGAGCCTACAGGGGGGCGTCGGCTATGTGAAAACTACGGGCTCGGGGGTGGCTGGTGGTGACGTGACCACGCTGGTCTTCCCGCTCGGGGTCGCCCTGGCTTTCAGCGTTCCCTCACCGGCGCTGTCGGTCGAGCCGTGGATCGCGCCGCGGGTCCATATCGTCCGGACCTCCAACGGAACGTCCACCACCGAAACGAACTTCGGCGTTTCGGCTGGCCTGAACCTCGGGCTGCCAATGGGACTCGGGTTCCACGCCGCTATCGACTACGTCGCCGTCTCGGATCCCGATGATGCGGGTCCACTGTCGTCGTCAGACGTCTCGCCATTTCTGGTCGGAGTTGGTGTGCACTATAGGATCGCGCTCCCTGGCCTCGGCATACCGGGCATGTAAGCCGTATCGCCGGCTGGCGAGGACAATCGCACGGGGCGCTCCGGATTCTCCTGGAGCGCCCCCGCCCCGTCGCTCACTGGAGGAGTACCTGTACCGCGGCGGCGTCGATCGACGCGGCGCCGGCGGACAGGGCACGGCGCGCGGCGAGGCCGGCGCGGCGGCGCGCGTCGCGGTCGTGAAGCCAGTGGCCGATCGCTTGCGTGAGCTGCGCGTGTGTTTGGGTGGAGACCGCCCCAGCGCCACCGATCAAAGCGGCAGCGTCGGCGTGGCGTTGCCACCGTGGCCCCACCACGATGGGCAGAGCGAACGCCGCCGGCTCGATCACTGAATGCAGGCCCCGCCGCCCGAACCCGCCCCCCACGTACGCGACGTCCGCGACGAGATAGAGATCGAACAGAATCCCCAGGGTGCGAACCAGCACGATTGGCTGGGTCGGTGGGGCGGGGGCGGCGTCGGATGCGTCCCAGACCGCGTATGGGAGGCGGGCGTCGTCGAGCCGCCGCGCGAGCCGCCCGATCGTCTCGGAGCCGGGCCGATGCGGTACCAGGATGGCTCGGTAGGTAGTCCCACCCATGAGGGCCGCGAGCGACGCGATCAGGGGGCGCTCGCCTTCGGGCTCGATACTTCCGGCGACCAACACCGGTTCCCCGCCTTTCCATGACGACAGGTGGCGAGCCACGGTCAGATCCACATCGCGCTCCAACGCGTAATCGTGCCGCGGGTCGCCGCTAACCCGCATCACCTGGGGCCGGACACCGAGTCGGTGCCAGCGTCCCGCGTCCTCGAGACTCACCGCGCCCAGGTAACCCACGCTTGCCGCCGCCCGTCGCAAGACAGCGCGCGCCGGCCAACGGAGCCGGCTGCTTCGCGCTGAGACGACCCCTCCCGTGACGGCGATCGGAATGCCCCGTGCCGCGGCCGCCGTGACCAGCTCGGGCCAAAGGTCGCCGCGGCTGAACAACAGGAGCGCTGGCCGCACCGCATCGAGGACAGGTGCTACGTGGGCCGGCTCGTCGAGCGGTACGAAATCGGTGTGGTCGATCTCGGGGAACGACCATGCTTGAACCGACGGCGACGAATGGCTGAGGACGAAGCGGGTTTCCGGGCGGGCTGTGTGGAGCCGCCGGATGACCGGGATGGCTGCCATGGCCTCGCCGACCGACGCCGCATGGACCCAGATGATGTGCGGGGCCGGGCCCCCGTGCGCGGCCCACGCGACCCAGCGGCCGCGGGCAGCCTGGCGGCCGGCGACACTCTCGGCGAGCTTGCCCGTAGGGAGAGGCAGGCGATGAACGAGCCGGGCGGTCGCCCGGTACGCGGTCAGGTACATAGGGTTTCGAGGTGCTATTAGTTAGATCGTCCGCGCCAGCTAATGCTTCTGCGCTTCAGATTGAGATGAGAAGGCCAAACGCGACACAGAAGAGCGCGTAACTCCAAGTGGCGTAGGCGCTTCTTCTTGCGGGAAACGGATTGTGGGAGGCGCGAGAACGATCGGCGATTGCCGATTTGCGATGGCAGATTTGCGATTGCCACAGTCGGAGCCGTCCATGTCTGCCAGATTCACTCCCCGGGTGTGCAAGACCGTCTCCTTGACTTCGCCACGGCGGTGTGCAGAGCTGTGACGCGCATGCCGCGCGACATGGTCGGGGTTCACGTCGGCCGATAACTCTTGCGGTCTGCGACGTCCCCGGCTGCGAACTACGCCGAGGCGCGTGGTGGGAGTCGACGATGACGGGCTCGAGCGCGAGTGCAGCGAGTTGATCGCGATCTTCGTCAAGAGCGTGAACACCGCCAAAGCAACGAGGCGACCAGACTAGCCGTGCCCCCAACTCGCAAATCGCCGATCGACAATCGCCGATCGTTCCGCCGAGCACCGACTGGCCACGCCGGTCCACGGGCCCCACTTTAGGTAGTTTACCGTCCATGCCGTGGAACGACCACTGGGCAGTCAATCGCGATTACTTCCAGGCGAGCCGCGAGCCGCGCTACGCCGTGCTGTTTGCGTTCCCGCTACTCGTGCTCTACGAGTTGCTCGCGTTCGCGCTCTCGCAGTCGGCCTATGCCGGAGTGCGGAACGGCGCCGACGTCCTGTTGAAGACGGTGTTCGTCGCCTTCGGAGGACGCCAGGGGGTCGCGGTCTTCACGCTGCTGCTGCTCGGGGTCGGGGCCTGGTTGGTGCGGCGGGATCGGCGACTGCATCCGGGTTCCCTGCGTCCACGCTACTTCGGGAAGATGCTCGCGGAGAGCCTCGTATATGCAGCGATCTTCGGCGCCGTCGTTTCCCGGCTCACCGCGCTGCTGCTCGGGGGCGGTAGGCTCGCCGTCTATCAGGCGCCTGTTGGGCCAGCGGAGCTGGGGCTGGGGACGCAGCTGGTGGTCTCACTGGGCGCCGGTCTTTACGAGGAGCTGCTGTTCCGTGTGCTCCTCGTTGCGGCGCTCTCTGCCCTGGGCCTCAAGCTCGGCTGGCGGAAACCGGTGGCGATCGGTGTCGCCGTGGTGGGCAGCGCGCTCATCTTCAGCGCCTTCCATTATGTCGGCCCGCTGGGTGATGTCCTCACCGTGCCGTCGTTCACGTTCCGGGCGGTCGCGGGCTTGTTGCTGAGCGGGCTCTACGTCGCGCGGGGGTTCGGTGTGGTGGTGTGGACGCACGCCCTGTATGACGTGGGGCTCAGCCTGATGGGTGTGGGATAACCGTGGCCTACGGGCGGGGGCGGTTGCTCCGCCCGGTTTTCGCTGCGTACACCGAATCCAGTATCGGCCGCCAGACGTCGATCGGTGCGGCCCCGCGGATCACGCTGCCTTCGAGCACGAACGACGGCGTGCTACGGATACCGGCATTGAACGCGCCTTGCGCCTCACTGGCGAGCAGGGCGCGCATCTGACCGGACGCTAGGCAGGCAGCCAGCGAGTCGGCCCGGAGCCGGGCGGAGTCGGCGAGCTGAAAGAAGTAAGCGCTCGGGTCGTCGAGCGACGCCCACCGATCCTGGTTGCGATACAAGAGATCGTGGACGGGCCAGAACCGGTCCTGGCTGGCGGCGCAGAGGGCGAACTCGTGAGCCGCCGGCGCGTTGGGGTGGAGCTGGTAGATCGGGAAGTTGATGAAGATGATGCGCAGCTTTCCCGGTACGACGTATTCGTCCAGCAGCTGCGGCAGGGTCGAGTCGAAGAAGATGCGGCACGCCGAGCACTGGAAATCGCCGACCTCGTAGAGCGTCATGAGCGCTGACGAATCACCCTTGGTCCGGGCCGGCAACATGGCGTCTTGTGCCACCTGCTGAACTGGTGTGGTGACGGCGGCAGCAGCCGCGTCGGTGGGGCCGGCGTCGCGCCACGGTCCGACCGCCGCGGCCGCGCCGGCGACAACGAGCAGGACGACTGTCACGCCGATCACCGCGAGTCGTTTGCCGCTCACCGCACCTCTCCTGCCGGGACGCGCCGCAACATCGCTCCGGTGCGATCGAGCAGATAGACCCAAGGTCCGTCAGCTTCGACGGCCGCCACGAACCCGGCCTGCCGCGCCAGCCCGACGGGGACGATGCGTCCCTCCTCGAGCCGGGTCACGTACAACCCTTCCGGTCCCGCAGCCAGATAGATCAGGCCGCCCGCGATCGTCGCGTCATAGGCGAAGCGGGCGCCACTCCAGTTGGAGATCTCGGTGGGCTCGTCCGGGTTCCTGATGTCGAGCAGGTAGATCCCGCCTGAGCCGGCCGCGATGACCGCCACGGTGTCAGCGATGGCGAACCGGCGGCCGATGCTGGGCAGCACGAATTCTCCCCGCTCACTCACCCCACCGTCCGACCGGACCGCGTAGGACGCGAGGCGGTCCTCGGAGAGAACCCAGAGCAGCTCGCTGCCCTGCCAGGCGAGATCAACCACCCGGCTCATCTCGGGCACGGGATCACCGAGCGGGATGATGGAGTCGGCAATGCGGACCAGCTGGAAATCGGGGCCGAGGCCTATGGCGGCGATCTCGCCGTAGCCCGACATCGCCGAGATCTCGCCGGGATAGGCCAGTGTGCCGGGCGCGTCTCCACGCAGTGGGAACCGATACAGCCCGACCCCGGTGCCTACGAACATCGTGTTGGCGGCGCTGTCGGCGGTAACCGGTCCGATGCCGCGCAGGCCACGGGCGCGCATGCCGAGACGCTCCAACCGGGGCCCGGCGCGGATGAGCTCCACCGCTTGCTCGCCGGTCACGAACACCGTGCTCGCGCCGAGGGCCAGGTCGTTGGGCACCACGTTCAACCGCAACTCGACCCCGCGGAGTGAGAGCGGTGGCGCGTGAGCGTAGCGCAGCCCGTAGAGCCGGTCCATCTCGCTGCCCATCAGGAACCCGAGAAAGGCGCCGGCCCCAACGGTCACCCCAACGACGCATTTCACGGCCGAGCACCCACCGATATCCCGCTCGAAGTGGACTGCATAGACGCCCGCTATGGCGCCGGAAACGAGGGCGCCCACACCGGCCATGATCCACTTGCGGGGGAACCGTTCTCCGCCCTGTGCGGTGAGCGGCGCCGCGCTCACGCTGAGCGCCAGAACGATGATGGCGGCGCGTCTCATGGTGTATCCGGCTCCGTGACCGTGAACGACCGTCGCCGAACCACGGTGAGCCCGGTGTGCTGATCCGTGATGATCAGCTCGAGCACGTAGGTGCCGTTCGGTGCGTCGGCCAGGTCGATCGCCACCCAAGCGGGGAGACGGTCGCGCGCGCCGGCCACGTCGCTCACCTCGTAGCGCAGCGAGACCTGGTCGTCACCCTTGGCGGACGCGCCGACGACGTCGAGCAGCCCGCCCACGAGCCTGGCCGCGAACCCACGTCGCTCGAGCGACTGCACCCGAATCACGATCTCGGCTTCATAGCGCACCGTGCCCGCCGTGTCCGGTACCAGGTTGTAGATCTCCCAATAGAGGTGCACCTCCTCACCCGGCGCATAGTGCATCGCCGGGTTCGGGTCGATGAAGAAGCCGGCACGCCCGACGGGTTCCTCCTCGCGCGGAGCCACGCGGTCGGCGAGCACGATGTCGCTCAGCATCAGGGTGGCCCGGTCGAACGCCTCGACCGCGAGGCGAGACGCTCCCCGAGCCGCCCGCCGCGTCGTCGGCTGCCGCGCCTCGACCCGGTAACGGTACTCGCCCGGCTCGAGGTGCGCGACGAACGTCCGCTGCTCGAACTGCCGCTCCGACTGGAAGCGGACTGTCTCATTGCGACGTTCCTCAGCCACGGTCCGCTCGAGCAGATCGGTCACGAAGAGCCCGCTCTCCAGGGGGCCCTCGGCGAGATCCACGCCTTCGACCATGCGCCGGAGCGGGACATCGGCGAAGATGACCACCTCGGTCGTCGCCGAGTCCCCGACGCCCTTGAACGCGGCCACCTGGATGGCGATCGAGTCGAGGGCCTCGTTCACGGGGACGTTGTCGTACTTCACCGGGAGCGCATAGCGCGCGTCCTCGGCATATGCCTGGAACTCGCCGGCAAAGCGGGCGAAGTTGTACCCCGGCGGTCCGTAGAATACGAAGCGCAGGTTCCGCTCGGGATAGTACCACACGGTGGTGATCCGGCCGGTAAGCATCACGTCGCCGGTGAGCATGATCCGCCCGCCTTCCGCCATCGGACCGACCATCTGGCCTATCTGGGACGTGCCCGGCGGGAACGTGGCGATGATCGGCGGCGGACCGTATCGGATGTAAATGACCCCGCGATCGGTCTCCCAGCCGCGCAGGTGGAGTTCCGGCGACGAAAACCGAATATCGGTATAGGCGACTCGCGCCAGGTGCTCCAGCAAATGCTCGTTCTCGACGGTCAGCTTGAGGGGGTCGTTGGCTGACCAGTAGATGCGGTGGAACTCCGCCCGTTCGGCGCTCGTCAACCGCTCATACCGCTCGGCGCGCGTCCGGCGCAAGATGAGGGAGAGGTTCGTGAGCCGCGCCCGCTCGGCCGGCGGCATGAGCGCGAGGGCCCGATCGAATGCCCGGGTCGCCTCCCGGCCCCGTCCCATGCGCCACAGTCCCAGGCCGTAGAAGAGATACGCGCGCGGGTTCCGCGGGGCGGCGCGCAGGAACCGGCGGGCCCCCTCGTGGTATTCCTCGAAGCGTTGCTGGTCATAGAGAATCCCCAGCAGGCCGGTGGTGCTGGCGTCATGCGCGGGCCAGGCCGCGACCCCCGCCCGGTAGTGCTCCTCCGCCTGCCTCAGATCCAGCTCGCCGGCGTCCGGGATCTCGCTGGAGCGCTCGCTGAGGAAGTCGCGCGCGTAGTTGGGGTTCCCCAGCGCCTCGTTGGGGTCGAACCGGAAGGCGCTGCCGGTGACGAGCCGGCGGTGCCCGATGGCCTGGTATCGCCTATGGTAGATGTCTCCCAGCTCGCCTGCTACCTCCGCTATCACCGCCGGGTCACCGCGCTCACGCGCCGCCCGTAGCGCGCGGTTGAAGAATCGCTTGGCGTCCAGCCGCATGAACCCCTGCTTGAGCCGCAGCCGGCCAAGCTCCAGGAAATATCGGGGATTGCCGCGATCGATACGGATGGCTCGTTCCAAGGCCGCGCTCGCCGCCCGGCGCTTGAACATGTCGGCCAGATTGGTACCCGCCTGCCGGGCCAGCAGCATGCCGCGGCGGTAGTGGGCCTCCGCCAGCGTCGGCGCCAACCGGATGGCCTGCTTCAGGTGCTCGAGCGCGGCCGATGTGTCGCCTCTCCCGGCGTACATCATGGCGTCGCGCACCAGGGCATTGGCCCGGGCCACCTTATCACCGGCCGTTCCCTGCGCCAGGATCGGCGCGATTGCGCCGGACCCGAGGGCGAGCGCGGCTGACATGAGGAGCGCGGTCCCCCACCGCGAGGGCGAGGACCGAGCGCACGACCGGCTGGGCATGACGGCACTCCTTGAGAAACAAGCACCCTACCCGGGGCCCGCGCAGGCCCCGGACGCGAGTGGAGAATATGAATAAGAGCGGCGGGCCGCCAGTCGGTTCCCGACCGGGTTTGGACTCTTGCGGGTCCCGTTACCTGGATATACCTTGCCAAAAGTTGCGGGAGGTGTATCTTAGCGGCCCCTGAGGTTGGCCGTTCGTCTCAGGGGAGGAGCGCCTCGGGCCCTGTGCCCGTAGTAGCGCCCTCCGCCAGTACAGTCGGCCGGCTCAGCCGGTCCATACAATTCGCAGTCCGCGTGCTCCGTGGCGGTTTCGGCCTGTATTCGGGCCATCCGCCTTGACATATAAAGAGGAAGGCACTGGTCACCGACGGACCGGGGGGTATCCCGGCGTGTGCGGTCGATCGGTCCGATCACCAAACGGCGCAGTAGTGCCGTTCAGACAGGCCCAACGGGCCGGGAAGGAGTTTGGCAGATTTCGCTTTTTCGTCCGAACGTTCGTTCAACTCCCCTGAGAAGGAGAATCAAGTGAAACACGCATGGTCCCGCCTAGCGGCAGGGTTCACGGTCTTTGCGTTGCTCGCCGGATTTGTGGCGACAGCCGAAGCCCAGAGCGGAAAGCTGACAGGCGTCATTAGCGACGCCGAGTCTGGAGCTCCACTCGAGGGTGCGCAGATCATCCTCCAGGGCACAGGCCTCACGGCCCTGACCGGGTCGAACGGTCGCTACTTCCTGGTGAACGTGCCGCCCAGTGCCTACACGGTCCTGGTGCGGCGCATTGGCTACACCTCGCAGGAGGTGCGCAACGTGGTCGTCCAGATTGACGTGACCCGGACGATCGACGTCGCGCTCCAGCCCGCCGGAGCGGTGGGCGTAGCCGACATCGTGGTGACGGCCGAAGCCGAGCCCCTCATTCAGCCCGGGATGACCGGTGCCGGCACGAACATCCGTTCCGCGGAGATCGCGGCGCTGCCCGTTACCAGCATCCAGGGCGTCCTATCGTTACAGCAGGGCTTCCTAGAGGTACCGAGTAACACCGACATCGTCTCGTTCACCAGCAGCCGCCGGAACCCGGCCAGTGCGATCCGGATCCGCGGCGGCCGGGGCGGCGAGACGCTGACCCTGATCGACGGGATTCCGATCAACAACTTCATCTTCGGCGGGCCCGCCTTCGACATCACGACTGAGGCGATCGAGCAGCTCGACTTCCAGCGTGGCGGGTTCGAGCCGCAGTACGGCAACGCGCTCTCGGGAATCATCAACATCGCCACCCGGGAGGGCGGGACGAACTTGGCCGGAGCGTTCAGCTTCCAGACGTCTGCGGTAGGCGGCGCGCTGGGGAGCACGCAGGACGAGCTGGCCGACTTCGACCTGTACCAGGGTTACATGTCGGGCGCGATCCCGGGAACGGGGAACGCGCTCCGCTTCATGGTGGCCGGGCGGAACCAGAACGGGGCCGACCGGGTGCTGGAGTTCGATGATGACATCACGAACTTCTCGAACCCGCGTGGCGGATTCAACATCCCGCACCCGCTGGATCTCTTCCCGGGATGGCGGGCCTTCGGGTACGACAACGAGTGGGACGTGATCGGGAAGCTGACCTACTACTTCCAGCCCACGCTGAAGCTCAGCGTGACCGCGATCAAGTATCAGCGCGAGCGGCTGCCGTTCGACTTCGACTACCTCCTGACGCAGTTCGACCCGCTCACCGCGCCGGCGGTCCTGAACATTGAGGATTCGCTGCGGGTGGCCGGCGGGAACGTGGGGACGGCCGGTGGGTTGGGCAACTTCAACAACGTGGTCCAAGGCTCCATTCGGGTGGACCGGGAGCTGTTCTCGGCCCGGTGGGACCACACGCTGGGGCGCTGGGCATACAAGATCTCCGGTGGCCGGTTCAAGCAGGAGCGAGAGACCTGTAACTTCTTCCAGGGCGTCTGCCTCGGGGATCGCTTCTCCGACATCAACTTCAACGGTCGGTTCGTGGCGCCGGGGATCAGCCAGACCCACCCGGCCCGCGGGACCGACGAGTTCTTTGGCGGCGAGCGGCTGACGACGTATCTCGGCCGGATCGACATCCAAGGTCAGGCCACCGACCACCACGCCGTGCAGTTCGGCGTGTTCTATCAGGCTCACGACCTCGTGTTCGAGGAGTTCCGCAACCAGGGCGTCAACGACGTGTTTGCGGTGCCGTCCTTCTACGCGGCGGACCCGTGGGACGCGGCGGTCTACCTGCAGGACAAGATCGAGTACGACTTCCTCACCGTGAAGCTCGGTGCCCGGTTCGACTTCGGGCGCGCCGGCGGTCTCTTCTTCGCGAACCCGCGTGATCCCACCAACGGGACCACGGCACGCGAGGTGTGTGACGGCGACTTCGGGAGCTTCAGCCCGACGTTCACGGACCCCGTGACCGGCCAGACGTTCACCGGCTTCGACGCCTGCACCAAGGACCGCAACCTGCTCGTCGAAGCGTCCAGGCTCGGTCAGCGGGACGATTTTGTCGCGTCGCAGACGCGCACCCAGTTCAGCCCGCGCATCGGTGTGAGCTTCCCGCTCTCCGAGCGGTCGCAGGTGTTCTTCAACTTCGGGCGTTACAGTCAGAACCCGTTGTACAACAACATCTTCCAGAACACCGGCATCGGGACGATCGCGGGGCCCGACGGTGGCGACCTCTGTCCGGAAGATCGGGTCAAGTTCGAGCCGAACAGCCTCATCCCAACCACCGAGTGCGCACCGATCATCTTCAGCGACACCTACACGGTGTCCTTCCTGGGCAACCCCAACCTGCTGATCGAGAAGACGACGTCATACGAGGTCGGTTTCGCGAGCGAGGTCGCCGACAACTTCGCGCTCCAGGTGCTGGCCTTCTCGAAGGACCAGTTTGGGTTGTCAGGTGTGCGGCAGGGCGGCCGGACCGAGGACAACACCCCGATCTTCGACGTCGGGACGACCTACGGCAACGCCCAGTACAACTACTTCGTGATCGTGAACCAGGACTTCCAGACGGTGCGCGGCTTCGAGGTCTCGCTGCGCCGCCGCCTGTTCAATTACTGGGGCTTCAACATCAACTACTCGTTCTCCCAGGCCACGACCAATGCCGCCTCACCGGATTTGCAGTTCCAGCGGCAGCAGGAGGAGGGCCTCCCGGTCAACTTCCAGGAGATCCGCTCGGAGATCGATCAGCCGCACGTGTTCAGGGCGTCGCTGTTTTTCCGAGTGGGGAACGAGGAGCCGTTCGGCAACTCGCTGCTGAACTCGCTCCTGCGCAACGTGAACGCCACTGTTACAGTTCGTGCCTCGAGCGGCTTCCCCTACACGCCGACCCTTTCGTTCAGCGGGTTCGGGGCGTCGCAGCTCGAGCAGAACAGCGGGCGGGCGCCGGGGCAGTTCCGGATCGACCTGCTGGCCGGTAAGGATTTCAACATCGCCAACGTGCGCTACGGAGTGTTCACGCGCATCGTGAACCTGCTGGATACGAAGAACTGCCTCCAGGTGTTCGCTAGCACGGGGCGGTGCGACGCCGGCACGATCGACCAGTCCACATCCCGGCAGGGGAACCCGGTTGGGGAGAACACCGTGTCGACCTTCTTCGACCGGCCGCAGTTCTTTGGCGTCCGGCGGACGATCAACGCCGGCATCCGGGTGAACTTCTAGGCTTGCGAATGCGATCGGGGTGGCCGCGCGGTGCGCGGCCGCCCCGGAGCGAGTCGACAGATTTGACAGGAGACATCGATCTTATGAGTACTCTGTTTCGTATACCAAGCTGGCGCGCAGCGGCGGGATGGCTGACGGCCACCGCGCTGCTCGCGCTGCTCGTCGTGCCACCGCTCGCCGCCCAGCAGGGGTCCGAGCGGCTCGCCGAGATGAGCGAGGTGATCATCAGCGCGGCGGGAGCCGAGGACGTCGGAGACTTCAACGTCAGTGCGGCGCGACGCCGCGCCGGCTTCCAGTTGTTCGGCTCCGCCGACGCCGCCGGTATCGGCGCGCACTTGTCGGGTAACTTCGGTTTTGCGACCGACAACTTGAGCCTGTGCGACGCCCCCTTGTCGGGGTTCTGCGCCTGGAACGTTAATCCCGCGCGCGGGAACTTTTTTACCTTCCAGTTCTTCGAGGTGCTGCTCTTCGCCGGGGCGCCTCCGTCCGAGTGGATCAAGCTGCGGAACCTCGCGCCATCGGTGGCCAACGCCAAAGGCGGCGGGTACGTGACGCACGTGAACTTCGCGCTGTTCGCCGGCCGCCTCGAGTGGGGTCCGCGGGACGGCACGCTGGGCAGCCTCTTCACCGGGGTCACCAGCACCAACGACGGGAGCTGTCGCGACAATACCGGCGCCTCGAACGGCTTCTTCCCGACCGGACTTCCGCTCCTGCCCGCCAGCAACTGCCCCGAGACCTGGGGCAACGGCGTATGGCAGGGTGACCGTACCACGCCCGTCGAGGGTTGGCTGCAGCTGTTGCAGCAGCAGGGACAGAACTTCGCGTTCGACTTCTGGCGGGTCCCGGACGACCTGAAGCGGCCCGGTCTGTTCATGGGAACGGGCTTCAGCTCGTTCGGCGAGACGTCGGATCACTACAGCGAGATCCTCCAGTCCTACGGGTCGGTGATCCCGGGCGGGACCGGCGACCCGGCGTTCGAGGGATGGCCGCTGGGTCTGATCTGGCGCTTCGAGATGTTTGACTTCGGCGTGCCGTCGCTCGCCAGCGTCAAGTTCTGGCGTGCCACGGTGATCAACCGGTCCGAGGACGTCTACGGAGTCGGACTGGATTACGATTCGCTCTACCTCGGTTTCGCGCCGGGCACGGGCGGGTCGGGCGGTGGCGGCGGCCCAGCGCTTCTCCAACTACTACCTGCCCGAGATCTCGGCGGCCATCTACCACCAGAGCCACGTGACCGAAGGGGGTCCCTGTACGGAGGGTGCGCGCGCGCCGACCGGCGTGACGCCGTGTACGGCGGCGCCCGTAGGCTACAACAACGGCGGGAACGCCATCATCGTGCTGAAGAGCCCGATCGGCGACCTCCGGAACAAGCTGTTCTCGAATCCGGCATCGCCATTCTTCAATCTGGCACATCCGCTGGTGGGTGATACGATCACGTTCAACCACGGGCACGTGTGCGGATTCGGCGGGTGCTGGGCCAACACGCACAACGTGAACGACCGGCGCAGCTTCGGCATGATCTCGTCGACCGAGGACAACTCTCTCGATGGGCGTGATGGGCCGGGACTCTCCGGCTCGACCACGGGATGGCGCACCTGGCGGGCCCACGGTTATCC
>JADFNB010000040.1 GCA_022563595.1 Gemmatimonadota bacterium
GCAGGAGGTAGTCGTACGCCTCCAGGTTGTCGGTTGGCCTTGCTGCCAGACGTTGGCGTTCGGGCTCGAGCAGTGTCACGTCCAACGCCTGAGCCACCTGGTTGGCAATCTGCTCCTGAACGCCAAAGATCTCGCCCGGCACGAGGTTGGCTGTGTAACGATTCGTCCACAGATGTGCATCGTCCGAGACTCGAATGAGCTGCGGTGTCACCCGTACCTGACCCGATCCGTCCGGCGCTCGGTCGGTCCGTATCGTGCCCTCCAGCACATAACTGACGCTCAGTTCTTCGCCGATCTGCTTGAGCGTCTTGTCGGACCCCTTGTATTGAATGACACTCTGTCGCGAGATCACTCGCAACCCGCTGATCTCTGCAATGCGGCTGGTAATTTCCTCGGTGATTCCATCGGCAAAGTATTCGTCTTCTGGACTGCCGAGATTACTGAACGGCAGGACCGCGAGCCTGGGCACCTCAGATGCCGCTGGGCTCCCGCCTGGCAAGATCCGTAGCACAACGATGAACACCGTGGCGAGCGCAACGATGCCGACAGCGACTCGAAGGAGCCCTGGCTTCCGACCGATGGGCGTAGTTGCCTCGGCGGCAGGCGCAGCCGTAGCGACCACCGCCGACTCTCGCTTCGCCAACGCCTCGACGAACACTCCAACTGGGCTGAAGCGGTCTGCAGGCGTTTTTGCGAGTGCTCGTGCAAGCACACCCACGATGTCGGCTGGGACTGCCGGACGCATTGCCGTGACATTCGGCGGCTCAGCCGTCAGATGCTGCTTGATCACGCTTTCGACGGTGGGACCAGTGAAGGGCGGTTGGCCTGCAAGCATTTCGTAGAGAACGCAGCCCAGGCTGTACAGGTCGCTGCGACCATCGAGATCCTTCGAGCCAGCCGCCTGTTCTGGAGACATGTACTTCGGTGTACCGATAGCCATCCCCGTCTCAGTGAGGTGGTCACCACCGGCAGCGGTGACAGCGCGGGCGATACCGAAGTCACTGACGACAGCGTGGCCGCCCTCGAAGAGAATGTTCTCGGGCTTGATGTCTCGATGAATCACATCGCGAGAATGCGCGAAGCTCAGCGCGTCGCCCACTTCCTGCGCGATCTTCAGCGCATCCTCAATGGGCAACTGCTTCTCACGGTCCAGCCGCTGCCGCAGCGATTCGCCCTCGACAAAGGGCATCACATAGTACAGCAGACCGTCGGCCTCGCCGGAGTCGTACAGCGGGAGGATATGCGGATGCTGGAGCCGCGCGGCGATCTCGATCTCCCGGAGGAACCGCTCCGCGCCCATTACCGCGGCCAGCTCAGGCCGGAGCACCTTGATGGCGACCTGCCGGTGGTGCTTGATGTCTTCCGCCAGGTAGACCGTCGCCATGCCGCCCGCGCCGATCTCGCGATCGACGCGGTAGCGCTCCGCGAGGGCGGCTTTGAGGCGATCGAGGACATCGGTCATCGCCCTACAAGATGTGACATTCTGGGAGTGAGCGCGAGGTTCGCAAACAGTTTGCGGCCCAACTGGGGCCCCAATGCGAAAACGACCACTCCCTAGAGTGTACCTCCCTAACAACCTTCCCCCGCGCGAGAGAGGGGGAGAGAGCGGGAGCGACTCCTTGCCTGCTACGTGCACACTGTTGGGGCGGTCGGATAGTTTTCGTGCGCATATCGGACAGCCACCTCGCGACCCTCCTGCGTGCCCCGCTTGAGCCGCAGGCGGTCCCCCTATTAGAATTCTCCCCCATCGGCCCGGTTACCAGACCACAACTCTAACTGAGTCGCCGCTTATGTCGTTACTATCGTTCGATGGCGTGACCAAACGGTTCGGGGAGCTGGCCGCCTTGAACGGCGTCTCGTTCTCCGTTGACCGCGGCGAGGTGGTGGGCTTCCTCGGGCCGAACGGGGCTGGCAAATCCACGACGATGCGGGTAATCACCCAGTACCTCGAGCCCGATGAGGGAGAGGTACGGTTCGCGGGGATGCCGCTCGCCGAGGCCGGACTGGAAGCGAAGCGCCGTATCGGTTACCTGGCGGAGAACAACCCGCTCTACACCGAGATGCTCGTCTCGGAATACCTGGACTTCATCGTGAGGTTGCGCGACATCCCCGTGGCGGGGCGCCGGTCGGCGATCGATGCGGCGATAGCGAACACGGGAATCGAGGGCGTCTACTACCGGCCGATCGGCGAGCTGTCGAAGGGGTTCCGGCAGCGAGTGGGGTTGGCGCAGGCTATCATGCACCGGCCCGATCTCCTGGTGCTGGATGAGCCGACCGAGGGGCTCGACCCGAATCAACGGGTGGAGATCCGCCGCCTGATCACGGAACTCGGGCGGGAGCATACGGTGATTCTGTCGACCCACGTGCTCCCCGAGGTGCAGCACATGTGCTCCCGGCTGCTGATCATCCACGAGGGGAAGATCGCGGCCGACGGGTCGGTCGATCAGCTCGTGGCCCGGGCGCAGGGCCTGGTACGGATCTCCGTCGAGGCGGATGGTGATGGCGTGCTCGACGGGCTGCGCGCGCTGCCGGGTGTGCGCGACGCGGAACCGCGTGCGGCCAAGGACGGCCGCCAGAGGGTGACGCTCACGGCCGAGGCGGCAACCGACATTCGACCCGCCGCGTTCCGTCTGGCGGCCGAGCGGGGATGGACGCTGTACGAGCTGCACCAGGAGACGGGCAGCCTCGAGGATCTGTTCCGCGAGTTGACGGTGGAGGGCGGCTCATGAAGGCGATCTGGACCGTGGCCCGCCGCGAGGTGCGGGCTCTGCTGGACCACCCGACCGGATACATCCTGCTGATCGTGTTTGTCGTGGTGAACAACTTCCTGTTCTTCCGGCAGGCCTATCTGCTCGGCTCGGCATCGCTCCGGCCGATGCTCGATCTGCTTCCCTGGATTCTCCTCTTCTTCGTCCCCGCGGTCACGATGCGGACCGTGGCGGAGGACACCCGCACGGGGACGATCGAAGTCGTGCTGGCGCAGCCGATCACTGAGCTGGAGCTGCTGACGGGGAAGTATCTGGGCGCCGTCGTGTTTCTGTGGATCGCCCTCGCCCTCACACTCGCTGTGCCCGTCGGGCTGTCGCTCGGCGCCGACCTGCCGCTCGGCGTGATCGTCGCCCAGTACGTCGGGTCGGCCCTCCTGATTGCCGGATTGGCCGGCGTGGGCGTGTGGGCGTCCGCGCTCACCAGCAACCAGGTGACGGCGTTCATCGTCAGCGTGGGCGTGATGTTCGTCCTGATCCTGGTCGGGCTCAACCCGTTGCTCGTGGGTCTGCCACCGACGCTCGGCGCGATCGCTGCGCGGCTGGGTGTGCTCTCCCATTTCGGGAACATCGGCAACGGCGTAATCGATCTGCGCGACGTCGTCTATTTCGGCTCGCTGGCGGCGGTGTTCCTGGTGGTCGCCTACGGTGTCCTGATGGGCCGGCGTCTCGCCCTTAAGAGCGCGCGCCACAACCGGCTGCGCCTCGGCGTGATGACGCTCGTGGCCGTGGTCGTGGTGATCAACCTGTTGGGCGGCGCCATCCGTGGGCGTCTCGATCTCACGCCCGGCAAGGCGTACACGCTGTCCCGGCCGACCCGCCAGATCCTCTCGGGCGTCGACGACCTCGTGACGATCACGCTCTTTGCCTCCAAGAAGCTGCCGCCGCAGATCTCGCTCCTCAAGCGCGCCGTCGATGATTTCCTGCGCGATATCCGTCGCGCGGGGCGCGGTAACGTGCGTATTGTCGAGCTTGACCCGCTGGAAGATGAGGAGGCGCGGGAAAAAGCCGTGTCACTCGGCATTCCCCCCATCCAGTTCAACGTCGTGGGCCAGTCGGAACTGCAGATCAGTGAAGGGTACATGGGCTTGGCGATCCAGTATGCCGACGAGGTCGAGACCATTCCCGTCATCAGCCGCTCGGAAGACCTGGAGTACCGGATCGCCTCGGCGGTGCGTGCGATGACGCGCAGCGACACGCTGGTCGTCGGAATGATGACGGGGGTCGGTGACAACCCGATGTCGCCGCGCACATACGAAGCGCTCCGGGCCCAGCTCCGCGACCGTTACGAGCTGCGTTCCGTTTCGCTGCCCGCGGATTCGGAGCCCGCAGACGACATCGATGTCCTGGTCATCGCCGGCGAGCCCGACTCGCTGCCGGAAGCCCAACTCGAGCGCCTGAGAGCGTTTTTCGCGCGGGGTGGCGGCGCCCTCATCATGGTCACGGGTATGACGTTCGATGCCCAGCGGCCGTTCGCCATGCCGCGGCCGGTATCGTGGAACTCCCTGCTCGAGGACTTCGGCGTCACCGTACGGTCGGACATGGTGTACGACCTGCGTTCCAACCAGAGCGTCTCGCTCAACACCCAGTTCGGCCGTCTCTTCGTTCCCTACCCGTTCTGGGTGCAGGCGACGAGCACCGGTGCGACGGTCATGAACGAGAGGATCTCCGGGCTCTTCTTCCCGTGGGGCAGCTCGTTAGCCGTGGCCCCGGCCGATTCGGCGACCGTGATACCGCTCTTCGTCTCGAGTGCGGCGGGCGGGGTCTCCGCGATCCCGACCTACCTCGACCCGCAGCGCCAGTTCGATACGGACAGTCTCTCGAGCCGCCTGTTGGCCGCCGCGGTCGTTCCTCCCGCCGCCGAGGAGGACGGCACCGCTCCCGGCCGGGTCGTGCTGGTCGGGAACGAGGAATTCGTCACCGACCGGCACGCACGGTCCGCGCCGGCGAACCTCGTGTTCGCGCTGAACGCCATCGACTGGCTCGCGCAGGACGAGGCCCTGATCCGCATTCGTTCGAAGAACCGCCAGCCGCCGACCCTCGCCATGAGCGAGGGGAAGCGCAACACGGTCAAGTACGGCAACGTGATCGGTATCCCGCTGCTGATCGGTCTGGCAGCCATTGGGCGTCTGCTGCAGCGGCGGCGCACGACACGGCGAACCTACCGCGTGGCGGCGGCGGAGCAGGAGGAGGAGGGATGAGCCCTACCGCGCTGAAGCGCGTCGCGCTCGCGTTCTTCGTGCTGCTGCTCGCCTGGGGAGCATTCAAGCTGCTGGGCGAGCGGTCGAGCGACGAGATCGCCGGCCTGAACCTCCCGCAACTCAACATCGCGGACGTAGACCGGATCACCCTCCAGCGTGCCAGCGATACCGTGGACCTCGTGAAGACGGCGGCGGGTGACTGGACGGTGAACGGGCACGCGGCCAGCGCCTCGGCGGTCGAGGACTGGCTCGCCGCGCTGGCGGACGCGTCGGCGGGCAGTGGGCTGGCCGCCCGGAGCGCCACCTCGCACGCCCGGATGGGGGTAGACAGCGTCAAGGGACGGCGGGTGCAGTTCCTGAGCGGGGACCGGACCCTGGTCGACCTCGTGGTCGGCAACCGCGGACGCGTCGGTACTGGCTATGTGCGGCCTGCGGAGACGGACGAGGTCTACCAGATCCGCGGCGCTCTTCCCCGGCTCGCCGACCGGGGGGTCAACGACTGGCGCGACCGCCGCATCGCGAAGGTCCCCAGCGACAGCATCGGCCGGGTGGATGTGACACGGCGCGCCGGGCGCTACACGCTGCTGCGCACGGAGGAGCATACCTGGACCATCGACGGTGCGCCGGCCGATTCCACGACGGTGGCACGGCTGGTCGGCGCGCTGCGCGACCTCCAGGCGTCGGGCTTTCCGACCGACTCCCAACTCGGTGAGATCGCGTTCGACGATCCCTACCGCCGGCTCCGCATCCTGGATGCCAGCGGGGTGGAGTTGCTCTCGCTGGTCTTCGATTCGACGGCCGCCGGCACGTGGGCGCGCCGCGCCGGGGGCGGGGGCGGGGGCGGGGGCGGGGGCGGACCCGTCTACCGCCTGGATTGGTGGCGCGTGAACGGGTTGACGCCGGCTGACAGCACCGTGAGAGGGGGAGCGTAATCGGGCACCGTCGGGTGCGGGGCTAGTCCGACACCCCCTGCCATCCGGTCGAGCGCCGCAGCAGGCTCGCGCCCGCCTCCTTTAGCCCGTTCTTCACCGGCATCACCAGGTCCACGATGGCGAGGTCGAACCCCCACTTTTTGAAACAAGGCAATCCCCTGGTCGCCATCGGCGGCGTAGCCGACCTTGTGAACCGGCCGCTTGCAGTATCGTGCCGATCACAGCTGCGCACCGCCGCGTCGCCGTCCACAACCAGGATGCGTGCCATACCGGCCCGTCAGCTGCCCGGCCGCGGCGGCAACAGCGTGGTCTCGCGCAGGTTGCTCATGAACGGCTCCCTTGGGAAGAGCGATCCCAAAGCGACCCCCCCGGAATCGGGGCCCGCCTCAGTCCTCGCGCAAGTGTAACGGTCCCGGCCCAACCGGCACAATCGGGCGGCATATGTTGCACGGGTGCGACGCTCTAAGTTGCGTCATTCCAACAGGTTGAAGCGCTGTGCCTATTGACACGCGGCTCTGGTGAAGCCATAGTGAGGAGCCCTTTGGACCCGCGGAGGAGGCGTCCCGTTCCGACGTGCGTTTCGAGATCAACCAGAACTGCGTCGCGTGTCTGGCGTGCGTTCGCGCGTGCCCGGCATACGCCATCGCGGTCGAAGGTCCGTCGGTCTGGATCGTCGACGAGGCGTGTGTGCTCTCCGGCATGTGTGTGCCGGCGTGTCCGCACGACGCGATCGACGTGCGTGGAGATCTGGAGCGTGCGAGTGAGCTGGCCGAGAGTGGTGAAGCGATCCTGATCCTCACGGTGGAGGCTGGGGTGCATTTCTATCCCAGCACGCCGGAGCAGGTCATCAATGCGTGTTACCGGGCGGGGTTCCGCGCGGTGCATCACGGGGTGCTGGGCGACGAGCTGGTCGCGGCCGAGTACCTGAGGCTGTGGTCGGACCCCGACTGGGGTACCATGATCCGCTCGACCTGTCGGGTGGTGGTCGAGAAGATCCGGCACGAATACCCTGAGCTGATCCCTTATCTTGCACCAGTCACGACGCCGCTGGCGGCGGAGGTGGCGTATCTCCGCGAGGTGTACGGAGACGACACGCCGATGGTGTACGCGGGCGTTTGTCTTGCCGAGTCGGACGGGGTGGTGGACGCGACGCTCACGTTCAACGATCTCGCGGCGTTGCTGGAGGGGAAGGGTCTCGACGTGACCGAGCAGCCGCTCCATTACCGGCGCATTCCCGAGGAGCGGCGGCGCCACATGAGCACTGCGGGCGGGTTGCCGCTGCCGCTGCTGGAGGACGAGCCTCAGGCGAGCCGGCGGTTCCGCAAGCTGCGCGGGCTCGGTGCGCTGGACAGTATCCGGCAGGCGGTGGTGCAGGACGGGATCGATCTGGGATTCGTGGATCTGCTTCCCTGCGAGGGGTGTCTCGATCACCCGTTGCTTGGCTCCGACCGGTCGCTCTTCTGGCGCCGTCGTGTGGTAGAGGAGGCCGAGCCTCCCCGGAGTCAGCTGCCGGTGCTGGACCCGGCCGTCGTGGTGCAGGTCGCCAAGACCTTCGCTTTCCCGCTGAACGGCGATCGGCCGCCTGACGAGGAGATCGCAGCTGTCGTCCGGCAGATCGGGTCGGCGCCGAACGGCGCACCCTGGGATTGCGGTGCGTGCGGCTACGAAACGTGCAGTAGGTTCGCGGCGGCGTTACTCAAAGGGCGGGCAACCTTTCGCCAGTGCCCGCCGTATCAGGAGAGGCGTGCCGAGGAGGCGCAGCGCGAGGCCGCGGTGGACGACCTCACCGGGATCGCGACGTACCGGGTGCTCAAGGATCGGCTGGCGAACGAGATCGCGCGATCCGGCCGGAGTGGGGAGACGTTCGCGGTCCTGTTCATCGACCTCGACGGGTTCAAGGCGATCAACGATACGTACGGGCACCGGTCGGGGAGCGCGGTACTGGCGGCGGTCGGGCAGGTGCTTCAGGGGGCGGTGCGAACCACCGACGTGGCGGGCCGCTACGGTGGTGACGAGTTCGTGATCGTCCTGATCCGGACCGACGTACTGGGAGCGACGCGTGTGGCGGAGCTGATCCGCGCGCGCGTCGAGGGTGTGGGGAAGGGAATGGGGTATCCGCCGGGCGCCGTAGCCGCGTCGATCGGGGTCGCCGAGTTCGATCCGGCGGCGGGAAATGGGGCGGACGTGCTGGAACGAGCGGACCGAGCGTTGTATCGTGCTAAAGCGCAAGGCGGCAACTGCGTCGCCTAGAACGGAACACTTTGCCTGGGGAGCGGTGGTGACGGCAACAGACGCGGAACAGAATCTCGAGCCGAAGCGGGAGGGCACGTCGAAGGCGCAGGTCGACCCGTGGGGGGTCAAGCGGGCGGAGAACCTGCTCACCAGCCTACAGGGGGTGCTCTCGGCGCGGGTGGTGGTCTCGCCCATAGGTGAGGTGGAGGAGATCCACGTCCTCACTCAGGGAGGGACGCCACCCAAACACATGGTACGCAACGTCGAGAGCGCGCTGTTGGCGCATCTCGGCCTCAAGGTCGATCACAGAAAGATCAGCGTCGCCCAGACGGCAGAGGTCAAGCCGATCGAGGCGTTGGAGAAGTCCGCGATCCAGAGCGCTGCGCTGCGCCGCGGTATCCTGTTTACGGGATTGGACTTCCAGACCAGCCGCAACCGCCGGCTGACTGTGGCGGTGACGCTACAGTCCGGCGACGAGGAGGTTAGGGGCACAGCCGAGACGGCCGACAATCAGAAGGCCAGGCTCCAGGGTGCGGCGCGGGCGGCGGTGGCCGCGCTGGACGCTGCATTGGACGAGGGGACCCTGGAACTCGAGGGAATGCGGCTCATCGAGGCGTTCGACCGCCAGTACGCTTTCGCCGGGGTATTGGTGGTGGGGCAGCGTCAAAGTCATTTATTGACAGGTACTTGTGAGGTTTCCGACGGTCCCGAGCTTGCGGCAGTGCTCGCCGTCCTCGATGCTACCAATCGGTGGCTTGCGTCACGGTTCTAGCGTAATCCAACAAATATATTAGCTTGTGGACCCCGGCTGAGAGGCGAGGTTCGCGATCTGTAAGGCATTGTTTTCGCGTAAGTTGTAAAGCCCGGTTCGAGGACTTTCTCACCTCAGCCGTAAAGGAGAACAAGGACAAAGGGGCCCCCGGTTAGCGAGCTATCAGCGTTAGTCTGAGCGGAGCTGATCGGGAAAGTAGCAGGAGCGGAGCGTCCGGTGTGCCGTAGCGGGGCATGCCACTTCTCAGCTAGATCCGTAGCCAAACGGACAGAGAGGAGGTGACGCTCATGTTCGGCCTCAGCTGGCTTGCGACGCTGCTAGCGAAACTGTTCTCAGCGTCTGGGCAAGCCTGGTACTGATCGCCGACCGGGGTCCCCTAGCCCTTCGCATGCCGAGGACGATAATTCCCAAACGGGCGAAGTTGTACGTTGCAGCTGTCATCTCGGCGGCCGTACTAGCCCTTGTGCTATCCACTCAGCTCGATCCGCAGTTGGAAGTTGGGGCTCCGCCTTTAGGACCCGTTCTGACCTTCCTGTTTGTTGGCCTCTTTCTAGAACTCGCTGAGCACCACCTTGCAGTCAGTGCGACTGGCTCCATAGCGTTCATCATTTTTTTGGCGGCCGCTCTCGTGTTTGGCCCGACCTGGGGCGCGGCCATAACGGCAGCAAGCTTTATAGGGGCACATCTTCTAAACCGCCGCCCGTTGCTGAAGACTGGGTTCAATGTTTCTCAGTACACGCTCTCTGTCCTACTGGGGTCCGGCATATACTTGGGTCTGAGAGGGGAAGTACCACCAAGTTCACTAGATGCTGCGCTGCTGCCTTTCGGGGCCATGGTCGTGACATTCTTCGCCGTTAACTCGCTCGCTGTGAGTGGCGTCGTGGCGCTGAGTGAAGGCAGGGCGTTTAGGGAAGTTTGGCGCCGCAACACTTGGGGCCTGGTAGCCTATGACGTTGTGGCCAGCAGCATCGCCCTAGCCATCGCCGTATTGTACTCGCGCTTCGGGGCGTTTGCAGTGGCAGGTGTGGTCGGCCCTGTTCTTTTTCTCCGCCACATATACATGGTCAACCTGCAATTGCAATCGACGAACCATGAGATGCTGGATCTCATGGTCAAGTCGATTGAGGCACGTGACCCGTACACGAGTGGTCACTCACAGCGGGTGGCAGCACTCGGACGGCTGCTGGCCCGGGAATTGGGTCTAGGTTTTGGAGATATCGATCGCATCGCGACGGCAGCGCTTCTGCACGATGTCGGAAAGATGTACGAGGAGTTTGCCCCACTGCTACGTAAGGAGTCACAGTTAAGCCCTGAAGAATACCAGCTCATGCGGTCGCATCCGATCCGCAGCGCTGAGCTTGTTGGCACAATATCAACGTTGCGCGGGTACGTGGAACGCGCGGTACGTCACCACCACGAGCACTACGATGGAACGGGCTATCCTGATGGGCTAGCGCGTACAGATATCCCTATTGCAGCGAGAATCATTATGGTCGCGGACACTGTTGATGCGATGACGAGCCATCGTCCCTATCGACGTGCTCTGCCCTACGATCGCGTGACCTCTGAGTTGAGCAAATACGCTGGTCAGCAGTTTGATCCCGTGGTAGTAAGAGCCTTCCACAGCAGTAGTCAAATAAGGCTTCTCGTGGCAAACAATCAAAGCGATAGTGGCATCACGACAGAGCCTGCCGCCACACCGGTCGTGCGACTCGCCTGACCGACGATCGCTGGACTTTTGCCTCAGTACCTGTGTCGCTGCGTTCGTAGACCCTGTTGGTGTTGATGTCGGGCACCCACGTCTGTTGAAGCTATACATGCCGCTAGTTCGATGTCACAACCGAAAGACCTTCCCGCTGACGATCCAACACTAGAACTAGAGGCTAGATCGTGCAGCTGGATTGGCCGTGCATTCACAGGAAAAACGCGATCTAACATCGCGGCGCACGACTCCCCAGGTAAGGGCGAAACACGTTCCTCAAGGATGATATGCACTGCTGCGAGCCGTGCTATAACTCCGAAGAGGCCCGCTGCCGCAATTTCCGCAAGCACGGGACTGTGTTGCGGCTCCTCCGTGACACTGGCCTCGACCCATTCACAAAAAGCGGCCACTTCGAGTCGATCGGCTAGTCTGGAACCATCTTCCAGAGAGCCACTGGCACGGATCGAATTCGCCGCTGCCTTCCGCCCCTGCGTAGACCAAACATGATAGAGCTGCAATCTCTTGAAGCGGCCTCTTGCGTCGATAGCACGATATCTGTCCCGCGTCACTTCGACGGCTCGCTGTACCAGCGGCCATGCGAGTTCCGTGTCACCTCGCGCGATCAGGAGATCTGCTTCGGCCAGATCGACGCCCGTAGTGAGCCTCCACAGGCCACTTGCATCGGCTGCTGCTCTTGCCTGCGCAAGGTGCTCCTCAGCAGCCTGAAAGTCGCCAAGGATTATTGCTGCATCTCCAGCGTTGGTATGTGACACCGCGAGGCGCCGTGGAGTTGCAACAACCGAGTCGAATACGACAGCCTTGTCGTAGCACTTGGCTGCTGCGTCGATCATGCCGACTTCTTCATACGCAACTCCAAGGTTATTCCAGATCGTACCTCGATGATCTCTGTCGCCAAAGTTCTCTAGCACCTGGAGTGTTTGACGAAGAATGTCCTGGCCTTGCTGGTGCCTACCAAGGCTAATGTAGCAGAGCCCGAGGCCGTTCAATGCCCGTGCGCGCTCCGGTTCCAAGGCGGCTTTTCTCAGTAGTGGGATCGCATCGAGAAACGCAGTTGCAGCATGGTCGAGTTCACCAGCCGCTAGAAGCCAATACCCCTTCGTTAGCAGCGCGCGGCCTCTACCTTCAGTTGATTGGGTTCTCAGCTCGAGTTTCGCGACCAGCTGCCGAGCCGTTCTCAGCATACGAGACTGACCGGTTTCGGAAGCAACCTCGGTACTGATCTGCACGGCACGGGACAGAAGAGAGTCATCACCGGTTTCATCTGCCAGACGAACCGCGTGCTCAACCTTCGCAATGATGGTAGTATCGTCTGCCAGCCTCGTGCGATGGAGAGCTTCCGCTTCCAGTATCACGGCCAACGGGGATTCCGCTGACCGCCAAGTTCTGTTCAGCTTCGTCAGTGTCTCTAGGGTTTCCCTGTATCTTCCGAGTGCTGAGATCGCCTCAGCAAGCAGCAGTGGCGCCTCGGCCCCCAACGAATCCCCTCGGCGCCTGATCAAGACGCGCAGTGCTGCCTCAGCCTCGCGAGGGGCACCACCGTGGATGGCGATCCTGGAACCTTCAAGAATAGCGCGCTCCCCGGCGCTTAGGCAGTCGGCGTCAAGGAAGTGAAATCCCACTTCAATTGATTGTTGTAGAGTGTTTCTCGTACGCCCAGATGACCTTAGTGCCTGAGCGAGCTTGGCGTGGTAGAACCTTCGAGTGTCTTCGGCCATCGCGCAGTACGCATATGCTCGATGAAGGTCGTTCTTGAAAGAGAGCTGAGCGTTGTCAACGCGGAGAATGCCTCTGTTCAGTAGCTCAAGGGCTACGACATCCCAATAAGAGGTGCTCGATCCCAGGACCATCGCGATCTCTTCCGTAGTTAGTCGACGCTTGGCTACCGCCAGCACCTGAAGTACCGTCCGGGCTCGCTCGCCCACGCCATCATAAAGTCGTGCGAATGCAGTTCGCAACGTGTCTGGTGGTGTCCAATCTCGTGGTAGGTCTTTGCTGAAATCCGTTGCGACTAACGAAGAGGTGCGGTGGTGTTCCCAGTCAGAGACCAGCATTTCTACGAAGTAGGGATTGCCTTCTGCGAGGTCTGCGATCTTCGTGCGCACAGGATCTGTTGGTGCTAACTCTGTCGCGAGTTTAGCTATAAGATGGCTGACGCTGGCGTTGCTGAGTGGACCTAGCCTGACGATCTGCTTCCAACTGGCCTGCCGCCATGCACTGGAGCTAGCAGCGTCACCGTACCAATCTTTGAGCGTTAACTGCGTTGTGAGCAGAAGCGCGGCTGACTGTGCCAATCGTTGTTCGACGACGAACAGCACATCCCGTGTAGCCGGGTCCATGTGCTGCACATCATCGAAAATCAGAGCGAACGGCTTGCCGTCCGCGACGGTTTCCAGCATGTGTAGCATGGCCTCGGCGACGCGGATGCGGATCGATTCCGCGGGGGCGCTGGGAGGGGACGGGATCCCGGGGTACATCGCCTTCAGCGCCGGATTCACGCGACTCGCCTCCGCCAGCCAGATGGGGTCGGTAGCGCTTAGAGAGGGATCGCGGCACAGCGCGTTGATGAGATCCGCTAAGGCAGCGAACGGGATTCCGTGTCCGATCTCCTGGCAGCTCACGAAGAAAACCGGAAAGGCGCGCGCCGATAGCGCGGTCGCGAACCGGCGCACGAGAGAGGTCTTCCCAATGCCGCCGGGACCCACCACCAGGCAAGTGCGGAGCTGGCCCGCGCACGCAGCCTCCCACTCGGCCTCGAGGCGCGCAAGCTCAGACTCGCGACCGACAAACACCGACCTACGCACGTGTCGGCCCTCGGCCGCGAGTCCGGCTGGTACGGTCTCCACAGGTGGATGCGCGCCCGCCTCCAACCGCTTGAGCAGCCGGGCAACGTCCGGATGCGGGTTGCACTTGAGTTCCGCTTTCACTTGCCTGATGTGCTCGCGCAGCATGCGGATTGCGCCAACAACGTCACCTTTCACCAACGCCGCTTCGGCAAGGGCGTGGATCGCGACGTCGGAGAGCGGATCGAGTCGGTACAGTGTTCCGGCACACTCGTACACGCGCTGGCTGGCACCGCTGCTCCTGAGGCGACGCATGCTTTCGAGCAGCGTGTCGACGGCCGCGCGGCTGCACCGAGTGCGGGCCCCCTCCACCCAATGGGCGAACTCGGTGCCTGCCCAATGCTCTACGCCGCTCAGCGGCCACCTGAGATCGATGCCCGTGACGCCGGCGCGGAGCCGGTCGAGATCGGTCTCCAGCCCGGCGCGAAGCATCACTCGGTCGCCACCACGCGTGAGGGATTCGACCCCAAGCAGATTGCGAATGGCGGTAAGGGCCTGGGCGAGCGAATGGCGGGCTCGGTCACCCGCTACGTCGGCCCAGAGCAGATCAGCCAGCGCGTCACGCGATACCGGTCGGGCCCGCGCCTCGAGCGCAAGGTAGACCAGCAGGCCGAGCTGCTTCTTGGTTCTCAGCGCTACCGGTTGTCCCCCGGGGTCGTGAAGGACCGGGGCACCGCACAGCCTGAGAAAGTGATCACCGCGCATGTCGTGTCGCCTGCTTGGGAACTCCCACCAAGATGTGGCTTGGCGTCAACGTTTGATCAACACCTTTCTTGCCAAAGAGTTAGAGTGCTCAAATACCCCTGAACGGGGCCACCGTCAAGGCCTGATCAACAGATCCGCCACCGACCTGACCGTTGCCCCGCCCTCGCCTCGGGCTGCCGAAGACCTTTGTTCCACGGTCCCGGCACTCCGGTTCTAACAGGCGGCCCGCGCAGCCGCCCGGCGCGTGGGGCTCGGCGACGAGGTGGCGCCGCTGCTGATCCGCTTCGGGTTCCCAGGGCTGATGAGCCGAATCCGCGTGGACCGCCGGTCGGACCGGACCCGGCGGCGCAGCGGCTCCGGGAGCAGCTTCACGAAGTGAGTGGACTGATGCTGGGGGCCATGATCCTTCGAGCCGCGCGGGCCGATGTTCCCTGGATGCTCGCCGCGCGGGGAGATAGAGACGATGTACGCCGATCATCGCGAGGTCGACGGGGCGGTCTTCGCTTTCTGGGATCAGAAGTTCGCGTCAGGCCGTCACACCGGATCCACGACGATCACCGGAATCATCGTGAACCCCGGTTTCCCGGACGGAGAGTGCGCGCTGCCGCCGTGCCCGACCGCTGGGGCGTGGCCTTACCCGCCGTGGCGGGGCGCCCAGCCGCCGCCACGAGCCCCAGCAGGATTCCCGCACCCCCCACCGCCACCCGCGTCGTGAGCGCCTCATTGAGAACGACCAGGCCGAGAACGACCGCTATCAGCGTGCTGAACAGCGGGATCAGCATCGCGCGCGTGACCTCCATGCGCTGGATCAGCCAGTACAGCAGCACGAAGGTCACCGACGATCCCAACAACGCCAGATAGAGCAGGGCAACCACGGCTCGTGGCGACCAGTTGTAGTGCAGGGGATTGCCCTCTAGCGGGATGCCGATGGCGAGCAGCGGCACGAATCCGGCCACCATCTGTACGGCGGTCATCGTGACCGGATCGATGTGCGTCCCGCGCTGTTTGATGAGCACGTCGGCGTACGCGGTGCCGAGCGCTGCTACCACGAGGGCAATGCTTCCCGCGAGGGCGAGCGGGCCGCGGATGCCGATCTCGTTGTGGAAGATGAGCGCCACGCCGGCGATCGAGAGCAGCACGCCGCCGACCCTGCGTAGCGTGAGCGGCTCGTCGGCGAGCATGAAGTGCGCCAGCAGCATCCCCTGCACGGGGAAGGTCGTGTAGAGGATCGCCGCCAGCCCGGACGAGATGTGTGACTCGCCCCAGAAGATGAGACCGTAGTTGACCGCGAAACTGAGCCAGCCGGTCACGATCATGAGTCGCCAGTCGGCCGGATTCCTCGGCAGCCGCACGCGGCGCACCACGATCCACAGCACGAGCGGAGTCGCCGCGACCACGAACCGGATTCCGGCGAAGGTGATGGGCGGCAACCCTTCGTCGAGCCCGATCTTGATGAATAGCCATGTCGAGCCCCAGATCGTGGCGAGCGTGAACCAGGCGAGGACAGGTAGCGTCACGGCGCGTAATCTCACAGTTTGGACACCATCCCACCAAGGGCTGAGGATCGTGATTCGCTTCGTCTCTCTCCGCGGCCGCATCGCCGCGCCGCGTGACGGCGCACTGGCTCGCTCGGTCGCCGAGTATTTCGAGCGGATCTGGACCAAGCGCGACGGGCATTACGCCGTTGACTGCGAGGCGTACAGGATGACTGGTGGATCAAGCGGGTGGTGTACCGGTTGTACCTGCTGACGATCCCGCAGGGTGATGGAAGACGAACTCCGGCACGACCGAGCGATACGAGGTCCAGGCCATGACGATGCAACGAACGACACATGTGCTCTCACGGCGCGAGTTCACGGCCATGCTCGCTGCGCTCGCCCTTCCTCGCCTGTCCTGGTCGATCCTCGCCCGACCCTACGCGGTCGTGCTGGGCACCATTCAGGATGGGGGGCTTCCCCAGGTCGGCTGTTACACTCCGCGCTGCGAGCGAGCGCGCCGGGATCCGCAATACGTAGCTTCGCTCGCGCTCATCGAGCCAGACGCGGAGCGCTACTACCTCGTGGACGCCACCCCTGACATCACGCGACAGGTGGATCTCATCGACGAGGAAGGGTTCCGCCGCCGGGCGCAGGCGCGGCGTCCGTTCGACGGGATCTTCCTCACCCACGCGCACATCGGGCACTATCTCGGCCTGGCGCTGCTCGGCCGTGAGGGGCTGGGGATCGCGCGCACGCCCGTCTATTGCACCCCGATGATGGCCGAGTACCTGACGACGAACGGGCCGTGGAGCCTGTTGGTGGACGAGGGGCGCATCTCTTTCCCCGAGGTACCGGTGGACGCCTGGTTCACCGTGGACGGGTGGCTCCGTGTCCGGATGATCCCCGTGCCGCACCGGCCGGAGTTCTCCGACACGGTGGCGTTCATGTTTCGAGGACCCGGCACCACCATCCTCTATCTGCCGGACGTCGACCGCTGGGAGTCATGGAGCCTCCGTGTCCAGGACGTGGTGCGCGAGGTGGACGTGGCACTGCTCGACGGAACGTTCTTTTCGTCCGCCGAGGTTCCGGGCCGCAACATCGAGGACATTCCCCACCCGCTGATCCCCCATACCATGGACCTGCTGGAGCCCGTCGTGCGCGACGGCCATCGCGTCGTATTCACGCACTTCAACAACTCGAACCCGGTGCTGGATGACGGTGCCGCAGCTGAAGCAGTGCGCCGGCGGGGATTCGAGCTGGCGCAGGCGGGGATGCGGATAGTGCTATAGGCAGGTTCTGCGGCGATCCGCCGCCGCACAATCCGCGGCGAGCCGGCGACCCGCACATCAACCGCGCAATACACGAAGAATCCGCCCTGTGGGTTAGGATTCTACGTACCATGTCACAGCGCGACATGAACCCAGTACGCTCAGGCAACTACGCAACCCCGGCGAGATCCGCCGAGGCGCGCCTCCTCAGCGACCGGAACCTGCACGTCGTCTTCGGCGTCACGCTGATGGCGGTGCTGGGCGTGGCGAGCGTGACACCCGCCTTCCCGGCGATCGCGGACGCGTTGGATCTCTCGCCCGGGGCGGTGGGCCTGCTGGTGGTGTTCTTCACCCTGCCCGGTATCGTGCTGACGCCGGTTGCCGGGGTGCTCGGCGATCGACTCGGCAGGAAACGGGTTCTCGTCCCCGCGTTGGTGCTGTTCGCCGTCGCCGGGGCGTCGTGCGGCTTCGCCCGCAACTTCGAGTTGCTGCTTGCGCTCCGGTTCCTCCAGGGGGTGGGAGCAGCGGCGCTCGGCGTCATCAACGTCACCATCATCGGTGATCTCTATCAGGGGCCGCGACGCCCCGCGGCACTGGGTTACAACGCCAGCGTGCTCAGCGTCGGGACGGCCGTATATCCCGTCGTAGGGGGCGCGCTCACGCTGCTCGGCTGGTACTACCCGTTCTTTCTGCCGATCCTGGCGCTCCCGGTCGCGCTGCTCGTGATCCGGCACCTCGAGAATCCGGAAACAGTCCCTACGCTCTCCCTCGGTGTGTACATCCGAAACGCTCTTGCCAGCGCGGCAAAGCCGGAAGCGCTCGGGTGGTTCGTGGCGAGCCTAGTGACGTTCGTGATCCTCTATGGCGCGGTGCTGACGTATCTCCCATTTCTGTTGGCGGAGTCGTTCGGCGCCTCACCGGCCGGGATCGGTGTGATGCTTTCCGCCTCCTCGCTGGCCACGGTGGCGACCGCGTCTCAGCTCGGATGGCTGGCGCGACGCTTCTCGCAGCGATCCCTGGTGATAACCGGCTTCCTGTGCTATGCGGCCTCCATGATCGGCATTGCGTTCGAAGGGAACGTGTGGATCGTGCTGGCCGCCATGATGCTGTTCGGGGCGGCGAACGGCATCAACATTCCCAGCATTCTCGGAGCCCTCACCGAGCTGGCGCCCGCCGAGTACCGGGCGGCGTTCATGTCGCTCAACGGGATGCTGTTGCGGCTCGGCCAGACGGTCGGTCCGCTCGTAGCGGGCTGGTTGCTGCACCGCTGGGGTCTCACCGGTATCTACATCGGAAACGCCATCCTGGCGGTGGTCGCACTGGTTCTCGTCGCCGCGCTCGTAAGGGAGAGACACGGCCGCTGATCGCGGCGCTTCTATGAGCACACCCACAAGCTACTACCTGTCTTCGGCAACTGACACTGCGAGACCATCTGGATCTTCGTATTGTGCGAGCCTGGCGCCGAAAACCAACTTTGGCTCCTGAAGACACGGTACCTGTCTCTCGACCATCCGCTTGTGAAACTCATCAAGGTCCGGGACACTCAAGCCCGGACGACACCGCCCCGGAGGCAGATGATCTTGATCTTCGTCAGCAGCCGCGACGCCATCACTCGCGTGCAATGCTAGGGTTGCACCTTCGGTTGCGAACTCTGTCCATCCCGGTGACTCGAACTTCAAGGGGAGACCGATCGCCTCCCTATAGAACGCTGTAGAACGCTTCATGTCACTTACGAACACGATTACGTAGCTCAGTCGCATTGATCGCCCTCCTTAACTGTGTTTGCAGCTGCCTACCGGATCTGCCAATAAGCTGCGGCGCCATTACTGCCACCCATACTAGGATGCCGACCGTAAGACGAATGTTACCAGGCAACCCAATAACGCTTCCCTATGGAACGAAAGGCGCCGACAGCTTGATGGGGTGTTAGGCGCTGCCGGCGACAAAGTCCGTTGGGCTGACTGCCACCGCAGGAAACTCGCGGAGGATTTGCCGGTCCCAAGTTACGAGCTGGCTGGCTAATTCTCGAGCCAGAGCTACGTACTCGCAGTCGTACGAAGAGCACTTTGAATCCGCCATCAGTCCCAGCACCGATTCCCCACCTACCGCGAACTCACGGCCTACGAACAGACGCTCCGCAAACTCGTGGGCGGTCCAAGCATCGGCGAGCGAAAGATCCCGTTGGCGCATATAGGTGGTCAGGATGAACAGTCGCTGTAACCGCGGACACCTATGAACGTCCTTCAATCGATACGCGGGTTCGGATACGCCGGGACAGGCGTGAGGCCCGCGATCCCGAAGACCCGCGAGAGCCCGATCACCAACCCGATGTTCGGCGCGCCGTCCGTCCACTCGTCCACACGGCTCGTGATCCCGAAGTCGAGCACCGTGCTGTTGGTGAGCTGAAACCGGGTGCCCAACTCCGCCCAGATCCGCGCGTCCCCGCTTCCAGCCGGGAACTCGGCGTACACGTCCCCCAGCAGCGCCTTGCTGAACAATCCAATGGGATAGTCGAACGCGAGACCCCCGTGCCAGAAGTCGCCGCCGTCCGCGACGGTGGCCCAGTCGTAGCCGCCATTGGCGTGCAGCCGCAGCCGGCCGAGGCTGCGCGTAAGAATCCCGCGCAATCGGACACCGATATCCTCGCGTCCGACGTCGCCGATACCCGGCCCGAATGCGTCGACCCGGACCGCAAACGCCGGTGTACTGCGGCTTTCCTGGTTGAGATTGTAGAACAGGTGTGCGCTGAACTCCTCGAGGCCGGTACTCCAGGCGCCATCTGCGCGCTGTTGGCTGCCGTGCAATTCGATCCCGAGCTGCACGTTGCGCGCAATCCCCGTCTTGAGCTCGAACAGCTGGGCGAGCTCGTAGCGTCCGCCGTCCGCAATCGCGCTGCGGCTTCCGAATTGCCACTCCCACTCGTAGAGCTTGAGCGGGTACGCGTCTTCCACTCGGATTGGCCGGTCCGCGTCCGCAGCCCGGAAGTCCTCCTGCGCGGCGAGCGACGAGGTGCATGTCAGGGTGAGAGCGGTCCCGAAGCGTAACGTGGCGATCCTCATCATCATCGCCCTCCCTCGCGCCGATGGGTCTCTTCGCGCTGCGAGGGCATCGTGTGCTCCATGTCGGGCCTCCGGCCCTGCGGATGGCCCTGCGGCAGCCATCGCCCGTCGGGCAGCCTGGTCGGGATAGTCATCGCCTCCATCGGCATGTGATCGTGCGCGCCTTCAGGGAGCGGCGGCGGGACCACCCAATCCTGGTTGGCGTACTGCATCTGCCGCAGCATACGGTCGATCTCGCCTGCCTTCGCCGCCGGTGGAATGCGCGTGTCCGCCATGATGTCGTTCACCACGTCGTGCATCATGTGAAGATTGTCGAAGATGTGGGCCGCCGCGGGCCAGAGTTCGCCGAACCGTGGCGCGAACTGCGCCGTCAACGGCATGTAGCTGGGCGGGTTCGGCACCACCGAATCGTGGAAGACGCGGATCACACGCTCGAGCGCCGCGCGGCGCGCGACCGAATCCGGCTCCATCATGGCTTCGTAGACCGCCGCGTGGTGCCAGTGGTACGCCCAGAGAATGCCGTTGATGGCCGGATACTTGTGCACGAAGGTCTCGGCCCATGACCCGCCGCCGAGCATGAACGTGTGACCGTAGCCGCGGGTCGAGAACGCCGCCCGTTCGTTCGAGAGGTAATACGCGATCGCCCGCTCACCGGCGGCTTTCTTGTCTTGTACCCGGTCGTCGGCGAGGATGTCGTAGAGCTGCGCGTGGAGCATGTGGGTCCAGTCCATCGCCTGCCCAGTGGCATACGCGATTTTGGACCAGTCCGGTGCAATGATCTCGGCCGGCGGTTCGAGCCGTGGTGGGTTTGCCACATAGAGGCGGATCTGCTCCTCGAGCTGGCTCATCGCATCGGTCGCGTCGGGCCCCTCGTCGAGCAGCATCTCATAGACGCTGAAATGGGCGAAATGGGCGGCGTAGAAGCTGCGGGCTGCTTCCGGGTATTCGTGGTAGAACCTGAAGTTGTAGCGCGCGGGTAAACGGAACTGCGCGTTGCGCTGCGTCACTTGGGCGTGCGCCCACCCGCTCACAGCCAGCGCGAGCACGGCCACGAGCGCAGCCAGTCGACGAATTGTCACGAATCCTCTCCTAGCCGTCGACTGGCCTGTGGCCGGTATCCGTCGTTTCATCGACTAGGAGATTTGGTGGGGGTGGAGTTGGGGCACGATGCGGCGAGCCTACCGTGCGGGGGGTGATCGTGCGCCGAACAGCCCTCGGTCGGGGCCTTGCGGCCCACGGCCATGGCTCTGTTGCTCACCGTGAACATGGCAATGAACAGCCAGGCAACGGACCAGACGGCCCGCTGGTGCCGGAAACGCGTGGCTCGGGTCCACATGACTCTTCGTAAGAAAGCCGAGTGCGGTCGGTGTGTCCAGGCAGCGCATGCTCACTCCTCGAGGTTCACGGCCACCTTGGCCGTCTCGGACATGGAGTGGCCCCAGCCGAACGGGAAATCGCTGATGTCCACGGCGCGGGTGAACCCAGCGTGGACGATCGTGACCACGGTACCGCTACCTTGGGTCTTGAGCAGCCAGGTGACGGACTGTGTCGGCACCGACGCATCGCCGCGCCAGTCGGGCCACGTAATCGTCCCTCGCGTGGGAACACCGAACAGCTGCCAACGGAAGGCGAGGCGCGCATCGGGTCCGATGTTGGTGACGGTTCCCGTGGCGTCCGCTTCCCCGGGCGTACCGACCGTATACCGGCCCCAGAACCGGAACGCGCCACCCGGTTTCGGCTCCACACGCGCATGCTCGGCGAACCACTGCTCGAGTTCCGCCTGTGTGGTGAGTGCCGCGAAGATCCGCGTGGCAGGCGCTGGAATCGGAAACTAGTAGTCGTGGGTCCAGCCGGCTGTCAGAGAAGGCGTGGGATTGTGCGCGTGGTGAGGATTGTGCACGTTCAGCCATTGAAGTCAGCCTGTGGCCGCTCGCTAGCAAGGAGTCGCCCGCAGCTCGAGCGCAGGTCCGTTAGGCTGCGCCCGACCAGACGAAACCGAAGAAAGTCCAAATCAAGCTAGGACAGTTACAGGTCGTCCACCAGGCCGTCTAATGTCCATGCCGAACACACGATACTACAGTCAAGTGATCGTGTCGGGACGAACGGCTCCAGATGCGAGGTATCGATATGTCGTCAACCCAACTATGTCCGTCACTTTCGGACGATGAGCGTGCGGCGCTCGCAGCGCGATGGAACGAGCATCCTGGCATGCGACATATGGGCGTCCGCCTCGATCTCTCCACGGCAGACGTCGTGCGCGTGTACGTCGATCCGGTGCAACTCCATCATCGCGGTGGGCTTGGTACCGATGCCGTGAATGGAGCTGTTATCGCGGGAGCCTTCGATCTGACGATCGGCCTCGTGGGGCATCTGTGCAACCTCGAGCGCCGAGCCGGCACGGCTCAACTGCATATCCACTTCTTGCGGCCGGTATTGGGCGACCGCTTTGAGGTGCTAGGGCGGCTGGTCCGAGCCGGCCGCTCGCTGGTCTTCGCAACTGCCGATCTTCACGACCAGCGTGGGCAACTCTGCGCTCGCTGTGACGGCATGGTAGCTGTGGCGAGGGAGCCGGTGGCGGGAGCCGAAGAGCGGATGGCCCTTTAACGCCGATCGGTAGCTCGTGGCGCGCGCTGCCTATGCTGTCGCTGTCATCCGTCGTTGGGCAGCACGCAGCACGGACCATGGGTCATGAACCCGGCTCACCCCAGAAGTCGCTCGATCTTCTCGACCAGCTGCGCTTTCGGAACTGCTCCAACCGCCGTATCAACGTGCTTGCCATCCTTGAAGAAGAGAATGCTCGGAATCGAGCGCACGTCGAAACGCATTGCGGTGCTCTGATTTTCGTCGACGTCTAGCTTCGCCACCTTGACCCTGCCCTCGTACTCCTCGCCGATCTGTTCGACGATCGGTGCCAGCAGGTAACACGGCGAGCTTCAACCCGGCGCCTTCTTTCCAAAGAATGTTCTCCTTCGGCACCCGGACGTTGGTGAATCGCATCACGCCGTTGTAGAATCCCCGGAGACCCAGGAAATGGGAACGATGTACTACTTCGACGCCGGGTGAATCGGCCTCGACGATGAACACGGTGATCCGCCGCGGCCCGGTGCGTGCCATCACCACGAGGAGCTCAGCGATGGGGCCGTTGGTGGTCCAGAGCTTCTCGCTGTTCAGGATGTAGGCCTCACCTTCTTCGCTCATTTCTGCA
>JADFNB010000041.1 GCA_022563595.1 Gemmatimonadota bacterium
CACTCGCATACTGCGCCGCGACCCGCGCGTTCCCGAGTAGCTCAGTTGGTAGAGCAGGCGGCTGTTAACCGCCGGGTCGGGGGTTCGAGTCCCTCCTCGGGAGCTTTCCGGCGAGCCGCAGGCTCGCCGTCACCCCTAGGACCGCCTCGGTCAACGCCGGCCCGTCGCGCCGGCTCATGGTCAAGTCCCTCCTCGGGAGCTACACTTCGCCGCTCAGACCACACAGAACCGAATGCTGTACAACGGGTTAGCCTCAGTGGCTAGCCCGGTAGGTGTTGGTTGGGCGCGTCGGGCGCTCAGAGGTGGTCTTAGGAGGTCGGGAGGAGGTCGGGAGGAGGTCGCGGACATTCGATCTTCGGCGACATGAACCAGCAAGGCGCCCTGTGCGAGGGCTACGCTGAAGCAGGACAGAAGTTGCTCGAGTAGCCAAAACGGCCGGGGCGGTTTGTTTTACATCCCGAAGGAGGAGCGTTTTCACGCGAGTTTGACCACGCTCCTCCAGGGGAAGTCGGCGCCGACCAGGGCGAAGGCTCGAGTCCTCGATCACCAACACGAAAACGCGGTCGCAGCCTACCAGGACTATCTCGAGGCGGAAGTCGCCGAGTCCTGATGCTACTCGGTTCGTGTGCCGGCCGAGCAAGCCCTTCCTGCGTTCTGACCCTTCACAAAGACAGGCGGTGGCACAGAAACGCTCGCGCTACTTCCAAGGGTTCGTCGGCGGTTCGCCTGGGTCTCCGCAGTCTCTCGTCCCTGCTGCATGCTCCTTGATTCTGTCGCATATGCTTTCGCAGTCAGAGGGGGGAGCGAAATCCTTGTACTTGCCGCGCAGAAAACTTTCCATATAGCAAACCATGCATTCGAGAGCGACAATGTCATCGCGTACGCACATTCCCCATTTGTACCAGGCGTCTCCGAAATCGTTCATCGGACCCTGCAGTGCAGGTAACCCGCCTGGAAAGGGCTGGGGGCGCCAGTTGGACGGCTTAGCGGGTCTTCCGTTCGGCATAGCAATATCCTCCGAAATTGGGGTTAAGCTACGGATCGAGTGGGCTCGATTCTTGAGAGTCCTTCCACCTTGCAGACCGGCAGGCGGGCCTTGTCGAATTCTTGCCTGAGCTTGTTGCTGCTCGGCAACTTTCCGATCGCAGTCTCGATTGCGGCCACCGCGCACTCGAGTGCTCTGATGTTTTCTCGCACCAGTTTACCCCAGTCGTACCAGACTTTTCTCCACGTGGTTGTACGGGTTTTAGCCTGAGGCTAATCTTTCGGTGCAACTTGCTGTTTATAATCGAACATGATTACTCCTCCTTAAGGTGTAGTCAAGCTATGCGGCCGAGGTCCCTGTTTTAGATGTCGTCAGCAACGAATTGGCTGAGCCGCTTCCGGTATCGAGCAGCAGATTGGGAATCTCCTAATTCTTCCGCAGCCCGTGCGCGAAGCTCGAGGCTGGCAGGCAAGTAAATGGGATATATCATAGGAGAAAAGGCATCAAAGATTGATGCCGTCACCAATGCTTCTCTTGGGTGCCCCCGCTCCAACAACAATCTGGCAAGAGTAAGCCGCTCCCACCCGAGTGACTCCCAGGGGTCCCACGTCAGCTCCTGCCGGTTCGCCGTCGGAGTCAATGCCGCTAAAAGGCGGATTGCCCGAGTGGTATCATGAGCGGCGACGGCCAGACGAGCTTCAAGGCTCGTCACGAGCAAAGCGGTTTGGCGGGCGTCCCCGTTCGCCGAGCGTCGGGCAATCGTCGCGCGGAGTGCTTCGGCGCGATCCAGCTGTCCAGTGCGCGCATACCACGAGCCCAGACACCAAAGGAGGAAGCTCGGTAGCCGAGCGCCCGATTCGTGGGCCTCATTGATCGTGCGTGCCGCGACCTCGGCCTCGTCGTGGAAGTCCGTCCCCGCAAGGGCATCCACTATGTACCAAAACCCAAGCCAATCGGGACCCAGCGTCGCTTCGCTGTCGAGTGGTTGCTTCGCCTCGGCGTACCGGCCCGTGGCCACGAGCACGTTGTGCAGCCCAACGCGTGCCCCGTAACGCCAGTCACCGGCGCTCGAGGTGTCGAGCTCCAGAAGAGCCGACCACGCTCCTTCCGCACAGGCCGGCCGCCGCAGACCTCCCACGGTCAGCGCCAGGGCAGCCTCGTTTAGAAACCTCGGGTTCTGGTGAGAAGCCTCTGCCCAGTCAATGTCGCGCGGGCCGGCGCGCACACATGTCAGCATCAACTCGATCCCAACGAGCACGAGCGAGTCCGGGTTCGTCCTCCGAAACTGCTGCATGAGCCGCTCCGCTGTGGAGAGTTCTCCCTTCCGCAGTGCGATCTGCAGCAAGTGGTAGAGCACAGGAGAGAATTCCGGATCCAAGCGGTGCACTTCCGTGAACGCCGCCTCAGCCAATGAGTCCAACGGAGATGCTTCGGGCAGGAAGTGATAGTAGACCTCGCCGAGTGCCATTAGCGCGTCAGGCCAGTCCGGTTTGTATGCCAACGCGCTGTCGAGATAGATGACTGCCGAGTCGGCTTTGGCCGAGAGGTAGGCGCGGAGTCCGCGCGCGAACGGAGCGTAGCGGGGCGCCAGCAACGTGACGTGTTCGAGCGCAGCGTGCGCAGCGCGCAGCGCGGCAGCTTTGTCGCGGATCCAACTCGATGCTTGAGCACCGCGCAACGCGGCCAAGGCGAAGGTCGAATCCACATCCACCGCGGACCGGAAGTGCTCTGCGGCTTCAGCGAAGTGCGCCCTCCGGTATTCCCGTTCGCCAAGCGTCCACTCGAAGATGGCCGCCAGGGGGTGACGTGAAACTGAGGAACGATCCACCGGTCCCCCGGTTGGGAACAGAGCGAGCAGCAGCTGGCCCGCCGCTTCGAGGGCGGCCCGAGCCGCTACCTCCGCAGAGGCGGTCGCCTGTGCCACCGTCGAGTCGCCGGAGACGTTGTGCAGACGGAGCAGCACAACGACGGAATCGCCGTCGGGGAGTATTCGACCGTCGATATAGAAGGCGGCGCGCCGCGCTTCAGCTGTCGCGGTCGCAGCCGCAGAGGTCAGCAGACGGATGTCGTTCCGTGTCGCGCGGTCCAACAGTCGCCACCCGTCTATCCCCCGCAGTGGACCGGCGCCATCGACCTCCGCTACGATGATGGACGCGACGTCTTCGCCGAGTCCAGCACCTCCCGTGACTCGTGGACTGACCACCGGAGGGAAGACGACGATTCGATTGCTGTCGAGCGGATTCGAGGCTTCGAAGCCGACGCGGCTCGCGAATACTGCCACGGCGATCCCGGTGACCGCGGCCGCGGCCACCCAAAGCTGCGCGGGTCGGCTCCACCGCCTCCGTACCGCACTCGGGCGGAGACTCGTCGACAGTGCTTCATTGAACTGCAGAGCGGTGGAATAGCGATCGGCAGGCACCTTTGCGAGCGCCGTGCTGACGACGGCCTGCAGCCGATCGGGGATCGCGGGACGGATGACTTGGAGCGACAGCGGCTGCTCGGTGGCCTGGCGCGCGAGCACCGCCTGGGGAGTCGGTCCCCGGAATGGCGGTTCGCCCCCCAACATTTCGTACAACACGCAGCCAAGGGAGTAGATATCGCTGCGACCGTCGAGGTGCGCCTCGCCCCCCGCCTGTTCCGGGCTCATGTATGCAGGTGTCCCGACGGTCAAGCCGGTTCCAGTGATGCGTTCCGCTCCCGCTTGCGAGATGGCTCGCGCGATGCCGAAGTCGAGAACGATCGCGTGCTCGCCCGAAAGCAGGATATTCTCGGGCTTGATGTCCCGGTGCAGCACATCGTGGCTGTGCGCGTATGAGAGCGCGTCCGCTACCTCGCAGGCGATCTGCAAGGCATCACGGAGCGGGAGCTGCTGTTCGCGGTTCAGGCGACTGCGAAGTGATTCGCCTTCGACATAGGGCATGACATAGTACAGCAGCCCGTCCGCGTCGCCGGAGTCGTGGAGCGGCAGGATATGCGGATGCTGGAGCCGGGCGGCGATCTCGATCTCGCGCAGGAACCGCTCGGGGCCCACCATGGCGGCGATTTCGCGCTTCAGAACCTTGAGCGCGACCTGTCGGTGATGCTTGAGGTCTTCCGCCAGGTAGACGGTGGCCATGCCGCCCGCGCCGATCTCGCGCTCGACGCGGTAGCGCTCCGCTAGGGCAGTGGTGAGACGGTCCAGCACGTCCGACACGTGGCACTCCGGGCTGGCAGCGCCTGTAAGATGGGGCGCTGGGCCGCCTGGGGCCAGAAGGATTTGCCGGATGCGGCTCTTGGGCGGCCTCGACCTGCCCCCGAAACCGTTCCACCGGGCCCGTGCAGCGCCCCCCCTCCGGGTGGTTCACCAGTCGAACTGGCGTGGTTATTGCCCGATCTCCGAATCGCGTGCAGATTTAGTATCGATCTCCCTCAACTGTCGCGAAGACGTGTGAAGTCAGGAGTCTCCATGCCTCGATCCCTCCGCCTCGCATCCATCGCTCTCGTCGCGCTCCTCGTTGCCTGCGGCGAGACGATTTCTCCCCCGGTCGACGAGCCGAATTTCGCTCAATCTCAGGCCATCGCCGACCAGTTTATCGTGGTGCTCGAAAACGATGCTCCACCAGGGTTGGAGCGGCGGCTCGGAGAGGCGCAGGGAGGGGTGTTGTATACCTACGAAACGGCGCTGCGGGGTTTTGCGTTCAAGGGGTCGCAACAGGCGGCGGACGCGTTAGCGCGGAATCCGTTCGTTGCCTATGTCGAGCAGGATCGGGTTGCCACACTCCATGCCACGCAGAACAACCCGCCAGCCTGGGGCATCGACCGCATCGACCAGCGGGATCTCCCATTGGACCAGTCCTACACCTACGACAATGACGGGTCGGGCGTGAACATCTACATCCTCGACACCGGGATTCGTCTCACGCACAACGATTTTGGGGGACGCGCAAACTACATCCCTAACAAGGGCAACGGCGATTTCGTGAACGACGGACACGGCGACGCTGCCGACTGCCACGGCCACGGGACGCACGTCGCGGGGACGGCGGCCGGGTCGTCGTACGGCGTGGCCAAAGGCGCCACGATTTGGGCGGGACGCGTGGTGAATTGCCAAGGGAGCGGGAACGTCTCGATGGCGATCGCCGGCGTCGATTGGATCACCGCCAAGGGTCACCAGCCCGCGTCGGTCAACATGAGTTTAGGCTACGGTAACGTCCAGTCGCTGCGGGACGCCGTTGAGGCATCGATCGGCACCGGGTTCAACTACGCGGTGTCCGCCGGCAACGGTAACTTCGTAGGCATTCCCCAGGACGCATGTGCCGGTAGCCCAGCGGGGGCACCAAACGCAAACACGGTTGGCGCCACCGCCAGCAACGATAAGGAAGCTTCGTTCTCGAACTTCGGGACATGCGTCGACATGCTCGCGCCCGGAGTTTCGATCGTCTCGGCGTGGTATACGAGTGACGATGCCGCGGCATCGTTGAGTGGCACCTCGATGTCGAGCCCACACGTTGCCGGCGCAATCGCGTTGTTTCTCAATGCGAATTCTGCGGCAACGACCTCTCAAGTATCAAATGCGCTCGCTTCCAACGCGAGCTCCGGCAAGATCAAACTCCATCGGCGGAGTCGCAGGGGCGGCACTCCGAATCTGTTGCTCTACACCGGATTCATCGGTGGTGGCGGTCAGCAGAACCAGGCACCGTCGGCTTCGTTCACATCCGATTGTACGGACCTCAGCTGCGGTTTCGACGGGAGTGGATCGTCCGATCCGGACGGATCCATCGTGAGCTATTCGTGGGACTTCGGGGATGGAAACAACGGTTCCGGGATCGCGCCGTCACACACATATGCATCTGCCGGCACGTACTCCGTAACGCTTACCGTGACGGACAACGAGGACGCGACGGGTGATGATACCCAGAGCCTGACCGTCACCACGGAGGGGAGTGGTGGATTCACGCTTGCCGCGACCGGCTACAAGGTAAGGGGCCGGCAGAAGGCGGATCTATCGTGGTCCGGTGCTTCGTCGGAGGACGTCGATGTGTACCGCGACGGGACGCTCATCACGACGACGGCGAACGACGGGTTCTACACCGACAACATCGACCGGCGTGGAGGCGGGTCGTACACGTATCAGGTCTGTGAAGCCGGCACATCCACCTGTTCGAACACGTCGACCGTCACATTTTGAGAGATAGGTTGAACCGGCTACGAAGGCACGCGTCCCGTAGGCGCGTGCCTTTGCCATTTGCGGCCGTGGCGTTGCTTCTCTTCTCCGCTCCCTGTGGCGAGGTATCTCAGTTGACCGTTCGTCTCACTACCGACAAGACCACGTACGAATCTGGTGAGACCATCGAGTTGGAGCTCGTGCTGGAGAACGGAGGCTCGGAACCCATCACGCTCGAGTTCACAACCTCGCAGCGCTACGACTTTGAGATTCGGAACGCCGAGGACGAACTCCTATGGCGCTGGAGCGACGAGATGGGTTTCGCGCAGATGCTGGGTAGCGAGATCGTCGAGCCGGGAGGACGGCTACGCTACGAAGAGGAGTTCAGCATGGCCCTCGATGCGGGGACCTATCGGGTGATTGGGTACATCGCGGCACGCGACGTCGACCTCAGGGATGAGTTAGAGATCACCGTCCAGTAACTGGTGCCTGTGGCCCGACGTGTGGCGGTCCCCGGTTTATTGGACAAGTGGGCGGCTTAATCAGGCCGCCTTTCTCGTGTGGACCAGTCGCTGTACAGGGGGCCGAAGACTTCCGGTGTGGATGGGGTACGCAGCCTCGAGCTGCTTCTCGTACTCCGCCAGGAGGCCGAGAGGAGGTCGGCCAGCCAGGGCAATCACCCAACGCATAGCGATACAAACAGATATAAGGTCCGGACGGGCGGCTGTTAACCGCCGGGTCGGGGGTTGACCTTCACGCGCCTCCCGGCGCGTTCGGTCCGCTTGGCTGCGCCAGCGCGACGAGTCCCTCCTCGGGAGCTTCCCTTTACCAATCAGGGCCACACAGAGCCGAATGAAGCACAACGGGTTAGCCGGTGTTCAGGCTAGCCCGCGATGCATGGCGCCCGCGTGTTCGAGCCCAGAAGTCATCAGGCCGATTCCCCCTCGATGGACCTCATGGCGTTGCGGCGAGCAAACCTAACGAAGTCTTCATGGAGTTTTTACTGGCTGTTCATGGGTTCGTACCTAGGATAACTCGGATCCGAATTACTCGGAGATTATTGCGATCTGAGCCAATGAACCTGACCCGCGAAAGTGAATACGCTCTGCGCGGCCTGGTGCGCCTCGCGACCTACCCGCCGGGCTACATGGTTTCCCATTCCGAGATCGCCGACGCGGAACGGCTGCCCGCTGCTTTCCTGGCGAAGATCTTCCAGAAGCTCGCCCGTCATGGTGTTCTCGAAGCCGAGCGCGGTCGTGGCAGCGGGTATGCGCTCCGCGAATCGCCCGCGATGACTCGGATCTGGAAAGTGTTCGAAGCGATCGAGGGCTCGGAGGCACTGAAGCGATGTCTGCTTTGGGGCGGTCATTGCTGCGAAACGACGCCCTGCCCCCTCCATCATCGGCTGCGGCATCTGCGCGCAGGACTGGATGAGATGCTGCACGAAATCACGCTAGCTGATTTCGTAAACGAACTACCGGAATCACCTCACCTTGGGACGCGGGAGTGACGTGATGAGAAGAGTCACATCGTTGGTCGGTCTCACCACTCTATGGCTCGGCGCGGCAACCGGCGGCGCGACCGCCCAGACGAGCCAGGAACTGTTTCAGACACGCTGTACGGTGTGCCATACGATCGGCGGCGGCAAGCTCGTGGGGCCCGACCTTCAGGGGGTCGCCGAGCGCCGCAGCGAGGACTGGATCATCCGGTTCGTGCAACACTCCCAGCAGCTCGTGCAGTCGGGCGATCCCGATGCGGTAGCGCTGTTCGAGGAGTTCAATGGAATCCCGATGCCCGACCAGTCGCTTTCCGAGCGGGAGATCCGTGGGATCATCGACTACATCGTGGGGGGTAGCTCCACCGCACCCGCCGAGCCGCCACCGATCGAGCAGGCGACAGCAGAGCAGATCCTCCTTGGGCAGGCGCTGTTCCAGGGGAAAACCCGATTCGCCAACAGCGGACCCACCTGTAACTCGTGCCACGACGTGATCAATGACGCTGTGATTGGTGGCGGGGTGCTCGCGCGCGAGCTGACGACGGTTTTCTCCCGGCTGGGTGGACCAGGTGTCCGTGCGATTCTGGGAAGCCCACCGTTCCCCGTGATGCAACGGGCCTACAGGGACAAACCGCTGACCGATGACGAGGTCGTCGCACTGGTGGGCTTCCTCCAACAGGCTGATGCAGAGCAGCCCCTGCATCAGCCGCGGGACTACGGCATGGGGCTCCTCGGCGCCGGAGTGGTCGGCACGGTACTGCTCCTCGGTCTCTACTCGCTGATGTGGCGCGGACGACTGAGAGGGTCCGTCAACCAATCGATCTACGACCGGCAGATCACGTCCATCTGAATCCACATGAGCAACGAAACCGGGTAAACGACCATGGGTTGGATCAAAGACATCGTCTCGCCGCAGACCAGGAAGTGGGAAGAGTTCTACCGCAACCGCTTCCAACACGATCGCATCGTGCGAAGCACGCACGGCGTGAACTGCACCGGCGGGTGCTCCTGGCAGATCCATGTGAAGGACGGCATCGTGACGTGGGAAACGCAGCAGCTCGACTACCCGCTGCTCGAGGACTCCCTCCCGCCGTATGAGCCGCGTGGCTGCCAACGAGGCATCTCTTTCTCGTGGTACCTCTACAGCCCGTTACGGATCAAGTACCCGTTGATTCGGAGCGCGCTGCTCGATGCGTATCGCGCAAAGAAGCGCGAAACGGGCGACCCCATGAAGGCGTGGAAGGCATTGCAGGCGGACCAGACCGCGCGCAGGACGTACCAGCAAGCCCGCGGCAAAGGCGGATTCCGCCGCTCGACATGGGACGAGGTCATGGAGATCATGGCCGTCGCCAATATCTACACCGCTGAACGGTACGGTCCTGACCGCGTGATCGGGTTCAGCCCGATTCCGGCGATGTCGATGTTGAGCTACGCGGCCGGCTCGCGTTTCCTCCAGCTGTTCGGAGGCGTCAACCTCAGCTTCTACGACTGGTACTGCGACCTCCCCACGGCGTTTCCCGAGATCTGGGGCGAGCAGACCGACGTGTGCGAGAGCGCCGATTGGTACAACGCCAAGATGATCGCGGACATGGGCGCGTGTCTCAACATGACGCGCACGCCCGACTGTCACTTCTTCGCCGAGTCGCGCCACAACGGCACGAAGGCCGTGGTGTTCTCGCCCGACTTCAGCCAGGTGTGCAAGTATGCCGATCAGTGGGTACCGCTCCACGCGGGAAGCGACGGGGCGTTTTGGATGGCCACCACCCACGTGATCCTCAAGGAGTTTCACCACGAGAAACAGACGCCGTACTTCATCGACTACGTCAAGCAGTACACCGACAGTCCGTACCTCGTGAAGCTCGAGCGCGACGGCGACTCGTACAAACCAGGTCGGCTGCTTCGTGCGGCCGAGGTTGCCGAGTACCGGGACATCACGAATGGAGAGTGGAAGTTCCTCAACATCGACGCGAACACCGGTGCGCTCGTGGTTCCCAAGGGTAGCTCCGGATCTCGCTGGGACGAGCGTCAGGGCAACTGGAACATGAAGGCCGAGAACGCCGTCGATGATCAGCCGTACGATCCGGTGCTCACGCTCTTGGGGAGATCCACCGAGGTCGTTCAGGCGAGCTTTACGGAGTTCGGGCTCGATCGCACAGTCCAGCGTGGCGTGCCAGCGATGCGTATCGACACGACCGACGGCCCGGCGCTGGTCACGACGGTCTACGACATCATTATGGCCCAGTACGGCGTGGATCGCGGACTCCCGGGGGATTACCCCAAAGACTACAGCGACAGGGACGCGGCATACACGCCCGCCTGGCAGGAGCTCTTTACCGGGGTCGCGTCCGCCACGGTGCTGCAGTTCGCTCGCGAGTGGGCCAACACTGCGGAGGCTACCGGCGGCAAGTGCATGATCATCATCGGGGCGGGCATCAACCACTGGTACCACTCCAACCTGATGTACCGGGCCGGAGCGATGGCTCTGATGCTCACCGGTTGTGTGGGCAAGAACGGTGGCGGCCTCAATCACTACGTGGGTCAGGAGAAGCTGGCGCCGATAGATTCCTGGGCGGCGATCGCGTTCGGCAAGGATTGGCAAGGGGCGGTACGTCTCCAGCAAGCGCCACTGTGGCACTACATCAATACGTGCCAGTACCGCTACGACGGACAGTTCTCCAAGTACAACACGGTCCCCGATAACGAGATGACTCGGCAGCACACCGCCGACCAGATCTACAAGTCCGTTCGCATGGGGTGGATGCCGTTCTATCCGCAGTTCGACCAGAACACGTTGGAGTTGTGCCAAGAGGCGATCGACAACGGCGCCACCGACGACGAGGGCATCAAGCGGTACGTGCTCGACAAACTCAAGAGCAAGGAGCTGAAGTACTCGGTAAGCGATCCGGAAGCCGAGGCCAACTTCCCCCGCGTGTGGTACATCTGGCGCGGCAACGCAATCATGGGAAGCATGAAAGGGCACGAGTACTGCCTGAAGCACTACCTGGGCACGCACTCGAATGCGATCGCACAGGACTCGGAAGACCACACGACTGAAGTGAAGTGGCACGACGTGGCGCCCGTGGGGAAGATGGACCTCATCGTCGATCTGAACTTCCGGATGGATTCGTCGGCGCTGTACTCCGACATCGTGCTGCCGGCAGCCTCTTGGTACGAGAAGGCCGATCTGAACAGCACAGACCTGCATTCTTTCATCCATCCACTCTCGGCGGCTATTCCACCGGTGTGGGAATCGAAGACGGATTGGAACATTTTCCGCGATCTCGCGAAGGTCACCAGCGAAGCGGCGGCAAAGTACTTCCCCGCCCCGCAGAAGGACATCGTCGCCACCCCCATCGCGCACGACTCGGCGGGGGAGATCTCCCAGCCGGTCATCAAGGACTGGTACAAGGGAGAATGCGAGGCGGTGCCCGGCAAAACCATGCACGGCCTCGCGGTCGTGGACCGCGACTACACCAAGCTCTACGACAAGTTCATCAGCTTGGGTGATCGTATCCGAACCACGGGATTGGGAGCGCACGGAAACCATTTCCAGTGCGACGACGCCTACGACGAGATGCTGGCGTCCAACCACTTTCCGGTGGAACGCCAGAACGGCAAGGTCTACCCGTCGTTGAAGGAAGATGAGTGGGCGGCCAACGCGGTGCTGCACCTCTCCTCGCTGACCAACGGGGTGCTGACCGTGCGCGCCTACGAGGACGCCGAGAGAAGAACTGGTCTGGATCTCGTTGACCTGGGTGCAGGCAGCGCGGACGTACTAATCAATTACGCCGACCTACAGGCACAGCCGCGCCGCTATAACACATCGCCGCTGTGGTCGGGCATCATGAAGGGTGGGAGGGCATACGCCCCCTATACCTACAACGTCGAGAAACTGGTTCCCTGGCGGACGCTCACGGGTCGCCAACACTTCTATCTCGACCACGAGATGTACCTGGCGTACGGCGAGAACCTGCCCACGTACAAGCCTTCTCCCAAACCGGAAGCGTACGGCGACCTCAAGCAGACACTGAAGGACGGGGACGCGAAGATCCTGAACTGTCTCACGCCGCACGGGAAGTGGCACATCCACTCCACCTTCGGAGATAACCACAGGATGTTGACTCTCTCCCGGGGCTGCGAGCCCGTATGGCTGAGCGAGGTAGACGCGGCGGATCTGGGCATCCAGGACAACGATTGGGTCGAGGTCTACAACGACCATGGAGTCTACTGCGCCCGCGCCTCGGTCAGCGCCCGCATCCCCAAGGGTGTGTGCATCGTGTACCACGTCCCCGAGCGCACGGTCGGGATCCCCAAGTCGCAGGTGCGCGACGGTAAGCGAGCAGGTGGGCACAACAGCTTCACGCGCATCCACCTCAAGCCCAACTTCCTGGCCGGAGGATACGGGCAGTTTACCTACCACTTCAACTACTGGGGACCGATCGCCCCGAACCGTGACACTCATGTCGTCGTCAAGCGAATGGACAAGGTGGTGTTCTGATGACCGGGAGACTCAAGATGGATGTTCGCTCACAGATTTCGATGGTGTTCCACCTCGACAAGTGCATCGGCTGCCATACGTGCTCCATCGCCTGCAAGAACATCTGGACCGACCGCAAGGGCGCCGAGTACATGTGGTGGAACAACGTCGAGACGAAGCCGGGTACGGGATATCCCGGCAAATGGGAAGACCAAAAGATATACAAAGGCGGCTGGGTGAAGAAGAATGGTGACGGGATCGAGCTGAAGGGCGCGGGGAAGCCGAAGAGCCTGACCAACATCTTCCACAACCCCCACATGCCGGTGATCGACGACTACTACGAGCCGTTCACCTACAAGTACCTCGACCTGATCGAGTCACCCGCCGGCGACGACCAGCCCACGGCCCGACCGATCTCGATGATCACCGGCGAGCCGATGGACATCAAGATGGGGCCGAACTGGGACGACGACCTGAGCGGGTCACCCGACTACGCCCGCAAGGACCCGAACCTCGAGAGCCTCTCTCCCGCCGAGCGGGACGCCATGTTCCAGCTGGAGCGCATGGCCTTCTTCTATCTCCCGCGGATCTGCAACCACTGCCTCAACCCTGCCTGCGTCGCGTCGTGTCCGTCGGCGGCGATCTACAAACGAGGAGAGGATGGAATCGTACTGATCAATCAGTCCGTGTGCCGCGGATGGCGCATGTGCGTCACCGCCTGCCCGTACAAGAAGACGTACTACAACTGGAGTACGGGCAAGTCCGAGAAATGCATCCTGTGCTACCCTCGTCTCGAGGCGGGCCATGCGCCGGCGTGCATGCATTCGTGCGTGGGCCGCATCCGCTACCTCGGGGTCTTGCTCTACGACGCCGACCGGATCGAGAGCGCAGCCTCGGCCGACGAGGCCGACGTGTTGCGCCGCCAGATGGACATGATCCTCGACCCCTTCGACCCCGAGGTGATCGCCTCCGCGAAGAGCAACGGGATCGCCGACTCGACGATCGATGCGGCGCAATCCTCGCCTGTCTACAAGTTCGTGAAGGTGTGGAACCTGGCGCTGCCCCTGCACCCAGAGTTCCGCACTCTCCCAATGCTGTTCTACGTTCCGCCGTTGCTGCCGGTGATGGCATCGGTCACCACGGTCGACAATAGGGAGCAGTCCGAGAAGATGAACCCCATCGCAAAGCAGTGGCCCGACAGCTGGCTCTACGACACCAGTACCAAAGAGCTGTTCGGCACCATAGATGAAGCACGGTTCCCGCTCCGGTACATGGCCAACCTGTTCAGCGCGGGCGACACGACCGAGATCGGGGACCGGCTCAAGAAACTCATGGCGGTCCGACTCCACCGCCGGAAGGAAACGGTTGGTGACATCCCGGAGGAGACGGTAAAGCAAGCACTGGCCGACACCGGGCTCACCCCGCAACTCGCCGACGATATCTACTACCTGACATCCCTTGCCAAGTTCAACGATCGCTTCGTCATTCCAGCCGCGCACCGGGAGCAAGCCATCGAGATGATGGAGTTCACCGGCGACGTGAAGGGCAATACCGGATTCGGGTTCAAGGCCGGGACGGCGGTGAGGGGATCATGACGGCGCCCATCCGTGCCCATTACGAGCAACTCGCACCGCTCTTCGAGTACCCCGGACCAGACTATCCCGCGCACGTCCGCCTGGCGCGCGAGTCCCTTGGTAATCGATACCCGGTCGCGGTCGCCGAGCTCGACGCCTTTGCGCGGGCCCTGCCCTCGGAAACCGACACGTTCTCCACCGAAGCGCTGAACGACATGCAGGAGATCTTCACGCGCTCCTTCGATGTGCAGTCGATCACGACGCTCGGGGTCGGTTACGTGATGTTCGGTGACGACTACAAGCGGGGTGAACTACTCGTCAATCTGAATCGGGAGCATCGTGAGGCTGGCGTGGATTGCGGCACTGAACTGCCGGACCACTTGCCGCTCGTGCTGTGCCTGTTGGCCAGGTGGCCGGATCCGGAGATCGTCGGGGAGTTTGTCGAGGAGATCCTGTATCCCGCGCTCGAGAAAATGATCGCTGAGTTCGGGCCGGAACGCATGGAACAACGTAACCGACTGTACAAGAAATATTTCAAGACGTTGATCACCTCGTCTGAGGAACGCGGTACGATCTTCCGCGCGCCGCTGGCCGCCGTCAACGCCGTGCTCGCGGAGGACTTCCACCCCTCTCCGCCCCAGCGGCCGGAGCGGGGAAGTGATTTCCTGCGCGCCGTCGGTCGCGAATTGGACATCGAGGCCCACGAGGGGCGCCCCCGCCCCCGCCCCCGCCCCCGCCCCCGCACGGCCCCGTCGGGGAGGATGCTATGAACGTGCTCAATACCTTTCTGTTCGTCGCGTTTCCCTACGTTGCGCTGACTGTGTTCGTGGTCGGGGTCATCTACCGCTACCGGCAGAAGGGCTTCACGGTGTCGTCGCTCTCCTCGCAGTTCCTCGAGGGGAACAAGCTCTTCTGGGGCACGATCCCTTTTCACATCGGGATTCTGGTCGTCTTCTTCGGGCATCTCACGGCGTTTCTGCTCCCGCGCGCGACCCTGGCCTGGAACAGTATCCCCGTGCGTCTGATCATTCTCGAGGTCACCGCGTTCGTGTTTGGCGCGACCGTGCTGGTAGGCCTCGTGTCGCTCATGCTGCGGCGGATCACGAGCGCGCGCATTCGAGCTGTGACCACCAGAATGGACATCGCCATCGAGTTGCTGCTACTCGCGCAGGTCGTGTTGGGGCTCTGGATCGCGCTCGGCTATCGCTGGGGAGCCTCGTGGTTCGCGGCTGACCTTTCACCATACCTGATGTCGCTCGTGACACTGGGTCCCGAAACCGAAGCGGTGTTTGCGCTCCCGTGGGTGATCAAGCTCCACATCGTTGGCGCGTTCGCCATCCTCTTCATGGTGCCGTTCACGCGCCTCATGCACTTCATCGTCGCGCCCCTGCATTACATCGTGCGGCCCTATCAGCAGGTGATTTGGAACTGGGACCGCAAGGTCATTCGGGATCCGGGGACGCCGTGGAGCAGGGCACGGCCCAATAACAACTGAGCCTGGGGCTGTCGGATCGGGGCGGCCGAGCAACGACGACGCGCCGCATGCTTAAGGCGGAGCGCGGGCAACAACAGAGAACGAACCGTGACTGACCAAGCAAGGGCGAACGTCACGCTCGCCCTCAACACGGTGGCCTTCACCGTGTGCTTTGCTGCGTGGATGCTGAACGGCGTCCTCGTCACATACCTCGTGGACAACCAGGTGTTCGCCTGGACACCGAGCCAGATGGGTGTGCTGATCGGGATCCCGGTCCTCACCGGATCGCTCACCCGCCTTCCGCTCGGCATGTTGACGGACAAGTTCGGTGGGAAGCCCGTCTACTTTCTGCTGATGCTGGGCGCCGCCGTGCCGATGTATCTGTTGAGCTACGCCGATTCGTACACCATGTTCGCGCTCGCCAGCCTCGGATTCGGGTTGTGCGGCGGATCGTTCGCGGTGGGCATCGCGTTCACCTCGGTATGGTACTCTCGAGAACGCCAGGGCACCGCGCTCGGGATCTTCGGTGCCGGGAACGCGGGGGCCGCGGCGACCACGCTGGCGGCGCCATCGCTGCTTCGGTTTCTCACAGACAACGGCGCCAACATCGAGGGCTGGCGCATGTTGCCGAGGATCTACGCGGCGCTGTTGGTCGTCATGGCGATCGTGTTCTTTCTCGGGACGCACAACAAGGCGCCGGAGGGCGCGAAGGCCAAGACGATCACAGATCTGCTCAGCCCGCTCAGGCACGTCCGGGTATGGCGCTTCGGCCTCTACTACTTCCTGGTCTTCGGCGGATTCGTGGCGCTCGCGCAGTGGTTGGTACCGTACTATCTGAACGTGTATAGCATGACGATCGTCGCGGCCGGTATCATGACGTCGATCTTCTCGCTCCCGTCCGGGTTGATCCGGGCGTTCGGTGGGTGGATGTCGGACTTCTGGGGACCGAGGCGCGTGTTGTACGGGGTCCTCATGGCAACGGGGATCTGTTGTTTCCTGCTGATCTTCCCGAAGATGGACATCGAGAGTCCGGGACGCGGGGTGATGGCGCGGCGCGCCGGAACGGTGACGGCGGTCTCTGCCACGGCAATCCGAGTGGATGAGCAGGAGTACGTGCTGAAGGTGCGGGACACCACGGTAGAGCGGGCCTACGACGAGAGTCAGGTGCTGCTCCTGCCCGTGGTCAAAACCTGGCACGAACCCGCCGTGGAGGTCGGACAGACCGTTACGAAGCGGGAGGTCATCGCGCGAGGGGTTACCCACATCTACTTCCAGGCCAACGTGTGGGTGTTCACGCTCCTCGTGTTCGTCATCGGCATCGCCATGGGAATCGGCAAGGCGGCCGTGTACAAGTACATCCCGGACTACTTCCCCAACGACGTCGGCGTGGTAGGCGGGATGGTCGGTGTGCTCGGGGGCCTCGGCGGATTCGTCTGCCCCATTGTGTTCGGGTACCTGCTCGACGGCCTCGGGTTGTGGACCACTACGTGGATGTTCCTGTTCGCAGTCACGGCCGCCTGCATCGTCTGGCTGAGCATCGTCGTGCGACAAATGTCACGCGACATCTGACCGCCAAGGAGAGACTACATGATGACTCCGGTCGGTGAATGGAACGTCGAGGATTCACATTTCTGGGAGCGCACCGGCAAGCGGATTGCTGTCCGGAATCTGCTGATCTCCGTTCCGTGCCTCCTGCTGGCGTTCGCGATATGGCTGTATTGGTCGATCATCATCGTGCAGATGCAGAATCTAGGGTTCGCGTTTTCATCCACGCAACTGTACACCCTGCCGGCCATCGCGGGACTGGCGGGCGCCACCCTCCGGATCCCGAACTCGTTCATGATCGCCATATCGGGTGGACGGAACATCATCGCCATCACCACCGCGTTGCTGATCATTCCGGCAGCCGGCGTGGGAATGGCACTCCAGAACCCGAATACCAGTTATCTCGTGTTCGCCGTCCTCGCCGGCTTCAGTGGCGTCGGAGGTGGCGCGTTCGCGTCGTCCATGTCGAACATCAGCTTTTTCTTCCCCAAGCGCATGCAGGGACTCTCCCTCGGGTTGAACGCGGGCCTGGGGAACGTCGGCGTCAGCGTCATGCAGGTTCTCATCCCCTGGGCGACGACTTTCGCGATCTTTGGCGCGCTTAGTGGTGAAGGGCGTCAGCTGCCGACCGCACTCGGCGGCGAGCTGGTCTGGATCCAGAACGGCGGGCTGGTTTGGGTGCCGGCCCTCCTCGTGCTCACGATCCTTGCCTTCACCCTGATGAACAACCTGCCGATGCACCACGTGGGCTCCACACCCGTGGCCTCGGCCAAGATGTTGTGGCTCGAGTTGCTTGGGCTCGCCGGCGCCGCGGTCGGCATCGGTCTGCTGTTGGGTGTGGACGTCGGGTTGCCGGACCTCGTGCACGTGCTGGCCGTGCTGGTGATCACGGTGTGTCTCACGCTGCTCTTCATGCGCTACCTGACGCCGGCGCCCGTGCGGAAGAACCTCGCCACCCAGTTCGTCATCTTTCGGCGAAAACACAACTGGGTGATGACGTGGCTCTACACGATGACCTTCGGGTCGTTCATCGGGTATTCCGCCGCTTTCCCGAAGCTGATCCAGGATGTGTTCGGGACCCTGCCCGATGGCTCGATCAACCTCAACGCGCCGAACCCGCTGCACTACGCGTGGCTCGGGCCGTTGGTAGGATCGCTTGTCCGCCCCGTCGGAGGCTGGATCTCGGATAAACTCGGCGGCGCACGCGTGACGCATTGGAATACGGTCGTGATGATCGGGTCCGCGCTCGGCGTGGCCTATTTCGTCAAAGTCGCGGGCGCAGCCGGGACACCGGAATCGTACTGGTGGCCCTTCTTCGGACTGTTCATGATCCTGTTCATCACAACCGGCATTGGCAACGGATCGACGTTCCGGATGATCCCTATCATCTTCAAGCCCGAGCTTGCCGGGCCGGTGCTGGGCTGGACGTCTGCCATTGCTGCGTACGGTGCCTTCCTGATACCGAGGATCTTCGGCGGTCAGATTGAAACGGGCACGCCCGAGTACGCACTGTACGGTTTCGCCGGCTACTACGTCAGCTGTCTGATCGTGAATTGGTGGTTCTACGCCCGGAAGAACGCGGAGGTCCCTTGTTGAAACTCCAATCCCACAGAGTCATTCGGGAGGGCGTGGCGGTGGGCCTGATCGGTGCCGGTTCGGTCGGCGCGTGGTTTCTCCTCGTCGACATCATCGCCGGCAGGCCGTTCTTCACCCCGGCCATCCTCGGATCGGCCGTGTTCTTTGATCTTCGAGATCCGGCGACCGTGACGATCGGCGTACAGCCGGTGCTTGCCTACACGGCGGTGCACATCCTGGCGTTTGTCGTGGTCTGATCGTGGCGGCGATCATGGCGGAAGCCCGGAAGGCACCTCACGTGCTTTGGCTGCTCGTCGAGTTCTTCATCGTGTTCGAGTTCGGTTTTCTCGCGGCGGTAGGCATTTTCTTCACCCACTTGTTGGCCGAGCTGGCCTGGATCAACGTGGCGGTCGGAAACCTGATAGCAGCCGGCGGCATGGGGTACTACATGTGGCGTAGACACCTCGGATCGGAACCGGGGTGAACGCTGAACGTCGAACGCTGAACGCTGAACGCTGAACGTCGAACGTCGAACGCTGAACGCTGAACGCCCCTTGGGCCCCAGGGCGATCTCGAGCGTCGGTTAGCGGTAGGCTGCCACGGGCGCTCCGTCATGGCGATCCAGGGCGACGTGTAGGATGCGGAACCAGATCTCGGGCTCGGCCCATCACCGGCCGCGTCGCATACTGTTGCATTCGGGGAGTTGGGCAGAGCCCTTCACCAAAAAAGTCCTGCTTATCTCACAGCCCAGTGGTCACCGGGAAGTCGCACCGAACTCACAACAAGACTCACAACACCACCAGAGGCCCTGCGGCATGGGATACGGCGAGTCGTGAATCTCACTAGGTCTCGAATACCGTGTCCACGGTCCCACGTCTCTTGTCACCGAACAGCCAGAACAGCGCAGGCAACACCACCATGTTGAGCGCGGTCGACGAAAGGAGCCCTCCAAGGATGACGATGGCCATCGGGCTTTGTAGCTCGTTACCGGGCTCCCCGCCCCCGAGCGCGAGCGGCACCAGCGCCAGCCCGGCGACGAGGGCCGTCATCAGGATCGGTGACAGGCGTTCCATCGAACCCCGCACGACCGCCTCGCGAACCGGGACACCGTCGGCGAGCAGGTGGCGGTAGTGGGCAACAAGCAAAATTCCGTTCCGGGTGGCGATCCCGAAGAGTGCGATGAACCCGACCAGTGAGGCGATGCTCACGGTGGCCCCCGTGAGGAGCACGGCCGCCACGCCGCCGATCAGGGCAAGAGGAAGGTTGACCATCACCAACGTGGCGTTCCGAACGGACCGGAACTCGCCGAAGAGGATCAGGAATACGGCGGCGATCGACACCAGTGAGAGCAGCGCGATGTTGCGCGTCGCCTCTTGCTGGCTCTCGAACTGACCACTGTATTCCACGTGGTAGCCCGCTGGTAGCGTCACCGCCCCGGCGACGGTACGCCGGATTTCGTCCACCGTACTTCCCAGGTCACGCCCCGCGACATTCGCCTGGACCACAATCTTCCGCTGGACGTTCTCCCGCGAGATCGTGTTTGGGCCGCGGTCCACGGTGACCGCCGCGAGCTGTCCGAGTGGGACTCGGGCGCCGACGGGCGTGCCGAACATGACGCCGCGGATAGCATCGGCACTGCTGCGGAGATCCGGTGGGAGTCGAACCACGAGGTCGAAGCTCTTTCCCTCCTCGAGCACCTGCGATACGACCTCGCCGTTGAACGCGATGTCGATGGCCTCGGCAAGATCACCGACCGTCATGCCGAAGCGTGCCATCGCCTGGCGGTCCGCCGCAATCCGAACTTGTGGTACGTCCGTTTGCTGCTCGAGCTGGAGGTCGGCCACGCCGGCGACATCCTGGATCGCGTCGCGCACCCGTGCCCCAAGCCGGCGCAGCTCGTAGAGGTCGGGGCCGAAGATCTTGATCGCGATGTTCGCCCGCGTGCCGGAGAGCATGTGGTCGATACGGTGCCCGATGGGTTGGCCAATCGTCACGTTGGTGCCGGGAATCATCGAGAACTCCCGGCGCAGCTCCTCGAGCACCGCGTCCCTGTCGATGTCGTCGTGCAGCGTGACGTCGATCTCGGCAGCGTTCACGCCCTGGGCGTGTTCGTCTAGCTCGGCCCGCCCCTGCCGCCGGTCGGTGGTGCGCACCGCGCCGTGCGCCAGCAGGATCTCCTCCACCCGCAACCCGATCGCGTTCGCCTCATCGAGGGAGGTTCCCGGGACGGTAACCATCGACACGGTGAGGGCGCCTTCGTTGAACTCCGGCAGGAACGACCTGCCGAGGAACGGGACGACAGCGATGGCCGCGATGAGCGCTACGGTCGCCCCGGCAACGACCATCCTCGGGCGGTCGAGCACCCGGTCCAGCGTCGGCCGGTATCGCGCCTTGAGCCAGGTCACCAGAAAGCTCTCCTTGTTCTCACGTACTGCACGCGCTGTCGGCAGCAAATAGGCGCACAGGACCGGCGTCACCGTCAGGGCAACGATCATCGACGCCAAGAGTGAGACGACGTACGCCAAGCCCAGCGGACGGAGCAGGCGCCCCTCAACCCCGCTGAGGAAGAACAGCGGTAGGAAAACGACGGTGATGATGAACGTGGCGTTGACGATCGCCGCACGGATCTCCGAGGACGCCTGGTAGACGACGCGCAGCACCGGCGCGCGGGACGCCTCCGGGCGTTGAGCATTCTCCCGGAGCCGCCGGAACGCGTTCTCCACGTAGATGATCGCATCGTCTACCAGCGCCCCGATGGCGATCGCCATTCCGCCCAGCGTCATCGTGTTGATCGTGATACCGAGGAGCTTCAGGGTGAAGATGGCGACCATGAGAGACAGCGGGATCGCTAGGAGGGAGATACCGGTCGCGCGCACGTTCCACAGAAAGAGAAACAGGATGATCACGACGAAGATCGCGCCGTCACGCAGCGCCTCGAGCACGTTGTCGATCGCGAGCTCGATGAAGTCCGCCTGGCGGAACAGATCGGCCACGATCGTCATGCCCGCGGGGAGCGCGCGCTGTATGTCGGCCAGCTCGCGCTCGATCCGCGCCGTCAATTCCAGCGTGTTCGCCCCCGGCTGCTTCTGCACGGCGAGCACCACACCAGGCTGCCCGTTCACCGAGCCGTCGCCGAACTTGGGGGCCGGGCCGACGACGACGTCGGCGACCTGGTGGATCAGGACGGGAACGCCCTCTCTCACGGCGACAACCGTGTTGGCGATGTCCTCGCCGCTCTGGATGCGGCCGATCCCCCGGATCACGTACTCCTGGCCCCGGTCCATGAACACGCCGCCCGAGGCGTTCCGGTTGGAGCCCTCGGCGGCGCGCATCACCTCGTCGAGCGTGACGTCGGTCGCCAGCATCCGAGCGGGGTCCACGAGCACTTGGTACTGCTTCACGTCCCCGCCGATCGGGACCACCTGGGCCACGCCCGGCACCGCCATCAGACGGCGGCGGATGGTCCAATCGGCCACCGTGCGGAGTTCCATCGGCGATTGGGGGCCGACGAGCCCAATCATCAGGATCTCGCCCATCACTGATGTGATCGGTGCCAACACAGGGGCGGGGATGTTCGACGGGAGCGCGCTGGCCACGGTCTGCAGTTTCTCGGACACGATCTGGCGCGCGCGGAAGATGTCGGTGTCCCAGTCGAACTCCACCCACACCACTGCGATGCCTTGGGCGATGGACGATCGTACGCGGCGGACCCCGGTCGCGCCGTTGACGGCGGTCTCGATCGGAAAGGCGACCAGCGCTTCGATCTCCTCTGGCGCCATGCCGTGGGCTTCGGCGAGGATCGTGACAGTGGGCGCCGTCAGGTCCGGGAAGACGTCCACCGGCATCCGATAGGCGGTCCACGCTCCGACAGCCAGCATCAAGCCGGCGATAGCCAGCACCAGAACGCGATTGCGGAGGGACCACACGACGAGTTGGTTCAGCATGATCTCCCCTTAGTGCCCGTGGCCCTGCTCAGGCACGGCCGTCGAGAGTGAGGCCAGGCGGACCTGATACGCCGCGCCGGTCACCACGCGTTCGCCTTCCGCGATGCCGGAGAGCACGACCGTGCGTCCACCCTCACTGCCCCCGACCGTCAGCAAACGTTTCTCGAACCGTTCGCCCTCGACCTGGACATAGGCGATCGGCCGGCCATCCTCGTCGAGGACGGCGCTGGTCGGGATTACGACCCCGCTCACGCGCTCACCGGTATGCACCGCCGCGCGGGCGATGGCGCCCACCTTGATCGAGGCATCCCCGTTACCGACCTCGTAGAGGACCGGTACCGTGCGGGATGCCGGATCGATTACGGCACCGACCGAGATCACGCGTCGCG